>NZ_JBHSKF010000003.1:0-750636 GCF_042657845.1 Actinokineospora guangxiensis | reverse complement strand
AGCAACCAGACGTATCTGGTCAATCAATCTACTCAAAGGAACCCACAAAAGGGGTTCACTTCATAAAAGCTCTACTGGCTTTCATCGGCACACTGTTGAGTTCTCAAACAACACACGCACATCCAATGATCTCGCGGAGGACCGCAAGCCATTAGAGGCTGATATTGCCTAGCTTAGTTTTGCCCACCGACCAACCCGTGGAGGACCGCAAGATCCTTACCGGAAGTTCTGGCTCGGGCAACGACGCACTACGTTACTCGGTCCGATTCGCGGTGTCAACCCGCTCGACCCGGTGGAGTTTCCGTCCCGATCAGGCTCTGAGGCCCGCTTTCGTTCCGGCCGCTCCGTGCGACAGGGAGAAAGTTACGCGGCTTCGATCAGCAAAGTCAAATCGGCTGGTCAGCGCGCTGCGACCGGTCGGAGCCACAGCGTGCGCACCACCCCGGAGAGCACCTCGTCGAGCAGTTCCTCGGGGGTCGCCGAGCGCTCGTCGCCCAGCCGGACCAGCTCGTAACCCCAGGTGCGGAACTCCCGCAGGATGACTCCGACATCTTCCCCGAAACCGCTGGTCAGAGGCCCATCGACGGCCACGATCACGCTCGGCCGGTCCTTGCGCAGCCTGCGCACCAGGCCCCCGAGCACCCGGTGTCCTCGGCCCGGGACATCGACCTTCACGACCGACAACCGCTGCCCCGCGGCCGCCCCCACGGTGTCGAGTTCCTTGTCGAGCCGGACGCCCTCGAACCGCAACTCACCTGATGTGGCGGTGGTCACGCTTTCTGGATCTTGGGGTGCGACCCGGAGTCCACCACCGGGCGCGGCCCTGCCGACCAGCGCGGCAGGGCCGTCCCATGCGGCCTTCTCCAGCACGGCCAGCCGGTCGGCGATCGCGGGCGAGACGTTCGCGGAAACGTTGTGCCGCAACAGCTTCACCGCCTCGGCGTCGGGCTCGACCGCGACGACGGTGCCGCTGGTGGCCAGGCGAGCGAGCACGCGCAGCGAGTGATAGCCGACGTAGGAGCCCACGTCGAGGAACACCGTGTCGGGCTCGATGAGCGAGTCCACGAGGTCGGTGACCTCGGGCTCCCACACCCCGTTGCTCGACAGCACGGCCGACATGACGCTGTCCTGCGCGGGCAGCCGGATCAACCCGGCGTCGCAGAGCACCAGCGAACTCGGCACCTCCGCCACGTCGGCGGATTCCACCCGTTCGTGTTGCCGCACAACGACTCTGCGCAACGCGTCGGTGGCCTTCAGGGCCTGGTCAGCCGACCAGCGGCCCAGGTCGAGGCGGGCATCGCGGTCGGACAGCTCGCGGGAGAGCCGCTCCTCCAGCGCCGCTATCCGCGCCTGGCTCGTCTCCAGCGCCTCGGACATCGCGCGAACCTGCTCCCCCACACCGGGGTCGCTCGGGCGGCTGGGGTTCTTGCGGACGAGGGCCGCGAAGTCACCGACGGTGCGCACCCCGTCGGCCACCTCCCCGCGCAGTCGCGCGACCTCTTCGCCGGTCGCCGCGATCTGCCTGCCCAGCTGCGCGTTGCGCTCGGCGACCAGGTCGATGTCGGCGCGCAGCAGGTCGGCGTCGAGCCCGGCCCCCGCCGCGGTGATGCGGTCCTGGCGCTCGACCAGTCCCGCAGCCGTGCGCTCCATGCTGTCCAGCAGCGACGACATCACCCAGGTCAGGTGCGCGTCGTAGTGGTTGAGCACCCGCAGGACCCCGCGCCGCAGGGCGGGCGCCATCGGGATGCGGTGCCCCACGTCGACGTCGGGCTTGCGCAGGAGGGCGTGCCGCGCGGCCAGCAGCGGACGCAGCGGGTCTTCCTCCGTCGCCGCCGCGAGCGCGCGTCCGGCTCGCCAGCCTCGGTAAGCCAGTTCGATGCGCCTGCGCACCGCTGCTCCGGTGACCGACGGCGACAGCGCCTCGGAGAGCTGCGTGCGCGCCGCGGCGCCGACCTTGTCCGCCTTCGCGATGTCCTCGGCCAGGTCTGCGACGGCGCGGCCCCGGCGCTTGGCCGTCATGTCGGCGGGCAGCGCGACGCACCCGTCACCGCCCAGCAGCTCAGCGGCGAGACCACCGGTGGCGGTGATCACCGGCACTCCGCGCAGCGACGTCGCGATCAGCCACTGGTGCACGGGACCGGCGTCGGGGTGGTCGGACGGGTGGAACGACACCGCCCAGCTCGCCGCGTCGACCGCGGTCGGGAAGCGCGACTGGTCGGTGATCAGCCGCACTCTGGGGTCGCCCGCCGAGGTCAGCCGCAGGCGTTCGGCGGCCTCACTGCGCGCGACCCGGCCCGGCACGAGCAGCACGAGCCGGGCGTCCGCACGGTCGGGAAAGGCCTCGGCGAAGGTGGTGATGACCTCTTCGCAGCGGTCGGCGATGGCGACGAAGACCGGTCCGTCGCCCAGGTCGAGCGCGGCCCTGGCGGAATCGGCGTCCTCGCGGGCGCCGGGGTCGCTGATCGGCAGCGGGACCGTATGCGTGGTGACCCCGTCGGTGGGGGTCGCCTGGGCGGGCCAGGCCAACCACCGCTCGGACGCGCCGTCGGGCACGGGGGCGAGCTGGTCGCGGACGGCGATCACGTGTCGGTGCGGCGGCGCGACGACGACCGCGTCGCACAGAAGGACGACCGGATAGCGGCAGTCGTCGGCGACCGGTAGTCCGGATGCCTCGGCCGCGCGACGAACCTTGTCCGCGAGCCGGCCGTCGCCGAGGACGGTCACGCCTATCTGGTCCAGGAGAGCGACCTCGCCCGGTTGGCCGGGGACGGCGCTCTGCGGCAGCCGTCCCGAGAGCAGGCCGTCACTGGCGCACCACTCCCGGAAGGCGCTCGCCTGCGGGTCGGGGAACCGAACGCGCAGGTCGGGGTCCTCCGCCCAGACAGCGGCGGCCCAGCGCGTGGCGCCGGGCAGGTCCGGGTCGGGGCCGCAGGCCCAGCCGATGAAGCCCGCCGGGTCCGTCATCGGCGGCGGGCGGTCGTCGGTCGGGCCTCGGCGGGCGGCGCGGAAGCGCGCGCGAAGGCCCGCGGGGACCTCGGTGCCGTCCGGAAGCAGGCCGAAGCGGGCCGTCGGCTTCGTCCCCGGCACGTCGATATCGGCGGCGTAGGCCGCGCACAGCCTGCTGAGCAGCGGGAACTCCGACAGCAGGACGCGCGGGTGGTCGGCGATGGCGGCGTTGAACAGCCACGGCCGCACCGGGTCGAACCCGGTGAAGTCGACCGTGCGCAGCGGCGCGCCCGCCGCGGTCATCGTCTGCTCCGCGGTCATCGCCAGTGGGCGCTGCGCGGCGTTCCAGCAGGACAGGCCCAGGCCGGGGTCGCGCAGGACGCGGTGGTCCACGAGCGCGGGGGCGCCGTCGAGCACCTCCGCGGCGCGAGCCGGGTCGGCGGCGGCGGCGTCGGCCCAGGCGTGCAGGAAGTGCTCGGCGCCGGGGGCGGCCAGTACGAAGCCTGCGTCGTAGACGCCTGCCGAGCGAAGTTCGGCAGGTGAGGGGCGCAGACCGTCATCGGGCAGTGGGCGCAGCACGCGGGGTACCAGCAGCAGCGCCGCGTCGGCCAGCTCGGCCACCAGGTGCTCGGCGAGCGGGGCGTAGACCCGCACGTGCGGGTCTAGGTGCAGGACCGGCTTGTCGTGCCTGGCCAGCAGCCACTCGATGAGGCGGGGGCGCAGGGCGGCGGCGGCCTCGCGGGCGGTGTGGCCGGTGGCCAGGACCGCCAGGTCGGTGACGCCGATGTCGGCGGGGCGCAGCGCCCCCGGTTCCTCAGCGTCGACCAGCAGCAGCACGAACTGGCCACCGGGGTGGTGGTCCAGCCAGGTGCGCGCGGCGACGCGCGCTGCGGGCAGGTCGACGGCGGCAGCCACCGTGCAGGCGATGACCGGTGGGGACAGGTCGGGCACCCGGCCAACCTAGTCCGTTCCGGCCGTCCAGCGCCTACCCCCGGTCGGGCGAAGTTGACTTTCGGACGAGTTGTCCACAGGCCCGAAGTTCGGGATGACCGGGCCAGGGCCGCGGCGGCAACCTGGAGATGTTCAGGTCGGGAGAGCCGGGTGGAAGTCCGGGTCCCGCCTGGCCTGGGCCAGCCGTTCGAACGCGGTGGCCACGCTCAGCACGTGGGCGTCCCGGTGGGCGCCGGAGAGGAAGGTGATGCCTATGGGCAGTGGCCCAGCCGACCCAGCGGGGACGGTGACGGCCGGGAAGCGGGCGACCGCGGCGGGAGTCGCCGAGTCGACAGGGGAACCGGGGTTCCCGATCGGCGCGGCGGGCCCGTTCGCGGGTGCGGCGATGGCGTCGAGCCGGTGGGCGGCGACGGTGCTCTCGACGGCGGCGCGGGCCAGCCTGGTGGCGGTTGGCCGGTGGTCGCGGTCGTGGGGGTCGGCGTCGACGGCCAGCTCGAAGATGTCCTGGTCGAAGCGGGACAGCTCAATCGGGTCGACACGGTTGAACTGGATCAGCTCGGCCAGGCTCGCCGGAGCGTCCGGGCGCGTGCGCAGGTACTCGTCGAGCGCGCCGCGGAACTCCGCCACCACGGCGAGCCAGGACAGCTCATCGATCTCGGCCACGTCCGGCACCTCGACGTCCACGCAGATGGCCCCGGCATCGGCGAGGGCGGCGACGGCGCCGTCGAGGACGCGATCGGCGAAGCGGCTCCCCGGGCGCCGCCAGATGCCCAGCCGCCGTCCCCGCAGCCAGGTGGGATCGAGGTCCGCGTGCACCGGACCTGCCACCCGATCCCCCTGGGGCCGGTCCCCGCCGAGCACCGCGAGCGCGGTGGCCGCGTCGGCGACGTGCCTGGCCAGCATGCCGACGGTGTCCTGGTGCGGGCTGATGGGGACGACCCCGTCGGTCGGGATCAGGCCGCCCGAGGGCTTGAGGCCGACGACTCCGCACAGGCCCGCCGGGTTGACGATGGAGCCGTTGGTCTCGGTGCCGATGGCCAGCTGCGCCATGCCCGCGGCGACGGCGGCGGCCGAGCCGGACGAGGAGCCGCCGGGCTCGTGGGCGAGCAGGTGCGGGTTGGCGGTCTGCCCGCCCACGGCCGACCAGCCGCCGATCGAGCGGGTGGAGCGGAAGTTGCCCCACTCCGAGAGGTTGGTCTTGCCCAGGACGACAGCGCCTGCCGCGTGCAGGCGTGCGACCACGGCCGCGTCCCGGAGCGGGTAGGAGCCCGCCAGGGCACGTGAGCCCGCGGTGGTGGGCAGGTCGGCGGTGTCGACGTTGTCCTTGACGAGGACGGTGACGCCGTCGAGTGGGCCCAGCGACGTGCCCGCGGCGACGCGGGCGTCGCTGGCGCGGGCGCGGGCCAGCGCCAGTGGGCTGAGGCAGAGCACGGCGTGCAGTGCCGGGTCGTGCCTGGCGATGCGGGTCAGGCAGGCCTGGGTCTGCTCCAGCGCGGACGTCGCGCCCGCGCGGCGCAGGCGCTGGAACTCGGCGATGTCCATCGGACTCCATGCGGGTCCGTGCGGGTCCGTGCGGTGATCCGCTGTCGGGTCGGTCAGAGGACGGGGAGCATCGTGCGGAGTTCGTAGGGGGTGACGCTGCGGCGGTAGGCGTCCCACTCGGAGCGCTTGTTGCGGAGGAAGAAGTCGAAGACGTGTTCGCCGAGGGTCTCGGCGAGCAGCTCCGAGTTCTCCATCTCGGTGAGGGCTTCACCGAGGTTCTGCGGCAGGTGGGCGTAGCCGGCCGCGCGGCGCTCGCGGTCGGAGAGGGACCAGACGTCGTCCTCGGCGGCCGGGGGGAGCTCGTAGCCCTCGGCGATGCCCTTGAGGCCCGCGGCGAGGATGACCGAGTAGGCCAGGTACGGGTTGCAGGCGGAGTCGAGGGAGCGGATCTCGACGCGCCGGGAGGAGGCCTTGCCCGGGGAGTACATGGGGACGCGGACCAGCGCGGAGCGGTTGGCGTGGCCCCAGCAGACCGCGGAAGGGGCTTCGCCGCCGACCATGAGGCGCTTGTAGGAGTTGACCCACTGGTTGGTGATGGCCGAGATCTCCCTGGCGTGGCGCAGCAGGCCGGCGACGAAGGCCTTGCCGGTTGCCGAGAGCTGGTAGGGGTCCTCGCTGTCGTAGAAGGCGTTCTGGTCGCCCTCGAACAGGCTGACGTGGGTGTGCATGCCGGAGCCGGGCTGGTCGGTGAACGGCTTGGGCATGAAGGAGGCGTGCACGCCCTGGGTGAGGGCGACCTCCTTGATCACGTAGCGGAAGGTCATGACGTTGTCGGCCATGGTGAGGGCGTCGGCGTAGCGCAGGTCGATCTCCTGCTGGCCGGGGGCGCCCTCGTGGTGGCTGAACTCCACCGAGATGCCCATCGCCTCCAGGGTCTCGATGGCGTGGCGGCGGAAGTGGGTGGCGGTGGCGTGGCTGGCCTGGTCGAAGTAGCCGCCGTTGTCCGCGGGCTCGGGGGGTGTGCCGTCCGAGGGGAGGTTGCTGAGCAGGAAGAACTCGATCTCCGGGTGCACGTAGCAGGTGAACCCGGCCTCGCTGGCGCGCGAGAGCGTGCGGCGCAGGACGTGGCGGGGGTCGGCCCAGGAGGGGGAGCCGTCGGGCATGGCGATGTCGCAGAACATGCGCGCGGAGTAGGGCTCGCCGCCGGGGGTCTCCCAGGGCAGGACCTGGAAGGTCGACGGGTCGGGCTTGGCCACCATGTCGGACTCGTACACCCTCGCGAAGCCCTCGATGGCGGAGCCGTCGAAGCCGATGCCTTCGGAGAAGGCGCCCTCCAGCTCGGCGGGGGCGACGGCGACGGACTTGAGGAAGCCCAGCACGTCGGTAAACCACAGCCGGACGAACCGGATGTCGCGCTCCTCAAGGGTGCGCAGCACGAAGTCTTGCTGGCGATCCATGACCGGAAGCGTAGACATCACCCGGCGGTGGGCGCTCTCTCGGCCGCTCGGTGTGACCGGATGCGCAGGGAGAGGACGGCGGCCACGGCGCAGAGACCCCCCGCCGCGTACCAGGCGAGGTCGTAGTGGCCCTGGTGATCGCGGATGAGTCCGGCGCCGAGGGCCGCGACGCCCGCGCCGACCTGGTGTGCGGCGAACACCCAGCCGAAGACGATGGGGCCGTCGGCGCCGAAGGCGCGGCGGCAGAGGACGACGGTGGGCGGGACGGTGGCGACCCAGTCGAGGCCGTAGAAGACGATGAAGGCCCACATGGGCGGTTCGGTGGTGGCGGCGAACAGGTGCGGCAGGAAGAGCAGGCTCGCGCCGCGGAGGCTGTAGTAGACGGCGAGCAGGGCGCGCGGGTCGACGCGGTCGGTGAGCCAGCCGGAGGCGATCGTGCCCGCGATGTCGAACAGGCCGACCAGGGCGAGCAGGCCCGCGGCGGTGGTCACCGGCATGCCGTGGTCGTGCGCGGCGGGGACGAAATGCGTGCCGATGAGGCCGTTGGTGGACGCGCCGCAGATGGCGAAACCGGCAGCGAGCAGCCAGAACGTGCGGTGGCGGGCAGCAGCGCGCAGGACGATGACGGCGCGGGCGGCGCTGCGAGTGGGTGGTGGCTGGGCAGGCTGGGGTTGAGCCGACGGAAGCTGGGTCTCCGACGGATGAGCGGGTGGCGTGGGGGTGGCGCCGAGGGCGGTGGTGCCGACGTCTTCGGGGCGCTCACGGAGGGCGAGCAGGACCAGGGGGACGACGGCGAGCGCGGCTGCGCTGACGGCGAGGGACGCGCTCTTCCATCCGTGGTCGGCGGCCAAGTGGGCGGTGAGCGGCAGGAACACGAGTTGGCCCGCCGCTCCTCCCGCGGTGAGCACGCCTGCGACGAGGCCCTGGTGGCGGACGAACCACCGGGAGGTGACGGTGGCGACGAAGGTGAGAGCCATCGAGCCAGTGCCAACGCCGACGAGCACCCCCCACAGCAGGAGCAGCTGCCAGCTGGCGGTCATGAACACGGTGAGACCACTGCCCGCGGCGACCAGCAGCAGCGCGCAGGCGACGACGCGGCGCATGCCGAGGCGGTCCATCAGAGCCGCGGCGAACGGGGAGATCAGGCCGTAGAGCAGGAGGTTGATCGACACCGCGGCGGAGATGGTGGCCGTCGACCAGCCGAACTCGCGGTGCAGGGGATCGATGAGCACGCTCGGCGCCGCCCGGAAGCCCGCGGCGCCGACTAGGGCGACGAAGGCGGTGGCGGCGACGAACCACGCCCAGTGCGGACGGCGAACGCGACGTGCCCGCTCCGGTGGGGTGCTCCCGGCGCCAGCCGAGGCGACGGCGGAGGCCGAGGCGGCCGGGGCGGTGGCTGGGGCGGTGACCGGGACCGGGGCGGTGGCGGCCGGGGTGACGGCGGTGGCCGGGACAGTGGTGGCAGGGGTGGTGGCAGGGGTGGTGGCCGCGGCGGTGCTGGCCGGGGCGGTGGGGGTGCTGGTGGTCGGGTCGGTGGGGGTGGGCCGTTGGGGAAGGGGCGTGTCGGCGACGGCGGGGGGATCGGGCGGGCGGGTCACGGGGTGAGCGTCGCTGAGAGGGCGTGGGGAGGCTAGTGGCCGGAGTGCCAATATGTGTCAGGATCTGGCCATGGCGCATCGGGTTGTTGTGTTGGCCGCGGAGGAGTCGGTCGGGTTTGACCTCTGCATCCCGCCGCAGGTGCTGAACGCCGCGGTTGGGGAGGGTGGGGAGGCGTTGTACGAGGTGGCGGTGTGTTCGGCGGACGGTGGGCCGGTGCGGATGACGGCGGGGTTCACCGCGCTGGTCGATCACGGGCCGGAGGTGCTGGCCGAGGCGGACACGGTGGTCGTGCCGGGGACGAGGGCGGTTGGGCCGCGGCGGGAAGGGGTGCTGGGTACGAAGTTGGCAGCGGCGCTGGCGCTGGTGCGGCCGGGGACTCGGATGGTCTCGATCTGCACGGGGGCGTTCGTGCTCGGTGCGGCGGGGGTGCTGGACGGGCGGCGGGCGACCACGCATTGGCGGTTCGCCGAGGACTTCCGGGCGCTGTACCCGAGGGTGGAGCTGGACCCGGACGTGCTGTTCGTCGATGACGGGGATGTGCTGACCTCGGCGGGGCTGGCGGCGGGGCTGGACCTGTGTCTGCACCTGGTGCGGTCCGACCACGGCAGTGAGGTGGCCAATCGGGCGGCTCGGTACTGCGTGGTGCCGCCGTGGCGGGACGGGGGGCAGTCGCAGTTCATCGACGCGCCGGTGCCGGTCGGGGACGGGTCGGGGGTGTCGGCCACGCGGGAGTGGGCGGTGGACCGGCTGGCCGAGCCGCTGGACCTGGCCGCGCTCGCCAGGCACGCGCGGATGAGCGTGCGGACGTTCTCGCGGCGGTTCCGCGCCGAGACCGGGGTGTCGGCGGGGACGTGGCTGATCCAGCAGCGGGTGCGGCGGGCGCGGGAGCTGCTGGAGGAGACCGACCTGCCCGTGGAGGAGGTGGCCAGGCTGTCCGGTCTGGGGACGGCGGCGTCGCTGCGCCAGCACCTGCGCACGGCGATCGGGGTCGCGCCGCTCGCCTACCGCAGGACCTTTCGGCGAACGGGCTGATCCGCGCGGACCCGCCGATCAGCGTGCCGGGCTGGTTCGCGGCGCGCTGAGCGGTTCTCAGGCGTCGAGTTCTACGATTCCGGGCATGGTCGCGCGCCGGGTAGTGGTTGGGATGCTGTTGGCGGTCGGGTTGGCCGCGGGATGTTCCTCCGGTGGGGAGGACACCGCGGGGCTGCCGGACGCCGCGCAGGTGCTCAAGGACGCCGCGGCGGCCAGCGGGGCGATCTCCAGCGCGCACTTCAGCCTGAAGGTCAACGGGACGGTGCCCGCGATCCCGGTGCAGGAGGCCGAGGGCGACCTCACCAAGGAGGGGTCGGCCAAGGGCACGGTCAAGCTGACGCTGATGGGCAACCTGTTCGACGGCGAGTTCGTGCTGGTCGACGGTGGCCTGTTCATCAAGGGTCCGACGGGGGGCTGGCAGCAGCTGCCCGCCGCGCTGACGTCGAGCCTGTACGACCCGTCGGCGATCCTGGACCCGCAGCGGGGTGTGGCCAAGGTGCTCGGCGGTCTCCAGGACCCGGTGACCGAGGCGCGCGAGGACGTCGCGGGTGAGTCGACGCTGCGGGTGGTCGGCACCGCGGCGCAGCAGGACGTGTCGTCGCTGGTACCTGGGGTGAGCGGGGACGCCAGGGTGACGGTGTGGGTGTCGGAGGCGACGAAGCGGCCGGTGAAGGCGTCGGTGGCGCTGCCCGACAACGCCAGCGTCGATCTCACGCTCACCGATGTCGACGTGCCGGTCACGGTGACCCCGCCCGCCTGATGACCAGCGGCCCAGCGACCCCCAACGCCACCACTGCCGGCGCGGACTCCCCTGACGTCCCCTCGCGGGGGCGTCGGATCGCGATCGGCGCGGCCGGGCTGGCCGTGCTGCTCGGGGCGCTGGACACCTACGTGGTGGTCAGCGTCATCCGGCAGATCATCGATGACCTGCGCATCCCGGTGAACCGGCTGGAGCAGGTGACGCCGATCGTCACCGGGTACCTGCTCGGCTACATCGCGGCGATGCCGCTGCTGGGGCAGCTCTCGGACCGGTTCGGCCGCAAGCTGGTGCTGCACCTGTGCCTGGGCGGGTTCGTCGCCGGGTCGGTGATCACCGCGGCGGCGCCGGACCTGACCGTCCTCGTCATCGGGCGGGTGGTGCAGGGCGTGGCGAGCGGAGCGCTGCTGCCGGTGACGATGGCGCTGGTCGCCGATCTGTGGAGCGAGCGGCGCCGCTCAGCGGTGCTGGGCGCGGTCGGCGGCGCGCAGGAGCTGGGCAGTGTGCTCGGGCCGCTGTACGGGGTGGCGGTGGCGGCGATCCCGCTGTGGACCTCCCTGCTGGGGATCTCCGGCTGGCGAGGCGTGTTCTGGGTGAATGTGCCGCTGGCGCTGCTGGCGGCGGTGGCCGTGCAGCTGACCGTGCCCGCGCGCGAGCGGCAGCCGGTGCGGGTCGATGTCGTGGGCGGGCTGCTGCTGGCGCTGGCGCTCGGCATGGCCGTGGTCGGCCTCTACAACCCGAACCCGCGCGAGGCGGTGCTGCCGCCGTGGGGCGTGCCGGTGCTGATCGGGGCGGCGGTGGCGGCCGTGGGCTTCCTGGTGTGGGAGCGGCGGGCGGGCACCAAGCTGATCGACCCGGCGGGCATCGCGATGCGGCCGTTCCTGGTGGCGCTGGGGGTGTCGGTGGCCGCGGGCGGGGCGCTGATGGTCACCCTCGTCAACGTCGACCTGTTCGCCCAGACGCTGCTGGGCCGTGACGACCGCGGCGGCGTGCTGCTCCTGCTGCGCTTCCTCGTCGCGCTGCCGATCGGGGCGGTGCTCGGCGGGTGGCTGGCCGGGCGCTTCGGCGACCGGTGGGTGACGGTCTCGGGCATGGCGATCGCCGCGGTCGGCTATCTGCTGATGTCGTTCTGGCCGGTGGACGTGCTGTCGAGCCCGCACCCGCTGGGCCTGCCCCGGCTGGACACCGACCTGGCGATCGCGGGATTCGGGCTCGGGCTGGTCATCGCGCCGCTGTCGGCGGCGGTGCTCAAGGCGGTGCCCGCGCGCGAGCACGGGGTGGCCTCGGCGGGGGTGGTCGTGGCCCGCATGACCGGCATGCTGGTGGGTGTGGCCGGGCTGTCGGCGTGGGGCCTGCACCGCTTCCACAGCCTGACCGCCGATCTGGCGGTGCCGCTGCCCTTCGGCAAGGACCCGGCGGTGGCCGAGCGGGAGCTGGCCGGCTACCGGGCCGCGGTCAACGACGCGCTGCTCACCCAGTACACCGAGATCTTCCTGATCACCGCGGCGCTGTGCGCGGTGGGCGCGGTGCTCGCGGTGTGGCTGAAGGCGGCTAGCCCTCGCAGGTGAGGTCCTCGGCGGGGAGTTCGAGGTCGAGCAGGTAGGCGATGCCGACGTCGTCCACGCACTTCTCGCCCTGCAGGAACACCGTGTGCTGCACGGCGTCGTAGGTCAGCAGCCGGGCGCTGAGCGCCTTGGCCAGGCCGACGCCCGCCTGGTACGGGGTCGCGGGGTCGCCGGTGGTGGAGATCACCAGCACCTGGGGCAGCCCGTCGACCTGCGGCTGGCGCGGCTCGGCGGTGTTGGGGGCCGGCCAGAAGGCGCACACGTCGAGGGCGGCCAGCGGCGGCTCGGTGCCCGCGATGAACGATCCCTTGGTGGCCTCGGCGACCTCGGCGGTCACCCGCTCGACCTCGGCGCGGTCGGTGATGCGCGGCTCGTCGACGCAGCGCACCGCGATCAGCGCGTCCTGGGTGTTGGAGTACTCGCCGTTCTGGTCGCGGCCGATGTAGAGGTCGGCGAGCAGCAGCATCATGGTGCCGTCGTCGTCGACCAGGGAGTCCAGCGCCTGCTGCAGCACCGACCACAGCTGGTCGTCGTAGAGCGCGGCGGCGATGCCGGTGACGACGTCGCTGGCCGAGAGCTTGCGCGACCCGACCGCCAGCGGCTTGTCTTCCATGTCCTCGATGAGCTTGTTCAGCTCGGCCTCGTCGGCGACGGCGCAGCCGCGGCACTGGGCGAGGAAGGCGTCGAGCGCCTGGTCGAAGCCCTTGGCCTGGCCGATGGCCTGCTGCACCGGGTCCTCCAGCGGGTCGACGGCGCCGTCGAGGACCATCGCGCGGACGTTGCCGGTGAACGCCTCGGCGTAGGCGGTGCCGATGCGGGTGCCGTAGGAGTAGCCGAGGTAGGTCAGCTTCTCCTCGCCGAGGGCCGAGCGCAGCACGTCCATGTCGCGCACGACATCGCGGGTCCCCATGTTGGCCAGGACCTCGGCGCCGCCGCTGCGCTCGGCGCACTTGGCGGCGAAGTCCTTGTTCTCGGCCTCGACCTCGGCGACGGTCTCCTCGGCCGGTTCCAGCCGTTCGGCGTCGGCCTCGGCGTCGGTCAGGCAGCGGATCTCCGGCTCGCTGACGCCGATGCCGCGCGGGTCGAAGCCGACGAGGTCATAGGAGACGCCCAGCTGGGTGCGGGAGTAGTCCTTGGCCAGCGACGCCGCCGACACCATGCCGGAGACCCCCGGCCCGCCCGGGTTGATGACCAGTGAGCCCTTGCGCTCGCCGGTGGCCGGGATGCGCAGCAGGCCGATGGTGATGGCGCGGCCGCCGGGATCGGCGTAGTCCAGCGGGACGTTCAGCCGCGCGCAGCGGGCGGCGCGGTTGCCGAAGGTGGCCTTGGACTGGTCGTCGTGGATGAGCGGGCGGCAGTCCTGCCAGGTCAGCGGCTGGGAGTAGAAGGTCTCCAGGCCTGCCGGGACTGCGCCCGCGGGCCCTCTGTGTTCGACCGCGCCCGCGGCGGGAACACCCTCCATGACGACGGTGCAGCCCGACAGCGGCAGCAGGACCGTGAGGAGGGCGGTCAGGAGGGCGGCGACGCGCGAACGGGGCACGGGACCCAGTCTGTCAAAAGTCCCGGACCAGGGCGGACGCGAGTCGGGCGGGGCGGGCGGGAACCGACCTGTCATCCTCCGGCGTTAGGTGGCAGGGTTCGAGTGTCGACCGACACACGGCGACGAGAGCGCGGCGAGGAAAGGCGGCCTTCGGACGTGGCTGGGTTGCTCACACGGGTCAAGGGACGGTTCCAGCGTCTGCTGGAGCGGCCCGCCACAGTCGACCTCAAGAAGTACGCAGACCAGCTCACCGCGATCGAGAAGCGCGAGAAGGCACTGGCCGACCTGGACGACGCCGGGCTGACCGGGGCGGCGGCCGAGCTGCGCGAGAAGGGCAAGCTGGACGAGGCGGGCATGGTCGAGCTGTGCGCGCTGGGCCGGGAGGCGGCGCGGCGCGGCATCGGCGAGCGCCCCTACGACATGCAGCTCATCGGCGCGATGGAGCTGCTGCACGGCCGCGTGGTGGAGATGGGCACCGGTGAGGGCAAGACGCTCGCGGGCGCGCTGGCCGCGGCCGGGTACGCCGTCCAGGGCCGCTCGGTGCACGTCATGTCGGTCAACGACTACCTCGCCCGCCGCGACGCCGAGTGGATGTCGCCGGTGTTCGGCCTGCTCGGGGTGTCCGTCGGCTGGGTGTCGCAGGAGTCGACCCAGGAGCAGCGCCGGTCGGCCTACGCCTGCGACGTCACCTACGGCGCGGTCAGCGAGATCGGCTTCGACGTGCTGCGCGACCGCACGGCCGTGGACGAGGCGGAGCTGGTGCAGCGCGACCCGGACGTGGTCCTGGTCGACGAGGCCGACTCGGTGCTGGTCGACGAGGCCAGGGTGCCGCTGGTGATGGCGGGCGCGACCGACGACGTGCAGGACGACCAGGAGGTCGCCGCGGTCGTGCGGACGCTGCGCCCCGGCGACCACTACGAGCGCGACGAGGACAACCGCAACGCCTGGCTGACCACCCGCGGCGCGGGCATCGTGGAGAAGGCGCTGGGCAGCATCGACCTGTACTCCGGCGAGCACAGTGACCGCCTCGCCGCGGTCAACGCCGCGCTGCACGCGCACGCGCTGCTGGAACGCGACGTCGACTACATCGTCCGTGACGGCAAGGTCCACCTGATCAACACCTCGCGCGGGCGGATCGCGGTGCTGCAGCGCTGGCCGGACGGCCTGCAGGCCGCGGTCGAGGCGAAGGAGAAGCTCAAGCCGACCGAGAGCGGCGAGGTGCTGGACTCGATCTCGGTGCAGGGGCTGATCAACCGCTACAAGTCGGTGTGCGGCATGACAGGCACGGCGACCGCGGTGGCCGAGCAGCTGCGCGAGTTCTACGACCTGCGCGTGGCCGTGGTCCCGCCGAACAAGCCGTGCGTGCGCGAGGACGAGCCCGACCGGGTCTACGACTCGATCGAGGCCAAGGAGAAGGCGCTGCTGGCCGAGATCGTGCAGGTGCACGCCACCGGCAGGCCGATCCTGGTCGGCACGATGGACGTCGCCGAGTCCGAGCGGCTGGCCGGGAAGCTGGTCGAGGCCGGGATGAGCCCGGTGGTGCTCAACGCCAAGAACGACGCCGAGGAGGCCGCGATCGTGGCCGACGCGGGCGCGCACCAGGCGGTGACGGTGTCCACCCAGATGGCCGGGCGCGGCACCGACATCCGCCTCGGCGGGGCCAACGGCGACGCCGAAGCCCACGACCTGGTGGCCGAGCTGGGCGGGCTCTACGTCGTCGGCTCCGGGCACTACACCAGCAGCAGGCTGGATGACCAGCTGCGCGGGCGCTCCGGGCGTCAGGGCGACCCCGGCGGCTCGGTGGTGTTCGCCAGCCTCGCCGACGACCTGGTCGCGCAGTACGCGCCGGAGGCGACGGCAGGCGGCGACGCCGACGAGGACGGCAGGCTGGACGACGCCACCTCGGCGCGCTTCATCGCCCACGCGCAGCGCGTCGCCGAGGGCGTGCACCTCGACGTCCACCGCAACACCTGGCGCTACACCCGGCTCACCGAGCAGCAGCGCGGGATCGTGCTGGCCTTCCGCGACGACGTGCTGCGCACCGACCTGGCCTCCCGCTCGCTCAAGGAGCGCTGCCCGGACCGCTGGGCCGAGCTGGAGGAGAAGCTGGACACCGAGGTGCTCGACGGGGTGGCCCGGCGGATCGTGCTGCACCACGTCGACCGGCGCTGGTCGGATCACCTGGCGTTCCTGTCCGACGTGCGGGAGACGATCCACCTGCGCGCGCTGGCCAGGGAGACCCCCATCGACGAGTTCCACCGCGCGGCGATCGGCGAGTTCAAGGGCCTGCTGAAGGAGGTCGCCGACCTGTCGGCGGAGACCCTGGAGAGCGCCGAGATCACCGTCGACGGCATCGACCTGGAGCAGGCCGGGCTGCGCAGGCCGTCCTCCACCTGGACGTACATGGTTCACGACAACCCCTTCGACTCCGACGCCGAGCAGGCCCTGCAGCGGGTCCGCGCGGCGATGCGGAAGGTGAAGGCCAAGGGCTGACACGCCGGTCACATTTTCGCCTCAAAGGCGAAAACGTGGAGGAGGATGACGACATGCCGCAGCTACGCATCGCCCTGGCCCAGGTCAACCCCACGGTCGGGGACCTCGCGGGCAACGCGGACCTCATCGTCCGCTGGACCCGCGAGGCCGTCGGGCAAGACGCCGACGTCGTCGTCTTCCCCGAGATGGTGCTCACCGGCTACCCGGTGGAAGACCTGGCGCTGCGGCACTCGTTCAGCGGCGCCTCCCGCGCGGCGCTCGACGCGCTGGCCATCGCGCTCGCCGAGGCCGGCTGCGGCGAGGTCCCGGTGTGGGTGGGCTACCTGGACCGCGACGAGGTCGGCCCGCGCAACGCGGCGGCGGTGCTGCACGGCGGCACGGTCGTGGCCCGCCAGTTCAAGCACCACCTGCCCAACTACGGCGTCTTCGACGAGCGGCGGCTGTTCAAGTCGGGCACGTCGCTGGACATCGTCCAGGTCCGCGGCCTGCACATCGGCATGGTGATCTGCGAGGACGTGTGGCAGGAGGGCGGCCCGGTGGCCGCGCTCGGCCAGGCGGGCGTCGACCTCATCGTCTCCCCCAACGCCTCCCCCTACGAGCGCTCCAAGGACGACCAGCGCCTGCCGCTGATCGCCCGCCGCTCCCGCGAGGCGCAGGCGCCGCTGGTCTACGTCAACCAGGTCGGCGGCCAGGACGACCTGGTCTTCGACGGCGACTCGATGGTCGTGGCCGAGGACGGCGCGCTGCTGCTGCGCGCGCCGCAGTTCGTGGAGCACCTGGCCCTGCTGGACCTGGACCTGCCCGGCGGCGCGACCCGCACCGACGCCGAGGTCGTCGCCGACTTCAGCGTCCGCAGGGTGGCCCTGTCCACCGAGCCCCGCGCCGTGGCGGCCGCCACGTTCCCCGGCGTGGTCGCCGAGCCGCTGCCCGAAGAGGCCGAGATCTGGTCCGCGCTGGTCACCGGCCTGCGCGACTACGCCACCAAGAACGGCTTCCGCTCGGTGGTGCTGGGCCTCTCCGGCGGCATCGACTCGGCGGTGTGCGCCGCCCTGGCCGTCGACGCGCTGGGCGCCGACGCGGTGCACGGGGTCTCGATGCCCTCGGTGTACTCCTCCGACCACTCCAAGAGCGACGCCGAGGACCTGGCCGAGCGCACCGGCGTGCACTACTCGGTGCAGCCCATCGCGGACATGGTCCGGGTGTTCGTCGAGCAGCTGGGCCTGCACGGCCTGGCCGAGGAGAACGTGCAGGCCCGCTGCCGGGGCGTGACCCTGATGGGCCTGTCCAACCAGCACGGGCACCTGGTGCTGACCACCGGCAACAAGACCGAGCTGGCCGTGGGCTACTCCACCATCTACGGCGACGCGGTCGGCGGGTTCGCCCCGATCAAGGACGTGCCCAAGACGGTCGTGTGGCAGCTGGCCCGCTGGCGCAACGCCGACGCCGAGAAGCGCGGCGAGACCCCGCCGATCCCGGAGAACTCGATCAGCAAGCCGCCCTCGGCCGAGCTGCGCCCCGGCCAGGTCGACACCGACTCGCTGCCGGACTACGAGCTGCTCGACGCCGTCCTGGACGACTACATCGAGGGCGACCGCGGCTACTCCGACCTGGTCGCCGCCGGCTTCGCGCCCGAGCTGATCGACAAGGTGCTGCGCATGGTCGACCGGGCCGAGTTCAAGCGCCGCCAGTACCCGCCCGGCACCAAGATCACCTTCCGGGCGTTCGGCCGCGACCGCAGGCTGCCCATCACCAGCGGGTGGCGCGAGGGCTGAGCCCCTGTGAGGTCGGTCCCATGCGCACGCTCGGAGTGGCGTCCGGGTGCGACGCTGGTCGGGTAACCATCCGCGTTTACCCAGGGACCCGCGACGAAGCGGGCCTTGAGGGAAGGACGGTCGATCAGCGATGTCCGACACCCAGGAAGTCTCCGCACCGTACGGGTCCGGGGCAGCGGCGCAGGGCAAGCCCGCCAAGCGAGTGCGCATCCACCACCTGCACGAGATGAAGTCCCGCGGCGAGCACTGGCCCATGCTGACCGCGTACGACATGTACACCGCCGAGCTGTTCGACGAGGCGGGCATCCCCGTCCTGCTCGTCGGCGACTCCGCCTCCAACAACGTCTACGGCTACGACACCTCGCTGCCGGTCACGGTGGACGAGCTGATGCCCCTGGTCGCCGCGGTGAGCCGCTCGGCCAAGCGCGCCCTCGTCGTCGCCGACCTGCCGTTCGGCTCCTACCAGCTCTCCCCCGAGCAGGCGCTGGCCACGGCGGTGCGGTTCATGAAGGAAGGCCGCGCCCACGCGGTGAAGCTGGAGGGCGGGAGCGCGTTCGCCCCGCACGTGAAGGCCATCACCACCGCGGGCGTGCCGGTCATGGGCCACATCGGGTTCACCCCGCAGAGCGAGCACAACCTGGGCGGCTACCGGGTCCAGGGCCGCGGCGACACCGGTGACCAGGTCGTGGCCGACGCGCTGGCGCTGCAGGAGGCGGGCGCGTTCGCCGTGGTGATGGAGATGGTGCCCGCCGAGGTCGCCAAGCGGGTCACCCACGAGCTGCGGGTGCCGACCGTCGGCATCGGGGCCGGTCCGGACTGCGACGGGCAGGTGCTGGTCTGGCAGGACATGGCGGGCCTGCGCCGGGCGAAGCCGCCGCGCTTCGTCAAGCGCTACGCGGACGTGGCGAGCGTGCTGCTCGGCGCGGCCCGCGACTTCGCCGAGGACGTCCGCAGCCGCGAGTTCCCCGGACCGGAGCACGTCTTCCACTAGCGGGCGCATCCACCCGATCGGTTGATCTCGGTCGGACCGAGGTGGTCGATGACGGTCATGGGGCCACCCGCCAGGCTGGTCCCATGACCACCGTCTCCACCCGTCCCCGGCAGCTCGCCCCCGACCTGGCCCGCGGCGGGCTGCTCGCCATGATCGCCGTGGCCAACGCCGCGCTCTACCTCTACGGCCGCCCCTACGGGGTGCGCCAGCACATCGCCGAGACCGGCCTGCTCGACCGCGTGGTGAGCCTCGTGCAGGTGACCCTGGTCGACTCGCGCGCCTACCCGATGTTCGCGGCGCTGTTCGCCTACGGGATCGCGGCGTCGCTGCGGCGGCGCGTCGACGCCGGGGTCGATCAGCGGGAGGCCCGCCGGTCGGTGCGGCGGCGCAACGCCTGGCTGATCGCGTTCGGGTTCGTGCACGCGATGCTGCTCTTCCCCGGCGACATCCTCGGCCTGTACGGGGCGCTCGGGTTCGCCGTGCTCGGGTTCACCCGCCTGCGCGACCGCACGCTGCTGGCGCTGGCCGTCGGCTGGCTGGTCGTCGTGGGCGTCCTGCAGGGCTTCTCCTACTCGCCGCCGCCGTCGACGCAGCGGACGTTCATGCTGTCGCTGGTCGAGGCCGATCCGCTGCGCGCGCTCGCCGGTCACCCGGTCGACTGGCTGCTGAGCCCGTTCGGCCTGGTCGGGGTGCTCAGCGCGATGCTGGTGGGGGTGTGGGCGGCGCGGCGCGACGTCTTCGCCGACCTGGAGGCGCACCGGGACCTGCTGGTGCGCGTCGCCGTGGCCGGGATCGGGATCGCCGTGCTGGGCGGGTTGCCCGCGGGTCTGGCCGTCGGCGAGTTCTGGACGCCGGACGGGCTCGGCGCGCGGTGGACCGTCTCCGGGGTGCACGCGGTGACCGGTGTCGCGGGCGGGCTCGGCTACGCGGCCCTCGTCGGGCTGCTCGCCGCCCGGATCGGGCAGCGGCGCGGACCGGTGGTGCGGGCGATCGCGGCCTGCGGGGAGCGGTCGCTGAGCTGCTACCTCTTCCAGTCGGTCGCGTTCGTCATACTGCTGAAGCCGTACACCCTCGGCCTGGGCGGGGTGCTGGGGTCGGCCGCCACCGCCGGGCTCGCGCTGGCCGTGTGGCTGGTGTCGGTGCTGCTGGCCGACGCGCTCGCCCGCGCGGGCAGGCCCGGCCCCGCCGAGGCGCTGATGCGGCGGCTGACCCGGCGCTGATGGCGCTGTACTTCGTCGGGCTGCTGGCGCAGAGGGCGGTGCTGCTGCGCGAGGACGGGATCTTCACCGTGTTCCTGCCCGCCTGCGACATCGCCGCGTTGTGGCCCTGCCGGGCAGGCTCGCATCGTCACCCAGCTGGAGGTGGCCGAGGCCGGCTGCGGCGAGGACGCGGTGCGCGAGCGCATCGGCATCGCCCGCGGGCTGGCCCGGGAGAGCCTGGTCGAGGTGCGCCGCTCCATCGAGGCACTGCGCCCCGGACCCCTGCGCTGCGGCGATGCTGCCGCTGCCGTGGCGACCGGGTACCGCCGCGGCCTGCTATGACCGCCCGTGCGGCTCCCACCAGCCCGACGGGTCCGGCCCGGCCGGGACGATCCGGGACGGGTTGATCTGCTCGTGGGTGGCGTAGTAGTGACGCTTGATGTGGTCGAAGTCGACGGTGTCGGCGACGCCGGGCGTCTGGAAGATGTCGCGCGCGTAGGCCCAGAGCACCGGCATCTCGGCGAGCTTGTTCCGGTTGCACTTGAAGTGGCCGTGGTAGACGGCGTCGAAGCGCACCAGGGTGGTGAACAGGCGGATGTCCACCTCGGTGAGGTCGTCGCCCATCAGGTAGCGCTGGTCGGCCAGCCGCTCGGAAAGCCGGTCGAGTTCGGCGAACAGCGAGGTGTAGGCGAGGTCGTAGGCGGACTGGGCCGAGGCGAAGCCGCATTTGTACACGCCGTTGTTGACGTGGTGGAAGATCGGCTCGATGAGCGCGTCGATCTCCTCGCGCCTGCCCTCGGGGTAGAGGTCGGGCGCGCCGGGCCGGTGGAAGGACGTCCACTCGGTGGAGAAGTCGAGGGTGATCCGCGGGTAGTCGTTGGTGACCACAGTGCCGGTGTGGGTGTCCACCAGGGCGGGCACGGTGACCCTGCCCTCGTAGTTCTCGTCGGTCGCCAGGTAGACCTCGGAGAGGAACTGGGCGCCCAGGACCGGGTCGACCCCGTCGGTGTCGAGGCTGAAGCGCCAGCCGCGCTCGTCGCGGATCGGGTCGACCACGGCGAGGGAGATCGCCTCGTCGAGGCCCAGCAGCGCGCGGACGATGACCGCCCGGTGCGCCCACGGGCACGCCAAGCTGACGACCAGCCGGTAGCGGCCCGCCTCCGGCTCGGTCACCCGCCCGGTGAACCGGTTGGGCTGGCGGACGAACTCCCCGCGAGCCGAGGTCTCCTTGCCGAACTGCGCCATGCCTGCAGACCCTAGTCTTGCCGGCATGGACTCGCTGTACCCGCCGATCGAGCCCGACCGCACCGGCCACCTCGACGTCGGCGACGGCCACCGGGTCTACTGGGAGACCAGCGGCAACCCCGACGGCAAACCCGTCGTCGTCCTGCACGGCGGCCCCGGCGCGGGCACGAACCCGATGCAGCGCAGGCACTTCGACCCCACCGCCTACCGGATAGTGCTCTTCGACCAGCGCGGCGCGGGCCGCAGCACCCCGTTCGCCGCGACGCACGCGAACACCACCTGGCACCTAGTCGCCGACATGGAGCGCCTGCGCGAGCACCTGGGCGTCGAGCGCTGGCAGCTCTTCGGCGGCTCATGGGGCAGCACCCTGGCCGTCGCCTACGCCGAGACCCACCCCGACCGCGTCACCGAGGTCGTCCTACGCGGCGTCTTCCTCCTGCGCGAACGCGAACTGGACTGGCTGTACCGCGGCGGCGCGGGCGCGCTGTTCCCCGAAGCGTGGTCCCGCTTCCTGTCCCTGGTCACCCCAGGCACCGACCCCCTCCACGCCTACCACACCCTCCTCGACGGACCCGACCCGACAGCCGCCGCCATCGCCTGGAGCGCCTGGGAGGGCACCACGGTGAGCCTGCTGCCCAACCCGGCGATGGTCGCCCACTACGAACACCCACGCTTCGCCGTCCCCTTCGCCCGCCTGGCCCTGCACTACTTCCTGAACCACGGCTGGCTGGAGGAAAACCAACTGATCCGCGACGCCCCCAAGCTCGCGCACATCCCCGCCACCTTCATCCAAGGCCGCTACGACGCAGTGTGCCCGCCGATGACCGCCTGGGACCTGCACCAGGCCTGGCCAGGCTCCACCCTCACCATCCTCCCCACAGCGGGCCACACCGTCGCCGACCCCGGCGTCCTCACCGCTTTGCGCGCCGCCACTGATGGGTATCGATGATTGTCCACAAAGGACTTAGTGGGCAGACTCCGCTGCACGAGGGTGGAGCGGGTGGAGAGCAGAGGACAAACAGGCGGAGAGCGGAAGGCGAAGGAAGAAGGCAAGAGCGAGAAGGAAAGAGGGAGAAAACTGCATCTCTGGCCCTCGCAACGCAACAGGCGCTACGGCCCTGTCCGATGGGGTGGAGTCGCTCCGGCGGGGTGCGCTGCGCCGCTCAACTCGACCCGCGTGGCTCCGGGCTTGCCCGTCCCCACGCGTGACCCGCAGCGGCGCATCGCCAGGGGTCCCCGTTGAAGCGAGTCCACCCCACCGGACCCACCACAAGGCACCGCCACGGAACCACCCGGGAACCACGGCTCAAGCCCGCAAAGCGGCGTCCAACTCCCGCCTGGCGTCAACCAGCGACGGCCCGTACCAGGTCAAGTACCGCCCCACAACCAACACAGCCCGCAACCCAGGAAAGAACTGCGGCCCATCGTCCGCAGTGAACACATACGGCTCATCCGGCAGCACCACGATGTCAGCCGACACCCCCCGCAACTCCTCCAACGACGGCCGCGGATACCGCTCCTCGTGCTCGGCATAGGCGTTGGCCACCCCCAACCGGAGCAGAACATCCCCGGCAAAGGTGTCCCGCCCCAGCACAACCCACGGCTTACGCCACACCGGAACCACCGCCGTAGCCCACACCGGCGAGGACTCCGCCCACAGCGCGTCAGCCTCAGCCAGCCAGTCCGGCTCCGGAACTCCCAACCCCGAGACCAGCAGCCGCCGCGTGGACGCGATCCCCGCCGGCACCGTCCCCGGAGCCTCGGTCACCCACACCGGAACCCCCGCAGCGCGCAAAGCGGCGACGTCCTCCGGCCGGTTCTCCTCGGAGTTGGCGATCACCAGGTCGGGCCCGAGTGCCGTCACCGCGTCGACCGTCGGATACTTCGAGCCGCCCACCCGCGCGACGTCGAGGTCGGCGGGGTGCGTGCAGTAGTCGGTCGCGCCGACGAGGACGTCGGGCGCCGAGGCCGCGACGGCCTCGGTCAGTGACGGGACCAGGCTCACGACGCGGGTGGGCTGCCCGGTCAGCGGGACCGGGGCGCCGAGGTCGTCCAGCGGGTGGGGCATCTCAGACGTCGGTGACGCGCAGGCCGGCGTGGGCCTTGTAGCGGCGGTTGACGGAGATGAGGTTCGCCGTGAGGGCCTCGACCTGGTGGGCGTTGCGGAGCCTGCCGCCGAAGATGCCGCGCATGCCGGGGATCGCGTCGGCCAGGGCGCGGACGAGGTCGGTGGCGTCGCGGTCGTCGCCGAGGACCAGGACGTCGGTGTCGAGGGTGGCGATGGACAGGTCGGCCAGCAGGACCGCGGAGACGTGGTGGAAGGCGGCCGTCACCCGGGAGTCGGGCAGCAGCGCCTCGGCCTGCTGCGCGGCGCTTCCCTCGGCGACCGGCAGGGCGAACGCGCCCTGCTTGTCGAAGCCGAGCGGGTTCACGCAGTCGACGACGACCTTGCCCGCCAACTCCGCCTTGAGACCGGTGAGCAGGTCGGCGTGGCCGTCCCACGGGACCGCGACCAGGACGACGTCGGACTCCGCGGCGCAGGCGGTGTTGTCCCCGCCCGCGACCGAGGTGGAGCCCGCGGCGGCGTTGATCTCCGCGGCGGCCTCGGTGGCGCGCTCGGCCGAGCGGGAGCCGATGACCACGCGCAGGCCCGCCTGGGCCCAGCGCAGGGCCAGGCCGCGGCCCTGCGGGCCGGTGCCGCCGAGCACGCCGATCGTGAGCGCGGTCAGGTCTGCGGTGGTGTCCATGTACCCATCTTCGCCATAGGCGCGGACAGCCCGCTGATCGGGGCTGATCGGCGACGGCCCTCCAGCCGGTCGGTCAGCCAGTTGGCCGGTGACGGCCGGGTCGAATGACCGGCGGCCGGTGGTGGTGATGGTGGTCGGCGGTGGGTGCTCAGGTGCGGGCGAAGCGGATGCGGCGGGTGGCGGGGTCGGCCTCGGTGAGGCGCAGGCGCAGGGTGCGGCCTTCCAGGGTCTCGGCGTCCTTCTCCGGGTCGCGGTTGAGGTCGGCTTTGCCCAGTACCGGCGGGGCGGGGACGAAGACCTCGGCGGTGTCGCCGTCGGCGCGTAGGACCACCGCGTCGAACTCCTCGCCCACGCGGTCGGCCAGCACCCAGGCCTCGACCTGGTCCAGGCAGGCCCGGTCGACCTTGGCGGCCAGGCCGTCGGAGGACTCCATCGCCTCCGGCAGCGCGGGCAGCGCCTCGCGCACCCAGGCCGGGACCTCGACACCGGCGCAGACGGCCAGGCAGACCTCGGTGCCGAAGCGGTCCACCAGCCGCCGCAGCGGGGCGGTGACGTGCGCGTACGGCGCGGCGATCCCGGCGTGGGAGTCCAGTTCCGGGGGCGCGCCGTCGAAGGCGGTGTAGCCCGCGCCGCGCAGCAGCCGGGTCGCGTCCATCGACAGGGCCATCGCCGCCGGGGACGCCGGGTCCAGGCCCGCGAGCACCTCGGCGGCGCTGGCGCCCTCCGGCCACGGGATGCCCAGGGCCTCGGCGGAGCGGCGCAGCCAGGCGCGGTCGTCGTCGGTGGCGGCGGGCAGCGTGCGCAGCAGGCCGATGCCCGCGTCCAGCATGAGCCGCGCCGCGCACATCCCGGTCAGCAGGGAGATCTCGGCGTTCCAGGCGTCGACGCGGGTCCGCCCGCGCAGCAGCAGCCGCCAGCCGCCGTCCACCCGCTCGACGTCCTGCTCCGGCAGTTGCAGCTCCAGCGCGCCCCGGCGGATCGCCGCCGCGCGGCGCAGCTCGCCCAGCTCGGGCAGCAGCGCCACCGACGGGTGCGTCGTGCCGGCGTCCACGGCGGCCTGCACGGACTCGTAGTCGAACTGCTCGGTGGAGCGGACAAGCGCGCGCTCGACCCGGAACGAGACCGGCTCGCCCGCGGCGTCCAGGTCGAGCGTCCACAGCGCCGACGGCGCGGTCTGGCCGGGCAGCAGGCTCGCCGCGCCTTCCGAGAGCGCGGTGGGGTGCATGGGGACCGAGCCGTCCGGCAGGTAGATCGTCTGCCCGCGGCGGCGCACCTCGGTGTCGATCGGCCCGCCCGGCTCGACGAACGCGCCGAGGTCGGCGATCGCGTAGTGCACGCGGAAGCCGTCGCCGTGCCGTTCGACGTGCATCGCCTGGTCGAGGTCCTTGGCCCCGGGCGGGTCGATCGTCACCAGCGGGATGTCGGTGCGGTCGACGCGCTCGCCCCGCGGGCCGCCGGCGACCGCGCGCTCGGCCTCGGCGAGCACCGGGCCGGGAAAGCGATCGGGCAGGCCGAACTCGGCGCGCACGCGGGAGAAGTCGCCTCGACCGATCGCTGCGGTGTCCACACCTAGACCCTAAGCGCTCGGCAGCGCGGCGTCAGGCACCCGAACCGGCGGGTTCAGCTCCAGTCGCGGTCGCGCTTGTCCTCGGCCTCGGTGCGCTCGCGCGCGGTCTGCAGCGCGCGCTCGGCGGACTCGCGGTCCGGGTACGGGCCGAGCCGGTCGATCGCCTTGCCGACGTCGCCGTGCTCGACCTGGCCGGTGCGGGTGTTGTACCACCAGCCCTCGGGCGGGTTCGGGTCGTTGGTCATGATCGAAGCTAACCCCACTTGGGGGCGTGCTGCATGGGGAGCCCGCGCGGCGGGGTGTCCTGGTTGGCGTTGAGCTGGTCGGCCGGGATCGGGTCGAGGCAGGAGACCAGCACCTCGTAGGTCTCCGGGTTCTCGATGCGCCGCCCGTTGCGCTCGCGGTAGACCAGCTCGCCGTCGGCGTCGATCTCCACGATGCAGCCGACCTCGGCCAGCTGGTCCTCGTCGAGGTCGACCAGCCGCTCCTTGCGCGAGGGCACGACCCGGTACTCCGGCCAGTCCAGGTGCGCGTACACCTGGTGGAACTCGTAGAGCAGGTAGGACATCTGCTGCTGCCACGGCAGCGGCATCGCCTCGGCCAGCGAGCGCGGCAGCACCGCGTAGCCGGGGCTGATGCCGGGACGGCGGCCGGAGGCGAGGAAGTCGCGCAGGGGCGTGCTGGAAGCCGGTGGGCCCGGATGCCGGGGGATCGGCTCCGGGGAGTACATGGTCATGCGGTTCTCCTAGACCCCGGGGCGGACCGCGTAGTCCATGAGACCGCCCTCGGTCCACTCGATGTTGCGGATGTGCACCGGGACGCCGTTCTGCTGGGCCTCGACCATCTTCCCGTCCCCCAGGTACATCGCCACGTGGTGGATGGTGGCCGGGTCGGAGGTGTCGCGGGCCCAGAACAGCAGGTCGCCGGGCTGGGACTTCGCCACGGGCAGGTGCGCCCCGGCCCGCCACTGCTCGCGGGAGGTGCGCGGCAGGCTGACTCCGGCGTCGCGGTAGGCCTGCAGCATGAGGCTGGAGCAGTCGAAGGAGTTCTGGTGCGTGGTCAGCGCGCCCCACTGGTAGGGCTTGCCCTGCTGGCCGAGGGCGAACTGGATCGCGGCGCCCGCGACCTTCGTCGCAGGCGGCAGCGCGCGGCCCATGTCGGGCCCGCAGCCGGAGGCGTTGACGACCTGCCCCAGGTCGCCGATCAGGTGGGTGGCCATGGCCTCCCACTCGTGGTAGCGGTCGGGGAAGGCCGAGCGCTCGACGTCCTGCGCGGAGTCGCCGGGGCGCTGGGTGTCCCAGTTGGGGACCTCCAGCAGCACGTCGTAGAACTTGTTGACCGCGTACTCCGGGTCGGTGACCTCGGCGGGCGTGCCCCAGCCCATCGACGGGCGCATCTGGAAGATGCCGAGGGAGTCGCGGTCGCCGTAGTTCAGCGGGCGCAGGCCGGACTCGGTCATGCCGGCCTGGATGGCGATCTGCCAGGCGCGCGGCGGCAGCTCCCGCTGCTTGCCGATGGCGATGATCGTGGTGACGGTGGCCAGCTGGTCGGGCTTGAGGTTGGCGGCGTCGGCCGCTCCCGATCCGGTGGCCCCGGTGGTGGTCGGCCCGAGCGAGGCGTTGCACGACACCGTCGTGTACGCCGCCGCGTCGGCGGCGTGGTCGCGCTGGATCAGCACGACGGCGCCCGCGCCGATCCCGGTCACGACCGCGAGCACCGCGACTCCGCCGAGGACGATCGTCCCGCGCATCTCAGCCCTCCCCCATCGCGAACTCCGACACCTTCCAGCCCTGGTCGGTCTCGACCACGGTCAGGCGCAGCAAGACCTCGTCGGTGGGCACCTCGGCCACCACCGACTTCAGATAGGAGACCACGACCCGGGGCTCGCCGGTGACGGCCGACGCGGGGATTCTCGCGGGCTCGACATCCTCCAGCTTGACCATCGACTCGGCGTCGGTGAACGGGCGCAGCTGCTCGCGCCACGCCTGCGGGGTCATGCCGTCGGGGTGGTTGACCCACGCCTTGGCCCAGTCGGCGGCGACGGTGAGCGCCTCCGGCGGGGCCGGGGCGGTGCTCGGGGTCAGGGTCGGCTCGACGCGCGTCTCCGTCGTCGCCGCCGACCCGGTGGCGGGCGGCACCACGACCGTGCGCGAGCCGAAGACGTGCGTCTCCGAGGTGGAGGTGCTCCCGCCGCCGGGGTCGGCTCGGCGGTTGGACTCAGCGCCGGACAGCTTCGGGATGACGATGCCCGCCGCGGTGATCACGACCGCCGCGACGACCGCGGCGACCGCCAGGTGCCGGGGCGAGCGCAGCGGCCAGCCCCACAGCTTCCGGTAGACCGCGGCCCGGCCGCGGTTGGTGCGGATCGGCACGGTGTCACCTCACCAGCCGGTCGGTGTCGCGCGGCCCGTCCTGGCGCGGCAGCGGCGGGCGCACCTGGTCGGCGGCCACCTCCAGCCCGCGCGAGGGCCGGTAGACGACGTGCACGGGCCTGCCCGCGACCACCTCGACGTCCGCGGGCCGCGACGGCGGCGACGGCACGTCGACCGGGTCGGGCCCGCCCGGCACCCGCGACGGCACGACGACGGCGTCCTCCCCGCGGTCCCAGCCGCGGTCGGCCACCGGCACCGTGTCGGCGGTCCGGCTGCGCGGGACCAGCCGCGCCCCCGACGTCCCGACGACCGCCGACTGACTGCCGTCGGCCGCGGGCCCGATCAGCGTCTGCGCACCGCCGATCGCCGCCCTCGGACCGCCGATCGACGCCCGCGCGGCGTCCATCCGCTCGGCGTGCACGGTGACCGGGTTCGACGCCTCGGGCCGGTGCCTGCGCCCGCCGCGCACCAGGACGCCGCCCTCGCCGGTGGCCTCGTCCTCATCGCGCAGGTTCTCCCAGAAGTTGTCCTGCGGCGTCGGACCGGCGTGCTTGTTGCGCCGGAACCGCGAGAAGATCCCCGTCCCCGGGCCAGACACGCTCGCCCCGGCCGCGCCGACCGACATCTCCACCATCTGCCACATCCGCTTCATCGGCCTGCCGACGAGGAAGAACACGAACGTGACGATGCCCGCGAGCAGCATCTGCGTCAGCAGGGACAGCCCGGCGTCCGGGGAGAAGATCAGTTCGAGGAACTTGAAGTGGATGCCCGCGAGCATCGCCAGCACCAGTACGTTGAGGATGACCGCGCCGACGGCCCGGCCCACCCGGCGCAGGATGTCGTGGTGCACCAGGGCGACCAGGCCGATGACCGGCGCGGCGAGCGCGAGGATGCGCAGCAGCAGCTGGGCCAGCAGCACGGCGAGCTTGGCGAAAAACTGGAACAGCGAGTACACGATGGACTGGAAGAACGCGAGGACGCCGGAGCCGGTGCGGCTGCCGTCGGTGCCCTTGAAGTAGCCGGTCGCCGGGCCCAGCTCGCCCGCGATCTTCTTGTACTCGGCCTTCTTGGCCGCCTCCGCCGCGTCGTCGGCGTCGCGGCCGCTCACCACGTCGTCGCGGGTCCACGCCTGGGCGGCCAGCAGCCGCGGACCGAACTCCTCGGCCTGCGGCGCCTCCGGGCTGCCGAACTCGCCGCGCAGCCAGTTCTCGTAGACGACCTTGTCGTGCAGCTGCGTGGGCAGGATGTCGTAGTCGACGCGGCTGTCTCCCGGGTCGACGAAGCCCGCCTGGATGCCGGTGGTCGTGCGCACGATGACGTCATCGATGCGGTCGTAGTTGGCGACGATCACCATGGACGAGGCCGCCAGCCACATGCCGCCGAGTGCGAAGACCGCGCGTTTGCTGACCGTCGCCAGGTCGCCCTTCCAGATCTGGCGGAACATGAAGATCGCCAGCACGAGGGCGAAGACGCTGAACAGCTGGGCGTAGACGTTGTCGAAGATCGACTCCGCCGCCTCGCCGATCTGGTCGTTGAGGCCGCCGAGGATGCCGCCGTCGAGCAGCGTGTAGTGCAGCGAGTTGGTGGCGCCGACGACGATCTTGGCGAGGTTGAACAGCTCGTTGCCCGCCCAGTTGTCGATGGTGGCGCCCGGGTCGGACACCCCGCTGGGGACGATCCCGCCGCACGACTCGTCGTAGACGTGCCAGACCATGCCCGCGAAGCCGTAGACCTGGTACGGGGTGCCCGCCTCGCCGTTGCCCTTGGGCGGATCGATCGCGCCGACCATGCCCGCGCCCGGGCGCTCGGGGTTGGGGACGCAGTCGAGTTCCTGGGCGATGGCCGGGCTGCCGACCAGGGTGTGCAGACCGATGATGGCCACAACCACGGCCATCGCGGAGCGGCGGCCCACTCCGCCGCTCTTGGATCGCCTGCGCAGCACGGCTATCAGAGCCGCGGCTGCCACCACCAGCAGAACCGTGATCATGGGGCTGCCCCTGCCAATCTCACTGATTCGGTCTTCATGCCGCGTCCTCGCGGCCTGGCTTCTTGCCGTCGTCCGGCGGTGGTGAGTCGGTGGGGTCGGTGTCCCCGACGTAGTCCTCTTCGGTCAGGCCGAGCTCGAACTCCGCGGCGCGCTCGAACTCCTCGTCGCTGGGGGCGGCCGCTTCGATCTGCTCGCGGGGCTGGGGTTCGGGGATGGCTGGGGCGTGCGGGGTGCTCGCCGGGGGCAGGACGCGCTCGCGCTGGGCGTCGGGGGTGGTGTCCATGACGCCGCGCAGGTGGTCGAGGTGCTGGCCGGAGAGGTCGATGCGGATGCGCTCCACGCCGCCTGCGCCGTCGCCGAAGATGAACTGGCGGGGGGCGGTGTCGCGCTCGGTGACGCCGCGGTGGGCGGCCGCGCGCCTGCCGAGGCTGGCCACGACCTGCTCGTAGCCCGCGCCGACGGGCACCTTGAGCAGGCGCAGGGCGTCGGCTTGGGCCTGGTCGTCGTCCAGTCGGCCGATGAAGACCGAGTCCAGCAGGGCGACGAAGCCCTGGATCTTGAGGAAGTCGGCGGGGATCTGCGAGGACAGCAGCACGCGGACGTTCCACTTGCGGGAGTCGCGGGCGAAGCGGTTCATCAGCACGCGGCCGGTGGGGACCTCGGAGAGGAAGAACGCCTCGTCGATCCAGACGCCCTTGCGCAGGTCCTTGGGGCGGTCGTAGATGGAGCGCTGGGTGAGCCAGGCGGCCAGGTTCAGCATCTCCACGCCGAGGGCCTCGGCGTCGGTCCAGTGCTCGCGGCCGACGCCGTCCTTGGGCAGGGTCAGGCCCGCCATGGTCAGCACGGTGAGCCGGTCGTCGCGCTGCTCGTCGTAGGGGTCGGCGCCGCGCTCGGGGATGAGCAGCGACATGCGCTCCTTCATCTCGTCGAGGAAGTCGGCGACGACGACGGCGTGCTCGTGGTGCTCGCTGGCGTCGCGGCGCAGCGCGTCGAAGACCAGCGACGGGTCGGCGTCGGCGCGGCCGCCGACGGTGCGCACGGCGCGCAGCAGCACGATGCGCGACTGGGGCAGCCGGGCGACCTCGTAGGGCAGCAGGCCGGTGAGCACGTCGAGGACGAGGCGGCGGCGGGTGGCGGCGGCCAGCGCCTTCTCCCGGCGCCAGGCGCGCTCGGGGTCCTCGTCGTCCAGGAAGTGCTCCAGGCGCGGCTCGGCGACCACCCGGTAGGGGTTGAGGATGCCCGCCTGGGCGTTGAGCAGGTTGATGGGCCGGGCGTAGGGGCGCAGCTCGGGCAGGTCGCACAGCTTGGCCAGCGGCCCGGACGGGTCGAGGATGGTCCAGTGCGCCCCGGCGCGCAGCGTCTTGTAGACGATGCCGCCGCCGAGGAAGGACTTGCCGCCGCCCAGCCCGGCGACCATGGCGGTCAGGCCGGAGGCGTCGCGGATCTCCTGGGCCATCCACGGGTCCCAGGCCACCGGCCTGCGGGTGGCGGTGCAGGTCTCGCCGAGCAGGATGCCGCGCCGGTCGCCGACCTCGGCGGTCGCGGTGGGCACCGCGGACGCCGCCCAGACGACGGACCCTCGGCGCATGTACGCGCCGGAGGCCAGCGGCTCGCCCGGGATGAACTCCCTGGCCATCGCGTACTGGGCCTCGGGGTGCTCGATGGCGACCTTGGGCTTGTAGAGGTCCAGCAGCTGCTGGGCCAGGCGCAGCGCGTCGCGCTCGGTGGGCCCGGAGACGGCCAGCCGCCACCAGGAGCGGACCCGGGTGGCCAGCGCGGTGAACCCGGAGGTCATCTCGTCATCGATCTCCAGCACCCGCGACGCCTGCCGGGCCAGCGACTGCGGCGGCTCCAGCTCGTGTTCGTCGGTGTAGTGCTTGACCTGCGAGCGGACCTTGTTCATCTGCCGCTGCAGCTCGCCGGAGACCTCCTCGGGCCTGCGCACGTAGATGCGCGCCGACCACTCCACCGAGCCCGGCAGGCGGTCGCTGCGCTGCACCCACGGGTCGTCCACCTCGGGGATCTGCAGACCGTGCATCATGCCGACGGTCAGCACGCACACGTTGCGGGCCACGCCCGCGTTGGAGCCGGTGCGCCCGCGCACGACCACGGTCGGCGAGTACGGCTCCTGGTGGAAGTCGGCGGCGTCGGTGAAGGAGGCCAGGTCCTCGGGCTCCCAGGCGGCGCCGGGCACCGCGGGCATGTTGCGCGGCGCGGGCAGGCCCAGCGAGCACGAGCGGTGCATCAGCCAGGACATCTCCTCGGCCGCGACCGGCCGCCCCTCCAGGCCCGCGGAGCCCATCACCTGGTCGAGGTGCTCGACCTCGCTCTCGATGGCCAGCAGCTCGGCGTCGACGGCCTCGGGGAAGACCTTGCGCAGCAGCGGGGCGGCCCGCTCGACGGCCCGGTCGACCACGTTGCGGGTCTGCACCTGGACGCCGAGGTAGACCTCCTTCTCGGCCATGGAGCGGCCCATGAGCTGCTGCTGCTCGCCGACGAGGTAGTCGTCGAAGCTGAGCGCGCCGGGCACGTCGGGCAGCCGGTTGACGGCGTTGTGGACGTGCGCCTCGGCCCACATGCGGATCGGGTACGGCCGGGTGGTCACCCGCAGGTGCATCCAGCGCCCGGACAGCTCGGCGTACTGGCCGGCGATGGCGGCGATGAGGTCCTGGCGCTGGGAGTCGGAGCGGAAGGACCAGCGCTGCGGGGCCAGCCGGTACCAGGCGTAGACGTCCGAGCCGGTGCGCAGGAGGTGGCCGTCGATGGTGCGCGCGGCGATCTCGGGCGTGTAGCTGGGGACGGTCTGCTCGCCCGGCAGGCGCTTGCCGTGCTTGCGCGACGGCGCGGGGGGCTCGTAGCGCACCGGGGCGGCGTGTCTGCCGTTCCCGGCCTGGCTCCGCGGTGTCGAGTGCCGCGCGAGCTCCTGCTCCTCGCGCTTACGGCGTCCGAACACCGCTGACCTCCCGTATCTGTTTTGTCGTCTGGTCCCGCCGCGCCCGCACCTTGCGGCCGCGCGGCTTCTTCCTGGGCAGTTCCGCGCGCACGCGCAGGTGCGCCGCGCTGGCCGCGCCGCCGGTGGCGGCCTCGGTCTCGCGCGGGGCGGTCAGCTCGCGGCCCCACATGGTGAGCACGGCCGAGAGCGGGCGCTCGTGGCTGATCCGCGAGCAGATGACCATCGTGATGCCGATGGTGAGCACCATCCCCCAGGCGAACGACCAGAACAGGCCGATGCCGATGTTGCGGAGGACGGTGAGGACGAGCAGGTAGACGACGATGCCGATGCCCCAGGCCACGTAGCGGGCCCGGAACGGGAAGGTGGCCTTCGGCGGGCCGAGCCAGACGGCGTCGACCCGGTACACCTCGTCGTCGGTGCGTATCCGCACGTGCGCGCTCCCGGCCCGTCAGCCGTTGGTGAACAGGCCGGCGATCCACTCGCCGATGCTCACACCCGCGTTGGTCACCGCGAGGCCGATGATGGCCAGCGCGACGATCACGCCGCCGAGACGGCGCATGACGCCGGAGTTGTCGCCCTTGCCGCCGCCGAGCCACAGCAACAGCAGGGCCACCACCAGCAGGAGCAGGGGAATCACATTGTCGAGGAGCCAATCCCGGATGCCGGAGGTGCCCACCTCACCCGAGGGAGGGGCCTGCTGGGCGAGCTCGGTGATCGAGGCGAGGAACGCGGTGGTCATGTCTTCTCCCAAGTGCGCGGAGACTGTCCTCAGCGCGGCAAGTCTGTGCCGTGCCTGTCGAAGTAGAGCACGACCGGCACATGATTGTCATTACGAACGGTAGCTAGTCGAGAGCGTTCCGTTGATTCACTGGGGCCTCCAAGCCGCTTCGCGGGTCCATCTGAGCACACCCATCATGATGCGGACAGGGGCGCGGGGAAGCCACCACCACCCGATTTTCCTAGTAGCGCCCCGAGTTCACCCCGGCGCGACACGGAGCGCGACGGAGCGTGGGGGAACTCACACATCACGCGGGCGATTCCGGGCAGCGAACTTACTCCGTTCGGTGTATGTCCGGTGTTGGGCGGGCGAGTCGACGCGTAAGCCGGATTCTGTCCCCCCGGTCACCCGGGGTGGCGGCCATCCATCTCGACCCGGCGTCGCCGCCGGGCTCGTGCGGCCTACCCGCAGGCTCGGGCGGGCCGCCCTCGAACGCCTGCGCGGCGGGCCTGGGCCCGCCTTCTTGGCCTTGCTCCGGGTGGGGTTTACCTAGCCGCCCCGGTCACCCGGGGCGCTGGTGGTCTCTTACACCACCGTTTCACCCTTACCTGGCCTCATGGGCCAGGCGGTCTGTTCTCTGTGGCACTTTCCCGCGGGTCGCCCCGGGTTGCCGTTAACAACCACCCTGCCCTGCGGAGTCCGGACTTTCCTCGACGGCTCGCACCGCCGCGGCCGCCCGGTCGACTCGCCCGCCCGACCAGGATAGCGAGGTCCCCCGACAGCGCCGATACCGACGGCCGAGCTGTGATCACCGCGACCGCCCGCCCGGCGTCGCGGCTGGCAGAGCGGTGCCCGCGTGCGCGCACCGCACCGCATCAGCCCAGGTGGGAGACATCGTTGACGAGGCGGACGGTGGCATTGCCGTCCGGGTAGAACTCCACGACCGACAGCGACGCCAGGTCCAGGTGCAGCCGGAAGAGCAGGCTCGGGCCCGCGTCGAGTCCGATCCGCAGCAGCGCCTTGATCGGTGTGACATGGCTGACCACCACGACCGTGCGGCCGCTGTGGCGCCGCAGCACGGTCTCCAGCGCGCCGCTGACCCTGGCGTGCACCTCGTCGAAGCTCTCCCCGCCCGGCGCGGGCACCGACGGGTCGCTGAGCCAGCGGCCGTGCAGCTCGGGGTCGCGCTGGGACGCCTCGGCGAAGGTGAGCCCCTCCCAGCCGCCGAAGTCGGTCTCGATGAGGGCGTCCTCGCCGGTCACCGCGCCGCCGGTCGCCTCGGCCACCGCGCGGGCCGTGGCCGCGGCCCTGGCCAGCGGGGAGGCGAGGATCGGCGTGGCGGGACCGACGCCGTCGAGCGTGGCCAGGCGCCGGGCGGCCGCGGCGGCCTGGGCGCGGCCGAGGTCGGTCAGCTCGGCGTCGCCGCGGCCGGAGTAGCGGCGCTCGACCGACAGGGGGGTCTGGCCGTGGCGCAGCAGGAGCAGCCGCGTCGGCTCGCCGGTCGCGCCGGTCCAGGCGGTCGGGTCGCTGCGGTGCGCGGGCTCACTTCCAGCGGGCTGAGCTGCGCTGTCCGCGGTCTCGTTGACCGGGGAGCCGTCCATCGCGGCGTTGGCGAGGCGGTCGGCGTGCGCGTTCTGGGCGCGCGGTATCCAGCTGTAGGAGACGGCGGTGAACCGGGCGGCCAGGGCGCGCGCCTCGGCGGCCAGGGGGCGCATCGACGGGTGCTTGACCTGCCAGCGGCCCGCCATCTGCTCCACGACCAGCTTGGAGTCCATGCGGACCTCGACGCCGTCGGCGCCCAGCGCCAGCGCGGCCTCAAGGCCCGCGATGAGGCCGCGGTACTCGGCGACGTTGTTGGTGGCCACGCCGATCGCCTCGGCCCGCTTGGCGAGCACGTCGCCGGTCGCGGCGTCGAAGACGACCGCGCCGAACCCGGCCGGCCCCGGGTTGCCCCGGGAGCCGCCGTCCGCCTCGACCCTGACCCTCAGCACGCCGGGTCCGTCACAGGCCGGACTCGGGGGTGCGGACGAGGATCACACCGCACTCCTCGCACTCGACGACCTCGTCGGGGGCGGTGTCCTTGATGGTGGACATGACCCTGCGGTCCAGCTCCAGCCTGCACGCGCCGCAGCGGCGGGCCCGCAGCAGCGCCGCGCCGATGCCCTTGGCGGCGCGCTTGCGCTCGTAGAGGGCCAGCAGCGCCTCGGGGAAGGTGGCGGCGCGGGTGGCGCGCTCGGCCTCGCGGCGGGCCTGCTGGGTGTCCAGGTCGGCCAGGTTCTCCTGGTGGCGGGCGCGCACGTCGGCCAGGGCGGCCTCGGCCTTCTCCAGCTCGACGGCCGTGTGCTGGCAGTCGGCCTCCACGGCCTCGCGGCGCTCCATCAGCTCCAGAAGGTCGTCCTCAAGGGCGGCCTTGCGCTTGATCAGGCTGGCCAGCTCGTGTTCGAGGTCGGCGACCTGGCGGGCGCCCGCGCCGCCGTCGAGGAGCTTGCGGTCGCGGTCCTCGCGAGCCCGGACGGCGTCGATCTCCTTTTCCTGCTTGGCGGCCTCGCGGTCGAGGTCGTCGGCCTGGGTCTGCACGGCGACCCTGGCGTCGCGGCGGGCCTGGACCGCCTTCTCCGCATCGGCGATCTCGGCCAGCTCCGGCGCGGTGCGGCGCCGGTGGTCGATGCGGGTCAGCTCGGCGTCGGCCTCGGCGAGGTCGAGGAGGCCGCGCTGCACGGCGGAATCGGCTTTCACCTGGTGGTCCTCCGGGTGGTTGGAGCGCCGGCCGCCTGGCAGGTCCAGGGGTCGGTGCGGCGGGTGGAGACGTCGATCACGACCGTACCGCCGAGAGCGGCGCGCAGGACGCCCGCCGCCTGCTCGCACCACGGCCACTCGCTGGCCCAGTGGGCGACGTCGACCAGGGCGGGGGCGCCGGGCACGGCCAGGTGCTCGCCCGCGGTGTGGTGGCGCAGGTCGGCGGTGACGTAGGCGTCGACGCCGAGCGCGGCGGCGGTGGACAGGTAGGAGTCGCCCGCGCCGCCGGACACCGCGACGGTGCGGATGGGCCGGTTGGCCTCGCCCGCGGCGCGCACGCCGCCCTCGGTGGCGGGCAGCGCGCGGGCGACGCGCTCGACGAAGACGGCGAACGGCTCGGCCTCGGGCAGGGTGCCGACCCGGCCGATGCCGGTGCGGCCGTCCGGGGTGGGGGCCAGCGGGGTGAGGCCGGTGACGCCGATGGCGGCGGCGAGGGCGTCGGAGACGCCGGGGTCGGCCGAGTCGGCGTTGGTGTGCGCGCAGAACAGGGCGACACCGCCGCGGACCATGCGGTGCACCAGCCCGCCCTTGGGGGTGTCGGCGGGAACGCCGTGCACGCCGCGCAGCAGCAGCGGGTGGTGGGCGACGATCAGCTGCGCGCCGGTCTCGATCGCCTCGTCCACGGTCTCGGCGACCGGGTCGACGCAGACGAGGACCCTGTTCAGCTCCTCGCCGGGGTCGCCGCAGACGAGGCCGACCGCGTCCCAGCTCTCGGCGAGCTCGGGCGGGTAGGCGGCCTCCAGGGCCGCGATCGCGTCGGCGACGGTCGTCACAGGCAGACCTCCAGGGCTTTGAGCAGCGGCGCGCACTGCTCGGGTGGACGGACGGCGATGCGCAGGTGGTCGGGCCCGAGCCCGGGGAAGGTGTCGCCGCGGCGCACGGCGACCCCGTGCTCGCGCAGCGCGGCGCGGACGTGCTCGCCGCCGCTGACCTGCACGAGGAGGAAGGGGGCGTGCGCGGGTCCGTGGACGGTCACGCCGAGCGCGGCGAGTTCGGCCGCGAGGTGGGCGCGGTGGGCGGTGTACTCGGCGGCGACGTCGTCGGTGGGGACGGCGGCGCAGGCGGCGACCGCGCGCAGGGCCGGCGTGCTGACCGGCCACTGAGGACGGTTGCGGGCGAGGGCGGCGAGGGTGCGCTCGTCGCCGAGCGCGTAGCCCGCGCGCAGGCCGGGGACGGCCCACATCTTGGTGAGGCTGCGGAAGACGAGGACGCCTCCCGCGTGGGTGTCTCCCCCGGGAGCCAGGGAGTGGGGCTCGCCGGGGACGAAGTCCATGAAGGCCTCGTCGACGAGGACGGTTCGCCCGGGGCGAACAAGTGTGCGAATGGCCTCGGCCGTGTGTAGCGTCGATGTCGGGTTGGTTGGGTTTCCGATGACGACGAGATCGGCGTCATCCGGCACGCGCTCCGGACGCAGCGCGAAGCCGTCCGCCGCGGTCAGCAGGACGCGGTGCACGGGCACGCCCGCCGCGCGCAGCGCGGCCTCGGGCTCGGTGAACGACGGGTGGACCACGGCGGCCTTCGCGGGCGCCAGATTCGGCAGCAGCGCGAATCCCTCGGCCGATCCGTTGAGCACCAGCACTTCCCCGGCACGCCTGCCGTGCCGTGCCGCGACGGCTTCCCGCGCGGCGCGGTCGTCGGCGGCCGACGGGTAGCGCCCGAGGTCGGCCACCGCGCGGGCCAGGACCTCGCGCAGCCACGCGGGCGGACGCTCGCCGCGCACGTTGACGGCGAAGTCGGCGAGCCCGGGGGCGGCGTCGACGTCGCCGTGGTGGCGCAGCGGGTCGGAGGTCTCGGAGGTCTTGGAGGTCTCGGAGGTCTCGGAGGTCATCGCCGGGGAGTCTAGAGGCCGGGAACCGGCAGGCAGGACGACGACCGCCGTGGTCGCCGGGCTTCGTGGCGGGCGGGTCGGCCCCGCGGTCGGGCCGGGGCGTCCGGGTCGGAGAGACTGGCGCGGTGACGCGCTCAGAGCCCCGATCCGCACCGACGGTCCACGTCTGCTTCGTCTGCACCGGCAACATCTGCCGCTCGCCGATGGCCGCGCTCGTGTTCGGGGAGCACCTGCGGCGCGCCGGGCTCGACCACGTGCGGGTGAGCAGCGCGGGGACGGGCGGCTGGCACGCCGGGGACGCCGCCGATCCGCGCACGCAGCAGGTGCTGGCGCGCGAGGGCTACCCGAGCGCGCACGTGGCCGCGCAGGTGGACGACGACCACCTTGCCGCCGACCTGCTCGTCGCGCTCGACCAGGGGCACGCCCGCGCGCTGCGGCGGCTGGTCGGCCCGGAGCGGGTGCGGCTGCTGCGCGAGTTCGACCCGGCCGCCGACGGCCTCAGCGGCGACGACCTCGACGTCCCCGACCCGTACTACGGCGGGGCCGAGGGGTTCGACGAGGTGATGGCGATGGTCGAGGCGGCGTGCCCGGGGCTGCTGGAGTGGGTGCGGCGGCGGTGAGCGCGGCCGAGGCGGTGTCGGGGGCGGTGTCCCAGGCGGTGGCCGAGCTGCTGCAGACCCCGGTCTCGGGTGTCGTGGGGCTCGGCGACGGCGTGTTCGAGGTCGACCTGGCGTGCGGGGAGTTCGGCTGCCTCGCCGGGACGGCGGGCGGGACGGTCGTGGCCAAGCGGCACCGCCTCCCCGGGCAGGCGGCGGCCGAGGTGGGCGGGCTGGAGTGGCTGGCCGAGGCCGCGGTGCCGGTGCCGGGGGTGCGCGCCTTCGACGGCACCTGGGTGGTGATGGACCAGGTCGAGCCGGGATCGCCGAGCCGGGAGGCGGCCGAGGGCCTGGGGCGCGACCTGGCGCGGCTGCACGCGGCGGGCGCGGACGCCTTCGGCAGCGGGCCGACGGCCGAGGCGTGGATCGGGCAGGCGCCGATGCGCAACGCCCCGGCCGCGGACTGGCCGCGCTGGTACGCCGAGGAGCGGGTGCTGCCGTACCTGCGGCTGGCCGTCGACGCGGGCGCCATCGGCGACGCCGGGCCGGTGGAGCGGGTGTGCGAGCGGATCGGGGAGCTGGCCGGGCCCGCCGAGCCGCCCGCCCGCCTGCACGGCGACCTGTGGAACGGGAACGTGCTGTGGGGCGCCGACGGACGGGCGTGGCTGATCGATCCGGCCGCGCACGGCGGGCACCGCGAGACCGACCTGGCGATGCTGGCACTGTTCGGTTGCCCACACTTGGCGACCGTTTTGTCCGCCTACGACGAGGCCGCTCCCCTGGCGCCAGGGTGGCGGGCCAGGGTGGCGCTGCACCAGTTGTTCCCGCTCCTGGTGCACGTGGTGCTCTTCGGCGGCGGGTACGCGCGGCAGGCGGTGAGCGCCGCCCGGGCGGCACTGGCCGGCTGAGCCTGGCTTACCGTGGGGGTGTGCGGTTGAACCTGCTGCTGCGTCCGGGGTGGCTGCTGACGGCGTTCGTGGTGATCACCTTCGCCACGGCGTGCTTCACGCTGCTCGCGCCCTGGCAGTTCGAGCGGCACGCCGAGCGCCAGGAGACCAACGCGGCGCTGGAGGCCAGCTTCGAGGCCGCCCCCGTGCCGCTGGCCGGGGCGCTCGCGGCCGCGCCGACCCGCACGACCGAGTGGCGGCTGGTGACCGCGACCGGCGAGTTCCTGCCCGAGCACGAGGCCGTCGCGCGGCTGCGCACGGTGCAGGGCGCCGCGGCGTTCGAGGTGCTGACCCCGTTCCGTCTCGCCGACGGGAGCACGGTGCTCGTCGACCGCGGGTTCGTGCGGCCCGACGAGGGCGTCACCATCCCCGGCTTCGCGCCCGCCCCGGCGGGCCAGGTGACGATCACCGGGCGGGTGCGCATCGGCGAGCGCACCGCGGCCGACCGGCAGCCGTTCACCGAGGGCGGGCACCGCCAGGTGTACGCGATCGACCCGCAGGCCGTGCTGCCCGGCTCGCTGGCGGGCTACGTGCGGCTGGAGGCGGGCTCACCGGGGGTGCTGGGCGCGCTGCCGCTGCCGCAGCTGGAGGCGGGGCCGTCGTTCTCCTACGCGCTGCAGTGGATCGCCTTCGGCGCGATGACGCTGATCGGGCTCGTCTACTTCACCTGGCGCGAGATCAAGCCCGGCGGTGTGCTGGACAAGCCGCGCAAGAAGTCCGTCGCCGAGATCCTGGCCGAGGACGAGGACGCCGAGCACCCGGCGGACCGCGCGACAACGAGCGGCGCGACAACGAGCGGCGCGACGACGGGCGGCGCGACAACGGACGAAGGGGCTAGCGCCGCAGCAGCCCGATGACGGCGGCGACCGCGGCGGCCAGCCAGCCGACGACGCGCGAGAGTTCCACGGCCCTGGTCACGTGACCCGCGTCGGGCATGCGGCCGTCACCGAGCACCGGCCGCTCCTCCACCCCGTGCGGGTAGACGGTGCGCCCGCCGAGGCGGACCTCCAGGGCACCGGCGAACGCGGCCTCGACCCGCCCGGCGTTGGGGCTGGGGTGGGCGGCGGCGTCGCGCTGCCAGGCGACCCACGCGCTGCGCCGGTTGCCGCCCACGACCGGGGCGCCCGCCACGGTCAGTCCGGCGGCGACGCGGGCGGGCAGGTAGTTGGCGACGTCGTCCAGGCGGGCCGAGGCCCAGCCGAAGCGGCGGTAGCGCGGTGAGCGGTGCCCGACCATCGCGTCCATGGTGTTGACCGCGCGGTAGCCGAGCAGGCCGGGCACACCGGCGACCGCTCCCCACAGCAGCGGGGCGACGACGGCGTCGGAGGTGTTCTCGGCCACCGACTCGACGGTCGCGCGGGCCATCGCCGGGCCGTCCAGGCGCTCGGGGTCGCGGCCGCAGAGCGCGGGCAGTCGCTCGCGGGCGCGCTCCAGCTCGCCGGAGTCGAGGTGGCGGCCGATGACGGTGCCCTCGGCGGCCAGCGACCGACCGCCCAGCACCACCCAGGTCGCCGCGGCGGTGGACAGCATCCGCAGCACCGGCCGGGTGCGCCCGGCCCGCTCGACGGCGACGCCACCGGCGATCACCGCGCCCGCCAAGGCGGTGGTGTAGACGATGCCGGCGGCCTTGCTGTCGCGGTGCACGGCCTTCTCGACCAGCCCGGCGACGCGGCCGAACCCGGCGACCGGGTGGCCGCGGCGCGGGTCGCCCAAAGCGGCGTCGGCGGCGGCTCCCAGCAGCAGTCCGATCGCTCTCGGTGCGGGCACCGGCCTCTCCTTCCCCCTGGTGGGGGAACCGTATCGCGGCTGCACGGGCGGGCTGCGCGGGTGTCCGGCGGTCGGACTATCGTCGTCCGGCGTGGAGCCACAGCACGAGAGCGACCCGGGACGCAGGCTCCAGCTCTACGCCTATCTGCAGCCGCGCGAGCACCACCGCACCTATCTGGCGATCATGCGGCTGTTCACCTCCACGCTGCTGGCCGACCTGTCGGCGGGCGAGGTGTCCAGCGCGCTGGCCGCCGCCGAGCGCGACGGCCGCGTCGACATCGGCGAGTCGCACGTCGACGTGGTCATCCCGCGGCTGCGGCAGCTGGTCGACTGGGGCAACCTCGTGCTCGGCCGCCGGGAGACGATCGCGGCGAGCATCGCCGAGTTCCAGCAGGGCAGCATGCGCTACCAGGTGGGCAAGCTGGCCGTGCGCGTGCAGCGCGACGTCGACGCGCTGCTGCGGGTGCCCGAGGGCGCGCGCGAGGTGTCCCGCGAGCTGCTGCCCGCCATCGAGCGCGGCCTGGCCGAGCTGGGCGAGACGCTGGCCGTGGCGGGCGCGCGGGCGCAGTCCGACCCGCGGTCGCTGCCCGCGCGGCGGGCGCGGGAGCTGCTGGCCGAGCGGGTGACGACGCTGTTCCTGCAGCACGCCGAACTGGCCGCGACGGTGCGCGACTTCTACGCCTACCTCGGCCAGGTCCTGACCCGCAACCACCTGGCCCCCGACGAGATCTCCGGGTTCCGCAACCTGCTGGTCGAGTACATCCAGGTCGTGGTGGAGGACGTGCTGCGCCACACCCCGGCGATCGCGGGCGCGCTGGCCTCGCTGCGTCCGGCGCGCGCGGAACTGCTGCGGCTGCTGAGCCCGGACGAGCCGCTGAGCCCGACCATGGAGCGCACCAGGGGCCGCTCGGCGGAGGACTGGCAGGAGCTGGCGGACTGGTTCGTCGACCGGCCGGGCCAGCCGAGCCAGGTGACGGCGCTGCGCGAGGCGACGACCCGGGCGATCGGCGCGCTGCTGGCCACGGTGCGCCGGGCGACGACGGGCGGCGGGCTGCTGCCCAGCCGCCGCGGCGAGCTGGTGCGGCTGGCGGCCTGGTTCGACGCCGCCGACGCCGAGACCGCCCACGACCTGTACGCCGCGTCGTTCGGCCTGTACTCGGCGCGCAACCTGCTGCCCGCCCCCGAACACGACGCCGACGACGAGCACACCTCGTGGGCGGACGGGCCCGCCGTCGAGGTGTCGGTGAGCGTGCGCGGCCGCGGCGACCGGGGCGCGCGCGGGCGCCCGTCGCGGATCATGGACGACCCGATCACCGAGCAGGGCCTGCTGGCGCAGGCGCGCGAGGCCGACGAGCTGCGCGAGTCGGCCTCGGTCGAGCTGGCGCGTGCCGCGCGCGACATCGAGTCCGCCGTCCTCTCCCCGCGGGCGCTCGGCGCGCTGTGCGAGCTGCTGACGCTGGCGATGGCGCAGCGCGAGAGCGTGCGCGACCCGGGCGAGGCGACCGACCAGGTGCGCGGTCTGACCCTGACGCTGACCCCCGCGCCCGGCCGGGTGACCCGCATCCGCAGCGCGGGCGGCGCGCTGACGCTGCGCGACACCGAGCTGGCGATCAGCAGGGCGGAGGTCTGATGCGCACCCGCGTCCCGGCGAGCCGCGTGCTCGACGAGCTCTCCGACATCGACGCCGCGAACGTGGCCCGCTGCGCGCGCGTGCTGCTGCGCCACCCGCTGCTGCGCCCCGGCGGCCCGGACGGCGACCTGCTGCCGCTGGTCTACCGCTACCGGGTGCCGCTGCAGGAGGTGTTCGCGGCGCTGCTGGGCTACCGGCTGGTGGTGCAGCGCCGCTTCGCCCGCCTGCACAAGGCCGGTCCGGGCGCGGGCGCGCACCGCGGCGAACCGGGCATGACCCCGCGCTCCTACGCCTACCTGTGCCTGGTGATGGCCGCGCTGACCGGCGTCGGTCGGCAGGTGCTGCTGTCGCGGCTGGTGGCCGACGTGCGCTCGGCGGGCAGCGAGGCGGGGCTGGCGGTCACCGACGACCTCGCCGACCGCCGCGCTCTGACCGCGGCGCTGCGGCACCTGATCGGCCTCGGCGTGATCACCGAGACCGACGGGTCGGTGGCGGGCGCGGAGGCGCTGATCACCATCGACACCGACCTGCTCGGCCAGCTGCTGGTCGGCGCTCCCGCCGAGGCGGGCTCGGCGGCGGAGCTGGTGGCGGGGGCGGCGGGCGCCGGGACGGTCGAGCACGCGGTGCGCAGGCGGCTGGTGGAGAACCCGGTCACCCTGCACGGCGATCTCGACCCCGAGCACCGGGACTGGCTGCTGCGCGGGCAGCGCCGCGAGTCGGTGCTGCTGGAGCGCTGCTTCGGCCTGGTGACCGAGATCCGCGCCGAGGGCGTGGCCGTCACCGACCCCGAGGAGTACCTCACCGACGTGGTCTTCCCCGGCACCGGCACGATCGCGCGGATCGCGCTGCTGGCCCTGCCGGACCTGCTCGACGCCCCGACCCGCGGCGACGGCCGGGTGCCGCTCACCCGGGTGCGGCTGCGGGTGGTGTGCGACCGGCTCGTGGAGGACTACCCGTCGGCGTGGTCGCGGCAGGCGACCGAGGACATGGGGTCGCTGGTGTCCCTGGTCGCCGACCTGCTGGTCCGGCTGGGGCTGGCCGAGCCGGACGGGGACGGCTGGCTGCTGAGCCCGGCCGCGCACCGCTGGCTGCCGCGCCCCGACGACACCCCGGGCCGCGCGCCCGAGCCCGCCGCCGCCGCGCCGGAGCCGGGCTGGTCCCTGTTCGACACCGATGAGGAAGGAACACCGTGACCGACGTCGGCCGGTGGCGGCTGCACCGCGGCGGGATCGTCAACATCTGGCAGTACCGGGAGCAGACCTTCGACTTCTCCGGGGGCCGGGCGATCTTCCAGGGCACCAACGGCTCGGGCAAGTCCCGGACGCTGGAGCTGCTGCTGCCGCTGTGCCTGGACGGTGACCTGCGCTACCTGGGGTCCAAGGGCGCGGGGACGGTGTCGATCCGCCGCCTGATGCTCGACGACTACGACGGCGGCCCCAACCGCATCGGCTACGCGTGGGTCGAGCTGCGCCGCGAGTCCGCCTCCGGCGAGGAGTTCCTGACCTGCGGGCTGGGGGTGAAGGCGTCGGCGACCTCGCAGGCGATCAGCGACTCGTGGCGCTTCGTCACCCCGTCGCGGGTGGGCACCCACTTCCAGCTGGTCTCCGCCGACCGGGTCCCGCTGGGTCCGGCGGCGCTGCGCGACGTGCTGGGCGCCGACCGGATCTTCGACGAGGCCGGGTTCCGGGCGCGGGTGGCCGAGGAGGTCTACGGCGTCCCCGCCGCCCGCTACGGCGACCTGCTGCACCTGCAGCGCACGCTGCGCAACCCCGACATCGGGCTGAAGGTGCAGGATGGGCAGCTGGAGCAGATCCTCTCCGACGCGCTGCCGCCGCTGGAGGCGGGCGTGGTCGGGCAGCTGGCGACCTCGTTCGAGGACCTGGAGTCGATCCGGGAGAACATCGGCCGCCTGGGCACCGCCGACGCCGCGATGGGCGCCTTCCTGACCGGCTACTCCGGCTACGCGCTCAACGCGCTGCACAGCGCGGGCGAGAAGGCGGGCGCCGCCCGCAAAACCCTCGACAACGCCCACGCCGAGGTGGACAAGCTCGCCGCGCGCGCCCAGCAGGAGGCGGCCAGGCACGCCGAGGCCGAGGAGGGCGTCCGGGTCCTTGAGGAGCGCGAGGCCGAGCTGGAGTCGGCGATCGACGCGCTGCAGTCGCTGCCCGCCTACCAGGGCCTGCGCGACCTCCGGGACCGGGAGAAGCTGGTCGAGCGCACCCGCGAGGCCGCGGGCAGCGCCCTGGACAACGCCGCGGTGCGCCGCAACCACACCGACCGCGCGGTGGAGACCGTGCTGACGGTGCTGCGCAGGCTCGGCGACGACCTGGCCGACGCGACCGCGCTCGCGGCGTCCACGGCGGACGGTCTCGCCGCCGCGGGCCTGGACCCCGCGCTGTGCCCGGCCGTCCCCGCCGCGCCGGAGCAGACCACGACGACGGTCACCGAGCTGGTGCGCGCCAAGCCGGACCCGGAGGCCGAGCCGCTGGAGGTGCAGCGCAGGCAGCCGCCGAAGGTGCACCCCGACGAGCTGACCACCGCGCTGGCCGAGGCCGCGGCGAAGGCCGACGCCGTCGGCGGGCAGGTCGCCCAGCGGGCGGCTCTGGCGATGACGCTGCACGAGCGGGCGCTGATGCTCGACCGCGACCGCCACGCCGTCGACGCGGGCCGCGGCGCCGCGCGCGACGCGCAGATCGAGGCGACCGAGGCGGCCGGGCGGCGCAACGAGGCCCGGCAGCGCTTCGCCGAGGCCGCGGCGGTGTGGTCGGAGCGGGTGCTGGGCTGGACCGGGGTGGGCCCGTTCGCCGACGACCACGCGCCGCGCCCGCCGCTGCCGCCGACCGCCGAGGACGTGCTCGCCGACCCCGAGGTCTCGCGCGCCGCGCGCGACGCGACGCGGCAGTGGGCGGCCCCGCACCTGGCCGGGCTGCGGCAGCGGGTGGTCGCGGCGCGCCAGGAGGTCGACGCGCTCGAATCGGCCATCGCCTCGGCCGAGGCGCGCACGATCGAGCTGCGCAAGGGCGTCGACCCGGTGCCGCCGTCCCCGGAGGTACCGCGGGACCCGGCCACGGGCGCGCCGTTCTACCGGCTGGTCGACTTCACCCGCGGCCTCGACGATGGCGAGCGCGCCGGGCTGGAGGCGGCGCTGCAGGCGTGCGGGCTGCTGACGGCGTGGGTCTCGGCCGACGGCACCGCGACCGATGTGACCGGGATCGTGGCCGCGCCGGGGCGGGCGGCGGTCGAGCCGCTGGCCGCGGCGCTGTCGCCCGCGGTGGGCCCGGACTCCCCGGTGCCCGCCGAGACGGTGGCCGCGCTGCTGGTGTCGGTGTCCTACGGCGGCGACCACGACGGGCTGACGGTGTGGCCGGACGGCACGTGGCGGGCGGGCGTGCTGCACGGCGGCGCGGCGAAGCCGGACGCGGAGTTCGTCGGCGCGGGCGCACGGGCCGCGGCGCGCGAGCGGGCGGCGGGCGAGCTGTCCGCCGAGCTGGAGCGGCTGCGCGAGCGGCTCGCCGAGGCCGAGGCGCAGCTGCGCGGGCACGTCGACGCGGTGGCCGTGTGGGACGCGCACCTGGACGCCTTCCCCGACGACCGCGAGCTGATCGGCGCGCGGGTGAGCGCCGAGGAGACCCGGCAGCGCGCGGGCGAGGCCGCGACCCGGGCCGAGCAGCGCCGCGCCGACCACACCGCCGCCGAGGGGCGCTCGCAGGCCGCCGAGGCCGAGCTGGCGCGCGATGCGGGCGAGGCGGGGCTGGCCACCGACACCGAGTCGCTGCGCGCGGCGCACCGCTCGGCGGCCGGGCTGCGCGACCAGGCCGCGGGCCTGCGCGACGCGCTGGGCAGGCGGTGCACGGCGACCGTGCGCGACCTGGCCGACGCGCTGCACGACTACCACGCCGCGGTCGCCGACCGGGAGGCCGCCGAGGCGGTGGCCGACGAGCAGTGCGTGGAGTTCCACCGCGAGGCCGCGGCGCTGGCCGAGCTGACCTCGGCGGTGGGCGGGGAGGCCGAGCGGGTGCGCGGGCAGCTCGCCGAGCTGGACCGCGAGCGCAAGGCGGTGCGCGAGGGCCTGCCCGCGGCGCGGCGCGCGGCCACCGAGGTGTCCAACCAGGTGGTGAAGACCCAGACGCTGCTGGAGACCCGCACAGCCGAGATCGAGGGCAAGGCCGCGGGCGCGGCGGCGGCGGCCCGCTCGTTCCGCGAGGCGCTGGACGCCCCGGGCGTGTGGGCCGCCGCACTGCCCGACGAGCGCCCAGAGTCCGATGTGGACTCCTTCGCCGCGCTGGCGCAGGCCGTCTCGGCGGCCAAGCGGCTGCCGGGCGAGGATGCCGTGCTGACGAAGCTGCAGACGCTGCAGGCCGCGCTCGCCGGAACGCACAACGTCTCCCCCGAGCGGCACGCGGGCATCCTCACCGTCGTGGTGTCGGCCGAGGACGGGCCGGCCCCGGTGGCGGTCGCGGCGCGTCGGGTGGCGGCGAACCTGGCCGAGCGCCAGGACTTCCTGACCGAGCGCTACCAGGGCATCTTCGCGCTGCACCTGGTGCGCGAGCTGGCCGAGCGGCTCTCGGCGCAGATCGCCGTCGCCGAGGACCTGACCAGCCGGATGAACGAGGTGCTGGAGGGCGCGCGGTCGAGCCAGGGCGTGCACGTGCGCCTGGACTGGCAGCCCGCGCCATGGCTGGACGAGTCCACGCTGGAGGGACTGAAGCTGCTGCGGACCCCGTTCGCGCAGCGCACCCCGGAGCAGGACGCGCGGCTGCAGCAGGTGTTCACCGAGCGCATCGAGGCCGAGCGGGACTCGGCGTCGGCGGGTTTCGGGGAGATCCTGGCGCGGGCGCTGGACTACCGCTCCTGGTACGCCTTCACCGTGCGGGTGCGCGACACCGGCGCCGACGGCAAGCCGCGCTCGCGGCGGCTGCGCCAGCTGTCCTCCGGCGAGACCCGGCTGATCTCGTACGTGACGCTGTTCGCCGCGGCGGCGGCCTTCTACGGGGCGATCAGCGCGGGCTCGCAGATGTCGCCGCTGCGCCTGGTACTGCTCGACGAGGCCTTCGAGCGCCTGGACGACCCGACGATCGCGCGCATGCTGGGCCTGCTGGTCGACCTGGACATGGATTGGGTGATCACCTGGCCGAGCGGCTGGGGGGTGTCCGACAAGATCCCCCGCATGCACATCTACGACGTGCTGCGCCCCAAGTCCGGCCACGGCGTCGCCTGCACCCACACCACCTGGGACGGCGCCTCCCTCGACCGGGACGACCCGTGACCGCGGCGCCCGATCCCGGCAGGCCCGAGTACGAGGTGCTGTGGCGCCAGGCCCGCAAGGCGGTGCAGCGCGGCCAGGTGAAGCTGGGCTACAAGGCGCCGTCGCCTGCCGCGGCGGCGGCCGTGTCCGCCCTGGTCGGCCGCCCGCTGGAGGCGGGCGTGGGCACCACTGTCCCGGTCGCCGACCTGGGCGAGCGGGTGGCGTCGGTGTTCGGCCGGTCGCTGGCGGAGGTGCTCACCGCCGTGCACGGACAGCCGTTGGCCGCGACGACGGCGTCGCAGGACGCTTCGCGTCGCGAGTGGACGGACGCGATCCTGCAGGCGGCACTGGACTCCGCGGGCCTGGCGCAGGCCTGGTGGGCCTCGACGTGGATCGATCAGGTGCGCCGGTACGCCAAGATCGCCCCCGAGCGGCTGGCGGCCCCCGCCCGGCGGGCGGCGGCCGCGCTGGCCAGGATGAACCTGACCCCGTCGGCCCCGGCGACCTGGCTGACCCGCGCGGACCTGGCCGCCGAGGTCGGCGGCTCGCTGTCCACCGGCACCAAGGCCGCAGCCCTCGCCCTGCGCGCGGCGGCGCTGGCGCACGGCGTCGACGCACCCAGGGGCCGCGCCGCCGAGACCCGCCTGTGGGAGCGCTGCGGTGTGGCCGACGGCCTGTCCACCGTCCTGGTCAGCGGCTTCCCCGGCACCCCGGGCCCGGTGGGCGTCCCGCTGCGGTCGCTGCCCGACGCGCCGGACTCCGGGGTGGTGCGGGTGTGCGCCCGCCCGGCGCTGATGGAAGCGGCCACCGGCGTCCCGCTGGTCTGCCTCTCCGGCAGGCTGAACCCCGCCGCCCGGACCCTGCTGTCCCGTCTGGTCGCCGCGGGCCGCACGGTGACCGTCCACACCGACTTCGACGCCACGGGCCTGACGATCCTGCGCGAGGCGATCACCCTGGGCGCCCTCCCGTGGCGCATGTCCGCCGCGGACTACCGCGAAGCCCTGGACCTCGCCCGCGCCCACGACACCGACCTCCCTGCCCTCGACGGCGACCCCGGCCCCACCCCCTGGGACCCGGACCTGGCCGCGGCGCTGCGAGCGGGCTGGGCGATACCGGAAGAGGTCACCACCGACCTGCTCCTCAGCGACCTGTAGCGCTGAAGCGCCGACTTCCCGACCGCCCAAGGTGCGGACGCGCGGGCTGTCGCGTGTGGAGGCTTCCCCGCGGGTGAAGGCGGCGGTCAGCGCGAGGTCGGCGATAACGCGGTGGCCCCGCCGCGGGCGCGGCGGGGCCACCGGGTCGAGCGGGGTCGGCTACCGCGGGCGTGGGGTCAGGCTTGCCTCGATGGTGTTGCCCGGACCGGTGGTCAGGGCGCTGATGAGGCTGGTCAGGACACCGCATCCGCGCAGAGCGGGAATCGTGTAGGTGCCGGTCAGGGTGCCGCCCGCCAGCGGGTCGAAGTTGGGCTTGGACCGCAGGGGGATGGTGGCGGGGTCCTTGGTCTGGCACTGGGGGCTCTGGGCGATGGGGAAGCCCAGAATGCTGACCTGCGGGAGCTTGATCGTCACCGTCGACGTGGACGTCAGCACCCCGCCGGCCAGCGAGCCCGTGGTGCGCTCGACGGCGACGAACTGGATCTTCGCCGAGGCCGGGATGAAGCCGAAGACCCTGAATCTCCCGCTGGTCGGGTTGAGCGCCAGGTCGGCGGTGAAGCCGCCGGTGGCCAGGTCGAGGTCGGCGTCGATGCCGCCCGCCAGGGAGACCGTGCCGTTGGCGGCCTTGATCGTGGACTTGCCCTTGAGGTCGTAGCCGTACTCGATGATGGTCGAGTCGCGCTTCTGGGTGCGGGCGGTGACCGGCGCGGAGGCGTCCGAGGTGTTGCCCGCGGCGTCCTTGGCCACCACGGTGAAGGTGTACTCGGTGTCGGGGGTCAGGTTCGCCACCGTGGCCGAGGTTCCGGTCGCGGTCGCGACGACCGTCGCGCCGTCGCGGACCTCGTAGCCGGTCACCCCGACGTTGTCGCTCGCGGCATCCCAGGCCAGGGTGATGCCGGTCGGGGAGGCGCCGGTGGAACGCGGGGCGCCGGGGGCGGTCGGCTTGGCGGTGTCGGGGGCCTGGTCGGTGCGGACCGACAGCGCGGCGCTGGGGGCCGAGGTGTTGCCCGCGGCGTCGCGGGCGACGACGGTGAAGGTGTAGGCGGTGTCGGCGCTCAGGCCGGTGACCAGCCTGGTCGTGCCGGGCACCGTGCCCAGCGACGTGCTGCCCCGGAACACCTCGTACTCGGTCACGCCGACGTTGTCCGACGCGGCGTTCCAGGCGAGGGCGACGCTGGTCTCGGTGGTGTCCGTGGCGCGCAGGCCGCCCGGCGCGGACGGGGCCTGGGTGTCGGGGGCGGCGGCGGTGCGGCCGGTGACCTCGGCGCTGGCCGGGGAGGTGTTGCCCGCCGCGTCCTTCGCCACGACCGTGTAGCGGTAGGCGGTGTCCGGGCTCAGACCGTCCACAGTGGCCGTGGTGGCCGACGTGCTCGCCACGGCGGAGCCGCCGGAGCGGACCTCGTAGGCGGTGACGCCCACGTCGTCGGTCGAGGGCAGCCACGACAGCGTGATGCTGGACTGGGTCGCGCCGGTGACCTCCAGGCTCGACGGCGCGCTCGGCGCCTGGGTGTCGGGCGCGGCGGCGGTGCGGGCGGTGACGGGCGCGCTCGCCGCCGAGGTGTTGCCCGCGGCGTCCCTGGCCACCACGGTGAAGGAGTACTCGGTGTCGGCGCTCAGACCGGTGACGGTGGTCGAGGTGCCCGCGACCTCGACGGTCTCCGAGCCGTAGGACACGACGTAGCCGGTGACGCCGACGTTGTCCGACGCCGCGTCCCACGCCAGGCCGACGCTGTCCTGCGCGGCGCCGGTCGAGCGGAGGTTGACGGGCGCCGAGGGCGCCTCGGTGTCCGGCGACGCCAGCGTGCGGACGGTGACCTCCGGGCTCGCCGGGGACGTGTTGCCCGCCGCGTCCTTCGCCACGACGGCGAAGGTGTACTCGGTGTCGGCGCTCAGCCCGTCCACAGTGGCCGATGTGCCCGCGCCGCTCGCGACGACGTCGCCGCCGGAGAGCACGTCGTAGCCGGTCACGCCGACGTTGTCGCTGGAAGCCGCCCAGGACAGCTGCACGCTGGTCTGCGTGGTGTTGGCCGCGGTCGGCGCGCCGGGCGCGGTCGGCGCCTGGGTGTCCGGGACGGCGGCGGTGCGGGCGGTGACGGGCGCGCTCGCCGCCGAGGTGTTGCCCGCGGCGTCCCTGGCCACCACGGTGAAGGAGTACTCGGTGCCCGCGCTCAGTCCGTCGACCACGGCCGAGGTGCCCTCGACGCTCGTGACCACCTCGCCGCCGGAGAGCACGTCGTAGCCGGTCACGCCGACGTTGTCGGTCGAGGCGGGCCAGGACAGCGCGATGCTGTTCTGGGTGATGTCACCGGCGGTCGGGGCGCCTGGGGCGGTGGGGGCCTCGGTGTCCGGGGCGCCGGTGATGGTGAAGGTGTGCAGCACCGTGCTCTGGCCCGCGGCCGGGGTGCAGTCCGCGGTGAAGGTGCCCAGGCCGGTGTCGGTGCCGTCGGCCCGCTTCGGGGTCATGGTCAGCACCAGGTCGTGCACCGACAGGGTCGCTGTGCCCGGCTCGTCGAAGCGCAGCGCGGGGGCCGACCCCGCGGCGTCGACCACGAGGTCGCCGCCCACCGGCGGGATGGCCTGCCTCGGCACCACCGTGTTCACCGCGACGGCGAGGTGGCCCTGCGGGGCTTTCACCAGCGACGTGGCGGTCGCGCTGCCCTCGACGGTCTCCGCGCCGACCAGCCGCAGGCCCTGGGTGGCCGTGGCGCCCGCGTTGGAGACGGCGGTGATGTCGATGGCGGGGGTGAAGGCGCCCGCGGCGATCTCGCCCGGCAGGTCGGCGTCGATGTCGACGGTGACGTTCTGGTTGCCGATCAGGGGGAACGGACACGAGTAGACCTGGCGCAGCGGCGGGGTGTCGCCGACGCCGCCGGGCTCCTCGGGGGCGACGGCCGCGCCGGTCACCTCATAGGTCTGCAGGGTGGTGTCCTGCCCCTCGGCCGGGGTGCAGTCCGCGGTGAAGGTGCCGAGGTCGGTGGGGGTGCCGTCGGCGCGCAGCGGGGTCATCTCCAGGACCAGGTCGGTCACCGTGAGGGAGGCGGTGCCGGGCTGGTCGAAGCGCAGGCCGGGCGCGCTGCCCGCGGCGTTGAGGATGAGGTCGCCGCCGATCGCGGGGATCGGCTGGTTGGGCACCTGGGTGGTGACCTGGACGGTCATGTCGCCTTGGCCGCCGGGGCCGCGCACCGTGGAGGTCGCCCGCGCCACGCCCTGGATGGTCTCGGCGCCGACGAGGCGCAGGCCCTGGGTGGCGGTGGCGCCCGCGTTCGAGACCGCGGTGATCGCCAGCGGCGGGGTGAAGGTCCCGGCGGCGATCGTGTCCGGCTGCTCGGTGCGGATGTCGACGGTGACGGTCTGGTCGCCGATCAGCGGCAACGGGCACGAGTAGGTCTGCACGAGCTCGCCCTGCGCGGCCGAGCCGGTGCCCGAGCCGATCACCAGGCCCGCGGCCACCAGTACGGCGGCGCCCGCGGCGGCGATCCCGGTCGTCAGTCTCTGGGGATGTCTTCTGTGTTCCACGGTCATCCTCCCTGACGCCGAGCGCACGCCAGAAATAAAGGGGGTTCGGGGTCGGCGCGTGTTCACGACACGCTACGGATCGCCAAATTAACCAGGGTTACAGATAAGCACAAGCATTCCGAATGCACACGGGTCCGCACGGCCGCGAATTGTCACTCCAGGCCAATTCCGGACACCCGTCACTGCACGGTGGATACACACGTCAGAGCCGGTAAACACCCCGCGTCGCGGCTATTCCGAAAAGGCTACCGCCTAGTCCGTTGAGCGCAACGACACAACGTGGTGAGCGTATGCTTTTATCGGCGGCCAAGCATGTTCGACAGCGGAACTGTCACCTGCGGAGCACAAAACCCCGGAATCCGGCGATGTCACCGGATTCCGGGGTGTGCGGCGGTCTAGTCGGCGGCGGCCCAGCCGTCGAGCATCTGCCGGGCGATGGAGGTCTCGCCCGGCAGGCGCAGGCCGGGCAGCTCGCCGCCCGCGGCCAGCGCGGCGCGCACCTGCGCCCTGGGCACCCAGCGGGCCTCCTCGATCTCGCCGTCGGCCAGGCGCAGCGGCTGCGCGGGATCGGCGACGGCGGCGAAGCCGATCATCAGCGAGCGCGGGAACGGCCAGGGCTGGCTGCCCAGGTAGCGCACACCGCGCACCGTGACGCCCACCTCCTCGGCGACCTCGCGCTCGACGCACGCCTCCAGCGACTCACCGGCCTCCACGAACCCGGCCAGGACCGAGTAGCGCTCAGCAGGCCACACCGGCTGGCGCGCGAGCAGCACCCGCTCACCGTTGACGCCCGCGCCGTCGTGCACCAGGCAGATGACGGCCGGGTCCGTCCTGGGGTACTCCTCGCGGCCGCAGCCGCTGCACGTCGTCGCCCAGCCGCCCGCCGAGCGCAGCACGGCGGCGCCGCAGCGGGCGCAGAACCGGGCCTTGGCGTGCCACGCGCGCAGCGCGACCGCGGTGGTGAACAGCCCGGCCGCGGTGTCGTCCAGCAGGCCGCCGACGGCGCGCAGGTCGTGCCACTCCGTGCCGTCGGGCGTGCGCGCGCCGGGCCAGCGGCCCCACGAGTCGGGCAGTGGCACCGCCTCCCCGATCAGCGCCTCGTCGGCGGGCACCGCCCAGTGGCCGACGCCGTCGAGGGTGCCGAGCAGCACCGCGTCCTCGGGCAGCTCCCCCGCCGCCGGCCGCAGCAGCAGCGCGGCGTCGGGGGTGGTCCGCACCGGGGCGCGGCCCTGCCGGTCGACCGGCAGGACCTGTCCCTTGGCCCACAGCTCGGCCAGCACGGCGGGGTCCTTGCGGACCTCGTCGTCGCGCACGGCCGTGGTGCGGGCGAGCGCGGGCGTGCCCGCCAGGGCGAACGGGCTCACCCTCGGGTCACGTCGCCGAGCAGCTCCAGCGCGTCGAAGCCGTCCGGATCGCCGACCACGACGCCGGTGAACCGGGTCGGGGCGAAGAAGCGGCGGCCCGCGTCGGCGATCTGCTCGGCGGTGACGGCCCTGATGCGCTCCGGGTGCTCCAGCAGCCAGTCCAGGCCCAGCCCGAAGGGAACCAGCCCGGACAGCTGCGAGGCCAGCCCGCCCTGCGAGGCCGTCGAGGTCAGCAGCAGGCCGACCGCGTACTGGCGGACCGTCTCCACTTCGGACTCCGACGGCGGCTTGATGCCCAGCCTGGCCAGCTCGTAGCGGATCTCCAGCAGTGCGCCCGCCGTCACCGCGCCCGCGGTGTCGGTCTCCACGAGCAGGGTCGCCCCGCTCGGGGTGAACTCCGAATAGGACCGTGCGTGGTAGGTGTAGCCCTTGTCCTCGCGGATGTTCTCCACCAGGCGCGAGGAGAAGAAGCCGCCGAAGGCCAGGTTCGCCAGCTGCAGCGCGGCGTAGCCGGGGTCGGTGCGCGGGATGGCCTGCGCCGAGAGCCGGAACTGCGACTGCACCGCGCCCGCCCGACCGACCAGGCGCAACGGGCCCGGGGTCAGCTCGGGCAGCTGCGGCAGCACCACCGCCGAGCGCTCCGAGGACCAGCCGCCGAGCGCGCGCTCCACTCGCGACACCACGTCCTCTGGGTCGAGGTCGCCCACGACGACCAGCACCGCGCCGCGCGGCACCACCGAGGCGGCGTGCAGCGAGCGGACCTCGCCCGCGTCGACGCCCGCGACGTCGGCGGCCTCGGGCATCTCGCGGGTGAACGGGTGATCGCCGTAGCGGTGGCGCTGCAGCGCCTTGCGGGCGATGACCGACGGCTGCGACTCGGCCACGGTGATCCGCTCGACCAGCCGCTCGCGCTCGCCGAGCACCTCGTCGTCGCGGTAGACCGCGCCGGTCAGCACGTCGCCGAGCACGTCGAGCAGGGTGTCGAAGCCATCGGCGAGCGCGTTGCCCGACAGCGACAGCAGCTCGGGGTCGACGCCGGCCGACAGCTCGCCGCCGACCAACGCCAACTCGGTGTCGACGGCGACCCTGTCGCGGCGCTCGGTGCCGGTGAGCAGCGCGGAGGCCAGCACCTCCGCGCGTGCGGCGTGCAGCGGGTCGGCGCCCGCGAACGGCACGCGCAGCCGGACCTCGACCATCGGCACCGTGGGGTGGCGCACGGCGAGCACGCGCAGCCCGTTGGCGAGCACGGTGTCGACGGCGGCGGGCCGGGTGGCCGGGCGCTGCTCGCCGAGCGGCGGCAGCGGCCTCGGGCCCAGCTCGGTGCGGCCGATCTGCTCGGCGGTGCGGCTCACTGGTCTCCTCCTGCGGGGCGGGGCCTGCGGATGGTCACGGGGGTGGACGGCGGGTTGGTCACGGGGGCGGACCGGGCGGGGCGGCGCCTACCGGGCGACGGCAGCGGCCTCGGGCCCAGCCCGGTGGGGCCGATTCGCTCGGTGGCTCGGTTCATCGGTCTGCGCCTGCGGGGCGGGGCCGGCGGGTGGGGGGTGCGCCGGTCACTGCTTGCCCGCCGGGGTGATGGTGAGGACGGCGCGTGAGTCTGGGCGTAGGGACTTGGCGGCGGCGGAGACGGCGTCGGCGGAGACGGCGGCGAGGCGTTCGGGTAGGGCGTCGATCATCGCTGGGTCGCCGTGCATCAGTTCGAAGGCGCCCATGGCCAGGGTGCGACTGACCAGGCGGTCGTGCTCCTTGTGCAGGCTGGCCTTCCAGCGGGCGGTGACCTTGGCCAGTTCGTCGGGCTCCGGCGGGGTGGCCGCGACGCGGTCCAGCTCCTCGTCCACGGCGGCCAGGACGCGGTCGACCTCGACATCCGGGGAGTGGATGGCCGTCACGGTGAACACGTCGGGGTCGCGGGCCTCGAACGGGCCGAACAGGCCGCACCCGGCGTTGATGTCGGTGACGATGCGGTCGCCGTAGACCAGGCGCTGCTGCAGGCGCGAGCCGTCGCCGTCGGCGAGCAGGCCTGCCAGCACCAAGTGGGCGAGGTAGCCGTCGACCTCGGTCACCGGGTCAGGGACGCGGTAGCCGACGGCGAGCGCGGGCAGCGGGGCCAGCGGGTCGGGGTGGTCGGCGCGCAGTTCGGCCGACGGCGGCGGCTCGGCGAAGGAGGGGCGCTGCGGCTTGGGCCGGGCGGGCACGTCGCCGAAGTGCTTCTCCACCAGGGCCTTGGCGTTGTCGACGGTGAAGTCGCCCGCGACGGTGAGCACCGCGTTGGCCGGGGCGTAGTAGGTGTCGAAGAACGACGCGCAGTCGGCGACCGTGGCGTCCTCGAGGTCCTCGAAGCCGCCGTAGCCGTTGTGCGCGTTGGGGAAGGTGGTGAACAGCACCGGGGGCAGCAGAATCCAGGGGAAGCCGCCGTAGGGCCGGTTCAGCACGTTGAGCCGGATCTCCTCCTTCACCACGTCGATCTGGTTGCGGAGGTTCTCCTCGGTGAGCTTGGGGGCGCGCATCCTGTCCGCCTCAAGGAAGAGCGCGCGCTCCAGGGCGGCCGAGGGCAGGACCTCGAAGTAGTCGGTGTAGTCCGGGTGCGTCGACCCGTTGAAGGTGCCGCCCGATGACTGCACGTGCCGGAAGTGCGCCAGCTTCTCCAGGCTCTCGCTGCCCTGGAACATCAGGTGCTCGAAGAGGTGGGCGAAGCCGGTGCGGCCCTCGGGCTCCGAGCGGAAGCCGACGTCGTAGTGCACGCTCACGCCGACCACCGGCGCGGTCGGGTCCGGCGCGAGCACCACGCGCAGGCCGTTGGCCAGTGTGTACCTGTGCAGCTTCTCGGAAACGGTCACGCCGCGAGCCTACGGGAGCGGGCCCGACGGCCGTCAGTTCGAGTTCCGGGCCTGTGGACAACTCAGGGGACGCCCCCGCGAGGGCGTCCCCTGAGGTCGGGAGGTGTCAGGCGCGCTTGCGGCGGCGCGCGACGATCAGCAGCCCGCCGCCCAGGCCCAGCGCGGCCAGGCCCAGCAGCGCCATCCCGGTGACGGCCGCGCCGGTCACCGGCAGGTCGTCGTCGTCACCGGGGCCGGGCACGGGCGGGGTGCTCGTGGGCGCGGTGGTCGGCGGGGTGGTGGTGCCGGAGGTCGGCGGCGCCGTGGTGGTCGTCGTCGGCGGCTGGTCCTCGTCGCACTCGACGGTGAACTCCTCGCGGGTCTTGAGCCCGTCACCGGTCAGCGTGGCGACGTAGGTGCCGTCGGCGAAGGCGTTGTCGTAGCGGGTCCACTGGTACGGCCCGTCCTTCGGGAAGGTCACCGTGTCGTCGAACTCCGGCTTGCCCTCCACGGAGAAGGAGCGCTCGGCCGGGTACGGGCCGACCGCGTAGTAGCGGAAGGTCACCGCGGACTCGCCGTCGACGCAGCGGACGACGACCTGCAGGCCGTCGGTGTCGGGCTTGACGTCCTCGCAGGTGTCGACCACGACGTGGGTGGCGGTCTCGGTGCCGTCGGAGCCCACGACGGTGATCGGGTAGTCCCCGCCGGGGAACGGGCCGAGGTCCACCGTCTCGTCCCACTGCGACGGCACGGTGACGGTCTCGGACTTGTCGCCCGCGGTCACCACGTACTCGACGTCACCGCGGTTCGGGTTGGTGATCGACACGCGCACCGACGCCGGGCTGGTGATGTCGTCCTTGTCGTCGCAGCGCGCGTAGGCGAAGATCTCCGGCTTGTTCTTGGGACCGCACTTGACCTCGAAGGTCTTCTTGATCGGCGCGTCCAGCGAGTCGCCGGTGAGCACGGCGGTGTAGCTGCCGTCCTCGAACAGGTTCTCGGTGATGCGCAGGTACAGCCCGCCGCCGAGGTCCTCGGGCTCGTACACCGTGCCGGGCGAGCCGTCGACGTTGAGCACGTACTGCTGGCTGTCGCCGGTCTCGGGGTTGGTGACCTGGAAGGTGACCACGCCCCAGCCGCCCGCGCACTTGACCTGCACGTCGAGCGTGGGCTCGGCGGGCTCGGGCGCGGTGCAGGACTGGACGCTGACCGGCGTCTTGTCCGCCGGGCCGTCGTAGCCCTCGAGGTCGATGGTGTAGTCGCCCGCGTTCACCTTCTTGAAGACGGTGAACGGCGTCTCCTGCTCGGGGTGGGTCTTGGTGACCTGGGCCTTCTTGCCGGAACCGGTCAGGTTCACCGTGAACTGCTCGTCCGGTCCGTCGAGGAAGACCGAGACGTTCGCCTTGTTCCCCTCGCACTCGGTGATGACGCGGACCAGCACCTCGGGCTGGGGGGTGTCTTCCTGCGCGAGGACGATCGGCGCGGTCGCGGCGGCCAGGGTGAGGCCTGCCGCGACGGCGAGGACCGCTCTGGTCACGGTGGTGGGCAACGAGCCTCCCCGGTTCGGGTACCTGCGCTAACGAAATCTGGCGCACGGTAACCCACGAGGTGATAACGACTCGACACCGACCCGTCGGAGCTGGTCAGCGCTTGCCGAACACCCCGTCGAGCTCGTGGACAAGAGCCGTGAACCGGTCGGCGAACTTGCGCTGGTCGAAGCGCTGATCCTGCGTCCCGTACCAGTACAGGCCGCCGGTGAAGGTCGGCGCGTTGCGCTCCAGCCACTGCGCGGTCTCGTCCAAGGCGACCGCGTAGGGCAGCGACCGGGAGAAGACCAGCTCGCGGTCGGCGGCGGGCACCTTGTCGGGCCGGGCGGCGCGCAGGTAGCCGTGCAGGCCGCGGACCTGCTGGAGCAGCACCGCGCCGCGCCTGGTCCGCGCGGGCAGCAGCCGCCCGCCGAGCACCAGGCCAACGCCGCCGATCAGCACGGCCACACCGAGCAGCGCCGGACCGCCGCTCAGCGCCAGCGCGGCGGTGAGCGCGGCGCCGACGGCGGCCAGCCCGACGCCGGCGATCCCGACCTTGCCGAGACCGGTGGGCTTGCGGGAGAGCCAGCTGCGGGAGACGGCGTCGGCGTAGACCGCCGAGCGCGCGCCGTCCAGCGCCGGGGGGTTCTCGCGCAGTCCGGAGACGGTGGCCGCGTCGGTCCCCTCCGGCAGCAGCGCGGTGTAGACGGCGCGCTCGTAGCCGGTGAGGGCGTCGTCGGCGGCGTTGCGGCGCACGAGCTGCCAGTCCTGGCCCGCCTCGGTGATCCACAGGTAGTTCCGCACGGCGAGGTCGACCACGGTCGCCGTCAGGTCGCGCGGGTCGACGCGCTCGTCGATGACGGTGCCCGCCTGACCGGGCAGCACGCCGTCGGGGGAGGCGAAGGCGACCCGCTCACCCGCCCCGACCAGCACGTCCACCGGCACTCCCTCGGCGGCCAGCGCACGGGTGTCGCGGGCGCGGGCGGTCAGCACGACGGCGAACCCGCCGATGAGCAGCAGCAGCACCAGGCCCAGGCCCGCACCGCTGAGCGGGGTGAGCGCGAACGGGCCGACACCCGCCGCGCCGCCGACGAACGTCGCCGTGACCGGGACCATGCCCGCGGGCAGAACCGCGGAGATGTCGACGCGGGCGTCGGCGTCGAGGTTGGAGTGCACCACGCGCAGGATGCCGCCCGCGTCGGTGACCGCGGCGTCGCAGCGGTCCTCGGTGCCCGCCATCCCGGCCAGGCAGACGAAGTCGCGGCCGGGCTTGGGGGTCAGCAGCGAGGTCCTGACGAAGATCAGCTTGGTGTCCCAGCCGCTGGCCGCCTGCCAGCGGAACTGCTGGTGGTCGCCGACGTCGGCGACCGCGCCGTCCACCTTGTACGTGACGGTCGACGCGCCCTCGTTGAGCCGGATGACCAGGTTCTCGCCGCTGACCTCGGCGGTGCCGTTGCCCTCGACCTTGGCCTCGCGCACGGTGAAGACGCGCTCGCCGATGCGCAGCGGCGCGGTGCGGTTCATCGTCTCCTTGGCCCCGACGATGACCTGCTCGGTGACGCTGAGGCTGCCGTCGCGCTCCAGCTTCAGCTGGATGTTGACGCTGCGCGGGAGCACGACCGGCACGCCGGGCGGGCGGGTCGGCCGCGGCTGGCCGGTCGACGGGGGCACCGGCTCGATGATCGGCGGGTCGTCCTCGCCCGCGGGCGGACCGGGGGTGGGCAGCGGGAACTCGAAGGACGGCGCGTCCGGCGGCGGTGAGAACGTCGGCTGTCCGCTCGTGACTGTGATCCCGGCCGCGACCAGGCCGGCGGCGATCCCCCATTTGGTCAACACGCCTGCGAACGATAGCCGAGCCCCCTTATGCTCACCCGCGATCTCGGACATCTGGGGGGAACCAGTCATGACGCAGCCGCCGTACGGGCCGCCGCCCTGGAACCAGGGGCCGCCGCGGTACCCGGGCCACCCGCCCGTGCCGCCGCCCCGCCCGGTCGCGCCGCCCCCGTACGCACGGCCGCTGCCGCCGGGTGTGCAGCACCCTCCACAGCAGACCGCGCCGTATCCACAGCAGACCTACGGGCAGCCGCAGCAGCAGGGCATGCCGCACTACGGGCAGCCCCCGTACGGTCGTCCCCAGTACGGCCACCAGCCGTGGCCGCACTACCGCCCGATGCCGCCGCCGAAGTCCAACACGGGCGTGATCGTGGCCGTGTCGCTGGTCGGCGTGCTGATCCTCGCCGCGGGCCTGGTCGGGGCCATCGGCATCGTGAACGAGTCCGGCTACGACGACGTGGGCTACTCCAAGCCGACCTACTCCCCGGGGTACACCACGTCCACGGACTACTCCTCGCCGACGACCGAGTACACGACAAGCACGACGACAACCACCACCGAGACGACAACCACCACCGAGACGACAACCACCACCGACTACACCACCACGACGACCACCCCCGCGGGCCCGCAGCCGGTCTACACCCTCGGTGACAACCCGTTGCACCGCAGCGACAACGGCACGAACGCGGCGAAGTGCGCCATCCCCGCCTGGCGCAGCGACGCGGCGAGCGCGAAGGCGTTCTTCACCGCCGTGCTGCCGTGCATGGAGGCGGCGTGGGCGCCCGCGATGGAGCGCGCCGGATTGCCGTACGTGACCCCCGGGCTGGAGTTCCCCTCGGGCAGCAACTGGGAGAGCCCGTGCGGCGGGGTCGCCGCGGGCACGTGGTCGGCGTTCTACTGCGGGCAGAACAACACGATCTACATGCCGTTCGAGGGTCTGAGCACGGACACCATCGGCAACCAGCCGGGCCGCTACCTGGCGCTGTTCGGCCACGAGTTCGGCCACCACATCCAGTGGATGTCCGGTGTGCTGCCCACCTACCACGAGGCGAAGTACGAGGCGGGCGACCAGACGGCGAAGGGCCTGGAGCTGTCCCGGCGGGCCGAGCTGCAGGCCTCCTGCCTGGGCGGTATGTGGTACGCCGGTGCCTGGAACGGCGGCGGGATCAGCGACGCCCTGGTCGACCAGTTCCTCTACGACGGCTACGACCGCGGCGACTGGGACTCCAGCAAGCCCCGCGACCACGGCTCACCCCAGAACAACGGCGCCTGGCAGGAGCACGGCTACCGCAACAACCGCGGCAACTACTGCAACACCTGGCTCGCCGAGAGCAAGCACGTCAGCTAGCGGCGGGTCTTCGGTACAGCGCGGCGAAGCCCGCGCCCGCCATCCCGGCGAAGACCGCGAGGACACCGCCCAGCATCCGGGCGTCGGTGGCCGCGCCGTGGCGGGCGTCGCCGAGGTGCACGCCGTCGTCGGTGATGGTGAGGACGACCTCCTCGCCCTCGCGGTGCCCGCAGGCGTCGAGCTCCGCGCGCTCGGGGACGCCGTCGCGCTCGAACTCGACCTCCTCGGCGCGGCCCGCGTCGGCGCAGGAGACGGCGGTGACCACCTTGCCGAGTGCCTGCCAGCCGTCGGCGGCCACCGACCAGGTGCCGTACGCGCCGAGCAGGGCGAGCAGGACGGCGACGAGCACGCTGAGCACCGCGACCACGCCCGCCAGCCCGGCGGGCGAGCCCAGCACCTGTGGCACGCGCACCCCCGGATACTCGCACCCCGCGCAAGAGACCCGCGTTAGTCGTCGGCGGGAGTGACCTTGCGGATGTAGAGGAGGCGGTCGCCGCGCTCGATGGCGTCGGCCTCGGCGGAGTCGACCCGGTAGAGGGTGCCCTCGCGCACGATGCCCAGGACGATGTCGGTCAGGTGCCGGGGCGAGCCGCCGACCTCGCTCTCCTCGACCTCGCGCTCGGAGATGGCCAGGCCCTGCTCCGGGGTGATGAGGTCCTCGACCATGTCGACCACGGTCGGGGTGTGCGTGGCCATGCCGAGCAGGCGGCCCGCGGTCTCGCTGGAGACCACGACCTGGTTGGCCCCGGACTGGCGCAGCAGGTGCACGTTCTCGGTCTCGCGCACCGCGGCCACGATCTGCGCCTTGGGCGCCAGCTCGCGGGCGGTGAGGGTGATCAGCACGGCGGAGTCGTCGCGGCTGGAGGCCACCACGACCGAGCGCGCCCTCGGCACGCCCGCCACCCGCAGCACGTCCGAGCGCGTGCCGGAGCCGTGCACGGTGACCAGGCCCAGCAGCGAGGCCGCGTCGAGCATGGACTGGTCGGTGTCGACCACGACGATGCGGCTCGGGTCGACCCCGTCCGACAGCACCGCCGACACCGCGGACCGGCCCTTCGTGCCGTATCCGACGACCACGACGTGATCCCGCACCGTCTTCCTCCACCGTTGGATCTTGAAAGCCTGCCGGGAGCGCTCGGTGAGCACCTCCAGGGTGGTGCCGACCAGCACGATCAGGAACAGCACCCGCAGCGGCGTGATGACCAGGATGTTGACCAGCCGCGCCGAGTCGCTGGCGGGGGCGATGTCGCCGTATCCGGTGGTCGACAGCGACACGGTGGCGTAGTACATCGCGTCGAGGAAGCTGACACCGTCCCCGTTGACGTCGCGGTAGCCGTCGCGATCCAGGTACACGATGAGCACGGTCGCGAACAGCGCCAGTATCGCGCCGATGACCCGGCGCATGATCGCCGTGACCGGACCGATCTTGGACTCCGGCATGCGGATGACACCGACGAGGTCGTGCTCCGACCGGTCGGTCAGGTCCTGCATCGCCGCCCTGAACCGGCTCACCGCCACCCCCACGCGATCCGCGCCACGCGCGGAAGGTTAACCCTCACGGAGCAGTGCCACCGGAGGAGGGCGTGATCAGCCCGCGGGAACCGAGCGCAGGAGTGCGCGCAGGCCCTCGGCGTCGAGGAGGTCGGCGGGGCGCAGGGTGTGGTCGTGGCGGACGTAGTGGAACGCGGCGCTGACCTCGTCGGGGTGGACGTTGACGAGGTCGGCCCAGGCCAGGCGGTAGGCGGCCAGCTGCACGGTGAGCGCGGGGAGCCGGTCGGGATCGGGGAGGGCGCCGGTCTTCCAGTCGACCACGGTCCAGCCGTCGGGGTCGCGGAAGACGGCGTCCATGCGGCCGCGGATGGCGAAACCGTCGATCTCGGCGGCGAAGGGGACCTCGACCTCGTGCGGGACCCGCTCGGCCCACGGTGAGGCCAGGAAGGCCGCCTGGAGGGCTTCCAGGTCGGTGTCGGGGGCGGCGTCGTCGTCGGCGGCGCCGGGCAGCTCGTCCAGGTCGATGAGGGCGCGGGAGCCGTAGCGGCGTTCCAGCCAGGTGTGGAAGGCGGTGCCCCGGCGCGCGACCGGGTTCGGCGGGTAGGGCAGGGGCCTGCGCAGTCGCTTGGCGAGGGCGTCGGGGTCGGTGGCCAGTTCGACCAGCTGGCTGACCGAGAGCTGGTCGGGCAGGGTGATCCGCTCGCGGCGGGCCGCGGCGGCGGCGCGCTCGGCCAGCAGGACGTCGGTGTCGCGGACCCAGCCGTCGGGGTCGTCGGGCGGGTCCTGCTCGCCCGCGCCGACGACGGCCAGCTCGGCGCGGACCAGTTCGGCGCCCGCGACGACGTCGGCGCGGCGCTCGCCCAGCGGGTCGGCGGGCCACTGGGCGGTGCTGACCCTGGCGACCAGCGGGTTCTCCGCGCCCTCGGCGGGCTCGGGCTCCCACAGCTCGACCGCCCCCGACCACCCGGCGCCCTCGGCGTGGGCGTGCACCTCGGTGAGGAAGTCCGACGGGCCGCGCGGCGTGGCCCCGGTCCGGCCCCACCAGTGCCCGGACACGATCATCGAGCGCTCGGCCCTGGTCAGCGCGACATAGCAGAGCCTGCGCTCCTCCAGCAGCGCCCGCTCGTCGAAGGCCTCCTTGTGCTCGGTCAGCAGGTTCTCGACCTCCTTGCGGTCGGCGGCCCCGGCCAGGTCCAGCACCGGCAGGTCGGCGGCGTCGCCGCGCAGGGCGGCGGGCAGCTCGGTGACGGAGGTGAGCCACGAGCCGCCGCGGCGCTTGCTGGGGAACACCCCGTCGACCAGGTGCGGGACGGCGACGATGCGCCACTCCAGGCCCTTGGCCGAGTGCACGGTGAGGATCTGGACCCGGTCGGCGGCGACCTCGACCTCGCCGGGTTCGAGCCCGTCCTCGGCGTCCTCGGCGGTGCGCAGGTAGTCCAGCAACGCGGCGAGGCTGGCCGCGGGCGCGGCGCGCGCGTAGTCGGCGACGACGTCGGCGAAGGCGTCCAGGTGGGCCCGTCCCGCGCCGCCGTGGCGGGCGGTGGCCTCGATGTCGAGCTGCATGGTCCGCTCGACGTCGGCGACGAGTTCGGGCAGCGGCTGGTCGAGCCGCCGCCGCAGCGTGCGCAGCTCGCGGCCCAGGGCGCGCACCCGCCGGTACCCGGGGCCGGAGTACGCCTCCCGCTCGCCGGGGTCGTCGATGGCGTCCACGAGCCCCGCCTGGTCGACCCCGTCGCCGGGCAGGGCGTCGAACACGCCCTCCTGCGGGGCGGCGTACACCCCGGACAGCTCCTTGGCCCGCGACCACAGCGCGGCGAGGTCGGCGGCGCCGAGGCGCCAGCGGGAGCCGGTCAGCAGCCGGGCGGCGGCGGTGCCCGCGAGCGGGTCGATGAGCACCCGCAGCGCGCTGACCAGGTCGCGCACCTCGGGCTCGTCCAGCAGCCCGCCCAGGCCGACGACCTCCACCGGCAGCCCGCGCTCGCGCAGCGCGGCGGCGAGGTCGGCCATGTCGGCGCGGCGGCGCACCAGCACGGCGGCGGTCGGCGCGGCCCCGTCGGCTTCGACGGCGGCGTGCCAGCGGTCGGCGACCTGGTTGGCCACCCACTGCACCTCGGTGTCCATATCGGACAGCAGGGCGATGGCGACGTCGCCGGGATCGGCTCCCTTCCTGGGGCGCAGCTCATCGACCTCCAGGCCCGAGGCGCGCAGCGGCGCGGAGATGGCGTTGGCCAGGTCCAGCACCTCGGCCGGGTTGCGGAAGCTGGTCAGCAGCCCGTAGCCCTGGGCGGGGGCGTAGCCGGCGCGCGTGCGGCGCGGGAAGTCGGTGGCGAAGCGCGGCAGGTTGGCGGCGCTGGCCCCGCGCCAGCCGTAGATGGCCTGGGCCGGGTCACCGACGGCGGTCACCGTCATCGGCGCGGCGTCCGGGTAGGACTGCGACAGGCCGAACAGGGCGCGCAGCAGCACGCGCTGCGAGTGGCCGGTGTCCTGGTACTCGTCCAGCAGGACGGCGCTGTAGCGCGAGCGCTCGGTCGCGACGACCTCGGGGTGGGTCTCGGCCAGGCGCGCGGCCAGCGACATCTGGTCGCCGAAGTCGATCGCGCCCTCCTTGCGCTTGCGCTCGGTGTAGGCGTCCACAAGAGACAAAAGTGCGACCCGGAAGCGCTGTGTCACCAGGATCTTGGTGAGATCCTGGGACAGCGCGTCCCGTTGCCGCTTCGCTTTCGGAGCCGACTCGACAGCGGCGCACAGCTCGTCGCAATGCCTGCGCAGGGCGCCCTCGTCCACCAGGTGCTCGGCCAGTTCACCGGCCAGCTCCAGCACCCGCTGGGTGATCGTGGCGGGCACCAGGTCGGTGTCGAGGTCCTGGCCCCAGGTGGACACCACGCGGTGCGCGGCCTGCCAGGACGCGGTCTCGGTGAGCAGCCGCGCGCCGGGCTCCACCGGCAGCCGAAGGCCGTGCTCGGCGACGAGCCTGCCCGCGTACGCGTGGTAGGTGAGCACGGTCGGCTCGCCGGCGTAGACCGCCGCCCTGCGCTCGCCACTGGGGTCGAGCTTGTCCAGGATCGGCGCGCCCGCCAGCCTGCGCAGCCGGGCGCGCACGCGGTCGGCCAGCTGCCGGGCCGCCTTGCGGGTGAACGTCAGGCCCAGGACCTTGTCCGGGGTGACCAGACCGTTGGCGACCAGCCACACGACCCGGCCCGCCATGGTCTCGGTCTTGCCCGAGCCCGCGCCCGCGACGACGAGCGCGGGCTCCGGCGGCGCGGCGATGACCTCGACTTGCTCGGGAGTCGGCGGGTGCAAGCCGAGTTCGTGCGCCAACTCGATCGGGCTGACCAGGGCGAGGCCCGGCAGCGGGAGGCTCATTCGGTCACCTGGCGTCCGCTGGGGTTCAGCGGGCAAGCGGTGCGCACCGGGCAGCGCGGGCAGTCCGGGTTCTCCATGGCGACGTAGTCCGGTCCGACGGTGGACTGCGCCGCCTCACGGACGATCTTGAGCCAGGTCTCCGCCGTCTCCTCGGTGAGCGGGGCCTGCTTGCGCTCGACCGCCTGCCCCCGCGACTTCTTGGCCACGTACACCAGCCGCGCCCCACCGGGCGCCTGCTCCCGCTCGAAGGCGCCGTAGGCGACGGCGAGCTGGTAGACGGCCAGCTGCGGGTTCTCCTCGGCGGCCTCGGCGCTGACCGGGGACTTGCCGGTCTTGATGTCGACGATCACCGGGTTGCCCTCGGCGTCGGCCTCCAGCCGGTCCACCCGACCGCTGACCGCGACCCCGCCGGGCAGCCGCACGTCCACGGCCTGCTCGACGGCGACCTGGCTCAGCTCGCCCCGGGTGGCGGCCATCCACTCCAGAAACGTGTCGACCATGTCCCGCACGCGGCGCTGCTCGCGCTTGGAGAACCACGGCGCGCCCGCGTCCACCGCCGCCCACGCCCGGTCCAGCTCGGCCATCAGCTCATCGCGCGTCGCCCCGGCGGCGGCGGCCTGGGCCAGCGCGTGCACGAGGGTGCCGGTGACCGCGGCCAGCTCGGCGGGGTCGGCACCGCCGTGCTTCTCGATGACCCACCGCAGCGGGCACTTGACCAGCAGCTCGACCACCGACGGCGACACCCGCACCGGGCGCTCGGCGTCGCGCAGCGGCACCACCGTGGACATCTCGGGCAGCCCGTACCACTCGTCGGGGTGCGCGCCGGGCACGCCCGCGTCGGCGAGCCGGGCGAGCTGGCGGGCGGCCAGGCCGCGCCGCGCCGGGGTGGCCGTGCCGTCGCAGACGACCTGGCGCAGCTCGCCGACGAGGTCGGCCAGCACCAGGGCGCGCTCGGGCTTGGCGATCGGCACCGGGTCGGTGTCGTCGGCCTCCACGCCGGCGACCTCGGCGAGGAAGCGCGAGGGCTGCTCCTCGTCGCCGCGCACGGCGCTGACCAGCAGCTTGCGCCGGGCCCGGCTGGCGGCCACCAGCAGCAGCCTGCGCTCCTCGGCCAGCAGCGGCGCGGTCGCCGAGACCTCCTCGGTCAGGTCCACACCGGACAGCACGTCGACCATGCGCTCCACGCCCAGCAGCGAGCCGCGCAGGCGCAGGTCCGGCCAGGCCCCCTCCTGCACGCCGGGCACCGCCACAACTGTCCACTCCCGACCGGCGGCGGCGTGCGCGGTGAGCACGCCGACGGCCTCGCCCTGCGGGGCGCTGGCGGCGAGGGTGTCGCCCGCGATGCGGTGGCCCACCAGGTGTTCCACGAACGCGCCGACACCCGCGCCGGGCAGCCGGTCGGCATAGCGCTCGGCGGCGTGGAAGAACGCCACGATCGCGTCCAGGTCGCGGTCGGCCTGCGCGCCGACCGGTCCGCCGCGGCCCGCCGTGGCCACCCAGCGCGACTCCAGGCCGCTGCCCTGCCAGAGGTCGTAGAGCACGCGCTCCAGGCCGATGCCGTCCCCGATCCCGGCGCGGGCGGCGGCCAGCAGCGCGCCGACGCGGCGCACCGGACCGGATTCGGTGTCGTCCAGGGCGGCGAGGCGGTCGTCGTCGATGAGCACCTCGACCAGCAGCGCGTCGCTGGAGCGGTCACCGCCCGCCTCGACCTCCAGCCTGCGCAGCCCGCGGCGCAGCCTGCGCAGCGCCAGCGGGTCGGCGCCGCCGAGCGGCGAGGCCAGCAGGTGCTCGGCGGTGGGCGGGTCCAGCTCGGCGGGGTCGGCCGCGCAGCGCAGCAGGGCCAAGAACGGGCGGATGGCGGGCTGCTGGGCCAGCGGCAGCTCGTCGCCGGGAGCGGCCACGGGCACGCCCGCCGCCGCCAGCGCGCGGTGCAGCACCGGCACCGACCGGGTCGCCGAGCGCACCAGCACGGCCATGTCCGACCACGCGACGCCGTCCATCAGGTGCGCGCGGCGCAGCTGGTCGGCCACCCACGCCGCCTCGGCGGCCGCGGAGGCGTGCAGGCGCACCAGGACCGAGCCGCCCTCGGCCGTGGAGCGGTCGGCGCGTGGGCGGGCCCCGGGCAGCCGGGCGGCCAGGTGCGCGACCGCGCGGCGCACCGCGGGGGCCATCCGGTGCCCGCGGCGCAGCACCACGGTGCGGTCGGGCTCGGCGTCGCGCAGCATCCGGACGTCGGCGCCGCGGAAGGAGAACACACCCTGGTCGGGGTCGCCCGCGACGACGAACTCCGCCGCGGCGGAGCCCAGGGTGCGCAGCAGCCGGAACTGCAGCGGGTCCAGGTGCTGGGCGTCGTCGACGAACAGGTGCCGCACCCGGGCGCGCTCGGCGGCCAGCAGGTCGCCGTCGGTCTCGAAGGCCAGCACGGCGCTCGCGACCAGCTCGGCGGCGTCCAGGGCGGGCGCGCTGGAGTGGGCGATGCCGGAGTCCGCGCCGCCCTGCAGCAGCGTGACCTCCTCGTACTGCTGCCCGAACACGCCCGCGGCGACCCACTCGTCGCGGCGGTGCGCCTTGCCCAGCTCGACCAGGTCCTCCGGGCCGAGGCCGCGCTCGGCGGCGCGCAGCAGCAGGTCGCGCAGCTCCTCGGCGAAGCCGGGCACGCGCAGCGCCGGGCGCAGCCGCTCCGGCCAGTCGCGGGCGCCCAGCTCGGCGTCGCCGTCGAGCAGCTCGCGGATCACCGCGTCCTGGTCGGGGCCGGTGAGCAGCCGGGGGCCGGGGGCGTCGTGCAGCATCGCCTGGATGCGCAGCACAGCGAAGGCGTAGGAGTGCACGGTGCGCACGAGCGGCTCGCGGACGGTGCGCAGGGCCTGGCCGCGGGCGGTGAGCAGCGCGGTGATCGCGGTGCGCAGATCGGTGGCGGCGCGGCGGCTGGGGGTGACGACGAGGACCTGGTCGGGGCGGACCCCGCCGGCGATGCGCTCGGCGGCGGCCTCGGCCAGCAGCGTCGTCTTGCCGGTGCCCGGTCCGCCCAGCACGCGGACCTGGCCGCCGGGGCCGTCGAGCAGCAGGCGGGCGTCGTCGTCCCACCTGCGCGCACCCCCGCCGACGGCGCGGCCCGCCGCCGCAGGTCGACGGACGAGCTGCGGGCCGAAGGGGGAGCTTGCAGCCACGCCCCCGATTGCACCACGCGCGCGCGTGCGCGCCACGCGCGGCACGCCCATGCGAGGATGCCGACCATGGCCGACGCCCTGCACGTGCACGATTTCGGACCCGAGGACGGCGTCCCGCTGGTGGCCCTGCACGGCGTCACCGGGCACGGCGGGCGGTTCCGCTCGCTGGCCGCCGACCACCTGCCCGGCCACCGGGTGATCGCCCCCGACCTGCGCGGACACGGCCGCTCGCCGTCGCTGCCGCCGTGGACGCTGGAGCAGCACGCCGCCGACGTGCTCGCCGTGCTGGACGCCTACGGCATCGAGCGGGCGGCGCTGATGGGCCACTCCTACGGCGGGGTGGTCGCGCTGCACCTGGCCCGGCTGGCGCCGGATCGGGTGCGGGCGCTGCTGCTGGTGGACCCGGCGGTGGTGGTGCGCCCGGAGGACGCCCTGGCCAACGCGGGCACGGCGGGCGACACCGTCGCCGACCGGGCGCAAGCGTTTGCCACCCAGCGCGGCGAGTGGACCGGCGTGGCCGAGGCCGTGGTGGAGGACGAGGTCGCGGCGCACTGGACCGACACCGGGCGGGGCTGGCGGCCCCGGTACTGCCCGCCGGCGGTGGCCACCGCGTGGAGCGAGATGTGCAGGCAGCCGCCGACCCCGCCACCGGGTGTGCCGACGGTGGTGATGCGCGCGCTGGAGGCCGCCTACGTGGGCGGGGAGTACCTGGCCGCGTGCGCCGAGGCCGGCTCCGACGTCGAGGTGGTCGACGTCGACTGCGGGCACGTCGTCTACCTGTACCGGCCCGAGCGCGTGGCCGAGCTGGCGGCCGGGCTCGCGTGAACGAAGAGCTGCACGAGCGCATCCGCGAGCTGGTCAGGGCGATCCCGCCCGGCCGGGTGTCGACCTACGGCGACATCGCGGCCATGGCGGGCGCCTCGACGCCGCGGCTGGTCGGGCGCGTCCTCAGCGAGGACGGCCACGACCTGCCGTGGCACCGGGTGCTGCGGGCGAGCGGGATACCCGCGCCGCAGGTGGTTCGGCGGCAGCTGCCGCTGCTGCGCGCCGAGGGCGTGCTGGCCGACGGTGACAAGGTCGACCTGCGCGTGTACCGCTGGACCCGCTGAGCCGCGTCCCGACAGGGAGGGAGGCGACTCAGCGGTGGGTGGCGTCCAGGCCGAGCATTTCGAGCAGCTCGCGGCAGTCGCCGACGTCGACGGCGTGGTCCGCCACCGTGCGCATGGCCTTGCTGCACTGCTCGGCGTGGTGCTTGGTCTCCTGCTCCCTGGCCGCGGCGCGACCGATCACAGGGACGTCGTGGGCGAGCGTCATAGAAGATTCCTCCTCGGGCAGGCAGCCGGGGAAGCGTCGAGGTCGCTGCGTGGGACAACCCACAGCGGTGCCTGCCGTGAATGACGTTCACTCTTTCAGGGGAATCAGATCTATTCAACCCCCCAAAGGACTTCACTCCGTAACGTTATCGGCGCGTCACGTGCCGCGTTTGTTCATCTATGGCAACTATCCGTGACTCACTGGCGGCGATCAGGTCGTCCAGTTCGGCACTCGGCGACATGGCCGCGGCCATCCGCAAGTGCGGCAACGCTTCCCGGTGCCGCGACGCGCGCGCGAGGGCGCGCCCGAGCAGCAGGTGGGCGTAGGCGTCGGACGGGTCGAGCTCGACCAGCCTGCGCGCGGTGCGCTCGGCCGGGCCGAGCGCGGCGGACTGGAACTGCGCGAGCGCCAGCTCGGTCAGCACCGCGCGCGCGGTCGGCTCGGCCTCGGCGGCCTCGGCCAGCAGCCGCGCCGCGGTCGCCGGGTCCCCACTCTCCCGGTAGAGCCTGCCCCTGGCGAGCAGGTCGATGACGTCGGTCATGGGATGCCTCCCCGGTGGGTCCGCGGTCGTCCTCAGAGGACGTCCTGTGTAGATGGTCAGATGATCTCGTCGGTGGAACCGCGGTGCGCGACCGGGATCTGGCCCAGCCTGCCCGCCTGGTAGTCCTCGAAGGCCTGCAGGATCTCCTGCCGGGTGTTCATCACGAACGGCCCGTAGCGCGCGACCGGCTCGTTGATCGGCCTGCCGCCCAGGACGAGGACCTCCCACCCGGTCGGCGAACCGGGCTGGGTGTCCGCGGCCCGCAGGGTGAGCGCATCGCCCGGCCCGAACACCGCCAGCGTGCCCTCCTCCAGCGGCCTGCGCTCGGCGCCGACTGTCCCGCGCCCGGAGAGCACGTACACCATGGCGTTGAAGTCCGGCGCCCAGGGCAGCGCCAGCCGCGCACCGGGCGCGACCGTCGCGTGCAGGTAGGTGATCGGCGTGGCGGTGGACCCCGGGCCGGTGTGCCCGGCGACCTCGCCGGCGATGACCCTGACCAGCGCGCCGCCGTCGTCGCTGGAGAGCAGCGTCGCGTCGGAGGCGGCGATGTCCTGGTACGTCGGCTGCGCCATCTTCAGCGAGCGCGGCAGGTTCACCCACAGCTGCACGCCGTGGAAGAGCCCGCCCTTGGCGACCAGGTCCTGCGGCGGCACCTCGTTGTGCAGGATGCCGCTGCCCGCCGTCATCCACTGCGTCGCGCCGTCGGTGATCAGGCCCCCGCCGCCGATGGAGTCGGTGTGCCGCATCGCGCCGTCGATCATGTACGTGACGGTCTCGAAGCCGCGGTGCGGGTGCCAGGGCGCGCCCTTGGCCTCGCCGGGGCCGTACTCGACCGCGCCCATGTGGTCCAGCAGCAGGAAGGGGTCCGCCAGCGCCAGGTCGACGCCGGGGAACGGCCTGCGCACCTGGAAGCCCTCGCCCTCAAGGAACTTCTGGGCGCGCACGACCTTCCCGACCGGCCGCCACGCGGTGGCGGTCTCGGGCAGCTCCGGCAGGCGGGGCAGGGTCAGGGTGTCGGCGGTGATGGCGGGCATGCCGCCCTCCTCGGGTCGTGGCCGCCGGATCTGGCGGCCGGTCAGCCACGACAACCTAGTTGCCCCAGCAATTATTCCAGCGCCGCGCGCAGGGCCGCCACGCCCGCGGTCTCGGCCTCGTGGAGCCCGCGCAGGTGCCCGCCGAGGTCGGCGAAGAGCGCCTCGACGTCCTCGACCGGGCAGTCCCGGTGCAGCTCGGCGCGCAGCTCCCACAGCTCGGTGGCCGCCGAGGCGCGCTCGTCGGCGCCCTCGTCGCCGTCGACGGCCGCGGTGGTCACCGCGACCGTCAGCTCGCGCAGCCGGGCGAACTCCGGGACGTCGGGAGGCAGTGCGGCGTCGCCGAGGGCCTGCCACGCCGCGCCGATCCCGCGCCAGCGCCCGGCCTCGTCGGCCAGCGCGGGCAGCTCGGCGATCTCGGCGGCGCGGTCGAGGAAGTCGGCGAACAGCGGGCGCAGCGACCCGCCGTCCATGCCGAACGGCGAGACGCCCTCCCACACCGAGGCCAGCGCGCGGACCAGCCCGACCCGGTCGGCGAAGACCGTCGGCCAGCCCTTGGCCGCCGAGCGGTCGGTCATCATCCTGGCCCACTTGCGCCACGCGGGCAGGGAGAACGAGTCCGACCCGGCCGACAGGTGCCCGACGGTCTCGGCCAAGCCGCCGAGCACCGCCTGCCGCAGCACACCGTCGGAGACCGGCTCCGCGCGCGGGACGGAGATCATCAGGTTCTTGTAGGAGCCCACGCGGGCGCGGGCGCGGTGGAAGTCCTGCTCGGCGACCGTCAGCGGCACCGTGTTGCGGTCGTCCACCCGCACCCTGCCGTCCTCGATCGCGTACGCCACCACCGGATGTCCGCCGTGGCCGTCGAGGAACGCGGGCAGGTGCCAGTAGCCGACGTGGTAGCGGTCGGGCCAGACCATCGCGGGCAGGCGCTCGGCGAGCGCCTTCGCCGCGCCCTTGGCCCCGCCGGTGGTGTGCTCGGCCAACTCGACACCCAGGCGCGCCGCCGCGCCCCGGGGGTGCGTGGCGATGTACTGCCAGCGGTGGGTGAAGCCCATGGTGACGACCCGGCTGTCGTCGTGGGCGAACTCCCACAGGATGTAGCCCGCCCCGATCCCGCCACCGATGCCGAAGACCAGCGCCTCATCGATCGGCGCCCCGGCGTGCCGCAGCAGCGCGGCCAGCGCGGCGGACTCCGGGTGGGTGCCGCCCGCCAGCGGCCACCCCCGGTCGGCGACGGACTCGGCCGCCGACCCCGCGACGTGGGCGCGGGCGGCGGCGTAGCGCTCGCCGGTCTTGGCCATGCGGGCGCGGATGCGGGACTTGAGCTGCTTCTTCGACGTCATCGCGGCAACCATCCCCGGCACTCGGGCTCGGCGCTCCCCCACGCGTGCGTCGTGCCCGGCCGGTCGGGTCTCGCGGTGTCCGGTGGCGGTCCCGAGGCGCGTGCGTCCCCTTTGCCCCCATCGGGCCGGCGGCGTGGGCGCCGGGACCGGGGGTTGGGCGTGGAACTGTCGCCCGCGGGCACTCTACCCGCTCAGGCGGCGCGCGCGTAGGCGCGGGCCTCGGCGTAGCGGCGCGCCACCAGTTCGGCGACCTTCGGGTGCGCGCCCAGCGGCGCGGCGACGACCTCGGCGCCGCAGTCGGCGACCGCGCGGTGGAACAGGCCGGGGGCCAGCAGCCAGGACGCGACCGCGACGCGGCCCCGGACGCCCGCCACCACCTCGGCCACCCGCGGGTGGGCGGTCGCCGCGAAGCCGACCCGCACGGCGGCGCCGGTCCGCGCGCCCAGCAGCACCGCGGCCCGGCGCACCTCGGCGAGGGCGCGCGGGTCCGAGGAGCCCGCCGCCGCCATGACCACGGCGTCGCCCGGCCGCCAGCCCGCCGCGGCGAGGCGGTCGTGCAGGGCCGAGACCAGCCCGGCCGACGGCCCGAGGTGCGGGGTGAGCACGACGTCGCGGCGGGCGGCGGCGATCTGCGCCGGGATGTCGACCCGCACGTGGTAGCCGCCCGCCAGGAACACGGGCACGACGACGGCGGGGTCGGGGGTCGCGCGCAGCACGGTGGTGACGTCGGGGGCGCGGACGTCGGCGAAGGCGACCCGGACGCCCACCTCGGGCAGCAGGTCGCGGACCCGCTCGGCGAGGTCGTGCACCACCGCGGCACCCGCGGGCGACCTGGTCCCGTGGGCGGCGAGGACGAGCGTCACCGCGGTGTCACCGCCAGCCGGTAGCCGCGCTTGACGACGGTCTGCACGAGGCCGGGCACCCCCAGCGCGGCGCGCAGCCTGCCCACCGCCGTCTCGACGGCATGCTCATCCACAGTGGACTCGCGGCCGGAGTGGCGGCGCAGCACCCCGGCCAGCGCGGCCCTCGGCAGCACCCGGCCGGGGGTGGTCGCCAGCGCGCGCAGCAGCGCCATCGGCGCGGGGGCGACCGGCCGCAGGTCGCCGTCGACCAGCGCGGCCTGCCCACGCAGCTCCAGTGTCCTGCCGTCCACCTCGACGCGGGTGGCCCGCGCGGGCATCACCGCCACCAGTTCGCGCACCAGCGCGCCCAGGCGCGCCCGGTCCGGGCAGACCACCGGGACGCCGAGGCGCACCAGCGGGCCCGCGGTGATCGCGCCGACGCCGACGACGAGCACCCGTGCGCGCAGGGCGTCGAGGAAGGCCGGGCCGCGGTCGAGCCGGTCGGCGGTCTCCAGCACGCTGGCCGCGGCCGGGGCGCTGGTGAAGGTGATGGCGTCGACCTGGCCGGCCAGGACCGCATCGATGAGCCGCTCCAGCGGGCCGGTGTCGGCGGGCCCGGTCCAGCGGTAGACCGGGATCTCCACGACCTCGGCGCCCGCGCCGCGCAGGGCGGCGACGAAGTCCGGCAGCGGCTCGCCGTGCAGCTGCACCGCCACGCGCTTGCCCGCCACGCCGAGGTCGAGCAGGTGGGCCAGGACCTCGGCGTTGGCCTCCGACTCCGGGGAGAAGCTCTCCACCAGTCCCGCCGCACGCACCGCGCCCTTGGCCTTGGGACCGCGGGCGACGACGTTCGCCGAGGCCAGCGCCGCGTGCAGGGCGCGGCCGACGCCCCAGCCCTCGGCGGCCTCCATCCAGCCGCGGAAGCCGATGCCGGTGGTCGCCACCGCGACGTCGACCGGGCCGCCGAGCAGCGCGCTCGTCGCGGCGAGCAGCTCGCTGTCGTCGGCGAGCGGGACGATCCGGATGGCCGGGCCGTGCACGACGTCGGCGCCGCGGCGCTCCAGCAGCGCCACCAGCTCGTCGGCGCGGCGCGCGGCGGTCACCCCGACGGTGTAGCCGGCCAGGGGGCCGACCTCGGTGGCGGTCACATCGCTCTCCTCCGGCAGCACGGGCAGCAGGGCGGTCACGGCCGCCCCACCTCGATGGTTGCACCGCGCACGCGGACCGGATAGGTGGGGACGGCCACGGCGGGGTCGTCCACGCAGACGCCGGTGCTCAGGTCGAAGCGCTGCTTGTGCATCGGCGAGGCGACGACCGCGACGCCGCCCAGGTCGCCGACGATGCCCCTGGCGAGCACCGCGGCCCCGCTGAACGGGTCGATGTTACCGATCGCGCGCAGGGTGTCGTCCGCCGAGCGGAACACCGCGACCTGCTCTCCGCCCTCCAGCAGCACCGCGACACCGGTCTCCGGCGCGATGGCCGCCACCGGGCACACGGGGGTCCACGCGGGAGCCGTCCTGGTCATCGACCGACCACCTCCGGGATGCCCAGCGCCACCGGGACCGACTGGCCGCGCTCGGCGCGGAAGGAGATCGTCGGGTCGGGCGCGCCGGGGGCGTTGACGAACGAGGTGAAGCGGGCCAGCTTCTCCGGGTCGGCGAGCACGCCCGCCCACTCGTCGGCGTAGCCCGCCACGTGCGCGGCCATCTGGGCCTCCAGTTCGGCGGCGATGCCGAGGCCGTCGTGCACGACCACGTCGCGGACGTGGTCGAGGCCGCCCTCGACGGAGTCCAGCCACACCGAGGTGCGCTGCAGCCGGTCGGCGGTGCGGATGTAGAACATCAGGAACCGGTCGATCACCCTGACCAGCTCTTCCTTGTCCACATCGGACACGAGGAGGTCGGCGTGCCGGGGCAGGGTGCCGCCGTTGCCGCCGACGTAGAGGTTCCAGCCGGTCTCGGTGGCGATGACGCCGAAGTCCTTGCCCCTGGCCTCGGCGCACTCGCGCGCGCAGCCCGACACCGCGGACTTGAGCTTGTGCGGCGAGCGCAGGCCGCGGTAGCGCAGCTCCAGCTCGATGGCCAGGCCGACGGAGTCCTGCACCCCGTAGCGGCACCAGGTGTCGCCGACGCACGACTTCACCGTGCGCAGCGCCTTGCCGTAGGCGTGCCCGGACTCGAAGCCCGCGTCCACCAGCCGCTTCCAGATCGCGGGGAGCTGGTCGACCGTCGCGCCGAAGAGGTCGATGCGCTGCCCGCCGGTGATCTTGGTGTAGAGGCCGTAGTCCTCGGCGACCTGGGCGATGGCCATCAGCTTCACCGGGGTGATCTCGCCGCCGGGGATGCGCGGCACCACCGAGTAGGTGCCGTTGCGCTGCATGTTGGCCAGGAAGCGGTCGTTGGTGTCCTGCAGCCCGGCCTGCTCGCCCGCCAGGATGTGCCCGCCGCCGAGCGAGGCCAGGATCGAGGCGACCACGGGCTTGCACACATCGCAGCCGCGCCCGCGCCCGTGCCGGGCGACCAGCTCGCTGAACGTGCCGATCCCGGTCACCCGGACGATCTCGAACAGCTCGGCGCGCGAGTGCGCGAAGTGCTCGCACAGCGCCGTGGACTGCTCCACCCCGCACACGGTGAGCAGTTGCTTGAGCATCGGCACGCAGGAGCCGCAGGCGGTGCCCGCGCGCGTGCACGCCTTGAGCGCGGGCACGTCGCACGCTCCGGCGCCGACCGCGGCGCGGATGTCGCCCTTGGTGACGGCGTTGCAGGAGCAGACCTGCGCCTCGTCGGGAAGCGCGCCCACCCCGACTCCGGTCCCGCCGCCCGCGGGAGCCAGCAGCGCGGCGGGCTCGGCGGGCAGCGGGCGGCCCACGAGCGGGCGCAGCGTGGCGTAGTCGGCGGCGTCGCCGACCAGGACTCCGCCGAGCAGGGTCCTGGCGTCGTCGGAGACGACGAGCTTGCGGTAGGTGCCCGCGACGGCGTCGTTGACCACGACCTCCAGCGCGCCCTCGGTGGCCGCGTGCGCGTCGCCGAAGCTGGCGACGTCCACGCCCATCAGCTTCAGCTTGGTGGACAGGTCCGCTCCGGTGAACTCCGCCGAGCCGCCCAGCAGCCGGTCGGCGACGACCTCGGCCATCGCGTAGCCGGGGGCGACGAGGCCGTAGACCGTGCCCGCGTGCAGGGCGACCTCGCCGACGGCGTAGACGGCCGGGTCGCTGGTGCGGCAGGCCGCGTCCACCACGACGCCGCCGCGCGGGCCGACCTCGATCCCGCAGTCGCGGGCCAGCTGGTCGCGGGGGCGGATGCCCGCCGAGAACACGACCAGGTCAAGGTCCAGCTCGGTGCCGTTGGCCAGGGCGGCCAGCAGCCTGCCCCGGTCGGCGGCGATACCCGCCACCGACGTTCCCGTGTGCACGGTGACGTCGAGCCTCTCGACGAGCCGCTTGAGCAGCGCCCCGCCGCCCTCGTCCACCTGCAGCGGCATCAGCCGGGGGCCCAGCTCGACCACGTGCGGGGAGACTCCCAGGTCGCGCAGCGCCTTGGCCGCCTCCAAGCCGAGCAGACCGCCGCCGACGACCATCGCCGAGCCGCGCCCGACGCCCCCGCGCGCGGCGGCCACCGACGCGCGGATGGCGTCGAGGTCGGCGATGGTGCGGTAGACGTGGCAGCCCGGCAGGTCGCGGCCGGGCACCGGCGGCACGAACGGGGTCGAGCCGGTGGCCAGCACGAGCGCGTCGTAGGCCAGCACGCGGCCGGAGGCGGTGGTGACCGTCCGCGCGGCGCGGTCGAGCGCGGCGGCCGGGTCGCCCAGGCGCAGTTCGACGGCGGCGTCGCCGGGGTACCGCGCGCCGTCGAGCTGGAGCCGGGCGGCGTCCCAGTCCTCCACATAGGACGTGAGAGCGACCCGGTCGTAGGCGGGCCTGGACTCCTCGGCGACGACGACGACCCGCCACGCGCCGCCGGGGTCGCGGTCGCGCAGCGCCTGGACGAGCCGGTGCCCGACCATCCCGTGCCCCACGACGACAACGGTCCGCGTCATGCCTGTCTCCTCACTGGCCGGTCCGGCCGCAATGCTCCGGTCCACCGGTATCACCGCCGATTCCGCGGTGTTTCCCAGCGGTTACGGGTGCCTCTCCGTGCAGGTCACGTCCCCGTGCGGGTGACCGGGCGCACGATCGGTTGATTCCCCGGAAGTAGCTTGGGATTGCGACCGCGCGCGCCCTACCGTCGTGCCGTGCGTTCCCGACCCACCTCCGCGACGGTCATGGTCGCGCTGGTCCCCGCGGTGGCCGCGGCGCTGCTCTCCTGCGCCCCCGCCACCCCCACCGCGCAGCCGCCCCGCGTGGCCGAGACAGCACCCGTCGGCACACCCGTCGGCACGCCCCTCGACACACCCGCCGACACGCCCGCGGGCGCACCGGCCGCGTCGGGCGCCGACACCGTGTCGGTCACCACGCCGAAGAAGGTGGCCGCCATCCTCGACTGCGCGGCGTTCCTGCCCGCGGTGGCCGAGGCGACGGGCATCGACGCCGCGGTCAAGAAGGGCGAGTCCACCGCCGAGCTGTGCCGCTACTCGCTGCCCTACAACCGCGGCCTGACCACGGCGTCGATCTTCTTCCGCGCCGAGCCGCCCGGCACCCCGAGCTACCAGCCGACCGACGAACTGTTCGGCAACACCGCCTACCAGGTCGACGGCGACGCCGGGAAGGACTGCGGCTTCTCCGTCGCGCTCGACGCGGCCAAGGCCGCCCACCAGCACGGCTCGCACCTCACCGTGCTGGGCACCTACGAGGGCCGCGAGGAGCCCTGCGTCATCAGCAAGCGGCTCACCGAGATCGTCTTCGGCCTTCTCGCCGCTGGCTAGACGCCCGCGTACGCCAGGCTGGGCGCGCGCTCCACGGCGAAGGACCGGCGCAGGTAGAACCACCACGTCACCCCCACGCACACCGCGTAGAAGGCGACGAAGGCCACCAGTGCCGGGGTCAGCGTCCGCGTGCTCTCCAGCGAGAACTTGAAGACCAGGTTCACCAGCACCCCGCCGAACGCGCCGACCGCCCCGGCGATGCCGACCACCGCCGCCGACTGCCGCTTGCCCCGCTTGACCGCCGCCGCCGGGTCCTCGCCGGTCTCGGCGGCCCGCGCCCGCACCTCGGCGGTGAAGATCGCCGGGATCATCCGGTAGGTCGTCCCGTTGCCCATGCCGCTGAGCACGAACAGCGCGACGAACGAGCCGAAGAACAGCGCGAAGCTGCCCGCGGTGACGCTCGCGACGACTCCCGCCGCGCCGATCCCCATCGCCACGAACACCGCCACGGTCATCCGCGCCCCGCCGAAGCGGTCGGCCAGCCACCCGCCGAACGGCCGGGCCACCGATCCGATCAGCGCCCCGATGAAGGCCAGCGCCACGAACCCCGAGTGCTCGGCGAAGGCGATCTTGATCAGCGACGGGAAGGCGAACGAGAAGCCGATGAACGAGCCGAACGTGCCGATGTAGAGCAGCGACATCACCCAGGTGTGCTTGGTGGACAGGGCTTCCCGGTAGGAGCGCCCGTCCGGCTTGGCCGAGGTGATGCTGTCCATGAAGAACCAGGAGCACGCCGCCGCGAGGATGATCAGCGGCATCCACATCAGCGCCGCGTACACCAGGTCGATCCCGGCGCCGAAGCTGATCGCGACCGGCACCAGCAGCTGCGTCTGCGCGACGCCGAGGTTGCCGCCCGCGGCGTTGAGACCCAGCGCCAGGCCCTTGCGGCCCTCGGGGAAGAAGAAGGAGATGTTGGCCATCGACGAGGAGAAGTTGCCCCCGCCCAGGCCCATCGCTGCGGCCGTCAGCAGGAAGAACCAGTAGGGCGTGCCGTCGGCGCCGACCGCGTAGGCCAGCATGGCGGTCGGGATGAGCAGCAGCCCTGCGCTGACGGTCGTCCACACGCGACCCCCGAACCTCGGCACCGCGAAGGTGTAGGGCACCCGCAGCGCCGCGCCGACGAGGTTCGGCACGATCAGCAGCCAGAACGTCTGCCCGACGCTGAAGGCGTACCCGACCTGCCCCAGGCTCACCACGACGATGCTCATCAGCACCCACACGCTGAACCCGAGGTTCTCGGCGAAGATGGAGAACACCAGGTTCTTGTTCGCCGTGCGCCGCCCGGTGCGCTCCCAGAACGCCGGGTCCTCCGGCTCCCAGTCATCGATCCAGCGCCCCTTGCGGGGCGCGGACTCAGCGCGGTCGGGCGGGGAATCGATGGTGGACGTCATGGGTTCCTCCTCGGGGAGCTGCCGTCAGCGGGCACGCTAGGGAGCGCGGATGTCGCCGGAATAGCCCTCGATGACGGCACTGACACGGTGTGCGCACCACCGCGGCGCCGCGTCGGTGAGGCGGCGCTAGGCCGTGTTTCCGATGTGGGGTGCGGGCGAACTGGCGCGGCTATCGCGTGCCCCACATCGGAAACACGGCCTAGGACTTCGCGAGCCAGTCGGCGATGCCGCGCACGGCTTCCGAGCAGCCGCCGCACCCGGTGGTCGCGCGCGTCGCGGTCGCCAGGTCGGCGACCGAGCACGCGCCACCGCGCCACGCCTTGACCAGCTGTCCCTTCGAGACGGTGTTGCAGCGGCAGACCACCGCCCCCGCGGGCAGCTCGGCGGGGCTGTGCGCCGGGGTGCCCGCGGCGGGCAGGGCACGGCCGAGCAGCAGGGCGAGCCGGTCGGCCGGGGCCGGGGTCTTGGCGTCGTAGAGCTGGGTGATCGCGGCCGCGGCGTCGGGGACGCCGAGCAGGATCGCGCCGGTGACCCGGTCCTCGCGCAGGACGAGCTTGGCGTAGCGGCCGCGGGACGGGTCCTGCAGGCACAGCACCTCGGCCCCGGGGTCGCAGACCTCGGCGTGGACCTCGCCGAGGGCGGCCAGATCGATGCCGCGGGCCTTGAGGCGGGTGACGACCGGGGTGCCGCGGTAGCGGGCCGCGGGCGCGGTGCCGGTGAGCAGGTCGGCCAGCACCTCGGCCTGCTCCCACGCGGGCTGCACGAGCCCGGAGACCGTGCCGGGGTGCTGGGCGCAGTCGCCGATGGCGTGCACGCGCGGGTCGCTGGTGCGCAGGGCGTCGTCGACCACCACGCCGCGGTCGACCTCCAGGCCGATCGCCGCGGCCAGGCCCGTCTCGGCGCGCACCCCGGCCGAGACCACCACCAGGTCGGCGGGCAGGTGGCTGCCGTCGTCCAGCTTGAGCCCGTCGCCGGGCACGTACCGCGCCGCGACCCGGTTGAGCCGGAACTCGATGCCCAGACCGGCCAGCGCGGCGGCCAGCACGGTGCCCGCGCCGGGGTCGAGCTGGCGCTCCATCAGATGCCCGACCGGGTGCACGACGGTCACCAGGCTGCCCCGCCCGGCCAGCCCGCGCGCGGCCTCCAGGCCCAGCAGGCCGCCGCCGAGCACCACCACCGGCGCGCCGGGGCGCGCCCGCGCCAGGATGGCGGCGCAGTCGTCCAGGTCGCGGAAGCAGGCAACGCCGTCGGCGAGCGCGCCGTCCTCGCCGCGCAGCCCCTCCGTCGGCGGCACCCACGCGGTGCTGCCGGTCGCCAGCACCAGCGCGTCGTAGTCCAGGGCGGAGCCGTCGGCGAGGGCGACGGTCCGCGCGGTGCGGTCGACCCCGGTCACCGACATGCCCAGCCGCAGGTCGACGTGGTGGCGGACCGCCCAGTCAGGTTCCTGCAGGCGCACCGATTCCGGCGTCATCGTCCCGGCCACCACCGAGGAGAGCAGGACGCGGTTGTAGGCCGCGTGCGGCTCGGCCCCGACGACGCTCAGCGCGACCCGCTCGCCGGTCCGGTCGCGCCGCCGGACCTCCTCGGCCAACCGGGCGCCCGCCATGCCGTAGCCGATGACCACCACGCGGCGAGCGCTCATGACGCGACCTCCAGACGTACGGCGCAGACCTTGAACTCCGGCATCCGGCTCGTCGGGTCCAGCGCCGGGTTGGTGAGCAGGTTGGCGCGCTGCGCGCCCGGGAAGTGGAAGGGCAGGAAGACCGTGTCCAGGCGCGCGGAGGCGACCAGGCGCACCCGCGCCTGGACCGCGCCCCGGCGGGAGACCACCCTGGCGGGCGCGCCGTCGGCGAGGCCGTGGCGGGCGGCGGTGTCCGGGTGCACCTCCACGAACGCCTCCGGCGCGGCGGCCAGCAGCTCGGGAACCAGCCGGGTCTGCGCGCCGGACTGGTAGTGCGCCAGCACCCGGCCGGTCGTGGCCAGCAGCGGGTACTCGGCGTCGACGGGCTCGGCGGGCCCGCTGTGGTCGACCGCGGCGAAGCGCGCCCGGCCGTCGGGGTGGGCGAAGCGCTCGGCGAACAGGCGCGGCGTGCCGGGGTGGTCCTCGGCCGGGACCGGCCAGAACAGCTGCTCGCCCGCGCGCAGCCGGGCGTAGGTGACGCCGCTGTAGTCGGCGGGCCCGCCCGCCGAGGCGCGGCGCAGCTCGGTGAAGACGGCCTCCGGGTCGTCGGGGAAGCGCCGCGCGGGCTGGCCGAGGCGCACGGCCAGCCCGCGCAGCACGCTCAGGTCGCCGCGCACGCCCGGCGGGGCGTCCAGGGACTTGGTCCGCAGCAGCACCCGTCCCTCCAGGTTGGTCAGCGTGCCGTCCTCCTCGGCCCACTGGGTCACCGGCAGCACCACGTCGGCGCGCGCGGCGGTCTCCGACAGCACGAAGTCGGCGACCACCAGGAAGTCCAATGAGGACAAACGTTCGGTGATGTGCCCGGCGCGCGGGGCCGAGACGACGACGTTGCTGCCGAAGACCAGCAGCGCCTTGGGCCCGCCGCCGTCGCCGAGCGCGTCGAGCAGCTCGTAGGCCGAGCGGCCGGAGCCGGGCAGCGAGTCCGGGTCCACGCCCCACACCGCCGCGACATGCGCGCGGGCGGCCGGGTCGTCGATCCTGCGGTAGCCGGGGAGCTGGTCGGCCTTCTGGCCGTGCTCGCGCCCGCCCTGCCCGTTGCCCTGCCCGGTGAGGCAGCCGTACCCGGAGCCGGGGCTGCCCGGCAGCCCGAGCGCCAGCGCCAGGTTGATCCACGCGCCGACGGTGTCGGTGCCGCGCGCGTGCTGCTCGGACCCGCGCCCGGTGAGCACCACGGCCCGGTCGGCCCCGGCCAGCAGCGCCGCGGCCCGCCGCTGGTCGGCCGCGGCCACCCCGGTCACCCGCTCGACCCGCTCCGGCCACCACGCGGCGGCGATCCGCCACGCGTCGGCGAACCCCGTGGTGCGCTCGGCGACGTAGTCGTGGCGCAGGTGCCCGTCGGCGACGGCGGCGTGCAGGATTCCCAGCGCCAGCGCCACATCCGTGCCCGGCCTGGGCTGCAGGTGCAGGGTCGCCAGCTCGGCGGTGGCGGTGCGCCGCGGGTCGACCACGACCAGGCCGCCGGAGTTCGCGGCGTTGCGCACGTGCTGGGTGAACGGCGGCATCGTCTCGGCCGGGTTGGAGCCCGCCAGGAGCACGACGTCGGCGCCTGCCACGTCGGCGATGGGGAACGGCATCCCCCGGTCGACGCCGAACGCGCGGATGCCCGCCGCTGCGGCCGAGGACATGCAGAAGCGGCCGTTGTAGTCGATCTGCGAGGTGCCGAGCGCGACCCTGGCGAACTTGCCGAGCAGGTAGCACTTCTCCGTGGTGAGCCCACCGCCGCCGAAGACGGCGACCGAGTCGGGGCCGTGCTCCTCGCGCAGCGCGGCGAGCCTGGCCGCGACCAAGTCGAGGGCGTCGTCCCAGGTGGCCGGGGCCAGCTCGCCCGCGACCCGGACCAGGGGGGTGGTGAGGCGGTGCGGGCTGGTCAGGAGGGTGCCGGAGGTCCAGCCCTTCTGGCAGAGGCCGCCGCGGTTGGTGGGGAACTCGCGGGGCTGGACGTCGGCGCCGGTCAGGCGCATGCCGCATTGCAAGGCGCAGTAGGGGCAGTGAGTGTCGACTGCGGGGGCTGGGGCTGCCACGCGGGTCATGCCCTCTCCCTGGTCCGGCGGCTGGGGACAGGGGCGAAGGTAGGCAGGGGGTGTTACCCGCAGGTGCGGGCGTGTTTCGGGCGTGCGAACTTGCCTGCGCAGGGGTGGTGGGTCGGCGGTGAGGACTTCAGCGACAACTCGGATTGTCGGGGGGAACAAGGCAGGTGGGCGGGCCTTGTGGACCGGGCGTGACCGCTCCTACGGTGAGGGGGATCACACATTACCGACGGGTAACCGTCGCCTGGGCAAGGAGACCCCTGTGATTCGTCGTGTCTTCGGCGCTGTCGCCGCCGCGTTGCTGCTGATGCCCGTGTTCACGCCGACGGCGTCGGCGGCGGCTCCCCGGCCGGTGGTGGTCGTCGCGGGGACGTTCGGGCCCGCGTTCTTCTACGAGCCGCTGGCCGCCCGGCTCCGGGGTGACGGGCGGCAGGTGGCGATCTTCCAGTTGACCGGCTTGGGGACCGCGGACATCCGCACCTCGGCGCGGGATCTCGATCGGTTCGTGGACTCGTTCCGGGGGCGGACGGGGGCTTCCTCGGTGGATCTGGTGGCGCACTCGCAGGGCGGGCTGGTGGCGCGGCAGTACATCAAGAACGAGGGGGGTTCCGGGGAGGTGGGGACGCTGGTGAACCTTGCCGCGCCGAACTACGGGACCGTGGTGGCGAACGTGGCGGACTTCTTCGGCGGGGGGAACTGCCTGCAGATCGTGGCCTGCCAGCAGATGAAGGTGGGGTCGTCGTTCCTGGGGGCGTTGAACGCCGGGGATGACACGGTCGGGTCGGTTCGGTACGTGAATCTGTTCACGGTGCTGGATGAGCTTGTGCAGCCGGTGTGGAACGCGGCGATGGGAGATGGGGCGGAGAACGTGTTGGTGCAGAACCAGTGTCCGCTGCGGGCGGTGGCGCATGTGGGGATGGCGTTGGACGGGACTGTGTACGACGGGGTGCGGGATGCGTTGGGCGGGCAGGCGGTTCGGTTGAACTGCTTCGCTCTGTAGGTCCCGCTCGTTCCCGGCTCCGCGGTCGGCCCGGCCGGGTGGGCAGGTGCCCGATCGGACACCTGGGCGGGGCAGTGCTCTTCCGAGGTGCCGGGCCTGCCGCCGCCCGTTGTCGCTTGTGGACAGTGCTCAGAGTAGTTCGGTGACCTTGGTGGCGGCGCGTTCCAGGCCGCGCATCGAGCGCTGGGTGGACTTGGGGTGCAGGGCGTGCACGGCCAGGCGGAAGAGGAGGGCGTGCAGGAGGGCCTGGGGCCAGTCGGCCAGGTGGGACCAGCGGCGGGCGATGCCGTCGTCGGCGCCGCCCCAGGCCAGGGCGTCGACCACCACGACCGCCGCCGCCCACTCCGGGGGGCGGTAGTAGGCGGTGAAGTCGATCAGGCCGGGGGCGGCGTCGCCGTCGAAGAGGACTGTGCCGAAGAGGTCGCCGTGGACCACCTGGGCGGGGGTGGAGAGTTCGCCTCGGCGCTCGGAGAGCAGGTCGAAGAGGCGCCCGCCCAGGTCGGCGTCGAGGTCGGCGCGTTCATCGGCCCAGGCGACTCGGTCGGCCATGGCGAAGACGTCGGCGCGCAGGCCGAGGAAGCGGGGGCGGGGCAGGTGGCGGGTGGCTTCGTGTAAGCGCAGGGAGGCCGAGACCACGTCGTCGTAGCGGGGTTCGGGGCGGCCGGGGACGAAGCGGAAGGCGGCCCAGCCGCCGACGACGTAGCGGCCGTCGCTGGAGCGGACCGGGCGGGCGATGCGCAGGTCGGGGACCTCCAGCTCGCCGAGGGTCTGAGCCACCCAGGACGCCTCGGCCGGGCTGCCCGCCTGGCGCAGCGCCACGTCGCCGCACCGCCACACCGGCCCGTTCTCGATCAGGACCGGCTCGGCGGTCCGGGCGCCGAAGGCGGCCCGGACGTGCTCGGGGGGCGGGGTGCTCACGGCCGGGGACGCTACCCGGTCCACCGGCCGTTTCCCGGCTGTGACGCGCGGGGCGGCCTGCCCCGCGCGTCACCAGATCAGTAGGTGGGAAGGCTGGTGTCGACCTGCTTGGCCCAGCCCAGCACGCCGCCGCCGACGTGCACGGCGTCGGAGAAGCCCGCCTTGTGCAGCGCGGCCAGCGCCTCGGCGGAGCGGACGCCGGACTTGCAGTGCAGCACGATCGGCTTGTCCTGGGGCAGCTCGGCCAGCGCCTCGCCGGAGAGGATGCGGTCTTTCGGGATGAGCACCGAGCCCGGGATCTTGACGATCTCGTACTCGTGCGGCTCCCGGACGTCGACCAGCGCGAAGTCCTCGCCGCGGTCGAACTTCTCCTTCAGCTCCAGCGGGGTGATCGTGTTGCCCGCCGCCGCCGTCTGCGCGGCGTCGGAGACCACGCCGCAGAAGGCGTCGTAGTCGATGAGGCCCTCGATCGGCTTGGTCTCCGGGTCCTTGCGGATCTTGATGGTCCGGTACGACATCTCCAGCGCGTCGTAGACCATCAGCCTGCCCAGCAGCGGCTCGCCGATGCCGGTCAGCAGCTTGATCGCCTCGGTGACCATGATCGACCCGATCGACGCGCACAGCACGCCCAGCACGCCGCCCTCGGCGCAGGAGGGCACCATGCCCGGCGGCGGCGGCTCCGGGTAGAGGTCGCGGTAGTTGAGGCCCTGACCGTTGGGGGCGTCCTCCCAGAACACGCTGACCTGGCCCTCGAACCGGAAGATCGAGCCCCAGACGTAGGGCTTGCCGAGCAGCACGGCCGCGTCGTTGACCAGGTACCGGGTGGCGAAGTTGTCGGTGCCGTCCACGATCAGGTCGTAGCCGCCGAAGACGTCGAGCGCGTTGTCGTTGGTCAGCTGCTCCTGGTGCACGATGACCGTGATCAGCGGGTTGATCTCGGCGATCGACTCCTGGGCCGAGACGGCCTTGGGCTTGCCGATGTCGGACTGGCCGTGGATGACCTGGCGCTGCAGGTTCGACTCGTCGACGACGTCGAAATCGATCACACCGAGCGTGCCGACCCCGGCCGCGGCCAGGTACAGCAGCGCCGGGCTGCCGAGCCCGCCCGCCCCGACCACCAGCACCTTGGCGTTCTTCAGCCGCTTCTGACCGTCGACACCCACATCCGGGATGATCAGGTGGCGGCTGTAGCGAGCCACCTCTTCCTTGGTCAGCTCCGCTGCGGGCTCCACGAGCGGCGGCAGACTGCCAGCCATCAGTCCTCCTCGAACAGGGTGAATCGCGCGGCGATTGTCGTCGGTCCCAACGCCACGATCCCACTCCGGCTTCCCGCGTCCCAACCTGCGGGATGCGGTGCTCAGCCCGCGGGCTGGGCTTGCGGATTGGGCCAGGCGTTCGGCCTGCACACCTTGCCGTCCTTGGGCACCCCGCCCAGGCCGCGGTTGAGCTGGTGGACGTAGTCGTTGGCCACGCCGAAGGTCTGCTGCATCATCACCGGGGCCAGGCCGCCCTTCTCGGCGCAGCCGATGTGCGGCAGGTTGAACACGTGGCCGACCTCGTGGTTCACCACGTACTGGCGGTAGGCGAGCTGGTCGCCCTCGAAGGCCACCGCCCCGCGCACCCAGCGGGAGAGGTTGAGCACGACCCGGTCGTAGATCAGGCACGAGGACTCGTACTTGATCGTGTAGTTGCAGACGTCCGGGCGGTGGGTGGTGTCCGGGCTGGTGAGGCTGACCCGGAAGTCCGGGTCCGCCTCGGGGCCGACGCGCTTGAGCGCCACCTCGCCAAGGCCGGTCCAGCTGCGCGGGTCGCCCAGGGTGCGGGTGACCAGGTCGGCGAAGAGCTGGTCGCCGCCGTACTCCGCGGCGGGGATGCCGTCCTCGACCTCGACGGTGTAGGTGTACAGCCGCCCCTTGCCGACCTGCTTGCCGGTGCCGGGCAGCACCCGCCAGGTGCCCTTGCCCTTCTTCGTGAACGCCGCGCCGCCGGGCAGCTCGGCGGTCGGGATGTCCAGGTCGACCGGGGCCCGCTCGGTGAGTTCGGGGCCGGGGGTGGTCGTGGTGGCCTCGGTGGTCTGCTCGGAACCGGCCACCGGGTTCAGCCCCTCCGGCGCGCCCGTCGGCGACTTCTCCCCCGCGGTCTGCACCAGCACCAGCGCGGTGATCACCAGCAGCACCGGGACGGCGTAGACGCGCCAGCCGTAGGTGTCGAGGAACCCGCGCTTGACCGGCTTGCGGGTGCCCGTCGGCGCCTGGTCGGGCGTCCACGCCGCGGCCAGCGGTTCGGCGGTGGTGCGCCGCGCGCCGGGGCGGTAGCGGCCCTCGTCGGCTGCGGACGGTGACGGCACGTCGTTGTCGCGCTGCGTCGTCCGGCTCACGGCGTCTAGGGTGCCACACCCGCGCGTGCGCGCACCGTCACCGGGGTCACCAGCGGTTCTCCGCCGCGGCGTCCCAGAGCCCGAGCACCGCGCGGGCCACGGTGTCGGGCTGTTCCATCTGCGCGACGTGGCCGACATCGCGCAGCACGAGCAGCCGGGCGTTGGGGATGGCGCGGGCGGTGCGCGGGGCCTTGCGCACCGACATCAGCTTGTCCTTGTCCCCCCAGACCACCAGCGTGGGCGCGGTGACCTTCGGCGCGGCCCGCCACAGCGAGCGCGGGCCGACCACGAGCCACGAGCGGATCAGCGCGATCGTGCTGGCCGCCAGCGCGGGCGTCGACCAGGCCATGTCGAGGCGCTCGGCGTACTCGGCGACCGACTCGGCCACGCGCTCCTCGCTGACCAGGCTCGGGTCGGCGAAGCACAGATCCAGCATGCGCCGGGCCCGCTCGGTGGGCGGCATGGCCGCCAGCGCCTCGCGGCTGCGCCTGCCGACCACCGGCAGCATCGCGAGCACCATGCGCGGGTCGGAGAGCCGCTTCGGGCTGGGCCGCAGGTCGGGCACGGCGGGCGAGACGAGGGTGAGGGTGCGCACCAGCTCGGGCGCCTCGGCGGCGGTGAGCAGGCTGATGGCCCCGCCCATCGAGTTGCCCAGCAGGTGCACCGGCCCGTCCAGGCCGCGCAGCACGCGGATGAGGGTCGCCACGTGCGAGCGCAGGGTGAAGTCGTAGCCGGTCGGCGGAGCGCTGCGGCCGAAGCCGGGCAGGTCGACGGCGAGGCCGGGCGCGTGCCCGCTGAGCTGGTCGGCGAGGTCGGTCCAGTTGGTGGCCGAGCCGCCGAGCCCGTGCACGTAGACGGCGGGGACGGCGGAGGCGGCGGGGTCGCCACCCGTCCCAGGGGTGCGGCGCACGTGCAGCCGGACGCCGCCGATGGTCTCCTCTGCGCCCGGCCACGCGGGCCGGGACCGGTCGACGGGCGGCAGTTCGGCGGTGGAGAGCGGAACGGTCATCCGACCATTTTTACCCGCGTCCACCCGGCTCGCCGAGGAGTGAGCTGGATCACGGCGGATACTTGTGGTGGCCGCGACCGGTGGGCAACCATTCCCGCAACCGGCCTACCGGCGGGTAGTGTCGGTGGACCGGTTCAGCGCGGCCCGGCGAGGATGAACGCGAGCGAGGGGACTCATGTCGGAGACGATTCAGCACAACGGCGGGCGCGGCGCGCGGCTCCCGCGCACAGCGCGCCGCGCCCAGCTGCTGGCCGCCGCGCAGGACGTGTTCGCCGCGAACGGCTACCACGCCGCGGGCATGGACGAGATCGCCGAGCGCGCCGGGGTCAGCAAGCCGGTCCTCTACCAGCACTTCCCCGGCAAGCTGGAGCTCTACATGGCGCTGCTGGAGAAGCACGTCGACGAGCTGATCAGCCGGGTGTCCTCGGCGATGGAGACGACCCAGGACAACAAGACCCGGGTCCGCAACGCGGTGCGCGCCTACTTCGACTTCGTGGACGGCGAGAGCCAGGCGTTCCGGCTGGTCTTCGAGTCCGACCTGCGCAACGAGCCGATGGTGCAGGACGCGATCAACCGCGCCACCAGCGCCAGCGTCGACGCGATCACCGCGACCATCACCGCGGACGCGGGCCTGGACGAGCACCGGGCCAGCCTGCTGGCCGTCGGCCTGGTCGGGGTCAGCCAGGTCGCGGCGCGCGCGTGGCTGGACGACGAGCGCGCCGTCCCCAAGGAGGAGGCGATCGCGCTGATCTCCACCCTGGCCTGGCGCGGCATCGGCGGCGGGTTCCCGCTGCAGCCGCACGAGTAGCGCGGCGATGAGGGAGCCCTCCCCCTGCCGTTCTCAGCTTCGCGCGGGCACGGTGGAACCATGCGGCTTTCAGTAGCGGGGTGCAGCGCCCTCGGCGGGCGCGAGACGAACCAGGACTCCTGGTACGCCGATGACCGGCTGATCACCGTCGCCGACGGCGTCGGCGGCGCGCCCGCGGGCGACGTGGCCTCGCGCCTGGCGGTCGAGTCGACCGCCGCCTCCGGCCCGGACATGCCGCCGGAGGAGACCGCCAACCGGGCCAACGCCGCCGTCCGCGCCTACGCCTCGACCGACCCCGCCACCCACGGCATGGCCACCACGCTGGTGCTGGCCGTGCTGTGCGGCGACGGGACCGTGCGCGGCGCGCACGTCGGCGACAGCGTCACCCTCGTGCAGACCGACCGGGTCGAGTTCCTCGGCTCGCCGCACACCCTGGGCGCCGAGCTGGTCGCCGCCGGGCACCTGACCGCCGAGGAGGGCGCCCGGCACCCGAACCGGCGGGCCCTGGTCCGCGCGGTCGGCATGGACGCGACCGTGCAGGCCGACACCTGGGAGCGCCCGGCGGTGGTCGGCGAGCGCTACCTGCTGTGCAGCGACGGGCTGACCGACGCCCTGGACGACGACGTGTTCCTCGCCGCGCTGGCGGGCCTGCGCGCCGCCGACCCGCGCCAGTGCGTGGAGACCCTGGTCCGGCTGGCCTGCGAGGCGGGCGCGCGCGACAACGTCACCGCCGTGGTGGGCGACGTCGTGATCGGGGATCCGGCTTGGCGGCGCTGACCGTCGACTACCACGCCCTGCCCGAGCCGGTGGAGGTCGACCGGTCGACCCGCTTCGCGCTGGACCGCGACTTTCTCAGCGCGGGCGCCGACGAGCGCGTCTCCCGCGGCCCGAACGCGCCGTACCTGCGGCACATGGACGACCGGTGGTGGCTGGTCAACGGGCACGGCCGCCAAGCGCCGCTCGCGGTGTACGTGGTCGCCGAGAGCCGCCGCTTCACCGTCGCCGAGCGCTGCGCGTTCCCGCTGCCGGACGGGGAGTCCGAGGTACACGTCTGGGACTCGAAGTACCGGGTGCGGCTGGTGGTCTCGGGCAGCGCGCCGGTCGAGGAGCGGCCCGAGCTGGGGCCGGAGACCTCGATCGGGCTGTCCGGGGCGGCGGTGCGGGTGCAGCTGCTGCTGACCCGCAAGCCCCGGCACCGCGCGGTCCTGGCCGCCTACTACCGCGAGTACTTCACCCCGGGCATCGCCTCGCCCGCGCCGCTGGGACGGGCGCAGACGCGGCTGTGCATGGGCCTGACGTCGTTCACCGCGCTGGAACGCGCCCTGGACGAGGTCACCGTGGAGATCTGGGGCGAGTCGGCCGGGCACCGCCACGAGCTGCCGGAGTTCCTGATCTCCGAGCGGCTGCTGGTGGCCGAGGACCAGGCGCTGGTGCCGCACCGGCTCTGCGGGCACCGCTGAGTCACGCGCGGCCGGCCGCGGTGAGGATGCGCGCGACCAGGTCGTCGGCGCGTTCGTACGGGAGCATGTGGCCCGCCGCGTGGTAGACGACGAGTTCGGCGTCGGGCAGCTCGGCGGCGATGGCCCGGGAGTGCTCGGCCGGGATCAGCCGGTCGCGCGCGCCGGTGAGCACCTGGGTCGGCACGTCCCGGTAGACGCGGACGGCCTCGGCGGCCTCGTGCCGGTTGATCGAGGAGCGCAGCGCCGCCGCCGAGCGCCCGTGCACCACCCCGAGCTGGTCGGCGACGGAGAGCAGGTCGGCGCGCTGGAACGGCGCGCCGAAGAGCAGCCAGCGCAGGAACGCGCGCTGGGCGCGCAGTTGCAGCGGGCTCGGCTTCCTGGGCGGCTTGGGCGCCGGGGAAGCGGGTGCCGCCTCGACTGACGCCGCCCGGCGCGCTCGCCGCTTGCCCTGCTCGCGCATCAGGGCCTGTCCCGCCTTGGCGACCGGGCGTGGCAGCCCGAAGGTGATCTCGCGCATCCGCCCCGACGAGGTCGAGACGAAGAACGCGGCGTGCGCCCGCGAGCGGACCAGGTCCGGGTGGCGCGCGGCCAGGGCCATCATCGCCATGCCGCCCATCGAGTGGCCGACGAGCACGAGCCTGCCCGCGGGCGCCAGCGCCTCGATCAGCTCGGCTAGGTCATCGCCGAGGCGGTCGATCGCCGGGTCGGGGGCGTGCCCGGAGGAGCCATGACCCCGGTGGTCGAAGCGCACGACCCGCACCCGCTCGGCCAGCCGGGGAAAGACGGCGTCCCACACCCGGTTGTCGCTGGTCCAGCCGTGGGCGAGCAGGACGGTCACCGGCGCATCGGCGGGCCCGGTGTCCTCGACGCACAGGTCGACGCCGTCGGATGTCTGGAACGCGGTCTGCGGCACGACCCTCAACCTACTACGAAGTAGCTTCTTTCGGCAGCAGCATGGACCGTCGCCACAGCAGCATCGACGGCCCGCCGACGAGGTCGGCCTCCGTGAGGAAGGCCATGATCCGCTCGCCCCAGAACCGCACGGTCTCCTGGAAGTGCGGGTTCTTCTTCGCCGCCTTCCACGCCGCGCGCCTGTCCAGCCCGACAGCCTCGTACACCCGCGGGTTCACCAGGCTCAGCACCACGAAGTAGGACACGACCGCGGCCATGACCCGGTGGTACTGCTTGGCGGCCCAGCTCGCCTCGGCCATGCCCTGGACGACCTCCTGGCGGGCGAAGGTGACGTGGCGGGCCTCCTCCAGCACATGGATGCGGTTGACCATCCTGATCAGCGGCTGCAGGCGCTCGTCGTTCATGTTCTCCCGCTGCATGCGGTCGAGGATCTCCTCGGCGACCAGGATCGCGGCGTAGGCCGACGGCCCGCGGCCCAGGACCGGCAGCACCCTGGCGATCGACTTGATCCACTTGCGCGGGCCGTAGGCGGGCACGCCGAAGCGCCTGCACGCCTTGCCGAACATCGTCGAGTGGCGGCACTCGTCGGCGATCTCGGTGAGCATGTAGTGCACGTGGTCGGTGGTCGGGTCGTGCCGGTAGACCTGCTTGAGCAGCATCTGCATCAGCAGCACCTCGAAGAAGATGCCGGTGCTGGCGATGCTGGCGGTCTCGTGCAGCCCCAGCTCGCGCCGCTGCTCGGGGGACATCCGCTCCCACAGCTCTGTGCCGTAGAGGGAGATGCGGCGCTCGGGGTGGAAGTCCTTGTCCTCGGCGATCGGGGCGTCCCAGTCGATGTCCACGTCGGGGTCGTAGAACTTGTCCGCCGACGACTTGAGCAGCCGCCCCGCGGTCCGCTCCCGATCGGCTACCTTGGCCACCTGCAGCGCGCGGCTCATCGAAGAGACCTCCATCGTGCTGTTCTCGTCATGCGTTACTTCGAGTAACAGTTACCTCTGGTAGCATGCTGGCCATGGCGGATCGTGTCAAGGGACACACAGGCAAGCTCTCCGGCGACGCCCGGCGCGACCGGTGGAAGTCGCACCGCGCCGCCCGGCGCGAGGAGTTCGTCGAGGCCGCGCTGCGCGCGCTCGCCGAGCACGGCCCCGACGTGGGCATGGAGCACGTCGCCGCCGAGGCCGGGGTGACCAAGCCGGTGCTCTACCGGCACTTCACCGACAAGGCCGACCTGTTCGTCGCACTCGGCCAGCGCGGCACCGAGATCCTCTTCGAGCGGCTCATCCCGGCGATGAACCGCGAGGAGGCGCCGCTGCCGCGCATCCGCAAGAGCCTCGACGCGTTCTTCTCGATCATCGAGGAGTACCCCAACCTCTACCGCCTGCTCGTCCGCCGCACCTTCGGCGACCGGCGCATCGACTCCGACATCGTCGCCGAGGACAAGGGCGTCATCGCGGGGGCGCTCGCCAGCCTGCTCGGCGACTACATGCGCGCCTTCAAGCTCGACTCCGGCGGCGCCGAGGTCTGGGGCCACGGCATCGTCGGCATGGTCCAGAACGTCGGCGAGTGGTGGCTGGAGCGGCGCACCATGAGCCGCGACGCCGTCGTGGAGTACCTGGCCGCGACCATCTGGGCCGCCATCGACGGCACCATGCGCGCCCACGGCGTCTCCGTCGACCCGAACAAGCCCCTGGAGATCAACAAGCTCGTCAAGCTGGGCGACGGCGGCGACGCCGCGGCCGGGTAGGGAGACAGCCATGACCCACGACCAGGCCGACCACCTGCACGGCGCCGGGCAGGCCACCGCCCACGATCACGCCCACGACGAGGACGGCTACACCGGCCAGGCCACCCTCGTCGTCGGCGAGCGCGAACTGCCCGTCCAGGTCGAACTGCGCGGCCACTTCCAGCCCATCGACGGCTACTACCGCTGGTACGGCCGCCTCCAGGCCGATCCGGCCGTCTCGGAGCTGGCGGGCGGCAGGAAGACCAAGGCGGTCCTGCGCACCCCCGGCGGCGAGGCCCCCGGCGAACTCTCCGACCCCGACCCGTGGGACCGCTACCGCATCATGGGCACCAGCAGGCCCCCGTTCGCCGTCCAGACCACCCTGGACCGCGCCGACGTCTGAGCCCACCGAGCGGTCCGCGCGGACGCCGCGGCGTGGTGGCGACCCCCAGTCGCGCCACCGAGCCCCCGCGCGGACCCCCGGTATGGCGGGGAGCCCGTCCAGGATCGGCCCGCGGCGGTCCCGGGACCAGGAAAGCGGCGTGCAACTGATCGGCAACTATCCGCCATGCCGCCCACGCCGCGAACGGCCCGCCCGTAGGGTCGTCCGGGTGGACGCCTCTCCCCCGGTCCGCGGCGAGGCTGCGGAACCGCGCCTCGGACGCCTGCTCAAGCAGGCCAGGGCCGCCAAGGGGCTCACCCAGGGCGAACTCGCCGAGCGCTCGGCGGTCAGCGTGCGGACCATCTCCAACCTGGAGGGCGGCCGGATCACCGCGCCCCGGCACTCCTCGCTGCGCGCCATCGCCGCCGCGCTCGACCTCAGCGGCGACGCCGTCGCCGAGCTGGTCGCCGCGGCCACCCCCGGCGCCGGGGAGGCGGGCGAGCGCCCGCGCAGGCCGGGCGGGGTGATCCGGGAGCCGCTGACCCGCCTGCTCGGCCGCGAGGAGGACCGGGTCGCGCTCAGCGGCCTGATCGTCGACGGCGGGAGCAGGCTGGTCACCATCACCGGGATGGCGGGCATCGGCAAGACGCGCCTGGCCCAATCCGTCGGCCGGGCGGCGCAGGACCGGGGGGTTGCCGCCTGGTGGGTTCCGCTCGCCGCGCTGACCAGCGCGGACCTCGTCCTGCCCGCCGTCGCCGAGGCCATCGGGGCGCGGACGGGCACGGTCGACTCGATCGAGGCCGATCTGCCGGAGCGGCCCGCGGTGCTGGTGGTCGACAACCTGGAGCACCTGCCCGGCGCCGACGCCGTGGTGCAGGACCTGCTCGCCCGCGTCCCGGACGTCACGGTCCTGGCGACCAGCCGCGCGCCGCTGCGGGTCGCAGGCGAGCAGGAGTGGCCGCTGCGCCCGCTGCCGGTGCCGGAGGCCGACACCCCCGACGCCGTGCGCGCGACCGCGTCGGCGGGCCTGCTGGTCGAACGGATCAGGTCGGCCGCCCCTGCCTTCGCCGTCACCGAGGACAACGCGCCCGCCATCGCCGCGGTGTGCAGGCGGCTCGACGGCCTGCCGCTGGCGATCGAGCTCGCCGCCGCGCGGTGGCGGGTGCTCGGCCCCGACGACCTCCTCGGCATGATCGAGGCCAACCCGTTCGACCTCAGGGACGAGGGCACCCGCTCCCCCGAGCACGTCTCCCTGCGGGTGGCGCTGGACGCGACCTGCTCCCTGCTCACCGACCGCCAGCTGGCCGCGCTGGGCGCGCTGTCGGTCTTCCGCGGCGGCTGGACCCGCGAGGCCGCGGGGGCGGTGGTCGGCGGGGGCGTCGTCTCCGACCTCGACGGCCTGATGGCCCTGGGCCTGGTGCAGGCCGCCGACGGCCCGACCGGGCGGCGCTTCACCACGCTGCCGACCATCGCCGCGTACTCCGCGGAGCTGGCCCGCGAGCGCGGCCTGACCGAGGCCGCCGAGCGCGCGCACGCCTCGTGGGCGCACCGCTGGGTCGGCTCGCTCGGGCTCACGGTGGACACCCTGACCGCGCACGCCCCCGCGATCGGCGCCGAGCGCGACAACGTGCGCGCCGCGCTGCGCTGGTTCGCCGAGCACGACCCCGACCGCGGTGTCGAGCTGGCCTCGGCGCTCTACCAGTACTGGGTCCACTTCCGGCACGCGGCGGAAGGGCTGTCCTGGCTGGTGGGGCTGCTGGAGCGGGCCGCGCCCGCGCCGGGCAGGGCACTGCGGTGGAGCGAGGCGGCGTGGCTGGCCCGCTCCCTGGACCGCCACGCCGACGCCGTCGAGCACGCCCGCCGGGCCGTGGCCGCCGCCGAGGACGACGGCGACGCGGTGGCGCGGGTCGCGGCGCTGAGCACGCTCGGGGACGTGGTCGAACTGCACGAACCCGGGCAGGGCATCCCCGCCCACCGCGCGGCGCTCGCCCTGGCGGAGACGGCGGGCGACGACCCGATGCTCTGCCGCACGCTGATCCGCCTCGGCACGGCCCTGTGCGACCTGGGGTCGGTCGAGGAGCCGCTGCCGCTGCTGCGCCGCGCGACCGACCTGGCCAGGCGGCTGGGGCGAGGGCACTTCGAGCTGTCGTCGCTGCTGAACGCGGCCAACTACCTCAACCACCACGGCCGGTACCGGGAGGCGCGCGAGGCGCTGGCCGAGGCGGAACCCCTGCTGCCCACCTCGGGCCCGCCGGACGCGCACACCTACTGGCGCGCGCAGACGGCCATCGCCCTCGTCCGCTCCGGCGAGGTGGCCGACGCGCGGCGCTTCGCCCACCACTCGCTGGACGACGCCACCGGCGACAACCAGCACCGCCACACCAACGAGGCGTGGATGGCCGCCGCGGAGGTCGCCATCGCCGAGGGCCGCTCGACCGAGGCGTGCGCGAGCCTGGTGCAGGTGCTCTCGTCGCGGTTCGGCCTGCACGGCCCGCTGAGCCAGAGCCTGGTGCTGGCCGGGCTCGCGGTGGCCGCCGACGACCCCCGGACCGCCGCGGGCGCACTGGCCGCCGTCGAGGGCCTGCGGAACCGGTACGGCCACGGACTGCCCGGCCTCACCAGGACCAGGGTGGCCGCCGCGGACGCGCGCTGGCGCGCCGAGCTGGGCGAACGCTGGGACGCCCTGCTCGCCGAGCGGCGCGACTCCCCCGTCGACGAGCTGGTCGCCGCCCTCGTCGCGGCCTAGACGATCGGGCCCGCGCGGGACGGGGGAGCAGGCGTCCCCCAGGCCGCCGCTGATCGCCCGCGCGGGCCGACGCCTCCCCCAGGGGTGGTGGGGAAGCGGTTCCATCCTCGCTCGCGCGGGATCGGCGGACCAGGAAAGCGACGCGCAACTGGCAGGCAACTCCGAGCCCACCGGGGTGCGGACGCCGAAAGGGGCGCACCCGTCGCGCGGGTGCGCCCCTTCGGGTCCGTTCAGTCGATCAGGGCGCGAAGCCCACCTTGCGCGGGTCGGCGCCGCCGATCTCCACGTACGCCACGCGGGCGCTGGGGACCAGGTAGCGGCGGCCCTTGTCGTCAACCAGCGAGAGCTGGCCCGAGCTGTTCTTGAGGGCGTCGGCGACCAGGGCCTCGACCTCGTCAGGAGTCAGGGTGCTGTTCAGCACGAGCTCCCGCGCGGTGTCCGCGACACCGATCTTGACCTCCACGCGACCTCCACGCTTGTAGTTGCCTGACCGAAGGCTAGTCCACCCCGGGCCGACGGGTGGCGACGGCCGGGCCGTGTTCACCACCCGCGAACGCGGATCAGCCGAGGCCGAGCGCCGACATCCGCTTGCCGTGCTGCTGCTGCAACTTGCGGAACAGCGCCGCGATGCCCGCCAGGTCGCCGGTGCCCGCCACGATCAGCTCGGCCAGGCCGTCGCGCTCGGCGACGACGTACTGGGCCTGGGTCAGCGCCTCGCCGAGCAGGCGGCGGCCCCACAGGGCGAGCCGGTCGCGGACCGTCCGGTCGCGCTCGATGGCGGCGCGCACCTCGCGCTCGGCGAAGGCGGAGTGCCCGGTGTCGGCGAGGACCTCGGTGACCAGCGCGGAGGTCTCCTGGTCGAGCCAGGAGCCGATCTCGCGGTAGAAGTCGGCCGCCAGCCCGTCGCCGACATAGGCCTTGACCAGCGACTCCAGCCACGAGCGCGGCGCGGTCGACGCGTGCCAGGTGTCGATGTGGCCGATGAAGGGGCGGACCGCGTCCTCCACGTCGACGCCGTGGTCGGCGAGGAAGCGGGCGATCGTGCGGTAGTGGCCCATCTCGGCCGCGGCCATCTCCGACAGCGCGGCCCGGCCGGTCAGCGTCGGGGCGGTGCGCGCGTCCTCGGACAGCCGGTCGAAGGCCGACAGCTCGCCGTAGGCCAGCACACCCAGCAGGTCGACCACACCCTGGGAAAGCGCGGCGCGCCCCCCGACCTCCGCGTTCTCCATGGTGGCAGGGTATCCGCCTGGCCCGCCGGGTAGACTCGGCAGGACGCCTGCCCGCCAGTACCGGCGGAAACGGGCGGCCCACGGCCTTCACGGCCGGGGCGGAGGGTGCGCGCAAGCCTCGATGAGCCCTCCCGCGACACCGGGTGCGAACCCCGCGTGCGCGGTCGAGCGGCCCGACCAGGGCCCTGCGCGCTGGTGAACTAGAGAGGTTGATCACCCTGACGAACGACAACACCGAACAGGACACCGGCCACGGCAGTGGGCCGGACACGGGCATCGATCCCGTGATCCTGGAGCACAGCGAGGCGGGCGCGCCCGACGCGGACACCTCGCACGGCCTGCAGGCCGGGGCGCCGGTCACCCCCGACGCGCCGACCTTCGCCGAGCTGGGCGTGCACCCCGAGATCGTGCGCGCGCTCGGCGAGGCGGGCATCGAGCGGACCTTCGCCATCCAGGAGCTGACCCTGCCGCTGGCGCTGGCGGGCGACGACCTGATCGGCCAGGCCCGCACCGGCACCGGCAAGACCCTGGGCTTCGGCGTGCCGCTGCTGCAGCGGGTCGTCTCCCCCGGCGACGGCACCCCGCAGGCGCTCGTGGTCGTCCCGACCCGCGAGCTGTGCCTGCAGGTCACCCACGACCTCAAGGACGCGGGCAAGCACCTCGGCGTGCGCGTGCTGGCCATCTACGGCGGCCGCCCGTACGAGCCGCAGATCGCCGCCCTGCGCAAGGGCGTGGACATCGTCGTCGGCACCCCCGGCCGCCTGCTCGACCTGGCCGAGCAGCGCCACCTGGTGCTGGGCAAGGTCGGCGGCCTGGTCCTCGACGAGGCCGACGAGATGCTCGACCTGGGCTTCCTGCCCGACATCGAGCGCATCCTGACCATGGTCCCCGAGCAGCGCCAGACGATGCTGTTCTCGGCGACGATGCCCGGCCCGATCATCACCCTGGCCCGCACGTTCCTGCGCCAGCCGACGCACATCCGCGCCGAGGAGAACGACCAGGGCGCCATCCACGAGCGCACCACGCAGTTCGTCTACCGGGCGCACTCGCTGGACAAGGTCGAGGTGCTGGCGCGCATCCTGCAGGCCGAGGGCCGCGGCCTGACCATGATCTTCACCAGGACCAAGCGCACCGCGCAGAAGGTCGCCGACGAGCTGGTCGAGCGCGGCTTCGCCGCGGGCGCCGTGCACGGCGACCTCGGCCAGGGCGCGCGCGAGCAGGCGCTGCGGGCCTTCCGCACCGGCAAGGTCGACGTGCTGGTCTGCACTGACGTCGCCGCCCGCGGCATCGACGTCGACGACGTCACCCACGTCGTCAACTACCAGTGCCCCGAGGACGAGAAGACCTACGTCCACCGCATCGGCCGCACCGGCCGCGCGGGCAAGACCGGCGTCGCGATCACCATGGTCGACTGGGACGAGGAGGCGCGCTGGAAGATGATCAGCGACACCCTCGGCCTGGACAAGCCCGAGCCGGTCGAGACCTACTCCACCTCCGAGCACCTGTTCTCCGACCTGGGCATCTCGGACAAGTCGACCGGCAGGCTGCCGCTGTCCAAGCGGACCCGCGCAGGCCTGGACGCCGAGCCGGAGGAGGACCTCGGCGGTCGCAAGCGCGCCGGCGGCGACCGGGCGCGGCGCACCAGCAGCCGCAAGCGCTCCGGCCCGGCCGAGCGCGAGTCCGCTCCCGTGGGCCAGGACGGCGACGAGAAGTCCAGCAGGCCGCGCAGGCGGCGCAGGCGCGGCGGGGTCGACATCGAGGGCGGCTCCGGCGAGTCCGGCGCGGCCCCGGCCGAGCCGACCCAGCAGGCCGAGCCCGGCGCGGCGGAGGCCAAGCCCGCCCGCTCCAGGGCGCGCAGGCGCAGGCGCGGCGGCGAGGTCGTTTCCCCGGGGTCGAACGCCGGCGAAACACCGGGGTCGGCAGACTGACCTGGTGACCGCACCGGAGCCCCCGAACAGCGAGGCTGGTTCCGCACCCGAGGAGCCGCCGCACCCGAGCACGCCCGCGAACGGGGAGCAGGCCGCGGGCCGCGCCGCGCTCGACGGCGCGGCCCACCAGGACGGCCTGTCCCCGGCGGGGGGCGACGGCGACGGGTTCCACACCTGGCGCGCCGAGGACGTCCTGGCGGGTCCGCCGCCGGAGCCGGTGCAGCCGCGGGAGCGGACCCGCTTCACCCGCCGCCGCGACCTGGTCGCCGCCGCGGTGATCGTGGTGGCCCTGGTCGTCGCCGGGGCGCTCGTATGGCAGAACGCCGACTTCCGGGCGACCGCGTCGACGCAGGGCGCGGCCCCGCCCTCGCCCGCCGGGCCGGAGGTGTTCCCGCCGTCGCTGGGCGAGGTGTGGCGCGCGCAGAGCGCGGCCACGCCCGAGCCCGTGGTGGCCGGGCCGGTCGTGGTGACCGGCGAGGGCGGCGAGGTGGCCGGGCGCGACCCGCTGACCGGCGAGGTCGTCTGGAGCTACCGGCGCGACCTGCCGCTGTGCGCGGTCAGCGGCGCCTTCGAGCACGCCATCGCCGTCTACCGCGGTGACGGCGGCTTCCTGCCCGACGGCGCCCCCCGCGCCGAGGGCGCGTGCAGCGAGGTCACCTCGCTCTACCCGGAGAACGGCGGCAGGCACACGGCGCGCAACTGGGACGCCGAGCTGGGCGCCGAGCTGACCGACGACGGCACCTACCTCACCTCGGCGGGCAAGCACCTGATCACGACGCTGCGCTCGGACCTGGTCGAGACCATGGAGTACGGCCAGGTCCCCGCGCCGGTCGTGCCCGAGCGCCAGCCCAGGACCGGTTGCATGTTCGACTCCGTGCACATGGCGGCGGGCCGCATCGGCGTCATCGAGCGCTGCCCGGACGACCTGGCCGACCGGCTGACGGTCTACAAGGCCACCGGCAAAGACGCCGACCGGCCCGAGGTCGTCTTCAGCACCGTCCTGGCGACGGAGTCCGCGCAGGTCGTGGCCATGACCGACCGCTTCACCGCGGTCGCGGTCCCCGACCCGGCCGCCCTCCTGGTCTACGGCGACGACGGCAACCAGGCCTCCAGCACGCCACTGGAGCTGGGGCCCGGCGGGCTGGCCCAGGCGGGCTCGGTGGCCGAGACGGCGATGGGGACCGGCGCGTTCTACTGGTTCACCGGGTCCTCGGCGGTGGCGCTGTCGCTGGAGGACCTCAAGCCGAAGTGGACCGTGCCGGGCGCTTTCGGCCCAGGTGTGGCGTTCGCGGGCCGGATGCTGGTCCCGGTCGCCGACGGCCTGGCGGTCGTCGACCAGACCACCGGCGAGCGCGTCGGCGTGCTGCCGGTGGCCCGGGACGGCTACATCGGGCCCATCGCGATGGGCGCGATCGGTCCCATCGTGCTCGAACAGCGCGGCCCGCTTTTGGTTGCTTTGCGATAAGACGCGGCCGGGGTCCGAGGCGCACACTGGGTCTCATGTCCGACCTACCGGTTCACTCGCAACTCTCCTCGCACAGGGCCGTCCAGGTCGAGCTGCCGGGCCGGTACGCGGCCCTGCGCTCCACCGGCGAAGGCCCTGTGGTCCTGATGGTTCCCGGCTACACCGGGTCCAAGGAAGACTTCGCCCCGCTCCTCGATCCCATCTCCGACGCCGGCTACCAGGCGGTGGCCATCGACCTGCCCGGTCAGATGGACACCCCCGGCCCGGACGACGAGTCCGCCTACCTGCCGACCGCCCTGGGGACAGGGCTGGCCGAGCTGGTGGAGAAACTCGCCTCCGACGGCAGGCCCGTGCTGCTGCTGGGCCACTCCTACGGCGGCCTCATCGCCCGCAGGGCGGTGCTGGCGGGCGCTCCTGTCGCCGGGCTGACGCTGCTCTGCTCCGGTCCCGGCGAGCTGCCGCAGGGCACTCGGCGCCAGGCGCTGGAGCTGGGCGACCCGCTGCTGCGCAAGCACGGCCTTGAGGCCGCGCACCAGGCGCAGGAGGCGCTCAACCGCGGCAATCCGCGCTGGCAGGAGATGCCGGAGCCGATGCGGGAGTTCTTCCGCGCCCGGTTCCTGCGCAACTCCGAGGCCGCCCTGCTGGGCATGGCGCGCGGTCTGCGCACCGAGCCCGACCTGGTCGCCGACCTCTCGCGCAAGCTGCGCGGGTCCAGCACCGGCTGCCTGGTGGCCTGCGGCATGGCCGACGACACCTGGCCGCCCGCGGTGCAGCGGGACATGGCCGACCGGCTGGAGGCCGACTACGCCGCGATCCCCGGCGCGGGCCACTCGCCCGCCGTCGAGGCGCCCGAGGCCCTGCTGGATGTGCTGCTGCCGACCTGGAACACCTGGATGACCTACGCTTGATGTCTACAGAGGACAGTCCTCTGTAGACGTCAGGTCAGGCCCACCAGAAGTACCAGATCGCCACACCGCAGGCGATGGCCACCATCAGCATGGCCAGCGCCGCCTGCGGTCCGCGCCGCCGGTCGGCGACGCGCTGGGCCACGACGGCGGCGGCGGCCGCGCCGAAGTGCCCCAGCAGCACCCACAGGCCGGGGCCGGGCACGTCCGGCTGCGTCCAGGCGAAGACCTGCAGTCCGAGCACGACCACCGCGAGGCCGCACAGGCCGATCGCGACCGCGCCGGTCAGGTCTCGCCACGGCCCGCCGGGGCGGGGAGGCGCGGGGGCGTCCTCGGCGGGCCGCGTGCGCGCCGAGGGCAGCTCGACTGTCGTCGCGTCCGCGTTGTCCGCACTGTTCGCCTCAGGGCGGGTGCGGCCGGGGGCGGGGAGGCGTTCGGTGGGGCCGGTCACGACGACAGCATCGCCCATGGCTCCAGGGCGGGGCCAGCGGCCTGCCCGTCGGCGCAGCTGCGCCGGAAGTCGCACCAGGAGCACTGGCGGCCGGGATTGGCCGGGAACAGCACGTCGCCGTCGCCGCCCGCGCGCAGCGTGTCGGTGGCCAGCTGGAACTCCTCCGCGCTCTCCTCGGCCCGGCGCAGGTGCCTGGCCAGCGACTCCTCGGTGTGCTCCCAGGCGGCGACGGTGCCCGTGGGCAGGTGGTGCAGCTCGACCTTGGTGCACGGCCTGCGCAGGGTGCGGCGCGCGGCCAGCACGTAGAGCGCCAGCGCCTGCGAGCCGCGGGCGTCGTCGGTGGTCAGCCCGTGGCGGCCGGTCTTGTAGTCGACGATGACGACCTCGTCGCCGCGCTGGTCGATGCGGTCGACCCTGCCCTCGGCGACGAGGGAGCCCACCGGCGCCGACACCCAGCGCTCCAGGCCGACCGGCTCGTGGGCCACGTCGAGTTCGGCGACGTAGTCGTGCACCCAGCCCGCGGCCCGGTCGCGGTGCTCGGCGGCCTGGGCGGCGTCGGCGAAGCCGTCGTCCTTCCAGTGCGTGCGCACCAGCCCGGCCGCCGCGTCGGCGCTGCGCGCGCGCTGGGGCAGGTCGAACAGGGCCTTGAGCGCGTTGTGCACGACGGCCCCGAGGGTGCTGTGCGCCCACGGGCCGCCGCGTGCGGGCGTCGGCCGGTCGAGGTAGGCCATGCGGAAGCGGCGCGGGCAGTCCGCCCACGTGCCCAGCTTCGACGGCGTCACCTTGATCAGCCGCTTCGGCATGCTCTCGAAGCCGAGCTGCCCCTGGCTCACTTGACCTTGCACGCCTCCACGGTACGCAGTCCCACCGACACGATCCGCGCCCGCCCGCCGCGGCGGGCTCGGGCAGAATCGGCGGCGTGGAGATCTGGCACAACCCCCGCTGCTCGAAGTCGCGCGCGGCCAAGGCCGCCCTCGACTCCGCCGCCCCCGGCCACACCGTCCGCCGCTACCTCGACCAGCCGCCCACCGAGGCCGAGCTGGAGGCGGTGCTGACCAGCCTCGGCCTCCAGCCGTGGGACATCACCCGCATGAAGGAGGCCAGGGCCAAGGAGCTGGGCCTGGCGGGCTTTCCCCGCGAGCGCGCTGCCTGGATCGCGGTGCTGGCCGCCAACCCGGTGCTCATCGAGCGGCCGATCATCCTCACCGACGACGGCCGGGCGGTCCTGGCCAGGAGCCAGGAGGCCATCGACCAGGCGCTCGGCTGAGCGCGGTCGGCTGAGCGCGGTCGGGAACGGTGCTCAGCCGATGAAGCCGCGCACCGAGTCGGCCACCAGCTGCACCGCGATCGCCGCCAGCAGCAGACCGGCGATCTTGGCCAGCAGGGTGATCCCGCTGTCCTTGATGAACCGGATGACCACACCGGAATAACGCAGGCACAACCACAGGAACAAATGCACGGCGACAATGGCCGCGCCCAAGGCCAAATAGGAGCCGATATGCCCATCCGCCTGGCGGACGAACACGATCGTCGCCGCGATCGCACCCGGCCCCGCCAACAATGGCGTGCCAAGTGGGACTAATGCGACATTTACGTCTTCGGCGATCTCCTGTTCGGTCGAACCGCGCCCGGTGAGCAGGTCCAGCGCGATCAGCAGGAGCAGCAGCCCGCCCGCGCCCTGCAGCGCCGGGATGCCGATGCCCAGGTAGCGCAGGATCACCTCGCCGCCGATGGCGAACAGGCTGATTACCACCAGCGACACCAGCACCGCCTGCCGGGCCGCCCCGCGCCGGGTCTCCGGCGACTTGCGGCCGGTCAGGCTGAGGAAGACCGGAATGGTGCCCGGCGGGTCCATGATCACCAGCAGGGTGATCGTGGCCTCCACGAACAGCGCGCCGTCGAACATCAGGCGCCCGCCAGGACCCGGGCGCCGGTGGCACGGCGCGCGATCTCGGCCAGCACCTCCGGCGCGGTGCCCTCGGCGCCGATCGGGGTGGTCTTGTTGGTGCCGTGGTAGTCGCTGGAGCCGGTGACCAGCAGGTCGCGCCGCCCGGCGATGGCGCGCAGCCGGGCCCGCGCGTCGGCGTCGTGGTCGGGGTGGTCGACCTCGACCCCGTCCAGGCCCGCGCCCGCCAGCTCGGCGACGACGTCGGCGGTGACGACCGGCCCGCGCCGGTGGGCGAAGCCGTGCGCCAGCACCGACACCCCGCCCGCGGCCCGCACCAGGTCGATGGCCTCCAGCACCCAGGTCTTGCGGCTGGGCACGTAATAGTGATTGCGGCCGTTCAGCAGCGTCGTGAAGGCCTCGCTGACCGATCCGACGACCCCGGCGGCCACCAGGGCCTGCGCGAGGTGTGGGCGGCCCGCTGGGACCTCGTCGGGCAGGCCGGCGAGCAGCGCGTCGGCGTCGACGGGGTAGCCGTCGGCGGCCATCCGCCCGGCCATCAGGTGAAGGCGCGTCCGGCGCTCGGCCCGCGTGCGGGCGTGCTCGGCCACCATCGCCGCGGAGGCCGGGTCGAAGAGGTAGGCCAGCAGGTGCACGGTGCAGTAGCCGCCGCGGCCGTCCTCGGAGGCGCAGGTCAGCTCGGCGCCGCGCACCAGCGACAGCCCGGCGGGCAGCGCCGCCGCGGCCTCGGCCCACCCCGCGGTGGTGTCGTGGTCGGTGATCGCCACGGCATCCAGCCCGGCCCGCGCCGCGGCCTCGACCAGCCCGGCGGGGCTGTCGGTGCCGTCGGAGGCCGTGGAGTGGCAGTGGAGGTCGATCCGCACCCCGCCAGTGTGGCCGAATGACGCAGGTCACGCGGTCACGGGTGGGCCGGGACGGGTTCGGCGGGCGGCTAGACCTTGCCCGCCGCCTTCTTCTTGCCCCGGGCGATGCGTTGGGCCTTGATCATCGAGAACCGCTCGGCCTGGGCCTTCTTGTCGCCGAAGGTCAGCTCCGAGATCGCGTCGTAGACCTGCTCGGGCCTGGGCAGGTAGTCGATCCGGTTGAGCGCCTGGATCTGACCGGCCGACTCGACCACCATCGTGCCGTAGCCGAGCATGCGGCCGATCCAGCTGCGCTCGAAGGTCAGGTCGGTGACCTTGCTGATGGGCATCATCAGCACCCTGATCGTGAACACGCCCGTGGTCATCAGGAAGCGCTTGTCGGTGACCACGATGCGCTCGACCCACCACTCGATGACCTGGTAGGTGAAGCGCAGCAGCACCGCGAGCGCGACGTACCAGAGGATGTTCTGCACGAGCCACGTCGACGGCGGCAGGACGTAGGAGATCATCACGCACACGGCGAGCAGCGCGACGGCCTCGAAGACCTGCCAGGTCAGGTACGCCCAGTGCCTGCGCACCCGGATGACCCGTCGTTCGGAGTCGAGCAGGTACTCGTCTGGGTCACGGGGCGCGAACATGGTTCGACGCTACCCGTTATCAGGTGAAAACAGTACGGACGAAGGTGATGACCGCTTCCGCGCCTTCGCGGAGGGTCGTGATGATGGAGTTGACGATTCCGGCGGACGCGACCGGCTGGGTGACCAAGAAGAAAACCAGCAACGCGGCCCCGGTCAAGACGAGAACCTTCTTGACGTCCACTGCGATCTACCCCGCTCCCTGACGCACCTTGGTCTGGCGCTGTTGAAAACCGTTGTACCGCACTCGGCTGACGCATGGGAGCCCAGTCCCCGGGATAGGTCAACGCGGACCGTCACCATCGGGATGCCACTACGCTGCGTACCCATGTCCTCTGGCGAATACCGGGTGATCCGCTGCGTCGGAGGGGTCGTCCGCGACGATTCCGGACGCGTTCTGCTCATTCGCCGCGCACATGAGCCTGGTTCCGGTTTGTGGTCACTACCAGGGGGAAAGGTCGAAAGCGGCGAGACCGACGCCGAAGCGCTTAGCAGAGAGTTGCGGGAAGAGACCGGCCTTTCCGCGACCGTTGGCGCATTCATCGGAGCGGTGGAGCGCCCTGCGCCCTCCGGGGTGTTCGACATCCACGACTACGCGTGCTCGGTGACAGGCGGTGAACTCAGGGCGGGCGACGACGCCACCGACGTCCGCTGGGTCGACCTTGCGACGTTCACCACAATGGAAAGATCCGGCCAGTTGGTGGACGAACTCGCCACCACTTTGCAGTCATGGGGACAGTTGCCGCGCTGAACGGAGTCGGCGCAGGTCAGGCCAGCCAGGTGAGGCGTTCCCCGTGCATCGCGGTGCGGCCGAGGACAGCGGTTTTCGGACGCCCCGACTCCCAGGTGGTGAGACCGAGGACCCCGAAGGCCGCGGCCCCCGGACCTGGGGTCAAGTCCCCCCGATCGGGCAGGATCAGAGAAAGCCCCGCCCGGTAGCCCTCGTGGCTGACCCACCAGGTGGGACGGCGCCCGGCCAGCTCGGCCAGCGCCGCGATGAACTCCCGGCGCCGCTGCTCGGCCAGGTACGGCAGGACGTTCGAGGTGAGCACGACCAGCGGCGCCGACTCGGGCACCCGCTCGGCGGCCGCGGCCAGGTCGTCCACGGCGTCGCCTGCCACCACCGGCGGCGGGTCCTTGCGCAGCAGGCCCACCGCGGTCGTCAGCAGCCGCTGCCGCTCCGGCTGGTCGGCCCACACGCACGCCTCCAGCCAGGCGACGGCGTCCTCGTCCTCCAGGTCGACGGGCGCGGAGTCCAGGCCGACGCGCGCGGCGAGGGCGAGCTTCTTGGGCAGCACCGGCACCGAGTCGCCCTCCAGCGCGCAGTGCAGGCCGACCGGGGTCTTGGCGGGCCCGGCGACGATCTGCCCGGACTGGCGGGTCTGGTAGCGGTAGGCGTAGCGGTCCAGGCCCAGCAGCAGGCCCGCGCTGCACCCGACCTCCAGCAGCCCGACCGAGCCCTTGGCCTGCTTGGCGGCCAGGGCCAGCGCCGGATAGACCAGCGCGGCCCTGCGCACCTCGTTGGTCTGCGTGGTCTTGGTCGCGACCAGCGTCCGCACCCGGTCGGCATGGTCGAGCACGAACGAGCGGAACAGCGGCCACGTTCCGCTGTCCAGGCCGTAGGTGCCGCCCATCGACGGGTAGTAATTGACCAGCTCGTGGAACGGGTTGGCCTGCAGCGCGCGGTGCGCGGCGGCCAGCAGCAGCGTGGGCCGGGCCTGCTCGGGCGGCGCGGCGCTCAGCAGCGCGGCGACCTCGGGGTCGTCGGCGGCCTGAGCGGCCAGGTGGGCGTAGAGAGGGGACTCACCGGCGGCCTCGGTGTCGGCGAAGGCGCGCAGCCGGGACCGGATCTCGTCGAGTTGTGCGGTCGCCACGCCCGGGAACGCTAGTCCACCGGGCGTGTCCGCGACCACCGGCCGGTCGTGGGCGGCCTAGCGGGGCTTGGGCTCGGGGCGGCCGGGCTGCTCGCCGCCGCGCGCCTCGCCGTAGGAGACCTTGGGGACCATGACCTTGCGGCGGTACACGCACACCACGGTGCCGTCCTGCTTGTAGCCGCGGGTCTCGACGTAGACCACGCCGCGGTCGTCTTTGGACTTCGACGGCGTCTTGTCCAGCACCTCGGACTCGCCGTAGATGGTGTCGCCGTGGAAGGTCGGCGCGACGTGGCGCAGGGACTCGACCTCCAGGTTGGCGATCGCCTTGCCGGAGACATCCGCCACCGACATGCCCAGCAGCAGCGAGTAGATGTAGTTGCCCACGACCACGTTCTTGCCGAAGTCGGTGGTGTTCTCGGCGTAGTGGGCGTCCAGGTGCAGCGGGTGGTGGTTCATCGTGAGCAGGCAGAACAGGTGGTCGTCGTACTCGGTCACCGTCTTGCCCGGCCAGTGCTTGTAGACCGCGCCGACCTCGAACTCCTCGTAGTAACGGCCGAACTGCACGTGGTCCTCCGCGGTGAATAGGGCTAAGTGACTGGCGAGTAGGTCACTTGTACGGGGCGGGTCGGCGGGCCGCAACAGGTCTGTGAGGGAGTGCACCAGGTTGCCGCGCAGCGCCCCCGCTGCTGCGGGTATCCTCGTGCGGGGCGATCGCCGCCGCCACCGGCCCGAGGAGGTGAGAACGCATGGGTGACAAGCCTGGTCATGAATCCGCGACCGGATGCAGTAGTCCCCGCGTCCTCACCGGGGAAGCCGCCAGCTAGGGGCTTCGCAGGAACCGGCCAGGACGCTCCGCCACCGGAGAGCGGCCCGCGCGCCCCTCCGGTCCCGTCGCGCTCTCGCGGCGTGATCCCTGGAGCACCGCGATGCCCTCCATCCCCTCGCTCGGCGGCCGCAAAGGCCGCAACAACCGGGTCGCCGACCAGGTCGTCCCGCCGCTGCCCGTGCCGCTCTCCGCCTACGTGGTCGACTGCGGCGTCTACGTCGACGGCACCCGCCTGCCCGGCCGCTGGAGTCACACCGACGCCGTGGCCGAGGTGCGCGGACGCGGGGAGGGGTTCGTCTGGATCGGCCTGCACGAGCCCGACGAGCGCCAGATCCAGGGCGTCGCCGAGACCTTCGGCCTGCACGAGCTGGCCGTCGAGGACGCCGTCCACGCCCACCAGCGGCCCAAGCTGGAGCGCTACGACGACAACCTGTTCATGGTGCTCAAGACGGTCCGCTACGTCGAGCACGAGTCGCCCACCACGGCCAACGAGATCGTGGAGTCCGGCGAGATCATGGTGTTCCTCGGCGAGGACTACGTCGTCACGGTCCGCCACGGCAAGCACTCCGGCCTGCACGGGCTGCGCGCCGAGCTGGAGCGCTCCCCCGAGCGCCTGGCCGCGGGCGGCCCCGCCGCGGTCCTGCACGCCATCGCCGACCAGGTGGTCGACAGCTACCTGGCGGTGACCGCGTCGTTCGAGACCGACATCGACGTCATCGAGCGGGCCGTGTTCGCCCCGCGCAGCCCGGTCAGCGCCGAGCAGATCTACCTGATGAAGCGTGAGATCCTGGAGCTGCGCCAAGCGGTCATGCCGCTGGCCAACCCGCTGCGGCGGCTGGCCGAGGGCTGCTCGGCGCTGATCCCCGACGACGTGCGCTCCTACTTCCGCGACGTCGACGACCACCTCACCACCGTCACCGAGCGCGTGGCCAGCTACGACGAGCTGCTGACCACCCTCGTCGACGCCACCCTGGCCAAGATCACCCTCCAGCAGAGCACCGACATGCGGAAGATAACGTCGTGGGCGGCGATCATCGCCGTCCCCACGATGGTGGTCGGCGTCTACGGCATGAACTTCGACAACATGCCCGAACTCAAATGGCGCTACGGCTACCCGATGGTGATGCTCGCGATCCTGCTCGTCTGCTTCGTGCTCTACCGCATATTCCGCAAGAACCGCTGGCTCTGACGCCGGCCCCGCCCTGTTCACGCACCCCTGTTGGGAGGTCTCCCCGTGGTCCGGTTGCTGTCCAATATCAAGTTCTGGCTGCTGGCCAGCGTCTTCACCTGGATCACGGTGGTGACGGTGCTGATCTCGCAGACGCCCTAGGGCCTAGCGCACCCGCTGGGCCAGCGCCCGCAGTTCGGCGCGCAGTTCGGCCTGCGACAACGGGTTGACGCTCATCCAGGCGTCGTCCTCGGCGACCGCGAGCCGGAAGCGCCCGCGCGGGGTGTCCAGCCAGCTCAGCTCCGGCCCGGAGCGCCGCCACTGGTCCTCGGTCTCGTCGCGCAGCGCCACCCCGGCCTGGCCGCTGCCCACCGACGGCGTCAGCGCGGCCACCATCCGGCTGGACACCCGGTCGCTGATGCCGCTGCGGCCCAGCAGCTCATCGATCTGGTCGGGAGACATCGGCACCGGGTCGCCGCCGTCGGCGGGCACGCGGGCGACCATCTCCTGGAAGGCGTTGAGCACCGCGCGCCGGGGCAGGGAGAACGGCGCGGTCAGCGGGGTCTCGGCCTGCGGCACCATGCGCGCCAGCCTGCTCACCGCGTCGTCCACAGTGGTCGGCAGCATGCGGACCATGCCGAACGGGTCGGCGGTGTCCTGGTGCACCAGCAGCGCGTCGTCGCGGGCGGTCAGCACCGCGACCGACCGCGTGCCGGACTCGGTGGCGACGACCATGTCCACCACACCGGTGCACGCGCGCAGCAGGTAGACGAACTCCTCGGCCACGTCCAGCGGGCCGCGCTCGTCGGCCAGGCCCCGGTCGCGCATCGCCTCGGCGGCCTCGCGGTAGAGCACGGCGCGCTCGACCTCGTCCTCGCCCGCCGCGGCGACATCGATCGGGAACGGGGCCTCGACCTCGGCGAAGGCGCAGAGCAGGTCGACCTCGACCGGGTGCAGAGCGGTGCCCGCGCCGCTGATCAGCTCCATCAGGTGTAGCGCAGGCTCTGCGCGCCGGTCTCGTCGCTGACCTGGTAGCCCTGCAGGGTCTTGCGCGCGCTGTCCAGGAACTCCTCCATCCGCAGGACGGCGGCGTCGAGCTGACCGCGCAGGCCGTACTCGCCGACGAGGCGGTCGGCGAACTTCTCGGCCATCTCGATCCCGACCGGGCTGGTGCCCAGCATCGCCTGCGCGCCGTTGGCCGACAGCGCCGCGACGTTGGCCTTCAGCTCGTCGAGGTCGCGGCTGACCTCTTCCAGCGCGGCGATGAACTCGGTCATCTGCTCGGGCTCGACGTGCCAGCCCGCCCCGGCGGCGTTGTCCACGTACATGGGGTAGCCCTTCCTCTACAGGCCGATGACCGGCGGCGCGGCCCGCAGGTCGTGCGGGGTGAACGGGTCTTCCTCGATCGGCACGCGGCGCTTGTGCTCGCCGTCCTCGTCCTTGCGCGCGCCCGCGGGAGCCGCACCAGCGCCCGCGCCCTGGCCGTAGCCCTGGCCGAACCCGGTGCCGCGGCCGAAGCGGCCCGTCGCCCCGCGCTGCTTGTCGCCGATCGCGCCACCGCGGCCGAGCCCGGCGCCCGCACCGGCGCCCATGCCCCGGCCCGCGCCGCCGCCCGCACCGAGCCCGGGCCTGCCCGCGCCCATCGCGCCGCGTCCCGCGCCCGCCCCCGCGCCGAAACCGCCCATGCCCCGGCCCATGCCCGCGCCGGGCATGCCGCCGAAACCCACCGGACCGCCGCCGATACCGGGTCCGCCCGCACCGGGGATTCCCGCGCCCGCGCCGGGCCCGAGGCCCGTCATGCCCTGCCAGCGTCGCTCCCAGCCGCTCTCGAAGCCGGGCGCGAGGCTGGGCGTGGTGCCCATGTCGGGGGTGGGCATCGGTGGCGGCACCCGCGGTCCGCCGATCAGCTCGGGCGGCAGCGACCCGCTGGGCGGGGGCGTGCCCTGCCCGGGGGTGATGCCCGGCGGGCGCGGGTTGCCCGGCGTGCCGCCGGGGTTGATGCCGTCGGCCGGGTCGCCGAACTGCGGGGTGACGCCGTCGACGCCGAGCAGCGCCGTCTCGTAGCGCCGCATGGTCTGCACGGCCTTGCGCTTCATCTTCTTCTTGTTGCTGCCGAAGCCGAACGCGCTGGCGATCCCGCCGATCGCGGCCCCGAACGCCGCGCCGATGGGTCCGCCGATGGCCATGCCCACCGCGGCGCCGCCGCCGATGTTGCCCGCCCACGGCGAGCTGGGCGAGCCGCCGGGCATCGTGCTCTGCGCCGAGCGCAGCGCGCCGCCCGCGTCCTGGATCGGCCGGGCCATGTCGACGGCGACCTCGCCGGTCTCGGCCAGCCAGGTGACGTTGCGCTGCACGGAGTTCTGCGCGGTGTCGGCCGACGCGCCCGACCAGAACTGCATCAGCCGCCGCATCGACTGTTCGAGCTCCTGGGCGCTGCGGGTGATGTTCTGCCCGTTCTGCACCCAGACGTCGGCGAGGGCGTCGAGCTGGTGGGAGTTGGCGTTCATGCCCACCATGCGCTGCAGCGACTTGAGGCTGAACCCGTCCCAGTTCACCCCGCCGGTGACCCACTGGTCGTTGTCCCTGCGCTTGGCCCGCCGGTCCCGCTCAGCCGCCTGCCGCGCGGCCGCGGCCCGCTCAGCGGAAGCGCGGAAGCGCTGAACCAGCTCCTCGACGTTGCCGATCATGCCCGGCCCCCTCGACCCTCGTTTCCGACTGTCACGGTAGCGGATGCCCCCGACGTCCTGAACGCGTTCACGTTCACCAGAGCTGTCCCGCCGGCGAACAGCTTCCCCATCCCGCGGCTGCCCGCCGCGGCCGATCCCGCGCTCACCACAGCTGCCCCGCCATCGCGCGCACCTCGGCGCGCAGCTCGTCGGGGCCGATCGGGTTCACGCTCATCCACTCGCCGGTGCCGAGGCGGAACCGGCCGCGCGCGGAGTCCAACCAGCGCAGTTCCTCCCCGCCGCGCACCCACCCGGTCCCCCGGCGCACGGCGGCGCCGGTCTGGCCGTTGCCGAGCACGGGCTGCAGGTGGCTCACCATGCGGCGGGCGGTCTGGTCGTCGATGCCGTGCGCCGCGCGCAGACGGTCCAGGTCATCCGGTCCGAGCGTTCCGGGCGAGGACACGATCGCCTGGTGCAGCCGGTCGAGCGCCGAACGGGCCACGCTGAACGGCGCCGCCCTCGGCGCCGGGTGATCCGGCACCAGCCGCAGGAGACCGTCGACGGCGTCGCGGACCCCCAGGCCCAGCAGCCGCACAGCCCCGTTGGTCCGGTCCATGTCCTGCTCAACGAGCACCGCGCTGTCCCGGTGCGCCAGCACCACGGCCCCCGAGGCCTTCCCCCGCCGGGTGACGACCAGGTCGAGCGCGCCCCCACCCTGCCGCAGCAGGTGCACGAAGTCGGCCGCCACCCCCAGCGGCCCCCCGTGCCCGGCCAGCCCCCGGCTCTGCAACCGGGCCCTGGCCTGCCCGAACCCAGCCCGCCGCTCCTCCTCGGTCGCCCCCCGCGACCGGATGCGCACCGGGAACGGCGCCCCCACCCCCGCGAACGCGCAGAGCAGGTCGACCTCCTCGGGGTGCAGCACGGCGGCCCGCGCACTCTGCATGGACGTCATCAGCCGCCCTGACCAGCCCGCTTCACCGCGTCCTCAGCCACGGCGTCCGACTCCTCGTAGGCGTCCCGCACCGACTCGGCGCTGTTGATGAACTCGTCCATCCGCCGCACCGCCTCAGCCAGCAACGGCCGCAGACCGGCATCGCTGTTCAGCCGGTCGTCGAACTTCCTGGCCAGCTGCTGCCCAACAGGACTGGTCCCCAACTTGGGCGTGTAGGCGTCCCCCTGCATCTGACTCACCAACGACTGCACCGCCGCCAGCCCGGTCCGCGCAGCGGTCACCGCGACGGAGAACTCCTGCAACTGCTCCAGATCGACGTCCCACCGCCCCCGCGACTCCCCGCCCGCCGCCTTCTCCGGCACCGGCTGCCCGTGCGCGGGAAGCGTGATCGGCTGGCCCGCTCCAGGCGCGGGAAGCGTCGTCGGCTGCCCCTCACCGGGCGCGGGAAGCGTCGTCGGCTGGCCCGCTCCGGGCGCGGGAAGCGTGGTCGGCTGTCCGTCCCCCTGCCCACCACCCTGGTCGGACCCGGCACCCTGCCCGGGCCCACCACCTTGGACAGGCCCACCGATCTGACCGTCACCAGGCCCCACCGGGTCGGCAGGTCCACCGGCAGGCACCTCACCACCCGGAGGAACAGAGCCCTCCCCGTCGGGGGCATCGGGGACCGGCTCACCGTCACCGGGAGCGACAGCCCCCGGCCCCGAGTCCGCCGGCGAGCCGCTCCCACCCTCCCCGCTCGGCGGCACGACTCCCCCGGATTCACCGGTTCCCGGCGTTCCCGGCGCTTCCGCACCTGGACCGCTGCCCGGGCCCGCGTGGCCCGCTCCCGGGCCTGCGGGCGCGTCCGGCGGGACAGCTCCAGCAGGCTGCCCCGGCTCCCGACCAGGGCCGTGCGGAGGCCCGGCGTCGGCAGGCCCCCCGTTGACCGGCGGATTCAATGTCTCCCCGATCGACGGCGGCCCCCCAGCCACCGGCTGTCCCACCACCGGCTGCCCTACCACCGGCCCGGCTTCAACACCCGCAGGCGCACCAGCCCCGGGATAGGTCGCCGCCCCTGCGGGCGAGGTCGCCCCGCCCGCACCAGGCGCCCCCGGGAAGAACGGCGCACCAGACGGCGCGGTAGGCACCCCCACACCCGGCCCACCGGCGACCGGCGGCCCACCCACCACACCAGGACCCGCGACTCCAGCAGACCCACCCGCCCCGCCAAACGGCTGCCCCACGGCCCCAGCAGGACCGACCGCCCCGTTGAACGCCTGCCCCGCCACCGGGGCAGGCCCACCTGCCCCGCCAAACGGCTGTCCCGCCACAGCGGCTGGCCCGCCGGGCCCGCCGAAGGGCTGTCCCGCGGGCACGGTCGGACCGCCTGGTCCGGTGAAGGGCTGCCCCGTGGCCGCCGCTGGGCCCATCGGTGTGCCGAAGCGCTGGTCCGGGAACGGTGGAGCAGGAACCGCCGAGCCCGGCCCGGACGCCGGGACCGTCCCCGGGAATGGCGGGGTGGGCACCGCGGCGGCCTGGTCCGGGAAGGGCGGGGTCACCCCGGTCGGCGACGTGGGCGCCTGGTCCGTGCCCAGGTCAGGGCGGGGGAAGGCGTGCGTGCCGAAGGGGGCGGCCTGCTCGGGGGTGGGCCAGCCGGGGTCGGTGGGGTGGTTCTGGTCTGGCATCTGCTGGTTCTCCTCAGAGCCCGATCACCGGCGGTGATGCCTTTTGGTCGTTCGCGAACGGGTTCTCGGCGTCGAACGGGTAGCGCCTGCGGTGTTCGCCGGAGTCGCCGCCCGCACCCGCGCCCGCACCCATGCCGCCGCCCATGGGCATGCCGCCCATGCCGGTTCCCGCGCCCGCGCCGCCTGCGACCGGGCCGCCCGCCGCGGCGGCCGGGCGGTTGCCCGGGTTGAACGTCTCGGTGAGGCCGACGCCGGGGCCAGGGGCGACCGGACGCGCGCCTGAGCCCGGGCCGCTCTCGGTGAGGCCGGTGGCGCCCGAACCAGGAAAGCCGCCCGCGCCTCCGCCGGGCATGCCTCGGGCCGCCAGACCGTCGGCGCCCGCGGAAGCAGAAGCACCAGCCCCGCCGGTCGATGACGCGCTGGTGCCGCTGCCTCCGGTGAGGTCGTCCCAGCGTTCGGTGTCGGTGGGGGTGCGGGTGTTCGGCGGGGTGGTGGTGCCCGGGACCCGGTCGATGGGGGTCGGGGGCGTGGTCCCGTCGGGGGGCGACGGCTCGGAGAAGGCGGGGGTGGCCTGGTCGATGCCGATGGCCGCGCCCTCGAAGCGGCGCATCGCCTCGACGGCGACCGCCTTCAGCTCGGCCTGCTGCTGCTCGGCGGCGAACGCGCTCTCGGCGCCCGTCGCGGTCCCGGAGATGGCCGCGGCCAGCGGGCCACCGGTCCGCAGCGCCGTGTCGGCGCCCTCGACCGAGCGCGCGGGCGGGATCAGCGCGGGCGGCGGCAGCACGGGCATCGCGTCCTGGGCCGCCTTGAGCGCCCCCGCGGCCTCTTGGATCGGGACACCGATCTGGTGGGCGGTCTCCCCCAGGTCACCGAGCCATTTCGCGTTCGCCGACACGTCCCGGCGCGCCTGCTCGGCGGCATGGCCGGACCAGAACTCCATCAGCTGCGCGAGCGCGGTCTCCAACACGGCGGCCGCGTCGCTGACCTCGCTGCCCGCTTGCCGCCAGTCGTCGGCCAGCTGCTCCAACTGGGGCGGACTGGCGTTGTCGGCCACCATCGCGATCAGCGCTTCGAGCGTGTACGACTCCCAGTTCACCCCGCCGACGACATATCGGTCCCCGCTACCGGCGCCCATCGCCCGAACTCCCCTCATGGCGGCAGACGATCGCTCTTCAACGATCACGCTAGTCGCTACGACGTCCCCACGGCACCCAATCGTTCCCTAGACCTCCGACGTTGCACCCTCCGCACGAACGCACCTCCCCGACCAGCCCCTCAAGCCCGCCACCGCCCGTTCGGAACCGTTCGGGCCATCGTCGGAGCCACCGCCCGAGCCTCCCCGCCCGGAGCCCGCCACCGGAACCTCTCCGCTCGCCCAGGGCCCCCCTCCCCCACCCTCCTCCACCTCTCAGCCGATCGGACGCGGACCGGCGGTGCTCGACGTAGGCTCAAGCTGTGCCCAAGGTGCTCACCGTCTCCGACGAGGTCGTCGACCGGCTGTGGAGCGACCAGGTGCGCCGCCACCGCGTCGACCTGGTGCTCGCGGCGGGCGATCTGCCGTTCGAGTACCTGGAGTTCCTGATCGACGCGCTCGACCGGCCGTGCGTGTTCGTGCCCGGCAACCACGACATGGACCTGTCCGGGTACGACCGGTCCGGTCACGGCCTCTGGACGCGCGACGGCCTGCCCGCCGCGTGGCCGGGGCCCGCCGGCGCGGTCAACGCCGACGGACGGGTCGCCGACGTCGCCGGGCTGCGGATCGCCGGACTCGGCGGGTCGATCCGCTACAACAGCGGGCCCAACCAGTGGACCGACCGGCAGATGGCCCGGCGCTCGCGCGCGCTGCGCCGCCGCGCGGCGGTCCGCAGGCTGCGCGACGGCCGCGGCGTCGACGTGCTGCTCACCCACGCCCCGCCGCGCGGCGTCGGCGACCGGGAAGACCCGCCGCACCGCGGCTTCACCAGCCTGCACACGACCGTCCGCAAGTTGCGGCCCCGGTATCTCGTGCACGGCCACATCCACCCGCACGGCGAACCCGTACCCGATCGCAACCTGGGCGACACCCAGGTCATCAACACTGTCGGCTACCGAATCCTGGACATCCCGGAGGCACCCCGTGCCACGTGACACCGGTTTCCCCCAAGCCGACGCCGAGAACGACTTCCTGCGCATGCGCCGGAGCCAGATGCTCTCCCGGCTCGGCGCGTGGCTGCGCCGCGAACCCGACGACGTCAGCATCATGCTGCCGTTCGACGAAGTCGTGGCCGCCCTCGGCCGCACCGGCGAGCGCAGGCTCGGCCTGCAGGTCATCTCCCTGGACTCGATCGTGGGCAGCGTCGACCGCACCCGCGACTTCGACCGGCGGTTCCGGCCCACCTCGGCGCGCGCCCGCGGCCGCTGGGAGCGGCTGGCGCTGGCACAGCGCCGAGGCGAGGCCTTCCCGCCCATCGAGGTCTACCGCGTCGGCGACATGCACTTCGTCATCGACGGGCACCACCGCGTGTCAGTGGCGCACGCGATGAACCTGCGCACGATCGACGCCTATGTCACCGAGATCGTCACCCGCCTCTCCGCCGGGGGCATCCACCACCGCGGCGATCTCACCGTCAAGGACTACCGGCGCCTCTTCCTCGAACGCGTCCCGCTCACCGGCTCCGCCCGCGCGGCGATCCGGCTCACCGACGCCTGGGAGTACTCCGAGCTGAGCGAGGCCGTCGAGGCTTGGGGCTTCCGGCTCATGCAGGACGAGCACACCTTCCTCGACCGGGCGACCGTGGCAAGCCGGTGGTACGCCGAGGAGTTCGTCCCCGTGGTCACCATGGTCCGCCAGGCGGGGATGATCAACACCCAGACCGAGGCCGAGGCCTACCTCTGGGTCATCGCCGAGCGCTACCGGCTGATCCGCGCGCACCGCTGGGACGACGAGGTCATCACCGCGATCCGCGAACAGCCGAGGCTCCCCCGCCGCATGGGCCTCTAACTCGACCAGATCTGCACCCCTCTGACCACGAACGGCGCGCACGGCACGTACACCCCGCGCCCCGGGTAGGTGTCGAACTCGCCCTCGGTCGAGCACTCCTGGCTCTGGTACACCGTGACCGGCTGGCGCAGCAGGTTGGCGAACGAGCGCGCCTCCACCCCGATCGGCACGCACTCGCCCGGGTTGGTGTCCGAGAGGGTCAGCTTGACCAACTGCCCTCGGTAGGACGTGCCCGACCACAGACACACTTCCCCCGCGTCGCACCCCACCGACGCGGAGGCGGGCACCACGAGGAACGCGAGCCCGAACACCGACAGCACAGCCACAACAACAGCGCGCACAACATCTCCCTGGGTTCGGGACGCCCCGCGGATCGGGGCGTCACCGACTCCAGGTTGCCGCAGCCGGGAGATCAGCCGCGGAAGTTGTCCACAGGGTCGCTCACTCCGAATAGGTGAAGTTGCGGCCCGTCTTCGGGTCGAACAGGTGGATCTTGTCGGTGTCGAACCAGATCCGCGCGTCCGAACCCTCCTTGGCCTGCGACGACGCCGACAGTCGGGTCACAATCTGCGTGCCGTCGTCGGTCATTTCCGCGGAGCCCAGGTCCGCAGCCAGCTCGTCCAGCTCCGAGGAGGTCGCGGTCTCCCCCTCGACGGTGAAGTAGGCGAACTTGTCCGACCCCATGGACTCCAGCACGTCCACCGAGGACTCGAACGTCGCCCCGCCGCCGACCGCCGAATCGTCCAGCAGCGCCGCATCCTCGAAGTGCTCCGGCCGCAATCCCATGATCACCTCGCGGGAGCCGCCGCTGTCCTCCATCAGGGTGCGGATGCGGTCGGTCAGCCGGAAGTGACCCAGCGGGCTCGCCACCTCGTTGTTCTCCAGCCGCGCGGGCACGAAGTTCATCGACGGCGACCCGATGAACCCCGCCACGAACAGGTTCACCGGCTGCTCGTAGAGGAACTGCGGCGACCCGATCTGCTGCACGAGGCCGCCGCGCATCACCACGACCCGGTCGCCGAGGGTCATCGCCTCGGTCTGGTCGTGGGTGACGTACACCGTCGTCGTGCCCAGCTTCTTCTGGATCTTCGACACCGACGTGCGCATCTGCACGCGCAGCTTCGCGTCGAGGTTGGACAGCGGCTCGTCCATGAGGAACGCCTTCGGGTTGCGCACGATCGCGCGCCCCATCGCCACCCGCTGCCGCTGCCCGCCGGAGAGGTTCGACGGCCGCCGGTCCAGGTGCTGGGTCAGGTCGAGGATGCGCGCGGCCTCGTCGACCTTGGCCCGCACCGTCTTGTCCTCGACCTTGGCCAGCCGCAGCGGGAACGCCATGTTCTCGCGCACGGTCATGTGCGGGTAGAGCGCGTAGGACTGGAACACCATCGCGATGTCGCGGTCCTTCGGGGCCTTGTCGTTGACCCGCTCGCCGTCGATGCGCAGCTCGCCGGAGGTGATGTCCTCCAGCCCGGCGATCATGTTGAGCGTGGTCGACTTCCCGCAGCCGGACGGGCCGACCAGGATGATGAACTCGCCGTCGGCGATCGTGATGTCGACATCGGACACCGCCACCGCGCCGTCCGGGTACCGCTTGCCGACCTTGTCCAGGATGATCTCAGCCATAACCCTCAGCCCTTCACGGCGCCGGACGTCAGCCCCGCGACGATGCGGCGCTGGAAGAACAACACGAAGATGATGATCGGGATGGTGATCACCACAGCGGCCGCGCAGATCGTCCCGGTCGGGTCCTCGAACTGCGAGGAACCGGTGAAGAACGACAGCGCGGCGGGCACGGTCCGCGACGCCTCGGTCGAGGTGAGCGAGATCGCGAACAGGAAGTCGTTCCAGCAGAAGATGAACACCAGGATCGCCGTGGTGAACACCCCGGGCGCCGCCAGCGGGGCGATGACCCGCCGGAAGGCCTGCGCGGGCGTCGCGCCGTCCATCTTCGCCGCCTTCTCCAGCTCCCAGGGGATCTCCCGGAAGAACGCCGAGAGGGTGTAGATCGCCAGCGGCAGCGCGAAGGTGATGTACGGCAGGATCAGGCCCGGCCAAGTGTCGAAGAGACCGAGCGAGCGCTCCATCTCGAACAGCGGCGACACCAGCGACACCTGCGGGAACATCGCGATCAGCAGGGAGACCCCGACGAGCGCGCGCTTGCCGGGGAAGTCCAGCCGGGCGATGGCGTAGGCGGCCATCGTGCCGAGCACGACCGCGATCACCGTGGAGATGAGCGCGATGCCGATCGAGTTGAACAGCGCCCGCAGGAACTCCGTCGTGCTGAAGATGTCGGCGTAGTTCTGCAGGGTCCACGAGCGCGGGATGAAGTTCCCGTCGGTGATCGTGTCCTTGGTCTTGAACGACAGCGACACGATCCACAGGACGGGGACCAGCGCGTAGACGACGACAACGACGTTGAGCAGCGACCAGCGGGCCTTGGCCCCGGCCGTGATGGCGGCCATCAGCGCTTACCCCCTGGTTCACTGCCGGGCGCCGATGTCCCGAACACCTTGATGAACAGGAACGCGATCAGCGCGACGGCGAGGAAGATGAGCACCGACATCGTCGAGCCGATGCCGAGGTTCAACCCCTTGATGAGGTTGTTGTAGGTCTGCATGGACACCGATCCGGTCTCCTGCGCGCCGTTGGTCAGCACGAAGATGTTGTCGAAGATGCGGAAGGCGTCCAGCGTGCGGAACAGCAGCGCGACCAGGATCGCGGGCTTCATCACCGGCAGCATCACCTTGGTGAAGCGCTGCCAGGCGCTGGCCCCGTCCATCGACGCCGCCTTCAGCAGGTCCTCTGGCACCAGTGCCAGGCCCGCCATCAGCAGCAGCGCCATGAACGGCACGGTCTTCCAGACCTCGGCGATGATGATGATGGTCAGCGCGGGAGCCCGCTCTGTCAGCAGCGCCGAGTCCGACGCCACGAGCTGCGCGAGGTAGCCGGTGTCCTGCGTCCAGGCGTAGCGCCAGGAGAACGCCGCCACGACGGTGACGATGCCGTACGGGATCAGCGCGACCGTGCGCACCAGCCCCCTGGCCACCAGCGTCCTGTGCATGATCAGCGCGAGCGCCATGCCGAGCACCAGTTCGATGGCCACCGAGATGACGGTGAGCAGCGTCGTCACCCCGAACGCCGTCCACCAGTAGGAGTTGCTCAGCACCGTCACATAGTTCTCGAACCCGATGAACTCGGTCTGGTCCGGGAACCGCAGGTCGTAGCGCTGCAACGACAGCCAGATCGAGTACACGATCGGGTAGCCGGTCACGGCGACCATGACGAACGCGGCGGGCGCGCACAGCATCCAGCCGAGCTTGCGCTCGGCCCGCTTGCCCTCGCTCAGCGCCACCTTCTGGCTGTGTTTGCCCCCCGGCCTGGCCGGTGCCGCTGTGCTCACGGCAGCACTCCCTTCGAGTCGAGGGCGTCCTGCACCTCGGTGCGCAGCCGCTCGGCGGTGCGCTGCGGATCGATGGCGCCGGGCGGGGAGAGGATGGTGGAGATCAGCGTCGAGACGTTCTGGTAGGCCGGGGTCAGCGGCCGCACGGCGGCCTTCTTCAGCTCGGCGAGGATCGCGTCGCGCATCGGGTAGGGCTCGGCCATCTCCGGGTCGCTGTAGACCGACTCGATGGTCGGCGGCACCCCGGAGTTGATCGCCGAGAACTTCTGGCTGTCGGCGCTGCGCAGGCACTTCACCGCCTCGATCGCCTCGGCCTTGTGCTGGGAGTAGGCGCTCACGGCCAGGTTGAACCCGCCGATGGTGGCGGTCCCGGAGTTCGCCGCGTCGACGGCCGGGTACGGGGCCCAGCGCAGCTCGCGCGCCAGCTCCGGGTTGCCCTCGGTCATCGCCGCGTAGACAAACGGCCAGTTGAGCTGGAAGGCGGCCTCGCCGTTCTGGAAGGCCAGCCGGATGTCGTCCTCGCGCTGGTTGGACAGCGACGGGCTCGCCGCCGGGGACGCCGCCAGGTCGCGCAGCGCCCGCAGCGCGGTGACCGCGCCCTCGTCGAAGATCGCGGTCTTGCTGTCCTCGGAGAGGATCTTGCCGCCCGCGCCGGCGACCAGCTGCGTGAACTGCACGACCAGACCCTCGTACTGGGCGCCGGTCATCAGGACGGTGCTGGGCTTGTTCTCCGAGCGCAGCCGCTCGGACATCTCCAGCATCTCCGACCACGACTTCGGCGGCTCGGGGGTCAGGTCCTGGCGGTACCAGAGCAGCTGGACGTTGGTGTTCTTCGGCGCCGCGTAGAGCTTGTCCTCCCAGCGGGCGGTCTCCAGTGGACCTTCGAGGGTGCCCTGCTCGACCTCGGCCTTGTCGGCGCCGGTCCACTCCTCGATCCAGCCCGCCTCGGCGAACTCGGCGACCCAGGTGACGTCGAGGCCGAGGACGTCCATGTCGGTGTCGCCCGCGGCGAGCCTGCGGACCATCTGCTCGCGCTGGCCGTCGGCCTCGCGCGGGAGGATGTTGAGGGCGATCTGGTAGCGGCCGCCCGCCTCCTCGGTGCACTTGGCGACGACCTGGTCGAAGTTCTCCTCGGTGGAGTAGTACACATTGATCGTCATCGGGCCCTCGTCGGACCCGCACGCGGCCGTGCCCGCCAACACCGCGGCGGCGAGCACCGCGGGGAGGCGACGGCGGCCGGGGGGATGCTTCATCGCCCTGCCTCCTTCCGACGGACACGTCGGAAGGCGCTGCACCTCGACGTGCCGCCGGTGCACCCGGGACTCGCGCGCACCGGTCCACCGAACCTAGAACCGGTGATCACCTGCCGCAATTCGGCAGGGCGCGCTGGGCCGGATGGGCTAGCCGGGCCGGATGGCTAGCTGGGGCGCATGGCGAGCTTGGCAAGCAGGTCGCGTCCGCGCTCGGCGTTGCGCGGCTGGGCGAGCACGTCGTAGCGGCCCGCGACGAGCTGGGTGGCCGAGGCGATGTTGCGGCTGCGGGTGCTGGCGTAGCCGACCGCGGCGAACACCAGGCCGAACACGACACCCGCGCTCAGTCCGACCAGGATCGGCGCGAACGACGCCTGCTGGGTGCTGAACAGCCCGAGCAGCAGTCCCACGAACAGGCCGAACCACGCCCCGGACAGCGCGCCGGTGCCCAGCACCTTCGGCCAGCTCAGCTTGCCGATGACCCGCTCGACCAGCATCACGTCGACACCGACGATGGTCACTTCTTCGACCGGGAACTCGCTGGTCGCGAGGTGCTCGACCGCCCGGTGCGCTTCTTGGTAGGTCGAATAGGACCCGATGGGCCATCCGGTGGGCGGCGTCGGGACCTTGGGAAGACCCTGGTTGCGGCCAGAGCCGGAGAACGCACCGGTCATACCCCCATACTGCCAATTCGGCACGACCGGTGCGAACCCGACATGCGCTAGCGAGCAGCGCGTCGTGGCGTGCGCGGTCGCGCCGACGTGCCAGGTTGGGCACGACGCCCGGCCTGAAACTGTCAGCGGTGTCGAGCCACCGTCGCCCACCTGCACCTCCACCTGGCGCAGGCGGGGTCGGCGATGGTGCCGCCGACGGCGATCGGGATGCCCGCCACCGCCCGGTGCCTCCAGGCAGAGGCTCGTCCACCCGGTTGAGCAGGGTGAAGTCGGGGTTGGGCACGGCGACGACGACCGGGTCCGGCTCGGCCGGCACCGCGCCGAGGCGCGCTCGGGCCTTGCTCACGCAGGCCCGCGCGCTGACCTCCGCGCCGCCCACAGCTCCCCATTCGGTGGTGACCGCGGGGGCCGGGGTGCCGCCTACCGGGACCGGTACTCGCGCAGGAGGCCTCGCGAGATGATCGTCTTCTGGATCTCGCTGGTGCCCTCGCCGATGAGCAGGAACGGGGCCTCGCGCATGAGGCGCTCGATTTCGTACTCCTTGGAGTAGCCGTAGCCGCCGTGGATGCGGAAGGACTCCTGGGTGACCTCGGCGCAGTACTCCGAGGCGATCAGCTTGGCCATTCCCGCCTCGACGTCGTTGCGCTGGCCGGAGTCCTTGAGCCGGGCCGCGTTGACCATCATCAGGTGCGCGGCCTCGACCTTGGTGGCCATCTCGGCGAGCTTGAAGGCGATGGCCTGGTGCTCGGCGATCGCCTTGCCGAAGGACTTGCGCTGCTGGGCGTACTCCACGGCCAGCTCGAAGGCCCGGATCGCGATGCCGCACGCGCGCGCGGCCACGTTGACCCTGCCGACCTCGACGCCGTCCATCATGTGCGAGAAGCCCTTGCCCGTGGCCTCGCCGAGGACCTTGTCCGCGCCGACGCGGAAGCCGTCGAAGACCGCCTCGGTGGTGTCGACGCCCTTGTAGCCCATCTTGTCGATCTTGCCGGGGATGGTCAGGCCCGGGGCGACCTCGCCGAAGCCCTCCGGCTTGTCGATGAGGAAGGCGGTCAGGTTCTGGTGCGCCTTCTCCGCGCCCTCGTCGGTCTTGACCAGCAGCGCGATCAGGTTGGACGAGCCGCCATTGGTCAGCCACATCTTGGCGCCGTCGATGACGTAGTCATCGCCGTCGCGCTTGGCCCTGGTCTTGATGGCCGCGACGTCGGAGCCCAGGTCCGGCTCGGACATGGAGAAGGAGCCGCGGATCTCGCCGGCGGCCATCTTCGGCAGGTAGTGCGCCTTCTGCGCCTCGCTGCCGTGCTGCTTGAGCATGTGGGCGACGATGAAGTGGGTGTTGATGACCCCGGACACGCTCATCCAGCCGCGCGCGATCTGCTCGACCACCAGCGCGTAGGTCAGCAGCGACTCGCCGAGGCCGCCGTACTCCTCCGGGATGGTCAGGCCGAAGAGGCCCATCTCCTTCATGCCCGCCACGATGTCGGCCGGGTACTCGTCGGCGTGCTCCAGCGCCTGCGCGTGCGGGATGATCTCCTTGTCCACGAAGTCCTTGACCGTGGACAGGATCTCCTGCTGGACGTCGGTGAGACCGGCGGTCTGAGCGAGGCGGGCCATGCGTTCTCCCTACGGGACGGGCCAGGGTTACCGGTGAGTATCGCGCGGTTAACGCTCGTTCGCGCTACCGAAGTGGGACGTGCCACTCCGTTCTGAACCGGTACCCCAACGCCGAAGCGGCGGCCCGGGTGTCCGGACCGCCGCTTCAGCAAGACTCTGGGTGACTCTGGGTGTCGCGATCAGCTCGCGCGCAGTTCCAGCCGGTGGCCGCAGTCGCGGCAGTCCTCGGCCAAGACGTAGACGTCGGCTCCGCAGCCACGGCAGTCGCGGAAGCTGCGGGACATCAGGTCGTCACTACGGCGGCGGCCGGCGAACAGGGACCGAAGACTTCGGCCCTCCGAGTCGTTGAGGCGGTGTCTACCCATGCCCGTATTCACTCCGATGGGCAGGACCAGATCAAGCCGCGACCGTGATCTGTGCGTTATCTCACGGCAACCTCTGACTCCCTGTCACGTCCCTGACCTGCTGCGTCATCTTCCGATGACAATCCGGACATAGTCACGGACCGGTGACGGGCGAGCCGATTGGCCCGTTCCTGCGCGCCGACCAGGTCGTCCGGCAGCGAATCCGGCACCTCGGTGTCGAAGCGCCGCAGCGTCCTGATCGCCCAGCCACCCGCGGTGACCAGCACCAGCAGCGCCCCGAACACCAGGTAGGCGAAGCCGATGCCGCGCCCCTCCCCGGTGCCGATCACCGCGCCGACCGAGTCCGCCAGCGCCCCGCCCGGGGCCAGCAGCGGCTCGAACACCGACGAGGCCAGCGGCGCGAGCAGCGCGAACCCGATGGGCAGCGTCGACCACGACAGCGTCTGGTTGATCGCGAACACCCGCCCGTGGAAGCGCTGGGGCACCTTGACCTGCACGATCGTGGAGTAGACGCCCTGCGCGAGCGCCATGGACATGGCCAGGAGGAACACCCCGACGCCGACGGCGACCACCGACGGGTGCACGCCGATGGCCATGCAGCCCACCGCGGTGCCCAGGTTGAAGCACAGCACGCCGATCATCCGGCGCTTGCGCGGCCCGCCCCACACCGCCATCGCCAAGCCGCCGACGAGCGCACCCACGGCCTCGGCCAGCGCGATCGCGGCCACGTCGCCGATGCCGCCGAAGGCGAGCACCAGCGGGGTCAGCAGCACCAGCGCCGGGGCCAGGAACACGTTGCCGAGGGCGAAGTACCCGAGCATGAGCCGGAACCCGCGGTGGCGCCACGAGTAGCGCAGCCCGTTGAGGATGGCCGTGCCCAGCGGCTCGCGCGGGCGCCAGCCCAGCAGGTCGGGGAACTTGACGAACAGCAGTGTGATGATCGCGAGGAGGTAGCCGCCGACGTCGATGAGCACGATGCCGCGCAGCCCGATCTGGGCGAGCAGGCCCGCGGCCAGCAGCGGCATCAGCAGCAGCGCGAACCCGCTGGAGAGCTGGGCGATGCCCATGGCGTGCCCGAGGTAGCGCTTGGGCACCAGCTGCGGCACCGACGACTGGAACGCCAGCCGTTGGAAGGACGCCGCGACCTGGCTCAGCGACACCAGCACGTAGATGTGCCAGAGCGCGATGCTCTCCGTCCACAGCAGCGCGGCCAGTGCCAGCTGGACGACCCCGGAGGCGCAGCTGGCCACCATCATCACCCTGCGCCGGTCCACCCGGTCGATCACGCCGCCCGCGATCGGCAGCATGACCACCCCGCACAGCAGCGCCAGCGCCCACAGCAGACCGAGGTCGGTGACCGACCCGGTGCGCGTGTACAGCCAGATCGGCAGGGCGAACGCCGTCAGCGCCGCGCCCGTGGTGGCGATCAGCTGGCCGAGCGCGACGGCGAGGAAGCGGCCCATGCTCGGGACGACCGTCGAGGGCGCGCGGGTGCCGACCTTCTGCCAGTCCCGCAGGTCCCACGGCGCTTCCTCGGGCCGATTGCTCAGCTCCTCGGTGTCCTCGGCGGCGATCGCCCGGTGGGTGCGGGAGACGATCTCGGCGAGTTCGTCGGCGCGGTACTTGAGGAAGAAGTGACCGGCCTCGTCCAGCACCACCAGGCCGAGGGTGTCGGAGAGGAACTGCCACTCGACGTAGCGCTCGGCATAGTAGTCGGTCACCGGGTCCTGGGACCCGACGACGGAGATGACCGGGGCGCGCAGCTTCTCGGCCCGCTTGTCGAGCAGCTCGGTGAAGTAGTCCTCGGCCGCGCGCGAGTCCGCCCGCATGTTGCTGATGATGCGGTCGGCCTGCTCGGGGTCGATCTCGTCGGTGTCGACGCCCATCGACTTGAGCCAGCTCGCGTAGTGGCGGTTGGACTTGAGCTTCTCGACCTTGGTCCGGGCGGCGGCGAAGGGTCCCTTCGGCCGGGCGAAGGGGAACATCGCGCCGATGTAGACGGCGTCGACCTCCCGGCCCGCCACCTCCAGCTTGCGGGCGACCTCGGCGGTGATCGCACTGCCGACGCCGCAGTGCCCGTAGAGGGCGAGCGGGCCGGTGACGCGCTCGCGGACCTCCTCGGCGATGCGCGTGGTCAGCTCGTCAAAGGGCAGCGCTGCCTCGTCCAAGCCGACGTCGTGGCCGGGGATGGCCACGCTGAACAGGGCGTGCCCGTCCGGCAGGGCGTCGGCCAGCGGCTGGTAGACGATGGCGCTGCCGCCGCCGTAGGGCACGCAGACGTAGGTCAGCTCGGCGGGCTTGCCCGGCTTGGTCAGCTCGTAGAGCAGGCCCCGCTGGCCGGTGTCCTCGGCGGCCATGAACTCGGCGAGCGCGCGGATCGTGCGGTGGGTGAACAGGTCCATCACGCCGACCGGGCGGGCGTCCGGGATCTTCCTGATCTTGGCGACGACCTGGGTGGCGAGCAGCGAGTGCCCGCCGATGTCGAAGAAGTCGTCGTCGATGCCGACCGCGGGCAGGGTCAGCACCTCGGTCCAGATGGCGGCCAGCGCGCGCTCGGTGTCGGTGCGCGGTGCGACCAGCTCGCCGCTGCGGGTGATCTGCGGGGCGGGCAGCGCCTTGCGGTCGAGCTTGCCGTTGGGGGTCAGCGGCAGCGCGTCGAGGTCCACCAGCGCGGTCGGCACCATGTACTCGGGCAGGCGCCGCTTCAGCTCCGCCTTCACCGCGGCGTGGTCGACCCCGCCGACCAGGTAGCCGGTGAGCCGCTGGTCGCCGGGGGTGTCCTGGCGGACGATGACGGCCGCGTCGGCCACCCCGGGCAGGTCCCGCAGCGCGGACTCGATCTCGCCCAGCTCGATGCGCAGGCCCCGCAGCTTGACCTGGTGGTCGAGGCGGCCGAGGAACTCCACCGTGCCGTCGCGGCGCCAGCGGGCGAGGTCGCCGGTGGCGTAGCGGCGGGCGCCGGGCTCGCGCGGGTCGGGCACGAACTTCTCCGCCGTCAGCGCGGGCCGGTTGTGGTAGCCGCGCGCCACGCCGACCCCGCCGATGTGCAGCTCGCCCGCGACACCGATCGGGGTCTCGACGCCGTGCCGGTCGAGGATGTCGACCCGCAGGTTGGCGATCGGCGCGCCGATCGGCACCGAGGAGAGGCTGCCGAGGTCGGCGCAGTGCCAGGCGGTGACGTCGATCGCGGCCTCGGTCGGGCCGTACAGGTTGTGCAGCTCGGTGCCGGGGAAGCGGACGGTGAACTCGCGCGCGGTGGCTGCGGGCAGTTCCTCGCCGCTGCAGATCACCCGGCGCAGCCCCGGGCAGTCGGCGTTCTCGCTCAGGAACACCCCGAGCATCGACGGCACGAAGTGTGCTGTGGTGACGCCCTCGTCGTTGATGAGGTCGCGCAGGTAGGCGGCGTCCTTGTGACCGCCGGGCTTGGCGAGCACCAGCCGGGCGCCGGTCTGCAGCGGCCAGAAGAACTCCCAGACGGAGACGTCGAAGCCGAACGGCGTCTTCTGCAACACCGTGTCGGTGTCGTCGATGCCGTAGGCGCGCTGCATCCAGTCCAGGCGGTTGACGATGCCGCGGTGGGTGTTGGGCACGCCCTTGGGCCTGCCCGTCGACCCCGAGGTGTAGATGACGTACGCCGCGTTGCCGTGGGCGGCCAGCGCGGGCGGGTTGTGCGTCGGGCCGTCGGCGAAGTCGTCCTCCAGCACCAGGACGGTGCCCGCGGCGGCCTTGCCTGCGCAGTCCCTGGTGACCAGCAGCACCGGAGCTTCGGCGTCGGCGACCATGAACGCCAGCCTGTCCGCCGGGTACTCCGGGTCCAGCGGCAGGTAGGCGGCGCCTGCCTTGAGCACGCCGAGGAGCGCGGCGGGCAGGTCGGCGCAGCGGTTGGCGCACACCGCGACCAGCGTCTCCGGGCCCACCCCCTCGGCGATGAGGCGGTGGGCGATCCGGTTGGCGCGGGCGTTGAGCTGCGCGTAGGTCAGCGTCGTGGTGGCGAAGGTGACGGCCGGGGCGTCCGGCGTCCGCTCGACCTGGGCCTCGACCAGCGCGTGCAGCGTGGCGTCCGGGAACGGCGCCGCGGTGGCGTTGGCCTGCTCCGGAAGCGCGCGGTCGGCGGCGGCGCGGATGTCCACACGCGACACCGGGATCGCCGGGTCGGCGGCGAGCGCCTCGACCAGGGCGGTCCAGCGCTCGGCGATCAGCTCGACGGTGGCGCGGTCGAACAGGTCGGTGTTGTAGACGAGCTTGCCCCACAGGCCGGTCTCGACCTCGACGGCGTGCAGCTCGAAGTCGAACCGGGTGGCGCGCAGCTCCATCGGCGTCCACTCGAAGGTCACCGCGTCGGCGGCGGTGTCCTCGGCGAAGCGGCCCATCTCGTAGTTCTGGAGCACGAACATGCTCTGGAACACCGGCGAGCGGCTGACGTCGCGCGGCACGCCGAGGTCCTGCACCACCTTGGCGAAGGGCACGTCGGCGTGCTCGAAGGCGTCGAGCACGCCGCGCTTGGTGCGGTCGAGGAGCTCGGCGAAGGTGGGGTCGTCGGCGAGGTCGGCCCGCATGGGCAGCATGTTGATGAACATGCCGACGACGTCTTCGAGCTCCGGGGCCGACCGGCCCGCCGAGGAGACGCCGACGGCGAAGTCGTCCTGGCCGCTGTGGCGCGACAGCAGCACCTGGTAGGCGGCGAGCAGGACCATGAACAGGGTGCCGCTGTGCCCGGCTGCCAGCGCGCGCAGCCGCTCGGCGGTGGCCATCGGCACGGTGAACTCGACGAAGTCGCCGCGGTAGGTCTGCGTCGCGGGCCGGGAGTGGTCGGTGGGCAGTTCGAGGGGCTCGATCCCGGCGAGGCGCTCGCGCCAGTAGGCGAGGTGCTCGTCGGCGGGGCGCCCGGCCTCCCAGTGCGCGAAGTCGCCGTACTGGACGGGCAGCTCGGGCATCGGCCTGCCGTGGTAGGCGGCGATGAGGTCGCGCAGCAGGACGTCGACCGACCAGCCGTCGCCGACGATGTGGTGCTGCGTCAGCAGCAGGATGTGGTCCTCTTCGGACAGCTGGATGAGCAGCGCGCGCAGCAGCGGACCGCCCGCGAGGTCGAAGGGCTCCAGCACGACCGCGTCGACCAGCGTCTGCGCCGCGACGGCGTCGGTGGCGCTCGCGTGGTGCAGCGGCACGTCGACTTGGTCCTCGACCACCGCCAGCGGCCTGCCGTCGGCGTCGGCGGGGAACCGGGTGCGCAGCGCCTCGTGCCGCTCGGTCAGGGCCGCTAGCGCGGCGCGCAGCGCCGCCTCGTCCAGCGGTCCGCGCACCCGCAGCGGCGCGGCGATGTGGTAGGCGGCCTCTCCGGGCGCGATCTGGTCCATGAACCAGACCCGCTCCTGCGCGAAGGACAGCGGCGGCGCTATCCCCTCCGGCCGGGGCGGGATCACCGCGCGTGGTGCGGCCGCCCGCTCGCGCAGGCGCTTGGCCAGCAGCGCGGCGGCGGCCGCGCCGCGACCGCTCTCCGTGGCCTGCTCGGCGGGGAGTTCCGGGGAGGCGCCCGCCCGCGCCGCCGGGCTGTGGGTGGGGGCGCCGCGGTTCGCGCGGCCGATCCGGGCAGGCGGCGCTCCGGGATCGACGGTCACCGCGCTGGCGAGCACGACGGCCCCGGCCGTCGCGACGCCGTCGCCGACGATCTGCTCCAGCGCCGCTGTCTGCCTCGGTGTGGCGGGATCGGCGCCGGTGCCACGGTCAGGCGCCTGCGGGACTGCGGTCATGCCGGGAACTCCTCGTGCGCGAGCCGCCGCGTCCCCAGGTCGTGGGGACGGGCGGCGGTGGAGGGGGCGGTCACGCGGTGCCGCCCTGGTCGGCGAGCAGGGCCGCCACCTCGCTGTCGGACAGGTCGGCCACCTCGGCGGCGATCGCCTTGTCGATCTCGGCGGCGAGGTCGGCGACCACCGGGTGCGCGAACAGCGCGCGCATCGGCACGTCGACCTCGATCTCGGCGCGGATGCGGGCCATGGCGCGCATGCCGCGCAGCGAGTTGCCGCCCAGCTCCAGGAAGTGGTCGAACGCGCCGACCTTGGCCACACCGAGGATGTCGGCGTACACCTCGGCCACCAGCTCCTCGGCCGGGGTGCGCGGGGCGACGTAGCCGCGCTCGGCTCGGGCCGGGGCGGGCAGGGCGGTTCGGTCGAGCTTGCCGTTGGCCGTCAGCGGGATCGCCTCGACGGCGATCACGTCGGCCGGGACGAGGTGCGCGGGCAGCACGGTCGGCAAGACCTCGGCCGCGGCGCCGGGGTCGCCGACGACGTAGGCCACCAGGCGCGCGTCGTCGGGGCTCTCGTCCTGGTGGGCGACGACGACCGCCGCGCGCACCCCCGGCAGGGCCAGCAGCGCGGCCTCGACCTCGGCGGGCTCGACGCGGATGCCGCGCAGCTTGATCTGCTGGTCGGCGCGGCCCAGGTACTCCAGCGCGCCGTCGGCGCGCCTGCGGACCAGGTCGCCGGTGCGGTACATGCGGGCTCCGGGCTCGCCGTACGGGCACGGCAGGAACCTGTCGGCGGTGAGGCCGGGCCGGTTCAGGTAGCCCAGCGCCAGCTGAGCGCCTGCCAGGTACAGCTCGCCGACGACGCCGTCGGGCACCGCGTTGAGCGACTGGTCGAGCACGTGGGCGTCGGTGTTCCAGGTCGGCCCGCCGATGGCGACCGGCCCGGGCGGCAGCTCGGCTCCCGGCGCGATGACGGCGGCGACCGTGCCGACGGTCGCCTCGGTCGGGCCGTACTCGTTGACCACGGTCGCGTCGGGGTTGGCCGCGCGCCAGGCGTGCAGCTGTTCGGCGGAGAGCCCTTCGCCGCCCAGAACGAGGTCGCTGCGCGGGGAGCGGGCCGCGTCCAGCAGCGACAGCTGGCCCGGAGTGGCCTTGACGAACGCGGGCGGCTCCGCGTCGGCGGGCTCGTCCAGGCCCGCCAGGCGGATGGCGCCGCCGGTGGTCAGGGCGCCGAGCAGCCCGGTGACGGTGAAGTCGAAGGTCACCGGGGAGTGCAACAGCACCGTGCCCGCGAGACCGGGGTAGGTGGCCCGCGCCCAGGCGAGGTAGGCCGCCAGCGCGCCGTGCTGCACGATCACGCCCTTGGGCAGGCCGGTCGACCCCGAGGTGTAGAGCACGTACGCCGAGTCGGCGGCGTCGACCGGAGACGCGGGCGCGCCTGCCTCGCCGTCGAGGGTGACGACCAGGGAAGGCGCGTCCGGGGGCAGCAGAGCCGCTGTCTCGGCGGTGGTGAGGGTCAGCGCCGGGCGCGCGTCAGCCAGCAGCGCGGCCAGCCGGGCGGGCGGGTGCTCGGTGTCCAGCGGCAGGTACGCCGCGCCGGACCCCAGCACCGCGAGGACCGCCGCGACCAGCTCGACCGACCTCGGCAGCGCCAGCGCCACGATGTCGCCCGCGCCCACGGACATCCGCGCCCGCAGGGCGTCGGCGTGAGCGTGCAGCTCGGCGTAGGTCAGCGACCGGCCGCCGTGGGTGAGCGCGACCGCGTCCGGAGTGCGCGCGGCCTGCGCGGCCAGCTGCGCGGGGACCAGGTCCACCGGCGCCTCGACGCTCTCGCCGCGCCCCGCCGCCAGCACAGCGGCGCGCTCGCGCTCGTCCATCAGCGGCAGCGCCGACACCGGCGCGCCCGGGTCGGCGACAGCGGCGGCGAGCAGCATGAGGTAGCGCCGCACGACGGCCTCGGCGCTTCCCCGGTCGAACAGCGCCGTGCGGTAGAGCAGGCGGCTGGTGCCGGTGGTGATGTCGAAGGCCAGGTCGTCCTTGGTGGTGCCCAGCTTGACCTGGTCGAAGCCGGAGTCGGGCACGAAGTTGAACGCGACCTGGAACAGCGGCTGCACCGCCGGGTCGGGTCGGCTCACCAGCTCGGCGACGATCGCCTGGAACGGGGTGTCGCCGTGGTCCATCGCCTCCACCAGCGCGCCGCGCACCCGGCCGACCAGCGTGGTGAACGCCGGGTCGCCCGCGACGTCGGCGCGCAGCACGACCGGGTTGACGAACATGCCGATGACCTCGGCCAGCTCCGGCCTGTCCCGGCCCGCGGTGGACACGCCGATGACGACGTCCTCGGAGGCCGACAGCCGCGACAGCAGTGCCGCGTAGGCGGCCAGCAGCACCATGTACGGCGTCGCCGACAGCTCCTTGGCCAGCGCGCCCACCCGGTCGATCAGCCCGTCGGGCATCTCGAACCAGACCTCGTCGCCGGCGAAGCCCAGCCGCTGCGGGCGGGGCCGGTCGGTCGGCAGCGCGATCACCGGCGGCGCACCCGCCAGCGTCGCCCGCCAGTGCCCCAGCTGCCGACGCAGCTCGTCGCCGGTGAGGGTGTCGCGCTGCCAGACGGCGAAGTCGGCGTACTGGATCTCCGGCTCGGGCAGCTCCAGCGCCGTGCCCGCCAGCGCGGCCTCGGCCCTGGCGTGGATCTCGCGGTCGAGGACCAGGTGCGAGCGGCTGTCGAACACCGCGTGGTGCACGACCATCAGCAGCGTCCACCGACGCTCACCGCGCCGCACCAGCTCCGCGCGCCACAGCGGTGGGCGGTCCAGCGGGATCGCCGTGCGCGCCAAGCGCTCGGCGTGCTCCTCGACGATTCCGGACTGCTCCTCGTGCGGCAGGTGCGTCAGATCGATGACCGGCGGGTCGACCTCGACGCGCTCGTGCACGACCTGGGTGAGCGCGTCCTGGTCCAAGGCGAAGTGGGTGCGCAGCGACTCGTGCCGCGCCACCACGTCGGCCAGCACACCGCGGACCTGCTCGACCGTCAGCCCCTCGGGCAGTTCGGTGGGGGTGGAGACGTTGTAGACCGGCGAGGCGGGGTCGAGCTGGTTGGCGAACCAGACCCGCTCCTGGGCGTAGGACGCCGGGAACGTCCACTGCTTGCTCATCTGCCCTCCCGCACCGACCGCGGACGCATGTCGGTCCACACGGCGTCGATGTGCGCCAGGCACTCGGCGCGCTCGCCCGCGAACCCGGTGGAGCGCCAGCCCGCGGGCAGCGGCCGGTCGACGGGCCAGACCGAGTACTGCTCCTCGTCGTTGACGACGACGTTCATGCTCGCGCTCATCACTCGCTCCCGTGCGGTTCCGCCATCGCCACGGCGATCTTGCGCGGCCCGGTGAAGGGCTCGCGGCCGTGCGCGGCGGTCATGTTGTCCACCACGAGGACGTCGTCGCGGTGGTAGTCGAATCGGGTGGTCGCCCTCCGGTAGGCGCCGCGGATGTGGTCGAGGACCTCGGCCGGGATCTCGCCGCCGTCGCCGTAGAAGGTGTTGGTGGGCAGCTCCTCCGGCGCGAACATGGCCCGCAGCCCCTCGCTCAGGTCGGCGGGGAGGGTGCTGACGTTGAAGAACGTCAGGTGGTTGAACCAGCGCGGCACGTCGTCGCCGGGCCGGACGTGCACGGCGCGGCGCACCGCCCGGGTGCGCAGGCCCTCCTTGCCCTGCCACTGGCACAGGATGCCGTTGCGGGAGCAGTACTCCTCGACCTCCTCGCGGGAGGTGGTGTTGAAGGTGTCCTGCCAGGCCGCGCCGAAGTCGGCGTGGAAGTTGCGCACCAGCATCCACCCGCGCTGCTCGAACTCGCGGCGCACCTGCGGGTCGATCAGCCGGTACACCTCGCGGATGTCGGCCAGCGGTGTCGCGCCGAGGCTGGTCGGCGGCTCGACGCAGTAGAAGAACAGCGTCAGCGGCCAGGCGGCCTGGTAGGAGTTCTCGTTGTGCAGGAAGATCTCCTCGTCCGGCGGGTAGTCGGTCGAGGTGTAGACGCGGCCCTTGATCGTGCTGCGCGGCGAGGAGCGCTCGGTGTAGAGCAGCGGTTCACCGGACAGAGCGCGCACGACGGCGTCGAAGCCGTCCACTCCCCCGATGTCGAAGCCGCGGAACAGCAGTGCGCCGCGCTCGGCGAGACCGGCCCGCAGCTCGGCGCGCCGCTCGGCGATGAGGTCGGTGATGCCGCGGCCGTCGGGCTCGACAAGCAGCGGGAGGGCCGTGCTCTCCAGGCTGGAAGCGCTGGTCTCCAGGTTGGTCATCGTGGGCGTCCTCTCAGGCGCGGGGAAGTCTGCGGATGGTCTGGGCGGGTTCCGGCGCGGGTTCGGCCTCGGCGCGCAGTTCCTCGATGCGCTCGGCCAGCCCGGCGACGGTGGGGATCTCGAACAGGCTGCGCATCGGCAGCCGCACCCCGGTGGCGGTGCGCAGGGCGGCGATGAGCTGCACCGCGACCAGGGAGTTGCCGCCCAGGGCGAAGAAGTCGTCGTGCACGCCGACCGCGGCCACACCGAGGCTGTCCTGCCAGGCGCGCACGATGACGGTCTCCAGCTCGGTCCGCGGCCCCGCGGACATGTCACCGGACACCGCGGTCGCGGTCTCCGGCTCGGCCTGAGCCGGGCCACCCGCGCGGGCGGCGAGTTCGGTGACCGAGATCGGCGTGATGACGACCTGCGGTCCGAGCCCGGCGGCCAGGCTGCGGTGAAACGCCTCGACGCCGTCGGCGGGGGCGATGTCGCCCGCCGACGGGTCGCGCCTGCGTGCCGGGCTCGGAGCGGCGGCCAGACCGCCGGTGACCGCGCCCTGGTCGACCCGGCGCAGCAGGAACTCCGACACCGCCACCAGCTCGCGCCCGTCGTCATCCACGATGGACAGATCCGCGACGACCACCTCGTCGCTGCTGGACGGGCGGTAGCGCAGGTGGCTGTGGAAGCGCTCGGGCAGCCGGTCGCGCACGACCACGCGGCCGTAGGACATCGGCAGGTAGGTGCCCGAGCCCCGGCCGGCGCCGAACGCGGTGGCCACGTCGAGCAGAGCCGGGTGCAGCACCCACTCGTCGCCGCGTGCCGCCTCGGGCGCGACGACGGTCGCGAGTTCCTCGTCGGCAGCCGACCGGTGCTCGTGCAGCGACGCCCAGCGCGGCCCGAAAGCCAGCATGCTCGTGCGCCCGGTGCCGAACCCGGTGCTCGCGTCCCGCTGCTCGGTGCGTGCGAGCACAGCGGAAAGGTCGAGCTTGTCACCGTCGGACTCGGTCCACTCGGCCGAGCCCGCGACGTGCTTGCTGACCACACCGCCGCGCCTGCCCTGCACCACGAACTCCGCGCTCGTCCCGGACACGGTCAGCTCGACCTCGTAGCGGGCGGCGTCTCCGTCCGGCACCGCGAACGGCTCCAGGAACGCGACGTCCCGCAGCGTCACCTGCCCGCTGCCGGGCACAGCGGCGGCGAACGCGGCCCGCACACATTCCAGGTGCGCGGTACCGGGTACGACGGCGGTGCCGCCGATGCGGTGCTCGTCAAGCAGCCAGTGGGTGCCCGGCGTGAGGATGCCGTGCGCGAGCGCACGCTCCCCGGTCACCTCCAGCTCCGTGAGCACAGGGTGGTCCACGGCGGACACGGTGCTCCGGGCGCCGGACTGGGCGAAGGCCGCGGTCTCCACGGCCATGCCCAGCTCGGCCCAGCCGCCCCAGTTCTGCGACAGCACCGGCGCCCGCCAGCCGCGGCCCGCCCGGGCGTGGGCGTCGAGGAAGGCGTTCGCCGCGCAGTAGTCGACCTGCCCGAACCCGCCGAGCACCGAGGTGACCGACGAGCACAGCACCACGAAGTCGAGGTCGTCGCCGCCGAACACCGAGGCCAGCGCGAGCGTGCCGGTGAGCTTGGGCGCGAGCACCCGCTCCGCGGCGGCGCGGTCCTTCACCTCGGCGACGCCGCCGCCCGCGACCCCGGCGGCGTGCACGATGCCGTCGACCCCGCCGAACGCCGCCAGCGCGGTCGCCCGTACCCGGGCCACGCTCTCGGCGTCGGTGACGTCGGCCGCCACGACCAGTACCTCCGCGCCCGCGGCCTCCATCCGCCGGATCGCGGCGATGGACCGCCCAATCCGCGAAGTGGGCCCGTCACCGTGCACCGCCAGGTGCGTGTCCCACTCCTGGCGGGGCGGCAGCCCGCCGCGCGCGGTGAGCACGAGCTTGGCCCTGGCGCGCACCGCCAGGTCCTCGGCGAGGGTGATGCCGATGCCGCCGAGACCGCCGGTGATGAGGTAGCGACCGCCCTCGCGGATGCCGGTGGCCGTGCCGGTCGGGCCGTCGGGGAGGCTCACCTCGTCGAAGCCGGTGACCCAGCGGCGGGTGGCGCGGAGCGTGACCTCGCGGTCGGTGACCGGCCTGCGCAGCTCGTCCAGCAGGGCGCTGTCGGTGTCGGCGTCGATGAGCCGCACGTCCAGGTCGGGCAGCTCGGCGGGCAGCACCCGTGCCAGGCCGTGGAGGGTGGCGTGCTCGGGGCGGGCCAGGTCGTCGCCGCGGACGTCGCCGATGCCGGAGCAGACCAGGTCCAGGCGAACACCCGAGGTTCCCGCAAGCGCTTGCACCAGACCCAGTGCGCTGTGGAAGCCGCGCTCCTGCGCCGCCCACACCGCGGCCGCGTCCTCCCCGGCGGGCTCGCTGTCGAGCGCGAAGGCGTGCACGACGTGGCCCGGCAGGTCCGCACCGAGCGCGGCGACCAGGGCTTCGTAATCGGCCCGCTCGCCGGGTCGGACGGAGAACCCGTCCGCGGTCTCGGCGAAGGATTCCCCCGCCCGCACCCGCACCGCGTCGAGACCCTCGGCGAGCGCGTCCGCGCGCGGACCGTCGCCGAACAGCAGCACCCGGCCCAGCTCCGCGCGCGGAGCCGTGGCGACCGCCTGCTTCCAGACCGGCACCGCGTACCACTCGGCCACGCCCCGCGGGCCCCGAGCGGTCACCGCGGCGGTGGCAGGGTCCGGATCGACCCAGTAGCGCTCGCGCTCGAACGGGTAGACCGGCAGCGGCACCCGACCCGCGCCTTCCGGGCTGGGCAGGGCCACCGGCACGCCGAGCGTCCACAGCGTCGCCGCCGCGGTGGCGAACACCGGCGGCTCGCCCTGGCCGGGCAGACTGGTCAGCGGGGCGAGGCCCCGCTGGGCTTCCTCGGCCCTGGCGACCTGCATGCGCGCCAGGCCCGCCAACTGCCTTCCAGGCCCGACCTCCAGCAGCTGCCACGGCCCGTCAGACGCCAACAGCGTGGCCACGCAGGCGCCGAAGCGCACCGGCCTGCGCAGGTGTGCGGCCCAGTACCCCGGGTCGGTGGCCTGCTCGGCGCTCAGCCAGTCACCGGTCACATTGGACAGCACCGGGACGGTGGGCGCGGCCAGCGGAACCGTGCGCAGGAACGCGGTGAACTCCTCAAGGATCGGGTCCATCATCGCCGAGTGGAAGGCGTGGGAGGTGCGCAGCGCCTTGGCTTTCACGCCCTTCTCCGCGAGCACCTCGGCGTAGGCGTCGACGGCGGCGCTGTCCCCGGCGACCACGCACGTGCCCGGCCCGTTGACGGTGGCGATGGACAGCCCGTCGGGCAGCTCGACCTCGGACTCGTCCTGCTGCACGGCCAGCATCGATCCGGTGGGCAGCGACTGCATCAGCCTGCCCCGCTCGGCCACCACGCGCAGCGCGTCCGGCAGCGCGAACACCCCGGCCACGGTGGCCGCCGCGTACTCGCCGATGGAGTGGCCCAGCAGCGCGGCGGGCCGCACTCCCACCGACTCCCACAGCCGCGCCAAGGCGTACTCGACGGTGAACAGCGCGGGCTGGGTGTGGCAGGTCTGGCCGATCAGGTCGGCGCCGTCGGTGTCGAGCAGCAGAGCACGCAGTTCCTCGCCGAGCACGGCGGCGCACTCGTCCACCGCGGCGGCGAACACTGGCTCGGCGTCGTACAGCTCCCGGGCCATGCCCGCGTACTGCGAACCCTGGCCGGAGAATAGGAACGCCACCCGCGGTTCAGCGGCGACCCCGGTGATCCGCCTGCGCTTGGCCGTCAGCGCGGCGGCGGCGTCGGCGGTGTCCTCGGCGACGACCGCGACCCGGTGCGGGAACGACGGCCTGCCCTCGCGCAGCGTGAGCGCGACGTCGGCGAGGGCCACGTCGGCGGAACCGAGGTGCCCGGCGAGTTGCGCGACGGCCTTGTCCAGCGCCTTCGCCGAGCGCGCCGAGACCTGCAGGACCTGCCGTCCCGGCTTCGGCCTCCGCACGGTCACCGGCGCCTGCTCCAGCACGACGTGGGCGTTGGTGCCGCCGATGCCGAACGAGCTGACCCCGGCCCGGCGCGGCGCCGCGCCGGGCTCCCAGCGGGTGAGCGAGTCGGCCACCCAGAACGGGGTGTCGGCGAAGTCGATGGCAGGGTTCGGCCGCTCGTAGTTGACCGTCGGCGGGATCAGCCCGTTCTCCATGGCCAGCACGACCTTGATCAGGCTGATGATGCCCGCCGCCTGCGACAGGTGCCCGATGTTGGACTTGACCGACCCGATGCCGCACCAGCCGCGGTCGGCGATCCCGTCGCCGTAGACCGCCGCCAGGGCGGCCACCTCGATCGGGTCGCCCACGGCGGTGCCGGTGCCGTGCGCCTCGACGTAGGTGACGGTGCGCGGGTCCACGCCCGCCATGCCGACGGCCTGCGCGATCGCCTCGGCTTGGCCGTCCTGGCTGGGCGCGGTGAACCCGACCTTGCCGCCGCCGTCGTTGTTGATCGCGTTGCCGAGCACGACGGCGCGGATGGTGTCGCCGTCGGCGATCGCGTCGGAGAGCCGCTTGACCAGCGCCACACCGACCCCGCTGCCCCACACGGTGCCGTTGGCGCCCGCGTCGAACGGCCGGCAGTGGCCGTCCGGCGAGGTGAAGCCGTCCATGCCCAGGTACCCGACACCGTGCGGCAGCTCGATGTTGACCCCGCCCGCGAGCGCCATGTCGCACTCGTGGTTGCGCAGCGCCTCGCACGCCAGGTGGAAGGCCACCAGCGACGTCGAGCAGGCGGTGTGCACCGTCAGGCTCGGGCCGCGCAGGTCGAGCTTGTAGGCGGGCAGCGTGCCCACGTAGTTGGGCGAGTTGAGGGTCGCCAGCGAGACCTGGTTGTACGGCGACGCGCCGATGGCGGCGTTGCGCAGCACGTTCTCCCACAGGTACTCGTTGCCGCCGGTGCCCGCGTAGACGCCGATCGGGCCGTCGTAGCGCGCCGGGTCGTAGCCGGCGTCCTGCAGCGCGGAGAAGCAGGACTCCAGGAACAGCCGGTGGTGCGGGCTGGCGACCTGCGCCTCCCGGGCGGACATGTCGAACAGGCCCGCGTCGAACTCGTCGAACCCGGTCACCACCGGGGCTGCGGCGACCCAGCTCGGATCGTCCACGTCGGAGGCCTTCGCGCCGCGGGCGACCTGCTCGTCGCGGGTGAAGCGGGTGACCGACTCGACGCCGTCGACCAGGTTTCGCCAGAACTGCGCGGTGTCCGCCGCGCCGGGGACCCGCGCGGCCAAGCCGACGATCGCGATCGGCTCTGCGCCGGGGGTGTCTTCGGGATGCGTCATCTGGGGTCTCCTTGGGCGCCACGGCGCGGGGCGGGTCGGGTCGGCCGGGGGCGGGCACGGCGGGCTGCGGCGCGCTCGGCTGCCCTGGTCAGCTCGGGACGGCTGCCGTCGCCGTCGAGGTAGCGGGCCAGGGCGCGGATGTTGGGGTGGCGGAACAGATCGAGCAGCGGGACGCGGCGTCCGGTGGCCTGGGTGAGCCGGGCGTGCACCGCGGCCATCGCCATCGAGTCGCCGCCGATGTCGAAGAAGTTGTCGCCCGGACGGGCGTCGTGGCCGAGCACCGTCGACCAGATCTCGGCGACCATGCGCTCGGTGTGCGTCTCCGGGCCGCCCGGACCCACCGCCGGCGCGGCGACGGTCGCGGCCATGGCTCCGGGTGCGGCGGTGCGCACCGCCGCGCGCGGCAGGTGCGCGGCCACCTCGGCAGCGGGCGCGTCCGGGGTGTCGGCGAGCGTGCCCGCCAGCTCAGTGAGGTCGGCGAGCAGCGCCTCGACCCGGGCTCTGTCGAACAGGTCCGGGTTGTAGACGGTCTCGACGGCGACTCGGTCCGGGTCGATGTAGAGGGTGAGGTCGAAGGGCGATCCCGGCTTGGCCACCCGCACGGCCTCGGCGTCGCAGCCGGTGAGCCGGGCTGCGGGCTCGGCGAATTCGAGCACGTTGACCAAGACCTGCACGAGCGGCGCCCGCGAGGGGTCTCGACCGGCGCCGAGCGCGGCGACGATCCGCTCCAGCGGCGCGGCCGGGTGCGCCACGGCGGACCGCAGTTCGTCGGCGGTGCGGGCGACGCGGTCGGCGAAGCTGCCGCCGCCGCGCAGCCGCAGCGGCACGGTGTCGATGAAGAAACCGACGGCGTCCTCGAACTCCGCCTGCCCCCGGTCGGCGATGACGAGGCCGACGACCTGGTCGCCGCGGCCGGTGAGCCGGTCGAGCAGTTCGCCGAAGGCCGCGGTGAGCACGGTCGCCGTCGTGGTGCCCATGCGCCGGGCAAGCCCGCGCACCGCGTCGGCTCCCGCGACGGCAGCGCCCGCCTCGGCTCCCCGGTAGCTGGGCGCGGCCGGCCGCTGCCGGTCCCTGGGCAGGTCGAGCACGGTCGGCGCGCCGCGCAGGTGCTCAACCCACCAGTCCAGGTCGGACTGACCGGTGAGGCGGTCGCGCTCGGCGCGCCATACCGCGTAGTCGGCGTACCCGGCGCGTAGCGGCGGCAGGTCGCGGCCGGCATAGGCGTCGGCGAGGTCGCGGTGGAACGCCTCCTGCGACCAGCCGTCGAAGACCGCGTGGTGGAAGACCAGCCCGAGGACGTGCTCGTCGGACCCGGTCCGGTACACCCGAGCCCGCCAGGCGGGTCCGGTGGCCAGGTCCAGCGGGGTGGCCCCGTCCCGGGCCAGTGCCGCGCCGGCATCGGCGACGTCGGCGGTGTCGATCACCACGAGGTCGACGGCCGCGGCGGCATCGCGGACGGCGTAGGGGACACCGGCGGTCTGCGGGATGCGCCAGCGCAGCACGTCGTGCCGGGTGGCCACCGCGGTCAGCGCCCGGCGCAGCGCGGACAGCTCCAGCGGGCCGCGCAGCCGGGTGGCGATCGCGATGTTGTAGGGGGCGCTGTCCGGGGCGAGCTGGTCCATGAACCACAGGCGCTGCTGCGCGGGCGAGAGCACCGGGGCGCTGCCGGTGGGCACGACCGGGCCCACCAGCGGCTCGGCCTTGGCCACCAGTTCGGCGATGCCCGCGACGGTCCGCCCGTCAACCACGGCTTCGACCGCGATCCGCACCCCCAGCCGCGCGCGCAGCGCGGCCACGATCCGCATCGCCGCCAGTGAGTGCCCGCCCTCGTCCAGGAAGTCGGAGTCCACGGCCGGGGCACGGCCGAGCGCGGCTGCCCACGCGGCGGCCACGGCCGCCTCGGTCGGGTCGGTGAAGCTCGTCGCGGACTCGGCGGCGGCGACCAGCTCGACGAGGGCGACCCGGTCGACCTTCCCGCTGGGCGCGAGCGGGAGCGCGGGAACCCGTAGCACCCTGGCCGGGACCAAGGCCGACGGCAGCCGCCGCGCGGCCAGCGCGACGAGGTCTTCAGGCGCGGTCTCCGGGGCGACGACGGCGATCAGCGTGTCGCCGTGGGCCACGACGGCGCACTCGGCCACGCCCTCGACATCGGCCAGCAGGGCCTCGGTCTCGCCGGGCTCGACGCGCTGGCCGCGGATCTTGACCTGCCGATCCAGCCTGCCCAGGTACTCCAGGCCCCCGTCGGGGCGCTGCCGCACGCGGTCGCCGGTGCGGTAGAGCCTGCCGCCCGGCTCGCCGAACGGGTCGGGGACGAACCGCTCGGCGGTCAGGCCCGGCCGGTCGAGGTAGCCCATCGCCACCCCGGGCCCGCCGATGAGGAGTTCGCCCTCGTTCGCGGGACGCAGGTCCTCGCCCACCACGTGCACGCTGTGCCCGCCGACGGCCGACCCGATGGGCAGCACGTCTTCGGAGCCGGTCGCCTCGTGCGCGGTGACGGCGACGGTGGTCTCGGTGGGGCCGTAGAGGTTGAGGAAGCGCCGGGGCCCGGCCCGCAGCCAGCGGCGGGCCAGCACGGCGGGTACGACGTCGCCTCCGCTCAGCACCACCGTCCACTCCGGAATCGAGTGCGGGTCCACGAGCGCCAGCACCGCCGGGGTGAGAAACCCCCAGTCGACGCCGTGGGCGACGGCGAACGCGGCGAGCCGGTCCGGGTCCGCGCGGTCGGCCTCGGTCGCGAGCATGACGCAGCCGCCCGCGACCAGCGGGACGATCAGGTCGATCACGGACGCGTCGAAGCCGATCGAGGACGCTGCCAGCGCCTTGGTGTCCGGGCCCGCCGCGGTCCGCCGCGCGCAGTCGACGGCGAAGGCGCGCAGGCTGGCGTGGGTGACCAGCACGCCCTTCGGGGTTCCGGTGGAGCCGGAGGTGTAGAGCACGTAGGCGACGTCGGAGGGCGTGGCCGCCGAGTCCCGCTCGCCCGTGCGCTCGGAAGGACCGTCCAGCACGGTGACCGCGCCGGAGTCCCGCACGATCGTCCGCCTGCGCGCCGCGGGCAGCGCCGGGTCCAGCGGCACGTACGCCGCACCGCTGATGAGCACCCCCAACAACGCGACGACGAGGTCCGGCGTGCGGGCCAGCCCCACGCCCACCCTGGCGCCCGCCGCGACGTCCAGCCCCTCGGCCACGCCGCACGCCCTGCGCCACAGCTCGGCATAGGTGAGGGTGGTGTCCCACTGCCGCACGGCGGGCGCGTCGCCGCGCTCGCGGACGCGCTCGGCGATCAGGTCGAGCACGGTGCTCATACCGCACCACCTCCGTAGCGGACGGGATCGGTGATCTGCAGGCGCAGCTCGCTGACGTAGGAATCGCCCTCGCCGTCGGCCAGCCAGGCCTGCTCCAGCGTCGGCAGCAGTTCGGTGAAGACGACCGACACCTCCGGCCCGCCTTCGGCGGCCGCGGTGCGCAGCATCGAGGCGAACACCTGGGCGTGCAGCGGCCCGGTGAAGTCGACGTAGCAGGGCTTGGTCTCGGTGCCGATCTTGGCGAAGACCCGCTCCGGCATCCCGAGGCGCGCGCGCACGGCCCGCACCGCGAGGTAGCGCTCGCGCTCGCCGGTCACCGTGGCGAGCCCGGTCTCGGCGACCGTCGTACGCCAGGTCTCGCGGGCCACGACGAGTTCGCCGATGGTGACCCTCGGGGTGTGCGCGGCGGGGGCGAGCAGCTTGAAGCTGTCCATGAGCTTGGCGCTCAGCAGGTCGTGGAACGCCTCCAGCAGCGGCCACGTCCCGCCGTCGGGCAGGACTACGACGAGTTCCCCGTCGATGTCCTCGACCAGGCAGGCCGTGCCGGGCACCGAGCGGTCGAGGTCGGCTCCGGTGGCGTCGCCGATGCCCAGCTCCCGGTCCAGCGGCCCGTCGAGGCCGTGGCGGGTGCGACCGGTCTGGCGGGGGAACTCCGCGGGCAGCAGGACCCGCAGCCGGGCGGGTCCGAGGTCGGCGTCGAGCCCGGCGCGCAGGGCGGCCTGGTCGGGATGCCATACCGAGAACAGCGCGCTGTCCACCGGCGTGCTGGCCGGGTGCAGCTCACCGAGCACGAACACGCACTCGCCGCGGTTGATGGCGTCGACGTCGGGGGCGGCGACCTGGATGTCCGGGCTGTGCACGCGCCCCGACGGCCACCCCGGCTCGGCGGCCGGGAACAGCTCCGCCGCCTTGGCGAGCGCGTCCGCCGAGGAGAGGGTTCCGCCGGCGCCGAACAGGACCGCGCAGCGCCGCGTGAACTCGGCGGCGACCGCGTCGGCGGGCTGGTTGTCGCCGGTGAACAGCAGACCCTGGCTCAGCGTCCACAGGTCCGACAGGCGCACGGGACCGGTCTGCTCGGCGTGCAGCTCGCGCAGTGCGGCCCCGATGACCGCGCCCAGCTCCGCGGTGAGCCAGCGGGCGGCGCGCAGCACCACGTCGAGCGGCTCGGCGATCCGGTCCAGCAGCGCGGTGCCGACCACCACATCGACGTCACGCGCGGTGTCCTCGTAGACGAGGGTGCGCCCGGCGTAGGTCCGGCCGCTGCGCCTGCGCGGCTGCACGCCGGTGATGGCGATGAACTCGGTGTCGAGCGCGGCGAGGCACTCCGCCAACGCCACAGGATCACCGGCGGCCCGCGCGACGCGGTCCCGCCCGGCGCGCAGACGGGCGAGCCCGGCTTCGGCGCCCGCCCGGACGGCGGCGTCGCCGATGGCCGCGATGCGCTCAGCCAGGACTTCCTCGGCGCGCGGGCTCAGCGGCAGCCCGGCGTCCCAGTGCAGCAGTCCGCGCTCGACGAAGCGGTCCAGCATCAGGTAGGTGTCTTCTGGCGTGCGCTGGATGCCCGCGTCCGCGACGTCTTTGGCGGGCCTGCCGTCGCACAGCGCCAGCACAGCGGCCTCTACTGCGGTCAGCGGGACCGGTGGCAGCAGCGGGACGACGGCGGACTGCCCCTCGACGCTGACGTGCGGGCGCGGGCGCACCGGCCACCACCGGCGCACCGCCACGTCCTCGGCCAGCCGGTCGGCGAAGGCCGCTACCGCCCACGCCTCGAAGAACACCCGACGGCCGCGCGGCGACGCGCCTCCCGGGGCCACGGTCAGCGGCGCGACGCCCTCCTCGACCCGCATCCAGCACACCGGACCGAAGAAGCCGATGGTCTCGCTCTTGCCGCAGTAGCGCTGCCAGTAGCGCAGCAGCGCCTTCTCCCGATCGCGTCGGCGCACGTTGCGCTGTGGCTTGCCGTTGACCAAGCCGTGCAGGGCGAGCAAGACCGACGGGTTCTGCCAGGTGACCGCCTCGCGCAGCAGCGGGTCCGCCGCCGTGGCGGTCGCGGCCGAGCCCGCGCGCTCCAGCGCGTCCGCGAACGCCTTGTCGAAGACCTCGCCCGTCACGGTGCAGTCGAGGGTGCCGTCGGCGAGCACGGCCAGCTCGTCGTCGGCGAAGCGGTCCAGCCCTGTGACGGGAAGCCCCGCCGAGCGCAGAAGCCCGTCGCGCCACACCAGCCATCCGGTGGCGCCGAGTTCGACCAAGTGCGCGCTCATCGGCCGTCCACCATGTGCAGCCGCAGCTCGGAGGTGTAGCGCCTGCCCTGCGCGTCGGGCACCCACGACTGCTCGGGGGCGGGCAGCGCCTCGCTGATGGTCAGGGACACCTCACCGCCGCCGTGGGTCGCCGCGGAGCGCACCATCGCGCACAGCGAGAGGGCGAAGACCGGCGCGGTGAAGTCGACGTAGCACGGCTTGGTCTCGGTCCCGATCTTGACGAACACCTTCTCGGGCAGGCCCAGCCGCGCCCGCAGCCGCCGCACCGCGAGGTAGCGCTCCGATTCCCCGCTCGCCTCGGTGAGCCCGGAGTCCGCGGCGGTGAGCCGCCACGTCTCGCGCGCCACGACCAGCCGGTCCACCGTGATCCGCGGCGTGTGCGGGGCGGCGGTCACCAGCTTGAACGCGTCGACGGCGTGGGTGGCCAGCAGCGCCGAGAACACTTCCAGCAGCGGCAGTCTCCGGCCGTCGGGCAGCACGGCGGTGTCGCGCTCGACGCGCACCGCGGTCGCGGGCAGCAGCCGCTCGCGGTCGGCTCCCGGCGCCGCCGCGAAGGCCAGTTGCAGGTCGGTGGCCCCGACGAGGCCGTCTCCGAGGCGGCCGGTGCGCCGCGGCCAGTCGGCCGGGAACAGCGGCCGGACCCGCTCACCGCCGAGGTCCTCGGCCAGTCGATCCCGGAGCCTGGCGGCATCGGGGTGCCAGGAGGCGTACACCGGGCAGTCCAGGCTCGCCCAGGCGGTGTGCAGCTCACCGAGAACCACCACGTGGTCACCCTGGTTGAGCTCCTCGACCGAGGAGGCGCAGAACTGCAGGTCCGGGCTGTGGATCGCGCCCGCCGACCATCCGGTCTCGCGGTCGGGGAACGCCTCGGCGGCCCCAGCGGCGAGCTCGGCGGTGGTGAGGTCGATCCGCGCGGTGTCGGAGATGCCGAAGAGCCGGGCCCAGCGCGCGGCGAAGTCCGCGGTGACCGCGTCGACCGGACGCGGACCGTCGCCGTAGAACAGGCTCTGGGCCAGGAACCACAGGTCGGCCAGCGAGACCGGCCCGTCGCCCGCGAGGTCGTCGTACAGCTCGGCGAGCGCGGACCGGTAGGCGTCGGCCAGCGCGCCGGTGAGCCAGCGCGCGGCGCGCAGCAGCAGGGCCAGCGGTTCGGCCACCGCGTCGAGCAGCTCGGTGCCGACCACGACATCAAGGTCGCGGACGGTGTCCTCGTAGACCAGGGTGCGCGCGGCGTAGGTCTGACCGCCCTCGCGATTGGCCGCCCGGCCGGTGATGTCGGTGAACACCGCGTCCAAGGCGGTCATCGCCTCGGTCAAGGCGCGCGGGTCGCCCGCGGCGGCGGCCACGGCGTCGCGGGCGGAGGTGATCCGGTCCACGGTCGAGGACGCGGACTCGCGGACCGCCGGGTCCCCGATCGCGGCGATGCGCTCGCGGAGCACGGTTTCGGCGTTCGGCCCGATGGGCAGGTCGGCGTCCCAGGTGAGCACATCGCGCTCGACCAGTCGCTCCAGCAAGAGTTCGGCGTCGCGCACCTGCTCGGCGAGCGCGGTGAGCACCGCGCGGGCGGGCCTGCCGTCGCACAGCTCGATCGCGATCGCCTCGGCCGGGCTCAGCGGGAGCGGCGGCCTGGCGGGCCTGAGCACGTGGCGGTCGCGGACCGTCAAGTGCGGCGCGGGCCGCGGCGGCATCCAGGCGCGCACGGCGGGGTCCGCGCACAGCGCCTCGCCGACGGCGGCCATCGCCCACGCCTCGAACCGGACCGCGCGTCCGCGCACCAGAGCGGGGCCGGGCGCGGCGGTCAGCGGCTGTGCACCCCGAGCGATCCGCACCGGAAGCTCGGGCCCGAAGAACCCAATGGTCTCGTTCTTGGCGCAGTAGCGCTGCCAGTAGCGGCCGACGACGAGACGCTGCCTGCGCCGGGTGGAGGCCCGCCGCGACATCCCCTGAGCGACAAGCCGGGCCAGCTCGGCGTTCTGCCACGTCAGGGCCTCGGCGAACAGGGGGTCCGCGATGACCTTGTTCAGCCGCTCGTCGGTGCGCTCCAGCGCCGCGGCCAAGTGGTCGGAGTAGGCGCTTGCGTCGCCGCCGGCGAGAACGGCGTCCGCGGCTTCGGCGACGTCGGGATCGGCGAACCACTGCAGCCCCTCGACGGGGAACCCCGCGGTGCGCAGCTCGGCGTCCGGCCAGACCGACCACTCGGTGTCGCCGAGCCGCGGCCTGTCGTCGGGCCGGACTGGAAGGATCTCCGCGCCGATCGCCGCCAGCAGGGCGGCTTCGTCGTCGTGGAGGAAGAAGTGGCCGCCGTCGAACCGGCGGATGGTGAAGTCGTCGGTGTGCTCGGCCCAAGCCGCCGCCTGCTCGACGTCCACCGCCTTGTCCCGCGCGCCGTGGCAGGCGGTGATCGGCACTGGCAGCGGCGGTTCCCCGGTGTGGACGTAGTCGTCGATCCAGGCGAAGTCGGCGCGCAGGGCGGGCAGCAGCAGCTCGACCATCTCCGGTGAGGCGGCTACGTCGGCGGGCAGGCCGCCGCCGTCGACCAGTCTGCGCACCAGTTCCTCGTCGTCAACGCCAGAGAGCCCGTCGAAGATCGTCGCCGCGGTCAGGTGCGGCGCGCGGCAGCCACCGACGACGAGGCGGACCGGCAGCGCCTTCCCCGTGCGGCGCAGTTCGCGGACGACCTCGTAGCCCAGGCGGGCACCCATGGAGTGCCCGTACAGCGCGAAGGGGCGGTCGGCCCGCTCGGCGAGCGCGGCGGCGATGTCGGCGACAGCGAACCTCGGGTCGTCCTGGATGCGCCGCTCACGGCCAGGCAGCGCCAGTGCGTGGACTTCGATCCGCGGTCCGGCCGCTCCCGCCCACGCGGCGAACGCGGAAGGCCCCGCCCCCGCGTACGGCAGGCAGAAGAGCTGGACGTCCGCACCGGGGCGCGGGACGCGGTTGACGAACCAGTCCACTAGAGAACTTCCTTGCCTGGCGGGTCGATCCAGTAGCGGGATCGCTGGAATGGGTAGGCTGGGAGCGGAACGCGGCGCACCGGCTGGCCGTCGAACTCCGCCGCCCACTCGACATCCTGACCCGACATCCATTGGGAGATCAGGGATTTCCTACTTTGGTAGGACGACGTCCCCACCAAAGTAGGATCGACTTCGTACTTTCGGCCGAGGCGGGCGGCCAGACTTTCCGGTCTGCTGGAGTCATGAGCTTCCTCGATCGCCGCGTCCAGCGCGGCCAGCACCGTCTCATCCGTGCACACGACAGCCACGCGGCTGTCGAACGCCCTTCGCCCCGTCGCCAGCGTGTAGGCGACGTCAGCCACGCGCGGCGCATGCTCGGCGATGTGCTCGCGCAGGTTCACCAGAGCCTGCGCGAGGGCACGCGGGTCACGTGCCGAGACCGGCAGCACCCACACGCGGCGGTCGACTTCGCCAGGAGAATCCTCTTCGGACTGCTGAACCAGCACGTGCGCGTTGGTCCCGCCCACGCCGAAGGAGCTCACCCCGGCGACCCGCCTGCCCGCGGGCCAGATGCTCACCTTCGTCGGCACGGTGAAGGGCCCGAGGTCGACATCGGGGTGCGGCGCGGTGAAGTGCAGGCTCGGCGGGATGAGCCCGTGCCGCACGGCGAGCACCGCTTTGATGAGTCCGGCGATGCCCGCAGCCGCGTCGAGGTGGCCGATGTTGGTCTTGACCGATCCGAGCGCGCAGCGCTCGACATCACCGAAGACATCGGTGAGCGCCGCGACCTCGATGGCATCGCCCAGCGGCGTCCCGCTCCCATGCGCTTCGACGAAGCCGACGTCGCCCGCGTCGATCCCGGCCGCAGCCAGGGCGTCGGCGATGGCCTCGGCCTGACCGGTCGGGCCGGGGACGGCGAACCCGGCCCGCTCCGCGCCGTCGTTGGTGACGCCCCACCCAGGAAGCACGGCGTAGACGTGGTCGCCGTCGGCGAGGGCGTCGGAGAGCCTGCGCAACACGACGACACCGACCCCGGAGCCGTAGCCGGTGCCCGCCGCGGCTTCGTCGAAGGCTCGGCACCGGCCATCGGGGGAGGACATCCCGCCCGCGCGGTGACGGGGCCACACCACCGCCACTCCACCGGCCAGCGCGGTGTCGCAGCGGTAGTCCGCCAGGTTCTGCGCCGCTTCGCACACCGCGACGAGCGCGCTGGAACAGGCGCTCTGCACCGCCATCGCCGGGCCGGTCAGGCCGAGTCGGTAGGCGATCTGACCGGGCAGGTGGTCGGCTTGGTGGCGGCCGAGCAGCCTGCCTTCCCAGTCGTCGGGGTCGATGCCGCCTGCGACCGCCGGATTGTCGAACAGGTGGTAGAGGAAGTAGCGGTTGACCGACGCGGAGGCGAACACCCCGACCCGGCCCGGTTCGCGCGCCGGATCGTGGCCCGCGTCCTCCAGTGCCGACCACGCGGCCTCCAGGAACAGGCGGTGCTGCGGGTCGGTCGTCTCGGCTTCCGCCGGGGTGAAGCCGAAGAAGGCCGCGTCGAAGTCCTCGACGCCGGGCAGCGCGCCGTGGCCGCGGACGTGGGCGGGGTCGGCGCGCAGACCGGGACCGATGCCCAGGGCGGCCAGCTCGGCGTCGGTGTGGTCGTGAACGGAGTCGACTCCGGCGCACAGGTTCCACCAGAACGTGGCGGCGTCCGGCGCGCCGGGGAACCGGCAGGAGAGTCCGACGACAGCGATCTGATCAGGGCCATCCTGCGCCTCGTTGGAGGTGTCGCCCGTCGGGTCGGTCACGCCGCGGTCCGCTGGGCGGGTCACCGCGTCGAGGTACCGGGCCTGGGCCGCGACCGTGGAGTGTTGGAACAGCCGGGCGATGGGGATGTCGCCGCCGGTGTCGGCGGCGAGCCGCGACCGCAGGGCACCGAGGGTCAGCGAATGACCGCCGGCGTCGAAGAATGCGACGTCCAAGTCCACCGAGGCGACGCCGAGCACGGCGCACCACGCGTCGTGCACGACTCGCTCGGTGTCGCTCATCGGGCGACCAGGCGCGGCGGTGGCGGGCTCGGGCAGGGCGCGCTCGTCGACTTTGCCGGTCACGGTGAGCGGGAACGCGGCGACCGCGACCACGGATTGGGGTACGCAGTGCGGCGGGAGGACCTCGGCGATGGCGGAACGCACGGCTGCGGGGTCGGCGTCGGTGGACTCGACGTAGCCGAGGAGCCGTTCGTCGCGGACGATCACCCGGGACCGGGCGCCGCTCGCGGCGGTCAGCGCGGCTTCGACCTCGGCGGGTTCGACGCGGTGGCCGCGAACCTTGAGCTGGCGGTCCAGCCTGCCGAGACACACCAGGGAGCCGTCGGGGTCGCGCCTGCCGAGGTCGCCGGTCCGGTAGGTGGGGGTGCCGTCCGGATCGACGCCGAAGCGGTCACCGGGGCCGCTGAGGTAGCCGCCCAGCAGGTTCTGCCCGGTCACGACGAGTTCGCCGTCGGGCGCGAGGCGCACGTCGAACCCGGGCAGCGGGAAGCCGATGGGAACGGGTCCGTCGGTGTCGGGCAGGTCGGCCGCGGGAACGCGGAACTGGGCGGCGAAGGTGACCTCGGTGGCTCCGTAGCCGTTGACGAACAGGCAGTCCTCGCCGAAGACGGCGATGCCTCGGCGCAGGTCGGACCAGGCAGCCTGCTCGCCGCCGAGCAGAACGGTGCGGACGGCGGGCAGTCGCACTCCCGTGTCGAGCAGGTAGCGGTACAGGGTCGGCGTGGAGTGGTAGACGGTGACTTCGTGCTCGGCCAGCAGGCGGGCGGTGTCGGCGACGCCTACGGCGCGGACATCGATCGGGACGACGGTGGCACCGGTGAGCAGGGCGGGGAAGAGATCCGGGATGGCGGCGTCGAAGGAGAGCGAGGCCAAGAGGCTGAGCGAGTCGCCGGGGCGGATGCCGAGGGTGGCGATCTGGTTGTCCACGACGTGTCGGAGGTTGTCGTGGGTCTGCGCGACGGCCTTCGGCACTCCGGTGGAGCCGGAGGTGAACAGCACGTAGGCGGCTTCGCCTGGTTCGGCGGGCGTCAGGGGACTGTCAGGGAGGTCATCGATCCTGATGCCGGGCAGTGCGGTGGACGCGTCGGTGAGCACGGCCGAGAGCCCGGCCGTGGCGGCCATCTCGGCCCGTCTTCGGGCGGGGAACGCGGGGTCGAGCGGGACGTAGGCCGCGCCCGCGGCCAAGGCTCCCAACACGCCCGCGATGGCCCGCGGACCGTGCGGCAGGGCGATGCCGATCCGGTCGCCAGGGGCGATGCCCGTCAGGGCGCGGGCGATTCCGCCCACGCGCGCGGCGAGCTGCGCGTAGGTCATCGGATCGGCGCCGCCGATCGCGACCGCGTCCGGCCACCGCAGCGCGGCGTCGGCGAACCCCTGCACCACCGTCGGTCTCATTCGCGGGTCCGGCCCGGGCCATGGCATGCCATGCCGGTCGCCGGCCTCCCCTTCCCCCTGCAGCCATTAGATGGCGGGAAGGCTAAGCACCAATTTCGTCCGTCGGCGAGCAACAGCGCAAAGTTGCGGAGGACGTATCAGCAGAACTGGACCGAACAGCCGTAGTTTTTCACGTTTAGTTACCAGATAGCGAGAAGGCTTGGCCCATAAGCGGGAGAGTGAGGTCACAGATAGACGATCATGTAACTGATCGTCACTAAACGGCGGTTACCCAGCGTCGATCGACCCGGCTCGGATCGCGTGATCGACATCAAGGATCCGACGGGCGTTGGCCACGTGCAGGTTCTCGATCATCCGGCCGTCGACGGTCACCACTCCCCGGCCCGCGGCCGTGGCTTCCTCAAAGGCGGAGATCACCCTGCGGGCGTGCTCGACCTCTGTATCGGAAGGAGCGAAGATGTTGTTGCACGGGCCGATCTGACCAGGGTGGATCAGGGTCTTGCCGTCGAAGCCGAACTCTCGTCCCTGGCGGCACTCCACGGCGAAACCGTCGAGGTCTTTCACGTCGTTGTAGACGCCGTCGAGGATGACCTTGCCCGCCGCGCGGGCGCCGAGCAGGGCCAGCGACAGGCCGCCGAGAAGCGGGGCGCGGCCGGGCACGTGCTCGGCGTGCAGTTCCTTGGCCAGGTCGTTGGTGCCCATCACCAGGACGGTCAGGCGCTCGCTGGCCGAGGCGATGTCGTGAGCGTGCAGCATGGCGATCGGGGTCTCGACCATGGCCCAGATCGCGGTGTGGTCGGGAGCGCCCGCGGCTTCCAGGGCGCGCTCGACGGCGTGGACCTCGGCCGCGGAGTTCACCTTGGGGACGACGACGGCGGCGGGGCCCGCTTCAGCGGCGGCGCGCAGGTCGTCGGCGTGCCACTCGGTGTCCAGGCCGTTGACGCGGATGGTCAGCTCGCGGGTGCCGTAGCCGCCCGCGCCGACCGCCTCTGTGACGCGCTTGCGGCCGTCCGCCTTGGCGTCGGGGGCGACGCTGTCCTCTAGGTCGAGGATCAGGGCGTCGGCGGGGAGGGTCTTGGCCTTCTCCAGGGCGCGCTCGTTGGCGCCGGGCATGTACAGGACGGAGCGGCGGGGGGTGTGGCTCACGCGAGTGCCTCCTTGGTGGCGGCCTCGTAGGCCGCGGCGAGCTCGGGGTCGCGGGCGGCGAGGGCGTCGGCGAGGTCGGCGACGACGCGGCACTGCTTGACGGTGGCGTCGTCCTGCATCTTTCCGTCGATCATCACCGCGCCGGTGCCGTCGCCCATGGCGGCGATCACCCGACGGGCCCAGGCGACGTCGTCGGGGGCGGGCGAGAACACCTTCTTGGCGATGGCGATCTGCTTCGGGTGCAGGCTCCATGCGCCGACGCAGCCGAGCAGGAAGGCGTTGCGGAACTGGTCCTCGCAGGCCACGACATCGGCGATGTCGCCGAAGGGGCCGTAGTAGGGCAGGATGCCCGCACCCGCGCAGGCGTCGACCATGCGGGCGACGGTGTAGTGCCAGAGGTCCTGTTGGTAGGTCGTGCGGCCCGCGGTCAGGTCGTCGCCCTCGGGATCGGTGCGCACCAGGTAGCCGGGGTGGCCGCCGCCGACGCGGGTGGTCTTCATCCGGCGGCTGGCGGCGAGGTCGGCCGGGCCGAGGGAGATGCCCTGCATGCGAGGGCTGGCGGTGGCGATCTCCTCGACGTTGGCGACGCCGGAAGCGGTCTCCAGGATGGCGTGCACGAGCAGCGGCCTGCTCAGCCCCGCGCGGGCTTCCAGCTGGGCGAGGAGGCGGTCGACGTAGTGGATGTCGGCGGCGCCCTCGACCTTGGGGACCATGATCACGTCGAGCTTGTCGCCGACTTCGGTGACCAGGGTGATCAGGTCGTCGAGCACCCACGGGGAGTCGAGGCTGTTGACGCGGGTCCAGAGCTGGGCGTCGCCGAGGTCGGTTTCCTTGGCGACCTTGACCAGGCCCGCGCGGGCCGCTTCCTTGCGGTCGGCGCGGACGGCGTCCTCAAGGTTGCCGAGCAGGACGTCGGCCTGGGTCGCCATGTCGGGAACCTTGGCGGCCATCTTCTCGTTGCTCGGGTCGAAGAAGTGAATCATCCGGGATGGCCGGAACGGGATCTCGCGCAGCGGCTCCGGGGCGCCGACCGCGAGCGGGCGGAAGAAGTCCTTGGGCGAGCGCATCGGGCCTCCGAGCTGGGATACCGACCGGTAACTGACTTGATGTTCTAGTCGACCACGGCGGTCGCCGGACCGCCATCGTGACCAACACCATGGGGGAAGCGTGGGCGAGCAGCGGGCGCTCGACATCCCGGCCAGGTTCACCGAGGACTTCGTCCGGCGAGGTGAGGACGAGCAGCTGGCGTGGCTGGCGACCCTGCCCGAGCAGGGCGCGGACGCGATGCGGTGGTGGTCACTGACGGCGGACGGGACTTCCTGGTACGGGTTCTGCTCGGTGGTGCAGCCTGTGCTGCGCGCCGACGGGAGCCGGGCCGTGCTCAAGATCGGCTGGCCGCACCCGGAGGCCGAGCACGAGGCGCTGGCGCTGCGGATGTGGGACGGCGACGGCGCGGTGCGGCTGCTCGCGGTGGCGGGCTGGAGCCTGCTGCTGGAACGGCTCGACGCGGAGACCGACCTGCGCAGCCTCCCGCTGGAGGCGGCACTGGAGGTCGTGGCCGGGTTGATGCGCAGGCTCGACCGCCCCGCACCAGCCGGGATGCGCCACCTGCGCGAGGTCGCCGAGCGGTGGACCGCGGAGCTGCCCGCCGAGAACGCCGTCCTCCGGGAGACCGGCGACGCCGTGGACGCCGAGCTGATCGACCGCGCGGTCGCCTACTGCCGCGAACTCGGTCCACGATCCGGGTCGCGGCTGGTCAACGAGGACCTGCACTTCGAGAACGTGCTGGCGGGCGGGCGCGAGCCGTGGCTGGTGATCGACCCGAAGCCACTGGCCGGCGACCCGGAGTTCGGGGTGATTCCACTGCTGTGGAACCGCGCGGACGAGGGTGACCTGTCGCAGCGAGTGGACTTCATCGTTGAGGCGACTGGGATGGACAGGGCCACGGCGCGCAAGTGGACGTTCGTCCGCGCCGTCGAGTGCTGGCTCACCTCGGACGAGGACGACCCGGCGGGCCAGAACGCCGAGGCGATCATCGAGGCGATGAGCTGATCCGGCCCGGATGACGTTGGCCGGTGAGGCGGCCGGGAGGCCGCTAGCCTGGCCGACGTGGCTACCACCAGGGTGTTCGCGGCGCAGTTGGTCGGGCTGCCGGTGTTCGGGCCCGACGGGGAGTCGATCGGCAAGATCGGCGACCTGGTCGCCGGGCTGCGCGCCGACGGCGCGCCGCCGAGGGTGCTCGGGCTGGTGGTCGAACTGGCGACGCGGCGGCGGATCTTCGTGCCGATGCTGCGGGTCGCGGGCATCGACCCGAACGCGGTGACGCTGGCCACCGGACTGGTCAACATGCGCCACTTCACCCAGCGCGAGCAGGAGACCCTGGTCATCGGGCAGCTGCTCGACGCGCGGGTGACCGTGTTGCAGACCGGGCACAGCGCCGTCGTGGTCGACGCGGCGATGGAGCCCACGCGCACCCGCGACTGGGTGCTGGGCCGCATCGCGGTGCGCGAGCGCACCGGGCGGCTGAGCAGGCGGGGGCCACTGCAGGTGCTGGAGTGGTCGGACGTGCGCGCGCCCGGGGTCACCGAGCTGGCGGGGCAGCCGCAGGACGCGCACCGGCTGGTGGCGGTGTTCGAGACGATGCGGGCGGCCGACGTCGCCAAGGCGATGGAGGACCTGCCGCCGAAGCGGCGCTACGAGGTGGCCGACGCCTTGGACGACGAGCGGCTGGCCGACGTGATCGAGGAGCTGTCCGAGAACGCGCAGACCGACCTGCTCAGCCACCTCGACGAGGAACGGGCCGCCGACGTGCTGGAGGCGATGAACCCCGACGACGCGGCCGACCTGCTCGCCGAACTGTCCGAACCGGACAAGGACCGGCTGCTGGAGCTGATGGAGCCGGAGGAGTCCGCGCCGGTGAAGCGGCTCCTGGAGTACAGCTTCGACAGCGCGGGCGGGCTCATGACCCCCGAGCCGATCATCGTCTCGCACGACTCGACCATCGCCGAGGCGCTGGCCAGGGTGCGCAACCCCGACATCACCCCGGCGCTGGCCAGCATGGTGTTCGTGTGCAGGCCGCCCAGCGCCACGCCGACCGGCCGCTACCTCGGCTTGGTCCACATCCAACGGCTGCTGCGGGAGCCGCCGTCCACTCTGGCCGCGGGCGCGGTCGACCGGGAGCTGACCTCGCTGCGGCCGGGTGACTCGCTGGTGGACATCGCCCGGTACTTCGCCACCTACAACCTGGTGTGCGCGCCCGTGGTGGACGACGACGAGCACCTGCTCGGCGCGGTCACCGTCGACGACGTCCTGGACCACCTGCTGCCCGACGGATGGCGGCACTCCGCGTATGAAGGGGTCACCGGTGCCTGAGCCGACGAGCCGCCGCAGGCTCGACCAGCCGCGCGCCCCGCGCGGGCTGCGCTTCAGCTTCGACCCGGACGCGTTCGGCCGGTTCTCGGAGAACCTGGCGCGTTTCCTCGGGACGGGGAAGTTCCTGTTCTGGCAGACGATGATCGTGGTGACCTGGATCACTTTGAACCTGGTCGCGGTGTCGCTGCGCTGGGACCCCTATCCGTTCATCCTGCTCAACCTGGCCTTCTCCACGCAGGCCGCGTACGCCGCGCCGCTGATCCTGCTCGCGCAGAACCGCCAGGACGACCGCGACCGGGGGTCGTTGGAGGAGGACAGGGCCAGGGCCGCGCAGACCAAGGCCGACACCGAGTACATGGCCCGTGAGCTGGCCGCGCTGCGGCTGGCCGTCGGTGAGGTCGCCACCCGCGACTACCTGCGCAGCGAGCTGGAGAAGCTCAAGGCCGGCCTGCAGGGCGAGCCTGCCAGGCGCAAGCGCCCCGCCGAGGTCGTCCGCGACGATCCCCGGTGGAGCGAGGCCCATCACTCCGGCTGATCGGCCAGGTTCCCGCAGATGCGGCCGATCTCGGCCAGGTCCTGCGGGTCCAGGTGCGCCACGAAGTGCCGGACCACGCCCGCCAGGTGCGTGCGCGAGGCCGTCCGCAGCGTGTCGAGGCCCCGGTCGGTAAGGGCGGCGATCACCCCGCGCCCGTCACCGGCGACCCGTTCGCGCGCGACGAGCCCGGCCCGCTCCAGCCGGTCGACCAGCCTGGTCACCCCCGAGCGCGAGAGCAGCACGGCATCGGCGAGCTCGGCCATCCGCAGTCGCCTGCGCGGGGCCTCCGCCAGCTGGACGAGCACGTCGTAGGAGCCGAGGGACAGCCTCTGCTCGGCGACCAGCTCGGTCTCCAGGCTGCGATTGATGCGGGCGTGCGCGCGCAGGAAGTTTCGCCAGGCAACGAGCTGTTCGCGGGTTGGCCGGGCAGCCTGCTCCGGCAGCGTCAACACGTCCTCCTACTTCACCGGGAGAGACCGCCAATCCTACGGAGCGTACACACTTCCTGTGGTGCAGCCCATGAGAGCGGCGTGCTACCAGTCCGTAGCATGGGCTGGTGACTTCCACGCAGCAGGTTCCCAGCACCGAGGCCGTGCGCACCGCGCTGGCGGGCGTGCAGGACCCGGAGATCCACAAGCCGATCACCGACCTCGGCATGGTCAAGGACGTGACCGTGCACCCGGACGGCCGCGTGGACGTGGCCATCTACCTGACGGTCGCGGGCTGTCCACTGCGGGACAAGATCACCAAGGACGTCACCGACGCCGTGTCCGCGCTCGACGGTGTGGTCTCGGTCGCCGTCGAGCTGGACGTCATGTCCGACGAACAGCGCACGACGCTGCGCAAGACGCTGCGCGGCGACGCCGAGGAGCCGAAGATCCCGTTCGCCGAGCCGGGCTCGCTGACCCGCGTGTACTGCGTGGCCTCCGGAAAGGGCGGGGTCGGCAAGTCCAGCGTGACGGTCAACCTCGCGGTGGCGATGGCCGCCCGCGGCGTGAAGGTCGGTATCGTCGACGCCGACATCTACGGGCACTCCATCCCGCGCATGGTCGGCGCGACGGACAAGCCCACCAAGGTCGAGAAGATGATCCTGCCGCCGCAGGCCAACGGCGTGAAGGTGATCTCGATCGGCATGTTCACCCCCGGCAACACCCCGGTCGTCTGGCGCGGCCCGATGCTGCACCGCGCGCTGCAGCAGTTCCTCGCCGACGTCTTCTGGGGCGACCTGGACGTCCTGCTGCTCGACCTGCCCCCCGGCACCGGCGACATCGCGATCTCGGTCGCCCAGCTGATCCCCAACGCCGAGATCCTCGTGGTGACGACCCCGCAGCAGGCCGCCGCCGAGGTCGCCGAGCGCGCGGGCGCGATCGCCCTGCAGACCCGGCAGCGGGTGGCGGGCGTCATCGAGAACATGTCGTGGCTGGAGATGCCCGACGGCACCCGCATGGACCTCTTCGGCACCGGCGGCGGCCAGACCGTCGCCGACTCGCTGACCACCGCCGTCGGCTCCGACGTCCCCCTGCTCGGCCAGGTCCCCCTCGACCCCCGCCTCCGTGAGGGCGGCGACGCGGGCAACCCACTGGTCAAGTCCCAGCCGGACGCCCCCGCGGCGAAGGTGCTGCACGAGATCGCGGGCAAGCTCAGCGTCCGCGCGCGGGGTCTCGCCGGGCGCATGCTCTCCGTCAGCCCGGCCGGGCGCTGACCTTCTTTCCCTGCGCAAGCATCCGGCCCCCCGCCGCCAGGTTATCGATGAGGCGGTGTGGGGTGCCAGGGTGATGTCGGGAGTGTGGACAACGTCGGGACGTCGGTGGCGGGATCGCCGGTGATCAGGTTGCTGTTCCGCGCTGGCCGGTGAGGGCGCTCGTCAGCGCCGGTCTCGGTGCTGGTCGTCGGGTGGCGGAGTGGCTGATCAGGTGGCGTCGGGGTCGAAGGTGGGCTTCGGGGCCGGGCCGGACTGGGGGGTGGCACCGGGGTTCGGTGCGGGAGCGGGGTTCGACGCGGAGGGTTGATTCGGCGTAGAGCCCTGGGGTGGTGTGGTGGGGTTGGGGTCGGGGATGGCCGGTTGGGGGGACGGGGCGTAGCCGTTGGGCTTGGTGCCGTCGTGGTCGTCGCCGAAAAGGTGGTTGGCCATCATCTGCTTGGGGTCGAAGTTGCGGAGTTGGCGCAGGTCTTCGATGGGCTTGCGGAACTCGTCGTACTCGGGGCCGAGTTCGTTCTTGAGCTGGTCGCGGGCGCCGGTAGCGAACTCGCGGACCTTGCGCAGGGAGCGGCCCACCCAGGCGGCGGCGTCGGGGAGGCGCTCGGGACCGAGGATGAACAGGCCCGCGATGCCGAGAACCAGGATCTCGGCCCAGCCGATGCTCTCGAACACCCTCTACCTCCGAAGTGACGCCTCGGTGCCAGCCTAGCCAATCAGTCCGAACCGAGGGTTACCTGAATCGTGAGCTCTTGGCCTTGGCGGGCCAGGACGACGGGAACGGTGGCACCCGGGGTGTGGGTGCGGACGGCGACGGTCAGCTCGGCGGCGGTGCGGACCTGGCGGTCGCCGACCTTGCGGATGACGTCGCCCTCGATGATGCCCGCGCGCTGGGCGGCGCCGCCGTCGGCGACGTTGACGACCTGGGCGCCCTCGGCGGTGTCGGCCGAGACCGAGCGGACGTTGGCGCCGAGGTCGGCGTGGGCGACGCGGCCGTCGCGGATCAGGGCCTCGGTGATGCGGCGGGCGTCGTTGGAGGGGATGGCGAAGCCGAGTCCGACGCTGCCGGTGTTGCCCGCGCTGCTGCGGATCGCGGAGTTGATGCCGACCAGCGCGCCGGTCGAGTCGACCAGCGGTCCGCCGGAGTTGCCCTGGTTGACGGCGGCGTCGGTCTGGATCGCGTCGTAGGTGATCGGCTCCTGGCCGTTGTCGCCGCCCGCGACGACCGGCCGGTTCATGGCGCTGACGATGCCCTCGGTGACGGTGTCGGTGAGGCCGAGCGGCGAGCCGATGGCGATCACGGCGTCGCCGACCTGCAGCTCGTCGGAGTTGCCGAAGGCCAGGACGGTGGGGTTGTCGACGTCGACCTTGATGACGGCCAGGTCGGTCTTGGGGTCGGTGCCGACGACGCGCGCCTTGGCCCGCGTGCCGTCGGTGAACAGCGCACTGATCTGCGCCGTCTCGTCGGCGCGCCCCTCCAGGGTGACGACGTGCCAGTTCGTGGCGATGTAGCCGCTACCGTCGATCACCACCCCGGAGCCGAACCCGCCGCCGCCCTGGGCGAGCTTGACCTCGATCGACACCACCGCGGGCCGCACGCGCGCGGCGATGTCGGCCACCGACCCCGGCGGGCGCTCCTTGCCGGGGTTGGTCTCGGCGAGGGTGACGTCGCTGGTGAGGCTGTCGCCGCCGCGGGCGAGCAGCCAGCCACCCACCCCACCCGCCGCGCCGACCAGCAGCGCGACCACCCCGAGCACGGCCAGCGCCATCGGCTTGACCCGCCGGCCGAACAGCACATCGGGCAGGCTGAGCAGCTGCCCACGACCCACGGACTTCTTGTCATCGGCCTCGTCGGCCACATCGAGGGCGGGCGGACCGATGACCGCCCCCGCCCCCGGGTCCCGCCACGGGTTGCGGTCGGCCGACCAGACCGGACCCGCCTCACCGTCATCCGGATGGCCCGCCCCTGGCGGCCGCTGCAACGTCTCGCGCGCCCCATCAGGACGACCGAACGCCGACCCCAGCGCCTCGGGAGTCGGCGGGGCCTGCCGAAGCTGGTTGAGCCGCGGCGCCGTACCCCCGGCGAACGCGCCTTCGACCCCCTCCGGCCTGCCGAAGACGGCGGACTCGGACGGGTCGACCGAGGGCCGGTGCAGGGGCCGGGGGCCGATCCGCTGGTCAGCCGGGATCTCGGGGGTGGGGGACTGCTCGCTCATCCACTACAGGATGACTGACCAGCGGTGAAGTGCTGGTTGCCTCCAGCGCGGCACCGACGAGAAACACCGGGAGGAGGTGGTGGCGAGGCTGAGAGGCAGCATGGACGCGGCGAGAAGACGCGCGAAAGCTGTGATGGCGGCTCCGACCGGCGGAGGACTCGGCGAATAGAGAGCCGCCCATAGCCGCGGCCGGCGACGAGGTGCGAACACGACGCCTCGACCGGCAGCTGGCGTCGCAGGGCGTGGCGGCTGGTAGCGCAGGGGTGCTGGGGTGCCGGGTGGTGACCCCGGCGATGGCGGCCGGCGGCGCAGGCGCAGCAGCCGGCGGCGCGGGGTGCCGGGAGATGACCCAGGCGTGACGACCCGCAGCGCGGCGGTGACGCAGGGCCTTGCCGGGTGGCGACGCAAGCGTGGCGGCTGGTGGCGCAGGGCGTTGCCGAGTGGACGCGGGTCGGCGGAGTAGTGGCGGGAGCAGGGCATGGGTACCCGCTCCAGGAACCGCGAAAGTGCGTGAGGAGTGGGTGCGCCGCAGGGGGAGTCGGGCGAGTGAGGTGCACTCTGGGAGGGGCTTGGGGCGGGCAGTGGCGTTGGGCCGGGCCGGGTGCGGGCCGCACGCAGGTGAGGAAGCCGCATGTGAAAGGGGGAGCCGGTCGTCGGCGAGGAGGCCACATGGGGCAAGGAGCCACGTGTGGGGCAAGAAGCCACATGTGGGCAAGAAACCGCAGGTGGGTGGCGGAGAGAATCTGCGGGGGGGGGGGGCAGAGGAGCCGCGCGTGGGTGGTGGAGGAGCGGGAGGGAGTGGGGCGGGTTAGCGGGCGGTGAAGAGGCGGGAGCCTACGGAGCTGACCCATTCGACGTCGCCGGGGAGGGGGCCTGTGTTCAGCCAGGCTGGGGCGCCGCCGCTGGTGTTGACCAGGGCCAAGGCGCCTAGGAAGAGGCCGGAGACGACTACTCCCGCGCCTGCGCGGCGGCCGACGACGGACCTGCCCTCGCCCAAGCGGGGAGAGGAGCCGAGGGGCTCCCCTGCGGCGAAAGCCTCCGGAAGGGACGACCCGGGGAGGGCAGACGCAGAGTGAGCGGACGCAGAGTGGGCCGACGCAGAGTGGGCCGACGCAGAGTGGGCCGACGCAGAGTGGGCCGACGCAGAGTGAGCGGACGCAGAGTGGGCCGACGCGAGGTGGGCGGACGCCAAGTGGGCGGGAGTGGCGGTGGCGCGGGTGGGACGGGTCGGGGTGGGGCGTTGGAGGGCTACTAGTTGGCCGTCTTGGGTTACGGCCAGGCCGTCGGGGGCGGTGGGGAGGTCTACCTCTTGGGGGATGGCGCGGAGCGCGGCGAGGAGGCCTGCGGGGGCACCGGGGGTGTCGGCTGAGCGGACAGCGGCTCGGGCTTGGCGTTGGGCGGCTATGTCGGCTGAGCAGCATGGGCAGCGGGCGGCGTGGGTGGCGGCGCGCTGGTGGGCGAGTGGGGTCAGTTCGCCGTCGACGAAGGCGACGACGGCGTCGGGCAGCAGGTGCTGCTCCGGGAGGGCCCAGGTCATGAGGCGGGCTCCTGGGCGGCTGCCAGGGCGCGGCGGCGTTCCAGGGAGGACTTCAGGGCCTGACGGCCTCGGTGGATTCGGCTGCGCACGGTTCCCAGCTTAACGCCGAGGGTGGCGCCGATCTCCTCGTACGAGAGGCCCTCGACGTCGCAGAGGACGACGGCGGCGCGGAAGTCGGGCGGGAGTTCGTCGAGGCTGGCCTGGAGGTCGGGGTCCAGGTGGGTGTCGGAGTAGATCTCCTCGGGGGAGGGCTCCTCGCCCTTGATGCGCTCGCTGTTCTCCGGGAGGGCCTGCATCTTGACGCGGCCCTTGCGGCGGACCATGTCCAGGAAGATGTTGACCGTGATGCGGTGCAGCCAGCCCTCGAAGGTCTGCGGCTTGTAGCTGCTCAGCGAGCGGAAGACCTTGATGAAGACGTCTTGGGTGATGTCGTCGGCGTCGTACTTGTTGCCGGAGAGCCGGTAGGCGAGCCGGTAGACGCGGTCGGCGTGTTCGCGGACGACCTCGTCCCAGGATGGGACGACCCACTCGGCGTCCTCCACCGAGACCGTCTGCGGGATCTCGGCCGTCGTCATCGTGGTCAGCGCAGGCACCTCCTGTGGGCTGTCGCCCAGGTCAACGTTCTCGGTGAGCCCCGTGTTCCCCATGGTCTGAAACTTCCCCCGCTCCTGGCATTCCCCGCCGTTGCCGACCACGATGGGGGATGACGATGAGGCGACGGTGAGAGTGAGCTGAGACGTCCCTGAGAAAGCTCAAGCATGACGCGTGACCTACCGGGCAGGTTCACCCGATTTCGGGACAACCAGCGCTAACCTGCGTCCCTGTGGCCCCGGATTCGCCCGTCGTCGAGGACGACGCGCTGAGCGCCGCGCGTACGCGCGCGGCGGCACTGGGCTGCCCGGCCATCACCCCTGGTGTGGGGGCGGCGCTGCGCTTCCTCGCCACGGTACTGCGGGCCAGGGCGGTGGTCGAGATCGGCACCGGCACCGGGGTCAGCGGCCTCTACCTGCTGCGCGGCATGGTCGCCGACGGCGTGCTGACCTCGATCGATGTGGCCCCTGAACTCCAGGCCGAGGCCAAGCGGGCGCTGCGGTCGGCCGGCGTCGCGCCCGGCCGGACCCGGCTGATCATGGGCCGCGCGCTCGACGTGCTGCCCCGGCTGACCGACGGCGGCTACGACCTGCTGTTCGTCGACTCCGCGCAGGCCGACAAGGCCGACTACGCCACCTATCACGACGAGGCCGTGCGCCTGCTGAGGCCGGGCGGGGTGCTGGCCTTCGCCGACGGGACGGGCTTATCGGAGCTGGTCCGCGCGGTCAACGCCGACGACCGCCTGGTTGCGCTGGCCCTGCCGGACGGCCTGCTCGCCGCCGCCAAGGTCTGAACCGCCCTACTCGGCCCGCGAGCCCTTCCCGAGCACCACGACCTCACCCGCGCTGACGGTGTACTGCGCCCGGTCAAGCTCGGGGTCGACGCCGATGCGCACGCCCTCGGCCACCATCACGTTCTTGTCCAGGATCGCCTTGCGCACGACCGCGCCCTTGCCGATGCGGGTGCCCGGCAGCAGGACGCTGCCCTCGACCACCGCGCCGTCCTCGATCAGCACGTCGGAGAACACCACCGACCGGGTCACCGACGCCCCGGAGATGATCGAGCCCGGGCCGACGATGGAGTCGGTGGCCGTGCCGGAGTGCACGAACTTGGCGGGCGGCAGCGGCGGCGTCGCCGTGCGGATGGGCCACTCGCGGTTGTAGAGGTTGAACACCGGGTGCGCGGAGACCAGGTCCATGTGGGCGTCGTAGTAGGCGTCGATGGTGCCGACGTCGCGCCAGTAGCCGCGGTCGCGTTCGGTGGCGCCGGGGACGTCGTTGTCGTCGAAGTCGTAGACGTGGGCGACACCGGCGTTGACCAGCATCGGGATGATGTCGCCGCCCATGTCGTGCAGGGAGTCGGAGTCGGCGGCGTCGGCGCGCAGGGCCTCAAGCAGCGTGCGGGTGGAGAAGATGTAGTTGCCCATGGAGGCGAACGTCACATCCGGATCGTCCGGGACAGAGGGCGGGTCGGCGGGCTTCTCCAGGAAACCGGTGATCCGACCTTGCGCGTCGGAGTCGATGCAGCCGAAGGCGCGCGCTTCCGCGCGCGGCACGCGGATGCCCGCGACGGTGACGCCGGCACCGGAGGCGATGTGCTGTTCGAGCATCTGCGACGGGTCCATGCGGTACACGTGGTCGGCGCCGAAGACGACGATGTGGTCGGGCTGCTCGTCGTAGACGAGGTTCAGCGACTGGTAGATCGCGTCGGCGCTGCCGGTGTACCAGCGCTTGCCCAGGCGCTGCTGGGCGGGAACCGGGGTCACGTACTGACCGAGCACGTTGGACAGCCGCCAGGTGGTGGAGATGTGGCGGTCCAGCGAGTGGGACTTGTACTGGGTCAGGACGCACAGTTGATGCAGACCGGCGTTGACCAGGTTGGACAGGACGAAGTCGACCAACCGGTAGTTGCCCCCGAAGGGCACGGCAGGCTTCGCGCGGTCGGCGGTCAGCGGCCACAGCCGCTTGCCCTCGCCGCCCGCGAGCACGATTCCGAGGACACGCGGCTGGCCCTTCACGATGGGGACACTAATCGCACTAAGCCGATCACGGCCAGATGCGACACGGCGGGCGTCCGTCGTTGACGCCGCGTTCACCCGCACGCCGCGGCGCGTTCGCCCCGGTCGCGGCGGCTACGGTGGTGGGGTGCGCATCGGATTGCTGACGAGGGAATACCCGCCGGAGGTCTACGGCGGCGCTGGGGTGCACGTGGGTTTCCTCGTGCCGAGGCTGCGCGAGCTGGTCGAGGTGGACGTGCACTGCTTCGGCGAGCCGAGGCAGGACGCGCTCGCGCACAACCCGAGCGGGCTGGAGGGGGCCAACGCGGCGCTGCGGACGCTGTCGGCGGACCTCTCGATCGCCGCGGCGACGGAGGCGGCCGACCTGGTGCACTCGCACACCTGGTACGCGAACTTCGCCGGGCACCTGTCGGCGCTGCTGCACGGGGTTCCGCACGTGGTCACGGCGCACTCGCTGGAGCCGCGCAGGCCGTGGAAGGCCGAGCAGCTCGGCGGCGGCTACCGCGTGTCGTCCTGGGTCGAACGGACCGCCTACGAGGCCGCCGACGGGATCATCGCGGTCAGCGACGGCATGCGCGCCGACGTGCTCGACTGCTACCCGGCGCTGGACCCCGCGCGCGTGCACGTGGTGCGCAACGGCATCGACACCGAGCGCTACCGGCCGGTGCCCGAGACCGACGCGCTGCGCCGCCAGGGGGTGGACCCGCAGCGCCCGATCGTGCTGTTCGTCGGCCGGATCACCCGGCAGAAGGGCCTGGGCCACCTGGTGGCCGCCGCCCACGGGTTCGCCGAGGACGCGCAGGTGGTGCTGTGCGCGGGCGCGCCGGACACCCCGGAGATCGCCGAGGAGACGCGCGCGGCCGTCGAGGAGCTGGGCCGCGCGCGCGAGGGCGTGCACTGGGTCCAGGAGATGCTTCCCGAGGCCGAGCTGCGGCAGTTCCTCACCGCGGCGTCGGTGTTCGTCTGCCCGTCGGTCTACGAGCCGCTGGGGATCGTGAACCTGGAGGCGATGGCCTGCTCGACGGCGGTGGTGGCCTCCGACGTCGGCGGCATCCCCGAGGTCGTCGTGGACGGGGAGACCGGGCTGCTGGTGCACTACTCGGCCGAGGACGCGCGCGCCTACGAGGAGGGCCTGGCGGCAGCGGTCAACGCGGTGCTGGCCGACCCGGCGCGGGCGGCGGCCATGGGCGCGGCGGGGCGGGCGCGCGCCGAGCGGGAGTTCTCCTGGGAGTCGGTCGCCGAGCAGACGGTCGCGGTCTACCGGGCGGCTGCTGAGAACCCGGTCAGGTAGTGCGACCTACGGTTGGCACCGTGGGACCCCGGTTCAGCAGGTACACGGTGGCGTCGCTGCTCGCCACCGGCATCACGCAGCTGGTCATGTGGTGGCTCTACGCGCGCGCGGGCGTGCCCGCGGCGGTGGCCAGCACCGTGGGCTTCGTCGTCGGCGCGGTGCCGCACTTCGTGCTGATCCGCTGGTGGGCGTGGGGGCAGCGGGGCATGCCGAGGCTCACCCGGCAGGTGAGCGGCTACCTGGTGGTGACCGTGCTGGGCGGGCTGGTGTCGGTGGGGTTCACCGCGCTGGCCGACTGGCTCATCGGGCCGCTGGTGGAGGGTCGCGACGCCGAGGCGCTGGTGCTCAACGTGGCCTACGTGCTGGGCGGCCTGCCGGTCTTCCTCGCCAAGTTCGCGCTGCTGGACCGGCTTTTCGCCGCTCAGCCCGCGTACGACTCCGCCAGCTCGACCAGGGTGCGCGCGGCGAAGCCGGTCGCGCCGGGGACGACGTCGCCGTAGGTCTTGTCGGCGCGGGCGGGGCCCGCGATGTCCAGGTGCGCCCAGGGCAGGCCGCCGGTGAACTCCCGCAGGAACAGCGCCGCGGTGATCCCGCCGGGTCCGGGCGGGCACTGGCGCAGGTCGGCGATGGTGGAGACCACGTCGTCGGCGCTGTCCTCCAGCAGCGGCATGCGCCACCACGCCTCGCCGGAGCGCTCCCCCGCCGCGGCGACGCGGGCGGCGAGGTCGTCGTCGGAGGCGAACAGGCCGCCGGTGCGCAGGCCGAGGGTGACCTTCATCGCGCCGGTGAGGGTGGCGACGTCGACCAGCAGGTCGGCGTCGAGGTCGCGGCGGGCGTAGGCGAGGGCGTCGGCGAGCACCATGCGGCCCTCGGCGTCGGTGTTGGTGACCTCGGTCGTCTGGCCGCCGTAGTGGGTGACGATGTCGCCGGGGCGGTAGCTGGAGCCGGAGATGTGGTTCTCGGCACAGGGCACCAGCGCGGTCACCCGCACCCGCAGGCCCAGCCTGGCGATGGCGATGGTGGCCGCGGCGACCGCGCCGCCGCCCGCCATGTCGGTGCGCATGAGGTGCATGCCGTCGGCGGGCTTGACCGAGATGCCACCGGTGTCGAAGGTGATGCCCTTGCCGACCAGCACCAAGTGGGGGCCGGTGGCGCCCTTCGGGGCGTAACGCAGCTCCAGCAGCCGCGGCGGGCGGGCCGAGCCGCCGCCCACGGCGAGCACCCCGCCGAAGCCGCGCTGGGCCAGCCACTTCTCGTCGCGGACGACCGCGTCCACACCGGACGTCCTGCCCGCCGCCTTCGCCACCGTCCTGGCCAGCCAGGCCGGGTCCTTGACGTTGGCGGGGGCGTTGGCGAGGTCGCGGGCGAAGGCGGTCGCCTCGGCCAGCACGGTGGCCCGCCCGGCCATCGCGGCGACCCGCTCGCGACGGTCCGGATCGGACACGACCAGCCGCAGGCCCTTGAGCCGGGGCGGGCGCTCCTGCCCGGTCACGGTGAAGCGGTAGCCGCCAAGGAGCACGCCGCGGACGAAAGCCGCCACGCTCTCCTCAGCGGAGTCCTCCGCCGAGCTGCCGAGGTCCTCGGGAAGCTCGACCTGCACGCCGCGGCCCGCCGCGCTGTCGTCGGCGGTCAGGCTGCCCTGAGCGGCGCGGGCCAGCGCCGCGCCCGCCGCGCGCCAGTCCGCGGCCGCGCCCGCTCCCACCCCGAGCGCCCACCGGGCGGCCGCGCCGGGCGGGCAGGCCTGGACCTCGCCCGCCTTGCCGGTCAGCCCGGTGGCGCCCACCCACTCGGGGGTGAGCGCCGGGTCGCCGAAGCTGGGCTGGTCGCCGTCGTCGGCCGGGCGGCCGATGACGACCGACGGCACGCCCGCGCGGGACGCGGCGACCACCTCGACCGAAGGCAGCGGCGTGGGCACCGTGGGCACCGGCGTGGACAAGCGGACCTCCGGGGAGAGAGGTGGGGAAGGGAGTGGTGGGATCAGCCGACGGCGTTCTTGAGCGCCTCGCCGAGGTTGGCCGCCTCGTCGGGGGTCATCTCGACGACGAGGCGCCCGCCGCCCTCCAGCGGGACGCGCATCACGATGCCCCGGCCCTCCTTCGTCACCTCAAGGGGTCCGTCACCGGTTCGGGGCTTCATGGCCGCCATAGCGTGCTCCCTCCGTCATAGCCTGCCTGCCCGGCCGAGAGGTATCCGGCCGGGCTGGCGCTATTCTCCCCTATTCGATCCGCGCGGGTGAAATCGGAACCGATCATCGCGTGTCGGTGACCGGCCACGATGTGGCGCGGAGCCGGGTCGGGCTGACAGAATTCGTCCACGTGCGTGCCCGTTCAGCCCTGTTCGACGTCTACGGCGCCTACCTCAGGCGGCACGGCGGCGCGGCGACCATCGCCGCGCTGGTCCGGCTGCTCGCGCCGCTGGAGTTCGGCGCGCCCGCGATCAGGACGGCCGTGTCCAGAATGGTGCGCCAGGGCTGGCTGGAGCCCCGCAGGCTGCCCGACGGGCCCGGGTACGCCCTCACCGAGCGCGCCGAACGCAGGCTGGCGGAGGCGGGCGGGCGCATCTACCGGCTGGGCGCCTCCACATGGGACGGCCGCTGGCACGTCGTCGCCCTGCCCGAGCTGCCCGCCCGCACGGCGCGTGACCGCCTGACCTCCTCGCTGCGGCTGCTGGGCTACGGGCCGCTGGGCCCGGCGACCTGGGTGGCCCCCCGGCCCTCGGCGGGGCTGGACGACGTCCTGGCGGCCGAGTCGGTCACCGCGCGGGTCTTCCACGGGCGCCTCGACGGCGACGACGCCGACCTGGCCGCCACGGCGTGGGACCTGACCTCGCTGGGGGCGGAGTACGCGGCGTTCGTGGCCGCCTGGTCGGCCGAGCTGTCCGCTGTGGACGCGGCCGACCCCGCCGCGGCGTTCGCGGCGTGCCAGCGGCTGCTGCACGCGTGGCGCAAGTTCCTCTTCCGCGACCCTGGCCTGCCCGCCGAGCTGCTGCCCGTGCCGTGGCCGGGCGCCGCGGCCGCGGAGTTCTTCGACACAAACACCGCCCGGCTCTCACCGGCCGCGGGAGAGTTCGTCGACGGCTGCCTGTCCACCGGCCGCAAAACGGCCTGACACCCCGGAGGGTTCCCTGTGACCGCCCTGCTCACCGACGACCGCGACGGCGTACGGACCCTCACCCTGAACCGGCCGGAGGCCTACAACTCGCTGACGGTGGAGCTGAAGGAGTCGCTGCTGGCGGCCCTGACCTCGGCGGCGGCCGATCCGGGCGTGCGCGCGGTGGTGCTGACCGGCGCGGGCAAGGCGTTCTGCGCCGGGCAGGACCTCAAGGAGCACATGGGCCTGCTGGCCGCGGGCGACCCGGCGCCGCTGTCGACGGTCGAGGCGCACTACAACCCGATCGTGACGGCCATCACCACGCTGCCGAAGCCGATCATCGCGGCGGTCAACGGCATGGCGGCGGGCGCGGGCGCGTCCTTCGCCTACGCCTGCGACCTGCGGATCGCGGCGGACTCGGCGAAGTTCCTGATGGCCTTCGCCAACGTCGGGCTGACGGCGGACTCGGGGGCGTCGTGGACGCTGCCGCGGCTGATCGGCTACGGCCGGGCGATGGAGATGATGCTGCTGGCCAAGCCGGTCGCCGCCGAGGAGGCGCTGCGGATCGGCATGGTCACCCAGGTGGTCCCGGCCGCGGACGTGCTGGCCACGGCCCAGGCCCTGGCGGCGCGGATGGCGGCGGGGCCGACGACGGCCTACGCCAAGATCAAGGAGGCGATGCTGGCCTCGGCGGGCGGCGGGCTGGCCGACGGGCTGGCCGTCGAGGGGCGCACGCAGGCCGAGGCGGGCGGCACGGCCGACCACAAGGAGGCCGTGGACGCCTTCGTCGCCAAGCGCGACCCGAACTTCACCGGCCGCTGAGCGCGCCCGCCCCGGTCACCGGGCCGGGGCCCGCCAACATGGCGGGACGTGGTCGTTGACGATGCCGGTGGCCTGCATGAGCGCGTAGCAGGTGGTGGGGCCGACGAAGGCGAAGCCGCGCCTCTTGAGCGCCTTGGCCATGGCCGTGGACTCCGGGGTGATCGCGGGGACGTCGTCCCAGTTCTTCAGCGGCGGGCGCGGCGGGTCGGGGGCGAAGGACCACAGCAGCTCGTCCAGCGGGGTGTCCATGGCCAGGACGGCCTTGGCGTTGGTGATCGTCGCGGTGATCTTGGCGCGGTTGCGGACGATGCCGGTGTCGGCCATCAGGCGCTCGACGTCGGCGTCGGTGAAGGCGGCGACCGCGGCCGGGGCGAAGTCGCCGAACGCGGCGCGGAAGGCCGGGCGCTTGCGCAGGATGGTGATCCAGGACAGCCCGGACTGGAAGCCCTCCAGGCTGACGCGCTCGAACATCGCCGCGACCCCGTGCAGCGGCGTGCCCCACTCCTCGTCGTGGTAGGTCTCGTAGTCCGGCGTGTTCGCCCAGGTGCAGCGGGCCTTCACGTGCGGGACTCGGCGAAGTCGGCGAAGCGGCGCAGCGAGTGCCGGATGCCGAGGCGGAAGGCGGGTCCGGTGACGCGCCAGGCCAGGACGCCGAGGGCGCCCATCGGCGGGGTCAGCCGCTCCCACCAGACCAGCGTGCTGCGGGAGACGCCGCGGGCCTCGATCGTGAAGCCGCCGGGGCCGCGCACGACCCGGCCGGAGTGCATGACCTCGCAGCTCACCGGGGGTTCCCAGCGGGTGATCTCCATGTGGTCGGTGAATCCGAGCGGGCCCAGCGCGGTGCGCGCCGAGAGCCGCGAGCCCAGGGACCGGCCGTCACCCTCCTCGACCCGGACCCGGGTGCCCAGCATCCACTCGCCCTGCTTGTGCCAGTCCGTGACGGCGGCCCACACCACGGCCGCGGGGGCGACGACGTCGACCCGTTCGACTACTTCGATCACCGGTCGGCAGTCTCCGGTGAGCGGGCGGCCTCCAGCTCGGCCACGCGGGCGCGCAGGGCGTCGACTTCCTCGGCGGTGCGCCGCAGGACCCAGTCCACCTCGCTCATCTTGTAGCCGCGCAGCACCAGCTGGAAGCGGACTTCCCGAAGGTCGTCGCCGGTCAGGTCCGCCGCGGGGAGCCGGGTGGGCGACGCGCCGGGGGGCAGGGCGGGCAGTTCCTCGCCGCGGCCGAACACGACCGAGGCCAGCAGGAACACCACCGCGGCCACCAGGACCATGATGACGAGGTACCAGAGAGCTGAGGTCACGTCGCGATGGTGGCACGAGCATGCCCGCTCGCGCACCGTCAACCGGAGGTCGACCTCAGTGACCGGTGGGCCAACCGGAGCAGCCTGCCGTGCGCGACAAACATCGCCGCCCCCGCCGCCAGGCACGGCAGCGGCATGAGCAGCCGGTCGACGCCGATGTGCGCGGTGGCGAGGAGCAGGGCGAACGGGTTCAGGAGCTGGTGCAGGAAGCGGTGCCGCGGTGTGGTGCCGTGGACGAGGTCCTGGTGCTGCGGGGTGGCGAGGTGATCGATCGGGGGACGCACGACGAGCTGCTCGCGCGGGAGGGGTACTACCGGGATCGGTGGGTCACTGAGCGGGCGATCGAGGCAGTGATCGCAGCGGGGGGCGGTCGGACACCTCGACGGTGACCTCGTCCGGCAGCCACTCCCCCGCCACCTGCACGAACTGGGTCAGCGTCGAGGAGGCGACGGGGATGTCGCAGCGGGCGAAGACGGTGCCGAGGATCTGCCTGGCCATCACGCCCAGCTGTTGCAGCGAGCGGTTGCGGTGCTTGCGCACGCCCAGGTTGACCTGGGCGATGGCGTCCGGGCCGTGCCGCTGGTGCGCGTCGAGGAGCAGGCCGATCTCCACGCCGTACCCGGCGGCGAAGGGCACCGACTCCAGGAAGGCGCGGGTGGCCGCGTACTCCCCGCCCAGGGGCTGGATGACCTCCGCGAGGCCGGGGCGCAGGGCGGCCAGGACCGGGCGGGCCAGCAGCTCGGTGACCCGGCCGCCGCCGGTGCCGTGCTCGTCGGACTCCACCCGCAGCGGCCTGCGGTAGAAGCCCTTGACCAGGTGGACGCCGGAAGCGGTCAGCAGCGGGCCGAGCAGGGCGGGCACGTAGGCCGGGTCCGGGTCCACCAGGTCGGAGTCGAGGTAGACGAGCAGGTCGCCGGTGGTGGCGGCCAGCGCGCGCCACAGCACCTCGCCCTTGCCGGGGCGCGCGGGCAGCTCGGGCAGGACCTCGTCGCGGCGCACGACGCGCGCGCCCGCCGCGGCGGCCACCTCGGCGGTGCGGTCGGTGGAGCCGGAGTCGATGACGACCAGCTCGTCGACCAGGGTGCCCAGCAGCGGCAGCACCGAGGCCACGACCGCCCCGACCGTGGCCTCCTCGTCCAGGGCGGGCAGCACGACGCTGACCGTGCGCGCGCCCTTGGCGCGCACCAGCTGCGAAACCGTCCACTCAGGACTCTGCCAGGTCCGGTCGGCGAGCAGGCTCATGCCAGGGCCCGCCGGACCCGCGCGGGCGGGCGGGTGCCCGCTATGCCCGCGACCATGTCGACCACGTGCCGGGTGCGGCCCACCTCGTGCGCGCGGAAGACCCGCGCGCCCGTCCACGCCGCCACCGCCGTCGCGGCGAGCGTGCCGTCGACACGCTCGGCCAGCGGCACGTCCAGGGTCTCGCCGATGAAGTCCTTGTTGGACAGTGCCATCAGCACCGGCCAGCCGGTGTCCACCAGCGCGTCGAGGTGGCGCAGCAGGGCGAGGCCGTGCCAGGTGTTTTTGCCGAAGTCGTGGGTGGGATCGATCAGCACGCCCTCCCGCGGCACCCCCAGCGCCACCATCCGCTCCGCGCGCGCCACGAGCTCGGCGACGACCTCGCCGACCACGTCGGCGTAGCGCGCCCGGTGCGGGTCGGTGCGCGGCGCGGCCCCGCCGGTGTGCGAGCAGACGATCCCCGCGCCGTGCTCGGCGGCCACCTCGGCCAGCTTCGGGTCCGCGCCCGCCCACGTGTCGTTGATCAGGTCCGCGCCCGCGGCGCAGACCGCCGCGCCCACCTCGTGGCGCCACGTGTCGACGCTGATGACCACCCCCGGGTGCCGCTCGCGCACCGCCTCGACCAGCGGCACCACCCGCCGCGCCTCCTCGGCGGCGTCGACGGTCTCCCCGTGCGAGCCCGCCCGCACCCCGCCGATGTCGACGATGTCGGCCCCATCGGCCACCGCCCTGTCGACCGCGGCGAGCGCGGCGTCGGCGGCGAAGGTGGCGCCGTTGTCGTAGAAGGAGTCCCTGGTCCGGTTGACGATCGCCATGACGAGCGCGCGGTCCTGGGGGACGTCGCGGCCGCCGAACCGGAGGACAGTCACAGACGGCCACTCTACCGACGTGAGCGTGGTCTCCCGGTACTCGGTCGACCCCGGTCCGGGCAACTACAGTGGTCGGCGGACCTAGGAGGACTCGTCGTGTTCTACCGCGCCCTGCGTGCCTTGCTCTCGTCCTTGACGCGGGTCATCCTGCGGCCGGTGGTGACCGGGGCGGAGATGGTCCCCGCCAAGGGGCCGGTGATCCTGGCCATCAACCACCTTTCGGTGATCGACAGCTTCATCGTGCCGATGATGGTCAAGCGGCCGGTGAGCTTCCTGGCCAAGGCGGAGTACTTCGCCGGCGGGTCCCCGCGGAAGCGGTTCGTGAAGACGCTGTTCACGGCGCTGGGGGCTATTCCGGTGGATCGGGACAACAGCCGGGCGGCGTTGGCGTCACTGGATGTGGCCGGGTCGGTGTTGGATAGGGGGGAATCGTTCGCGATTCATCCCGAGGGGACTCGGTCGTTGGACGGGAAGCTGCATCGGGGGCGGACCGGGGTCGCGCAGTTGGCCCTGGAGCATCGGGCGTGTGTTGTTCCGGTGGGGTTGGTGGGGACTGATCGGGTGCTTCCGGCCGGGAGTCGGTTCCCTCGGCGGGCTCGGGTTGAGGTTCGGTTCGGGGCGCCGTTGTATTTTGATCGGTATGACGGGTTGGCCAATTCGTTGCCGATTCGGCGGGCGGTGACGGATGAGGTGATGTACGCGATTCTGGAGCTGTCTGGGCAGGAGTACGTGGATTCGTATCACAAGCGGTCCAGCGATCCTGCTGCGTAGGTTGTTCCCCTCGTTGCGTTGAGAGTCCGATTGGGCGAATTCGCTTCGACGGCCCTACGAAGAGAATCCGCCCAATCGGACAGTTCACCGGTTTTCTTGGAGCCTGCGCTGGTTGTCTTGCCAGCCCGGGGATCAAGAGGGTGGCGGGGCGCAGGCGTCCAGGGCCTCGTCCACGGTTCGGGCCACGACCAGGGCGTCGATGGCGGCTTGGGAGGTGAAGCCCCTTCCCGCCAGTTCTCGGCACCACTCCAGCAGACCCGCGTAGTGGTCGTCCGGGTCTAGGACCACTACTGGCTTCTGGTGCATGTTGAGGTAGCGGGAGGTCCAGATCTCGAAGAGTTCCTCGCAGGTTCCCAGGCCGCCGGGGAGGGCCAGGAAAGCGTCGGCTCTCTCGTCCATTTCGCGCTTGCGTTCGCGCATGGTGTTCACGACGACCAGGTCGTCGGCTTCTGGGTCTGCTTTTTCCAGGTTGACCAGGCCTTGCGGGATGACGCCCACCGTTCTCGCGCCGCCTCGGCGGGCTGAGCGGGCCAGGGCGCCCATCATGGCCGCTGAGGAGCCGCCCCAGACCAGGGACCAGCCGCGGGTGGCCAGGCCTGCGCCGACGTCGTCGGCCAGGTCGAGGTAGCTGCGGGGGACGTTGTCGTTGGAGCCGCAGTAGACGCAGAGGGCTAGTGGGTGTCGACCCATGCCTGGTATGCCTCCTCGACAACGCGCACCGCGTCGTCGACGTCGTCGGTCAGGTGCAGGAGGGCGAGGTCCTTGTCGCCGATCTTGCCGGACTTGTGGACCGAGTCGCGCAGCCACTCGTAGAGGCCGCCCCAGTACTCGGTGCCGAAGAGGACCACCGGGAACTTGGTGACCTTCTTCGTCTGCACGAGGGTCAGGGCCTCGAACAGCTCGTCCAGGGTGCCGAAGCCGCCGGGCAGGCAGATGAAGGCCTGTGAGTACTTGATGAACATGGTCTTGCGGGCGAAGAAGTAGCGGAAGTTGACGCCCAGGTCGACCCAGGGGTTGAGGCCCTGCTCGAAGGGCAGCTCGATGCCCAGGCCGATCGACAGGCCGCCCGCCTCGGACGCGCCGCGGTTGACCGCCTCCATGGTGCCGGGGCCGCCGCCGGTGATGGTGGCGAAGCCCGCGGCGGCCAGGGCCGCGCCGATCTCGCGGCCCTGGGTGTACTCGACCTCTTCGCGCGTGGTGCGGGCCGACCCGAACACCGTCACCGCGCGGGGCACCTCGGCCAGGGCGCCGAAGCCCTCGACGAACTCGGCCTGGATGCGCAGCACGCGCCACGGGTCGGTGTGGACCCAGTCGCTGGGGCCGCGCGAGTCCAGGAGGCGCTGGTCGGTGGTGGTCTCCTCGTCGCTGCGCTCGCGGCGCAGGGTGACGGGGCCGCGCTGCTTCTCGCGCGGTTGAGGATCATCGGTGGTCACCGCGCGAGTCTAGGGAACGAGGTGCGCGGGCCGCCGCGTCACAGGCGGTATGAGCGGCAAAGAACCCACCGTCGATGTCGAGAAGACACTGAAGGCGCTGCGCACCCGGATCGCCGAGACCGAGGCCCAAGGGCACGCCGAGCGCCTGGCGATGTCCGGCAGGCTGGCCGCGGCGGCGTTCGCCACGGCCGTGTTCGCGCTGACGGCGGCGCCGTGGGTGACCGTCGGCAGCGAGCGGCCCAAGACCTACAGCCTGTGGGGCTTCGTCGAGCGGGTCGAGGGCGTGTCGGTCTTCACCCTCGTCGTGGTGCTCGTGCTCGCCGGGACGGCGCTGTGGGCGGGCTGCGCCGCCGAGGTCGGCCCGCGGGTGCCGGTGCTGGTCGGCGTGCTGACCGTGCTGGCCCTGATCCTGCTCACCTGGCTGTCCAAGCAGGCGAACGACGAGTTCGGCGACCGCTACGACGACAGCATCGACTGGTGGCCCGCGCCGTGGCTGCTGGCCATCTGCGCCGTCGGAGCGCTCGCCGCCGTCGCGGCTAGGAAGCAGCGGTGAACCTGGCCAGCACCTCGGCGCAGCGGCGGATGTGCTCCTCGGGGACGTTCTCCTGCTGGGTGTGGGCCAGGGTCGGGTCGCCGGGGCCGAAGTTGACCGCCGGGATGCCCAGCGCGGCGAAGCGCGAGACGTCCGTCCAGCCCAGCTTCGCCACCGGGGTGCCCCCGGCCGCCTCGACCAGCGCGCGCGCGGCCGGGGTCGACAGGCCGGGCAGGGCGGCGGCGGCGAAGTCCACGACCACGAGTTCCCCCGCCCCGGCGAACAGCTCCCGCAGGTGGGCCTCGGCCTGCTCGGGCGAGCGGTCGGGGGCGAAGCGGTGGTTGACCACCAGCACGGCCGAGTCCGGCACGACGTTGCCCGCGACGCCGCCGGTGACCTTCACCGCCTGCAGGCCCTCGCGGTAGACGCAGCCGTCGATGTCGACCACCCGCGACTCGTACTCCGCCAGCACCCGCAGCGCGCGTTCCAGGCCGTGGATGGCGTTCTCCCCCATCCAGCCGCGCGCGGTGTGCGCGCGCACGCCCGCGGTGCGGATCTCCACCCGCATCGTCCCCTGGCAGCCCGCCTCGACCACCGCGTTCGACGGCTCGCAGACGATCGCCAGGTCGCCCGCCATCCACTCGGGCAGCTCGGCCTGCACGCGGGTCAGGCCGTTGGCGTCGAACTCGATCTCCTCGCAGTCGTAGAAGATGAAGGTCAGGTCCTGCGCCGGGTCGGTGGCGGTCGCGGCGAGGTGCAGCATCACCGCGTCGCCGCCCTTCATGTCCACCGAGCCGAGCCCGTGCAGCACGCCGGGGGTGCGCCGCGAGGGCATGTTGTCGTTGGCCGGGACGGTGTCGAGGTGGCCCGCGAAGACGATCCGCGACGGCCTGCCGAGGTTCGTCCTGGCGAGCACGGCGTTGCCGGATCGGACGACTTCCAGGTGCGGGGCCTGCGCGCGCAGCGCGGCCTCCACGGCGTCGGCCAGCGCGGCTTCCTGCCGGGACTCGCTCGGGACGTCCACCAGGGCGGCGGTCAGCTCGACGGGGTCAGCGGTGAGATCCAGGACGGCGGTCACGTCCGGCCACGCTATACGGTTGGCCGCGTGAGCAGTGCAGACACCACCGGCGCCAGCGGCGTCGGACTCGCGACCCTGACCGCCGACGGCACCGTCCTCGACGTGTGGTTCCCGAACCCGGAACGGGGAGCGCAGGACACCAGCGGGACCGTCCGGACCAGCGACTTCGCCGAGCAGGTCGGCGCGGACAAGGACCGCGACGTCGAGGTGGTCGCGGTGCGCACGACGATCGCGGACCTCTCCGCCGCGCCCGCCGACGCCTACGACGTCTACCTGCGCCTGCACCTGCTCTCGGCGCGGCTGGTCCAGCCGCACGGGCAGAACCTCGACGGCGTCTTCGGCCTGCTCAGCAACGTGGTGTGGACCAACTTCGGCCCGTGCGCGGTGGAGGGCTTCGAGGCCGTGCGGCTGCGGCTGCGCGCCCGCGGGCCGGTCACCGTGTTCGGGGTGGACAAGTTCCCCCGCATGGTCGACTACGTCCTGCCTTCCGGCGTGCGCATCGCCGACGCCGACAGGGTGCGCCTGGGCGCGCACCTGGCGCCCGGCACCACGGTCATGCACGAGGGTTTCGTGAACTTCAACGCGGGCACCCTGGGCGCCTCGATGGTGGAGGGCCGCATCTCCGCGGGCGTGGTGGTCGGTGACGGCTCCGACGTCGGCGGCGGCGCGTCGATCATGGGGACGCTCTCCGGCGGCGGCAAGGAGACGATCTCCGTCGGCAGGCGCTCGCTGATCGGGGCGAACGCGGGCGTGGGCATCTCGCTGGGCGACGACTGCGTGGTGGAGGCCGGGCTGTACGTCACGGCGGGCACGAAGGTGCTGCTGCCGGACGGCACTTCGGTCAAGGCGCGCGAGCTCTCCGGGCAGGACGGGCTGCTGTTCCTGCGCAACTCGGCCACCGGCGCCGTCGAGGTGCGCCCGCGCACCGGCGAGGGCGTCGCCCTGAATGCGGCATTGCACGCGAACTGACATCCTGGCTGGATGGGCGACCTCACCACGCGCGTGCGAGCCCGGCTCGCCGACCAGGCCGAGGCGCTCGTCCACCACGTGGACGGCGCCCGCGGCGACGGCGACCCCGAGCACGTGCACCAGGTGCGCGTCGCCGTCCGCCGCTCGCGCGCGATCCTGAAGACGGTCAGCACCCACCAGCACCTGCAGGCCGAGCTGAAGTGGCTGGGCGGGGTGTGCGGCGACGTCCGCGACGCCGACGTGCTGCTTGCTCACCTGCGCTCGTCGTCGGCCGACTTCGCCGACGACGAGCGCGAGAGCGTCGAGGTGCTGCTCCAGGGCTTGGAGAAGCAGCGGCACGGCGCGCGCAGGCACATGCTGCGCGCCCTGCGCAGCGCCCGGTACCGGGGCCTGCTGGCTTCGCTGGAGGAGGCCGCGCGCGAGGCCGAGCCCGCGGACTCGGGCCGGGCGTCCGGCTCCGCAGGCCCCATCGGAGACGTGGTGGACGGGCCGTTGCGCAAGTTCGCCAAGGCGGTGGCCAAGCTCGGCGACGATCCGCCCGACGACGACCTGCACGCGCTGCGCATCAAGGGCAAGCGGTTGCGCTACGCCGCCGAGATGATCCCGGGCAAGAAGGCGAAGAAGCTGGTCAAGGCGACCAAGAAGTTCCAGGACGTCCTCGGCGACCACCAGGACGCCGTGGTCGCCGAGGAGCGCGTGCGCGCCTTGGTGGACTCCGTTGGCGACACCGATGACACCGCGTCGGTCGACGTCTCCTTGGTCGACGCCTCCTTGATCGATGTCGCCGTGGTCGCCGGGCGGCTGATCGAGCGGGAGCGGGTCCGCAAGGCCGACCGCCGGGCCCGCTGGCGGCCCGCCGCGGCCGCGGTGGCGGAGGCGGCGTCCGCCCTGTAGGACGGATCACATATTACCGGCGGGTAATGTCGCGGCCACCCTCGGTGTGCTAACCCTTCTGGGGGAGACAACTCCCGTTCGGAGGGGACGCGATGAGCGCACCAGTGATCGAGCAGGTTGTCGACACGCAGACCTACCGCCTGGACGATCCCGCCGTGGTGGCGCGGGCGCGGGCCGAACTGGCCGAGACCGGGTGCTGCGTGCTGGCCGACTTCGTCCGCCCCGCGCTGCGCGGGACCCTGCGCGCCGAGGGCGCCGCGATCGCCCCCGACGCCCACTACGACGTCGAGACCGTCAACGCCTACAACATCCCCCTCGACGCCGACCTGCCCGCCGGGCACCCCGGCGAGATCACCTTCCCGCGCGGCAACGCGTTCGTGCCGTGGGACCGGGTCCCGCCGACGGCGATCATCCACCGGCTCTACACCAGCGCCGAGTTCCAGCGCTTCGTCGCCGACTGCTTCGGCCTGCCCGCCGTGCACCCCCTCGCCGACCCGCTCGCCGGGCTCTGCCTCAACGTCGTTCGGCCCGGCATGTCGCACCCGTGGCACTTCGACACCAACGAGTTCACCGTCAGCATGCTCACCCAGGAGGCCGAGGAGGGCGGGGTCTTCGAGTACTGCCCCGGCATCCGCTCGGCCGAGGCGGAGAACCTCGCCGACGTGCGTGCCGTGCTCGACGGCGACACCGGCCCGGTGCGGCGCCTGGCGCTGCGGCCGGGCGACCTGCAGCTGTTCAAGGGCCGCTACTCGCTGCACCGGGTGACTGAGGTGCGCGGCGCCGGGCAGCGCCACTCGGCGATCTTCGCCTACAGCGAGCGGCCGGGCGTCGTCGGCAGCCCGGCCAGGACGCGGCAGCTGTTCGGGCGGGTGCTGCCGGTGCACGAACAGCGGTCCGTGCGCGGCGACGAGCTGCTGGACTGACGCCCGTGCAACCGGACCAGATGCAGCTGGACGAGAGCGGCAAGATCTCCCTCGACCACATCTACACCGCACCCGACCCGCGCACGTACTTCAGCACCCTGCGCGGCCTGGACTACCACATCCCGCAGCTGGCCAAGGCGCACTTCACGCGCCTGATGGAGCGCTGCGGCGCCGACCGCGTGCTCGACATCGGCTGCTCTTACGGCATCAACGCCGCGCTGCTGCGCTGCGACGCCACCATGGACGAGCTGTACGCGCGCTACCAGGCCGACGACCGTCCCCGCGCCGAGCTGGTGCGCGCGGACCGGGAGCTGGTGCGCGAGCGCGGCCGCGACGTCTTCTTCGCCGGGCTCGACGCCTCGCTGCCCGCGCTGCGCTACGCCACCGAGGTCGGCTTCCTCGACGCCGCCGTGCACGCCGACCTGGAGGCGAACGAGCCGACGGCCGAGCAGCGGGCGCTGTTCGACTCCGTCGGCCTGGTGGTCTCCACCGGCTGCGTCGGCTACATCACCGAGGCCACCCTGGCAAGGGTCGCGGGCGAGCGGCTGCCGTGGATGGCGCACTTCGTGCTGCGCATGTTCCCCTTCGCCCCGGTCGCCGACCGCCTCGACGCCCTCGGCTACGAGACCGAGGTCGTGGACCACATGTTCCCGCAGCGCCGCTTCGCCTCCGACGCCGAGCGCGAGCAGGTCCTGGACACCCTCGCCCAGGTCGGGGTCGACCCGACGGGGTGGGAGACCGAGGGCTGGCTGCACGCCCGATTGCACATCTCCCGTCCCCGCGCCAGAGTCTCGGCGTAGATCAGCTCCGCTTCCCGAAGGACGACCGTGGACACCGAAACCCTGTCACCGCGCACGTTCGGCAACGAGGACCGCCTGCCCAGGGTGCCGCTGCCCACCCTGGAGGAGTCCTGCGCGCGGTTCCTGCAGTGGTGCGCGCCGCTGCTGAGCGCCGAGCAGCTCGCCGAGACCGAGGAGGCGGTCGCGGCGTTCCTGCGGCCGGGCAGCCCGGCGCGCACGCTGCACGCCGCGCTGGAGCAGTACGACGCCACCGAGGGCGTGCGCAGCTACCTCGACCTGTTCTGGCCGTCGCGCTACCTCGGCCGCCGGGACCGGATCGCGCTCAACGCCAACTTCTTCTTCCTGTTCGAGGATGTCGAGTCCGACCAGGTGTCGCGGGCGGTGGCGCTGCTGTCGGCCGCGGTGGAGCACAAGCTGGCGCTCGACGCCGAGGAGCTGGCGCCGGTCGTGCTGCGCGGGCAGCCGCAGTCGATGGAGCAGCAGAAGTTCCTGTTCTCCACCACACGTATCCCCGGCGTCGAGCAGGACACCGTCCGCGCGCCGTACGGTCACGGCTGGGACGGGCCCTCGCCCGCGCGGCACGTCGCGGTCTTCTTCCGCGGCGCGGTGTTCTCCCTCGACGTGCTCTCCCCCGACGGCCTGCCCCACTCCCCCGACGCGCTGGCCGCGGGCCTGCGCTCGATCCTGGCCGACGCGGTCCGCCCCGCCTCGCCCGTCGGGCACCTGACCACCAAGGCCCGCGCCGAGTGGGCGGCGAGCCGGGAGGCGCTGCGGGCGCTGCCGGGCAACGCCGGGGCGCTGGAGGTCATCGAGTCCGCGCTGCTGTGCCTGTGCCTTGAGGACTTCGCGCCCGCCGACCTGCAGGAGGCCTGCGACCAGCTGCTGCACGGCGACAGCGGCAACCGGTGGTTCGACAAGGCGGTGTCGCTGATCGTCTTCGCCGACGGCCGCGCGGGCATCAACGTCGAGCACTGCGGCCTCGACGGCACGACGATCCTGGCCTTCACCGACGCCCTGCTGCGCCCGCCGCCGCCGCGTTCGCCCGCCGTCGCCGACGGCGAGCCGCAGGTCGCCGCGGTCGAGTTCACCGTGGACGAGGCGCTGCGCGCCGACATCGCCGCCGCGGCCGCCTCCTTCGGCGAGTACGCGGCGGGCACCGCGACGATGACGGTGTCCTTCCCCGCTTTCGGCGCGGAGGCGATCAAGGCGCTGTCGATGTCCCCCGACGCGTTCGTGCAGATGGCCTACCAGCTGGCGCACAAGCGTTCCAAGGGCCTGACCGGCGCCACCTACGAGTCCATCGCCACCCGCCAGTTCCAGAACGGCCGCACCGAGGCGATGCGCGTCGTCACCCCCGAGGTGCTGGCGTTCCTGGCCGCCGTCGAGGACCCCGAGGCCACTGAGGAGGCCCGCCGCGACGCCCTGCGCGCCGCCGCGTCGGCGCACGTGGCCAGGGCCAAGGAGTGCCAGGCCGGGCTCGCGCCCGAGCAGCACCTGTGGGAGTTGCAGTGGGTGCAGCGCAGGCGCGGGGCCGAACTGGGCACGACGGAGCCGCTCGCGCTCTACGACTCCCCCGGCTGGCTGGTCATGCGCGATGACTACCTGAGCACGTCCTCGGCGCCGTCGACCACGATCCAGTACTTCGGCTTCGGCTCGACCAGCCCGCAGTGCATCGGCGTGGCCTACGTGCTGCTGCCGGAGCGCTTCAACGTCTACCTGAGCACCCCGCGCTCGGTCGCGGCGGAGATGACCGCCTTCGCCGACCACCTGCGCACCGCGGTGGCCGAGCTGGGGGCGCTGCTGTCGGAGGCCTGAGCGGTCATCACGCGGTCGTGAGGCGGACGACGGCGGCGGTGACGCGCTCGTCGGTGGCCGTCAGCGCGACGCGGACGTGCTTGTCGCCCGCGGGGCCGTAGAAGGTCCCGGGGGCGACGAGGACGCCCAGGTCGGCCAGCCAGGAGACGGTGTCCCACGCCGACTCGCCGCGGGTGGCCCACAGGTACAGGCCGGCCTCGGAGTGCTCGACGGTGAAGCCCGCCTCGACGAGGGCGGCGCGCAGGGCGTCGCGGCGGCGGCCGAAGCGGGCCTTCTGGGCGGCGATGTGGTCGTCGTCGGCCAGGGCGGCCGACATCGCCGCCTGGACCGGGAAGGGCACGATCATGCCCGCGTGCTTGCGGATCTCCAGCAGCTTCGCGACCAGAGCCGGGTCACCGGTGAGGAAACCGGCCCGGTAGCCGGCGAGGCTGGAGGACTTCGACAGCGAGTGCACGGCCAGCAGGCCGGTGAAGTCCCCGTCGCAGACCGACGGGTGCAGGATCGACACCGGCTCGGCGTCCCAGCCCAGGGCCAGGTAGCACTCGTCGGAGGCGACGACGACCCCGCGCTCGCGGGCCCACGAGACGACCTTGCGCAGGTGCTCGACCGGCAGCACCCTGCCGGTCGGGTTGGCGGGCGAGTTCAGCCAGATCAGGCCCGGCACCTCGGGGCCGAGCGCGGTGAGCCCGTCCGAGCGCACCGGCCTGGCCCCGGCGAGCAGCGCCCCGACCTCGTAGGTCGGGTACGCCACCTCCGGGAACACCACCGCGCGGCCGCCGACCCCCAGCAGGGTCGGCAACCAGGCCACCAGCTCCTTGGAGCCGATGGTGGGCAGGACCGCCCCCTCGGACAGCCCCACCACGCCGAAGCGCCGCGCCATCGCCGCGACCGCGGCCGCGCGCAGCGCGGGCGTGCCGTGCGTGGTGGGGTACCCGGGGACCTCCGAGACCGACGCCAGCGCCGCGCGGATGACCGGCGGCACCGGGTCGACCGGTGTCCCCACGGACAGGTCGACCACGCCGTCGGGGTGCGCTCGCGCGCGGGCGGCGTGGCCGGCCAGGCTGTCCCAGGGGAAGTCAGGCAGCACTAGTGGTCGTGCTCACGGGCGTCGAGCGCCTTGATCCAGTCGGGGTCGTGGCTGGTCTTGCCCGTCTTGGACGCTCCACCCGGCGAACCGAGGTCGTTGAAGAAGTCCACGTTGGCCTTGGTGTAGTTGGTCCACTGGTCGGGAACGTCGTCTTCGTAGTAGATGGCCTCGACCGGGCAGACGGGCTCGCAGGCGCCGCAGTCCACGCACTCGTCGGGGTGGATGTAGAGCATCCTGTCCCCTTCGTAGATGCAGTCGACGGGGCACTCTTCGATGCAGGCCTTGTCGAGCAAATCGACGCAGGGCTCGGCGATCACGTACGTCACTGCGGTCTCCTGCTCCTTCTATCTTTGACGCGCGCAGGCGTCCTTCTGCGCGACAGGCGTCAGTATCTCTTGCCGCCCACTGTGGCATGCAGCAGGTGCCGAGTTGCTCACATTGCGAGAGCTCGTGGCTGGTTCGGGCAACTGGTTCGGGCAACACTGCAGTATGCACTCCACCCGGGCGCTGGAAACGGTGTGCGCCGACGCGTGGCCCGCGATGGCCGAACAGGACCTCGGCGAATGGCGGATGCGCGCGGCGGGCGGCTACACCGGTCGGGCTAACAGCACCCTCGCGCTCGGCGACCCGGGGATGCCGGTCGGGGCCGCCCTCGACGCGGTGACGGACTTCTCCCGCGCCCACGGCATCCGGCCGTACCTGCAGGTCGTGAGCGGGTCGGCGGTCGAAGCGGAGCTGCGGGCCCACGGCTGGGACGCCGCCGACCACGCCAGGGGCGCCGAGACCCACGTCCTGACCGCCCCGGCGGGGCCGGGAAGCGGCGGTGGTGCTGGTGGCGGTGAGGTGTCGGACGCGCCGCCCGCGGGCTGGCTGGAGGTGGCCGTCGGCGGGGAGCCGACCGCCGCCCAGCGGCACGTGCTGACCGGCGGACCGCGGGTCGGGTTCGCCACGGCGCGCGCGGACGGGGAGATCGCGGGCGTGGCCCGCGGGTGCGTGGTCGGCGACTTCCTGCACATCGCCGTGCTGGAGGTGCTGCCACGGCACCGCAGGCGCGGCCACGCCACCGCGCTGATGGCCGCCCTGAGCCGCTGGGCGGGCTCGCCGCACCGGGTGCTGCAGGTCGCCACGGCCAACACCGGCGCGGTGGCGCTCTACCGGCGCGCGGGCTTCACCGAGGCGCACCGCTACCGGTACTGGGCCCGCGGCTGATCCACTTGCGGCCCTTCTTCACCGCCCGCTTCAGCGCCGAGCGCTCGCCGAGGTAGTCGCCGAGCGCGCCGACGAGGGGCAGCATCCCGATGGCCTGGTGGTAGAAGCGGCCCTGCGGGCGCTTGTCGATCTCCTCGCCGAGCGCGTACAGCGTGCGGCCGAAGCGCCACAGGGTGCGCGCGGCGGCCTTCACGGTGACGCGGCCGTGCTTCTCGGCGCTCTCGTCCAGCTCCTGGGTCAGTTCGGCGGTGGCGGCGTCCTCGTCGGCGCGCTGCTCCGCGCCGCCCTCGGCCAGCGCGCGATCGATCTCGCGGTCGAAGAGCACGTGGGCGATGAGCTGGACGCGCGCGGCGCGGTCGAGGCCGTTCTCGATGCCAACGGCCGCGAGCACGATGCCCTGGCCCGCGGTGGCGAGGGTGGACTGGATGGGCAGGCGGTCGGCCAGCGCGCCGCCGACCCCCGGGATGGCCGCGATGAGCACGGTGAACCGGCCGACCCGGTTGACCCACCACCGCTCCCGCTCCTCGACGCCCATCTCCGCCCACGCCTCGGTGCCGGGCACGCGCACGTGCTCCAGGCCCTCGCGCAGCCGCTCGCGCAGCGACCGGTCGACCTTCTCCAGGTGGTGGTCGTCCTCGCGGTCGGCTGCGGAGCCCTCGATCTGCTCGGCCCCAGCTGCAGGCTCCGGCGCCTGCGCGGACACAGCGCGCTCGGGCAGGACCTTGCGGACCAGGAAGAACGGGTTGGAGTCGCGCAGCGCGTCGAGCATCGGCGAGGTGGCCCGCACGAAGGGACGCAGGACGGACGCCACGTGCGCGTCGGAGATGTACTCAGCCACCCGGCCATCCTCGCGCGCCCGCGCGGATACGGCATGACGCGGGCCTCAGGTGCCGCGCGCACCCTTGGCGGCCATCTCCTTGTTCCGCGCGATCGCGGCCTTGGCGAGCACGTCGCCGATGCGGAACGCGGCGGGGAAGGCGCCCGCGCCCAGCAGCAGCAGCATCCGCCAGTCGCTCAGGACGATGCGGTCGCCGCCGGGGACGACGAGCACGAACAGCAGCATGACGCCCAGCCACATCCACAGCGGCGCGCCCGCGACCGCGGCGCGCGGCTCGACCCTGGCCGCCGCGCCGACGAGCCACCACATGCTGACGGCGGCGACCAGCGCGGAGATGGGGAACGGCGCGCCGCCGAGGTCCGGCAGGGCGGTGCCGTCGAAGCGCAGCGGCAGGTAGAACAGCTCGAACACCGCGAGCGCGGCGCTGACCAGCAGCAGGCCGGTCAGCGAACCGGGCTGCTCATCCCGGTCGGGCACGCTGGCGCCGCGCTCGGCCGTCACCGGTCGGCGCCCGCGTGTTCGACCGGGGCGAGACCGCCGAACAGGTCGGACTCGACGGGGCCGGTTCCGGAGGCCAGCACGTAGAACTCCCGGTCCAGGACCGGCTGGGCGATGCCGTTGGACAGCGCGTAGGCCAGGGCGCCGCCGTCGCCCTGCCAGACGCCGACCTGGGTGGCGTGGGCGCGCAGGGCGCGCAGCTTGGCGGGCAGGTGGTCGGAGATGTCCACCGACGTGGTGATGGCGGAGTCGGCGACCACGGGCAGCTCGCCCGCCCCCGGCAGCCGGTAGGGCTGTTCGACGCCCGCCAGCGCGGCCAGGCCGTCGGTGACGGCCTGCTCGGAGACCACCGCGTGGTAGAGCCGCTGCACGTCCGGGCAGCTCGCCAGGGCCTCGACGGTGACGTCGTGGGCGCGGACGTGGTCGGGGTGGCCGTAGCCGCCGTCGGGGCCGTAGGTGATGACCACCTGGGGCCGGACGTCGGCGAGGATCGCCGCGAGGGCGGCGGCCTGCTCGGCGAGGTCGCCCGCGGCGAAGGCGCGCGGGTGCGCGTTGGCCTCGGTGCCGACCATGCCCGAGTCGCGCCAGCGGCCCATGCCGCCGAGGTAGCGGTGGTCGGAGACGCCGAGCGCGGCGCACGCGGCGCGCAGCTCGCCCACCCGGTAGCCGCCGAGCTGGTCGGCGGCGTGCGCGGCGAGCTGGGCCAGCGACTCCGGGATGATCTCGCCCTCCTCGCCGAGCGTGCACGTCACGAGGGTCACCTGCACGCCCGCGGCGGCGTAGCGGGCGATGGTCCCGCCGGTCCACAGGCTCTCGTCGTCGGGGTGCGCGTGCACGAGCAGCAGGCGTGGTGGGGCTGTCAGCATCGGGGTCAGCCTAAGCAGAGTAAGGCGATGCCGGTGCACGAACCCTCGAGTTCGCGCACCGGCATCGGCGGTCATACCGGGAAGTGGATCTTTCCCGGGGTCACCCTACTACGGCAGGACCTGCCGTTCCTCGGCGAAGTGGCACGCCGAGAGGGTCGCGCCGTGGGCCACCAGCGGCGGCTCCTCGGTCGCGCAGATGTCCTGCGCCTTCCAGCAGCGCGTCCGGAACCGGCACCCCGACGGGGGGTTGGCCGGGCTGGGCACGTCGCCGGTCAGCACGATGCGCTGCCGCTGCCGCTCCTGCTTGGGATCGGGCACCGGCACCGCGGACAGCAGCGCCTGCGTGTACGGGTGGGTGGGGCGGTCGTAGATGACCTCCCGGTCGCCGATCTCGACGATCTTGCCCAGGTACATCACCGCGACCCGGTGCGAGATGTGCCGCACGACCGACAGGTCGTGGGCGACGAACAGGTACGCCAGCCCGAGCCGTTGCTGCAGCTCCTCCAGCAGGTTGACCACACCGGCCTGCACGGAGACGTCCAGCGCCGAGACCGGCTCGTCCAGCACGATCATCTTCGGGTCCAGGGCCAGCGCGCGGGCGATGCCGATGCGCTGGCGCTGGCCGCCGGAGAACTCGTGCGGGTAGCGGTTGCGGTGCTCGGGGTTGAGGCCCACCAGCTCCAGCAGCTCGTCCACCCGGCTCTGGATCTTCTTGTCGTCGCCGTAGCCGTGGATGCGCAGCGGCTCGGCCACCACGTCGTTGACCTGCCACCGCGGGTCCAGCGAGGCGTACGGGTCCTGGAAGACGATCTGCATGTCCTTGCGCAGCGGGCGCATCTGCGCAGGCTTGAGCGAGGTCAGCTCGCGGCCCTCGAACTTCACCGACCCGGAGGTCGGCTTGTGCAGCTGCAGGATCGCCCGCCCGGTGGTGGACTTGCCGCAGCCGGACTCGCCGACCAGGCCCAGCGTCTCGCCCTTGTTCAGGGTGAGGCTGATGCCCGCGACCGCCTGGACCTCGGCCACCGTGCGCGGGATGATCCCGCCGCCGCGGATCGGGAAGGTCTTCACCAGGTCGGTGACCTCCAGCAGCGGGGCGGTGCCCGCGTCCGGGGTGGCCGCGCGGCCCGCCTTCGCGTAGGTCTCGGTCATGAGCTATGGCCTTCCTCGTCCGAGCGCTTGTCCACCCCGAGGTCCTCCACGACGGCGAGGGTCGGGTCGATGGCGGTCAGCGCGGCCGGGTTCTCCACCAGGCCGATCTCGTCGTGCTCGAAGACCTTCTCCGGCTCCTTCATCGAGGCCACGTCCTGCCACCGGTGGCAGCGGCCGTAGTGGCCCGCCGTGTCGGTGGCGGCCAGCACGGGCTCGACCTGCTTGCACTCGTCCACGACGAGCGGGCAGCGCGGGGAGAAGGAGCAGCCGGTGGGCAGGTTGATCAGCGAGGGCGGGGAGCCCACGATCGGGGTCAGCCGCTGGCCCAGCATGGCCGGGTTGGGCAGCGAGCCGAGCAGGCCGACGGTGTAGGGCATCCTCGGGTTCTCGAAGAGCTCGTCCACCGGGCCGGACTCCACGACCGTGCCCGCGTACATGACCTGCACGCGGTCGACCATGCCCGCCACGACGCCGAGGTCGTGGGTGATCATGACGATGGCCGCGTCCGTCTCGTCGCGGATGCGCAGCAGCGTCTCCAGGATCTGCGCTTGGACGGTCACGTCGAGGGCCGTGGTCGGCTCGTCGGCGATGATCACGTCCGGGTCGTTGATGATCGCCATGGCGATCACCACGCGCTGGCGCATGCCGCCGGAGAACTCGTGCGGGTACTGCTTGGCCCGCCGCACCGGCTCCGGGATGCCGACCAGCTCCAGCGCCTCGACGGCCTTGGCCCACGCGACCTTCTTGGACACGTCGTGGTGGGCCCGGTACGCCTCGGCCAGCTGCCACCCGATGGTGAAAACCGGGTTGAGCGAGGTCATCGGGTCCTGGAAGATCATGGCGATCGAGTTGTTGCGCAGGCCCTGCATCTGCTTGTAGGACTGCCCGACCAGCTCGCGGTCGCGGAACTTGATCGACCCGGTGATCTTGGCGGTGTTGGGCAGCAGGCCCATCACCGCCATCGACGAGACCGACTTGCCGGAGCCGGACTCGCCGACGATGCCCAGCACCTCGCGGGGCCGCAGCGAGTAGGAGACGTTGCGCACGGCGCGCACGAGGCCGTCGTCGGTCCCGAAGGTGACCGAGAGGTCGTCCACGGCGAGCACGGCGTCGGTGGTGACGCGCTCGTTGAGTACGGTCATCAGGCACGCACCTTCGTCTGCCTCGGGTCGAACGCGTCGCGCAGCCCGTCGCCGATGAAGTTCACCGCGAGCGAGAGCAGCACGATGATCACGAACGGACCCCAGAACAGCCAGGGCCGCCCGGTGATCTGCGAGTAGTTCTCGTTGATGATCAGGCCGAGCGAGGTGTCCGGGATCTGCACGCCGAGGCCGATGAAGCTCAGCGCCGCCTCCGAGAGCACGGCGAGAGCGACGGCCAGCGTGGCGTTCACCGTGATGCTGCCGATCATGTTCGGCACCAGGTGCCGGAAGATCACCCAGCGGGTGCTGGCGCCGGAGGCGGTGGCCGCCTCGATGAACTCCCGCTGCGAGAGCGACAGCGTCTCGCCCCGGCTGATGCGCGCGATGGACATCCAGCCGAAGGAGGCCAGCACCAGCGCCACGACGTACCACGAGCCGCTGAGCGCGTTGACCAGGATGGCCGCGACGGCGATCTGCGGGATGATCAGCAGCAGGTCGATGAACCGGCTGATGGCGGTGTCGACGTAGCCGCGCAGGTAGCCGGCGAGCGCGCCGAGGGTGACGCCGACGGTCGTCGCGACGACGGCGACGACCAGCGCGATCTGCACCGACAGGCGGGTGCCGCGCATGAGCTGCGCGAGCATGTCCTTGCCGATCTGGTTGGTGCCGAGCGGGTGCTGGCCGCTGGGCGACTCGTAGCGGCCACCGCTGGCGTCCTCGACCGAGATGGTCCAGAACAGCGGGCCGAGCAGGCCGAAGGCCACGATCAGCAGGAAGACGACGAGGCTGGCCACGGCCAGCTTGTGGCGGAAGAACCGCTGGCGGATCAGAGTGCTCTGCTTGCGCGCCTTGGTCGAGTCGAACTCGCTGACCTTGGTGACCGGGGCACCCCCGCCCGGGGAGCCCGCGGTGAGCATCGACGGGTCACTAGGCAAGGCGAATCCTCGGGTCGAGTACGCCGTACATGATGTCGGCGACCAGGTTGAAGACGATGACGAGCGTCGCGGTGACCATCAGCCACCCCATCAGCATGTTGGGGTCGAACTGGCGCACCGAGCTGACCAGCAGCGAGCCCATGCCGCGCCAGCCGAAGACCGTCTCGGTCACGATGGCGCCGGTGAAGACGGTGGCGAAGTTCAGCGAGAACAGGGTGGTCACCGGGATCATCGCGTTGCGGAACGCGTGCCGGAGGATCACCCGCCGCTGCGAGAGGCCCTTGGCCTTGGCGGTGCGCACGTAGTCCGAGTGCAGCGTCTCCAGCATCGAAGCGCGCTGGAAGCGGCTGTAGGCCGCGAAGCTGATCAGGGCGAGGGTGAGCGTCGGTAGTGTGTAGACGCTCGTATATTGGAAGATCACTTCGCCGAAACTGCCCTCGAACCCGCTGGTCGCCGGGCTGACCGTGCTGAGCCAGCGGTCGAAGCCCATGTCCTGCAGGACGTTGTTGAACTGGATGCCGTAGGTCTTCAGGATCACCGCGACACAGAAGACGGGCATCGAGAACATCAGGAACGCCGCGGACGTGGCGAAGTAGTCGAAGATCGAGTACTGCTTGACGGCGGCCAGCAGGCCGACGGACACACCCAGCAGGATCGCCAGGACCTCAGCGCCGATGACGAGCCGGAAGGTGATCCAGAGCGCCTGCATGACGGAGTCGAAGACGTCGACGCTGGCCTGCCCGAGCGCGATGCTCTTGCCCCAGTCGCCGGACAGGAAGTCCGTCAGCCAGTTCCAGTAGCGCTCGATGATGGGCTTGTCGAGGCCAAGGGTGATCTCCAGGGAGCGGATCTGCTCCTCGGTGACGTTGGGGCGCGCGCGGTACTCGGCCAGGGGATTGCCGGAGGCGGCGACCATCACGTAGGCAAGGAAGCTGCCGATCATCAGGATCGGGACGGATATCAGCAGCCTTCGGATGATGTAGCGAATCACGAGAACTCCTCGGTGGGGCCCCGGGCGACCGGTAGGTGCGCACGCGTCCTTGGCCCGCACCAGTGTGCTCCGGTTGAGGCCAGTGCCCAAGCGAAGGGGCCGGGTGTTGTGGCCCGGCCCCTTCGCTCGTAGACCGTCAGCCGCCGGGGGGCGGCAGGGCGACTAGGAGGTCTTCACCCACTCGTTGGCGTTCCAGAGAGCGCCGTAGTACGACTGGAAGTAGACCTTGTCGATACCCTTGAACGCCCACATGCGCGGCAGCTGGAACAGCGGCAGCGAGTAGTTCGCGTCGGCCAGGGCCTTGTCGGCCTTGGCGTAGGCGGCCTGGGAGGCGGCCGGGTCGAGGTTGGTCGTGGCGTCGGCGAACGCGGCGTCAGTGGTCGAGTCCGACCAGTTGGACCAGTTCTGGCCACCGCCGGTGGAGTAGATCGACTTCTGGCCCGACTTGAACGGCGCGGACGACCAGGCGAACAGGGCGATGTCGTAGTCGCCCTGGCTCACGCGAGTGTCCAGGAAGTTCGGGTCGGTGTCGTCGACGATCTCGAAGCCAGCGGCCTTGCAGTGCGCCTGGACCAGCTCGACGGTCTGCTTGCGGCGCGGGATGTCGGTGTGCGAGATCTTCAGCGACAGCTTGTCGCCGCCCTTGGTGGCGACACCGTCGCCGCCAACGGTCCAGCCAGCGCCCTCGAGGGTGGCCTTGGCCGCGTTCGCGTCACCGGTGTACTGCGCGTAGTTGTCGACGTAGCCCTCTTCGCTCTGGAAGAAGACCAGCGAGCCGAGCGGCTTGGCGTCCTCGAGAACCGGGCGGACCAGCTTCTCGACCAGCTCGTCGCGGTTCACGCACTGCATGAACGCCTTGCGGACCGCCGGGTCCGACAGGAACTTGTTCTTGATGTTGAGGTCGAAGTGCTCGAAGGTCAGACCCTCGTTGGCGCCGAAGGTCACGCCCTGGGCCGAGAGGTTGCGCAGGCGCTCGGCCGCGTTCGCGTCCGGCTGCGCCATCGAGTTGACCTGGACCTCGCCGTTCTCCAGCGCCTGGGCCTGGGCCACCTGGTCGGAGATGCCGCGCAGGATGACCTTGGCCGGGCCGCCCTTGTTGCCGATGAAGGCGTCGTTGCGCTCAAGGGTGACCGAGCTGTTCTGCTCGAAGCCGGTGATCTTGTACTGCGCCGAGGACGGCATCAGCTCGGCGGTGAAGCCGTTCCACTTGGTCTTCCAGAACTCCGCGACCTTGGTGAGCTCGGCCTTGTCGGAGGTCGGGGTCAGAGTGGTGACGTCGGCGACGCCTGCACCCTTCTCCAGCACGTGGGCCGGGAGGATGTCCAGGGAGATGCCGAACAGGCTCTTGTAGTCCGGGTAGGCCGTCTCGAAGGTCGTGACGAACTCGGTCTCGGACTTGCACTCGGCCTTGTTGATCAGGTCGTAGCCGGTGGTGCCCGCCGCGGCGAACAGGTCGGCGTCGTCGTCGCCCTTGACCTTGCCGGTCTGCGCCAGCCAGGCGAGGTAGAAGTCGTCGCAGTCCCAGGCCTCGCCGTCGGACCACTTGACGCCGGGCTTCATCTTCCAGGTGACGACCTGCGGGTCCTGGCTCGTCAGCTCGACGGCTTCCATGACGTCCTTGTTGAGCAGGACCTTGTCATTGCCATCGAGCTTGTAGGCGCCGGACAGCACCATCGTCAGCGCGAACGAGTTGTACGAGTTGTTCGCGTCCGCCGTGGCGTTGTTGTAAGCCGTGAACGGGTTGTCGGTGGAGACGGTGATCGTCTCGGTGCCCTGGGCCACCTCGGGGGAGGTGTACTCGTCACCCGACTGACCCTTGGAAACGGCCATCGAGTTGACGTCGCCGCTGCCGTCGGTGGAACCGTCGGTGCCGCCACCGTTGTCCGAGCCGCCGCACGCGCTCAGGACGAGCGACGTCGCCGCGACTGCGGCGAACGCCGACAGTGTGGATTTCTTGATTGACACGTGCCCTCCTAGCACAGGGCCCCGCACTCGGCCGGTCCGGCCGAACGGTCCCTTACCCATCACGCCCCCAACGACCGTCGGGCGGCGCACTAACCGCGCACGCTAGGAACGAAACGGTCCCCCGGTCACCTGTGCCACGGCGATCGTGACCAAAGGGTGACACGCGACGTGGGCCACGCAACGCGACCGTTACCAGCGAGCACACAGCGCAGGATGCCAGTGACTGGCTGTGTCGCCGACCGGGGGCTGTCCCAACGACGGCATGTCCAGATCGCGCCAATTCCCCCATGCGGCCGGTCGGCGGCAGCTGAGCCCCACCGTTCGGGTGACTACACAGTGTTTACAGTATTCCGTCCGCGCGGTCTTCGCCCGATTGCGTGATAACCGACAGTTGTCCCCCGGCTGAGGTCCGGGCTAGGCCGTGTTTCGGGTGTGGGGCACGCGAGAGTCGTGATCAGTTCGCCCGCACGCGGCGCGGGCGGGCCGCCGCGGATACCGGAGTTGTATCCGGGCGTGTCCGCCCGTGCCGCGTGCGGGTGAACTGGCGCGGCTATCGCGTGCCCCACATCTGAAACACGGCCTAGCTCTGCCGCTTCCACTCGTCGGCGAGGGCGAACGGCCCGGCCAGCGGCGGGCCCGCCGCGACGCCGGTCACCGAGCGGTGCACGACCAGCTGGGACGACTCCTGGTACAGCGGGTACACCAGCGCGGCCTGCCACAGCCGCGGCTCCACCGAGGCCAGCACCTCCGCGGCCGGGGTCGCGCCGGTCAGCGCGGCCTTGACGGACTCGTCGACGCCTTTGTCGCAGTAGCCGAGCGGGTTGGCGGCCACCGGCTCCGGGGTGTCGCCGGGCGGGGTGGAGGAGGTCGTCGGCGTCGGCGTGGCGCCCGCCTCCGCCTCGCCCGCGCAGCCGAAGCGGCCCGCCAGCGCGACCGCCAGGTCACCGCCCGCGGGCAGCGGTCCGACCAGCAGGTCGACGGTCTCCTGGTCCGGGTCGTACGGGTCGGCCGGGGTGAGCACGCGGGACTGGATGCCCGCCACCGACAGCTGCCGCTGCACTTCGGCGGCGAGGTCGGTGTAGTCCTCGCGCCCGGCGGCGATCGTCAGGTTCAGCGGGGTGCCCGCGCGCTCCCACATCCCGGATTCCTCGGTGTAGCCCGCGCTGGTGAGCAGCTGCCGCGCCAGGGCGGGGTCCGGCTTCACCGGCACGTCGGACGGGCGGGTGGCGCGGTAGCCGGGGGCCGAGGGCGGGGTGATGAGCGCGTCGGCGAGCAGCTGCCCGGCCGGGCCGCCGCCGGTGCCCACCTCGACCAGCTCCGCGCGGTCCAGGACGGCCACCACGGCACGGCGCACCGCTGACTGGCGCATGGCCTCGCTGACGGGCCTCAGCAGCACGGTGGCGACGGTGGAGCCCGGTACGGGGGTGGTGACGACCTCCGCGCCGAGGCCGTCGACCAGGGCCTCGCCCTCGGCGTCGACGGGCAGCAGCCCGAGCTGGGTGTGCCCGGTGCGCAGCGCGCCGACCAGGCCCGCGGCGTCGGTGCGCCGCAGCACGATGCGGTCGAGCGCGACGGGCTCGGTCCAGTACCGGTCGTTGCGCTCCAGGACGACCTCTCCCCGGTCGCGGTCGAGCTGGCGCAGCGAGTACGGCCCCCCGCTGGCCGGGTAGCCGTCGGCGAGCGCGCCGCCCCAGCCGCCGGGGCTGTCCTTGAGCAGGTGGGCGGGCAGCAGGTCGGAGAACAGCGACCGCCAGCCCGGGTAGGGCTGGGCGAAGGTCACCTCGACCACCTTGCCGCCTTCCCGGGCGGAGATGTTCTCGATCAGCCGGTAGCCCGCCCCGTCGACCGAGCCGGGGGACTCGCGCAGCTGCTCCCACAGGTAGACGAAGTCCTCGGCGGCGATGGGCGCGCTGTCGGACCAGGCGGCCTCTTGGCGCACCCGGTAGGTCACCACGTACGGCTCGGCGGTGGTGACCTCGGCGGAGACCATGACGGTGCGGTCGAGGCGGCGCACCCCGTCGGGACCGGTGCGGAACACCGAGGGCAGCAGCACCTGGGCCAGCGAGGTGGTCAGCGTCGACTGGTCGGACAGCTTGTGCGGGTTCAGCCCGCCGTCCACACTGCCCACCCCGACGACGACCTCGCCGGGGTCGACCACCCGGCTCGTCTCGGTCCTGGCGATCTCGGTGGTGACCAGCGGCGGCGGCGGCGCGTTGGTGCAGCCCGCGACCGCCACCACGGCGACCGCCGCAGCGGCCGCCTTGACAGCCGCCCCGGCTCTGCGCCGGGCGGCTCCCCGGCGGGCGACAACCCGGCGCACGTCGAACCTCCCTGGAATCCCCCGGGATGACATGCTGCCAGAAGGCACGGGGGGCCCACCCGGCGATCGGGCGAGCCCGGTCGCGCTACTTCTGGTCGCGCGCCTTCTCCCGGGAGCGCGTCCTGCCCCGCGTGGTGGCGTCCAGGATGACCTTGCGCACCCGGACCACGTCGGGTGCGACCTCGACGCACTCGTCGTTGGCGCAGTACTCCAGCGCCTCCTCCAGCGAGAGCTTGCGCGGGCGCGCGAGCGTCTCGAACACGTCGGCGGTGGAGGAGCGCATGTTGGTGAGCTTCTTCTCCTTGGTGACGTTCACGTCGAGGTCCTCGGCGCGGGGGTTCTCCCCGACGACCATGCCCTCGTACACGTCCGCGCCGGGCTCGACGAAGAACGTGCCGCGGTCGGCCAGCTGCAGCATCGCGTAGCCGGTGACCGAGCCCTGGCGGTCGGCGACCAGCGAGCCGCTGTGCCTGCTGCGGATCTCGCCCGCCCAGGGCGCGTAGCCCTCGAAGATGGCGTTGGCGATGCCGGTGCCGCGGGTCTCGGTGAGGAAGTCGGTGCGGAAGCCGATCAGCCCGCGGGACGGGACCACGAACTCGATCTTGACCCGGCCGGAGCCGTGGCTGCTCATCTGCTCCATGCGGCCCTTGCGGCCCGCCAGCAGCTGGGTGACCGAGCCGAGGTGCTCCTCGGGGGCGTCGACGGTCAGGCGCTCGAACGGCTCGCACAGCGAGCCGTCGATCTGCCGGGTGACGACGGTGGGGCGCCCGACGGTCAGCTCGAAGCCCTCGCGGCGCATCTGCTCGACCAGGATCGCCAAGGCCAGCTCGCCTCGACCCTGCACCTCCCAGGCGTCGGGGCGCTCGGTGGGCAGCACCCGCACCGACACGTTGCCGATCAGCTCGGCGTCGAGGCGGTTCTTGAGCAGGCGGGCGGTGAGCTTCTTGCCGCCGTTGCGCCCGGCCAGCGGCGAGGTGTTGACGCCGATGGTCATGGAGATGGCGGGCTCGTCCACGGTGAGCCGGGGCAGCGCCTCGGGGGCGTCGACGTCGGCGAGGGTGTCGCCGATGGTGATGTCGGGGATGCCCGCGATGGCGACGAGGTCGCCCGCGGCGGCCTCCTCGGCGGGGACCCGCTCCAAGGCTTCGGTGATCAGCAGCTCGGTGATGCGCACGTTGCTGATCGAGCCGTCGGCGCGCATCCAGGCCACGGTCTGGCCCTTGCGGAGCTTGCCCGCGTGGATGCGGCAGAGCGCGATGCGGCCGAGGAAGGCCGAGGCGTCGAGGTTGGTGACCAGGGCGCGCAGCGGGGCCTCGGCGTCGCCGACCGGCGGCGGGACGGTGCCCAGCAGCAGGTCGAAGAGCGGGTCGAGGTTGTCGCTGTCGGGCAGGCCGCCGTCCTCGGGCTGGGTGAGGCTGGCGCGGCCCGCGCGGGCGGAGGCGTAGACGACCGGCAGGTCCAGGACGGACTCGTCCAGGTCGTCGAACTCCGAGGCCAGGTCGAGCAGCAGGTCGTGGGACTCCTCGACCACCTCGGCGATGCGCGCGTCGGGGCGGTCGACCTTGTTGACGACCAGCACCACGGGCAGCTTGGCGGCCAGCGCCTTGCGCAGCACGAAGCGGGTCTGCGGCAGCGGCCCCTCGGAGGCGTCGACCAGCAGCAGGACGCCGTCGACCATGGACAGGCCGCGCTCGACCTCGCCGCCGAAGTCGGCGTGGCCGGGGGTGTCGACCACGTTGATGGTCACCGGGCCCTCGGGCGTCTGCCTGCGGACCGCGGTGTTCTTCGCGAGGATCGTGATGCCCTTCTCGCGCTCCAGCTCGCCGGAGTCCATGACCCGGTCGACCAGCTCGGCGCGGGCGGCGAAGGCCCCCGACTGGCGCAGCATGGCGTCGACCAGGGTCGTCTTGCCGTGGTCGACGTGGGCCACGATCGCGACGTTGCGCAGGTCGAGCCTGCGCAGGCGGGTGGGCTCTGCGGTCGCTGTGGGCACGCGCGTGCTCCTGAGTCTCGCTGGCGGGTGGCGGCGGTCGGCGGGCGTGCCCAAGCAGCGGAGGCGCTGCTGCCGCACCATGAGGGTACCTCCCGCGGGGTTGTGGCCGGACCCACAGGGCGGTGCGGGCGGGTTCGCCTAGCCTCATCCAGGGGTTCCTCGTCGGTGAACGGAGTCGAATGGGCAAGAAGCACAAGACGCCCGCCGACCGCGTGAAGAAGCTGATGAGGAAGGGCAAGGTCAAGAAGAAGTGCTGCCGCTCGAAGTCCCCGTGCAAGAAGTGCCCTGTGTTGGCACTGCGCAGGATCAAGGCGGAAATGAAGAGCGCGGCGTGAGCGCGCGCTGCTACCTTGCCCGCATGAGCACCGGACTGTGGTGGGCCGCCTAGCGGCGGCCGCACCCTGTCCTCGACCAGGCCGTCCGTTCCGGGCGGCCTGCGGCGTGTCCGGGACCAGACTGTAAGGAAAGTCATGACCCGGCTCTCGGCCATCACCCCCTCCGGCCACGCCCACGCGGGCAACCACCTCGGCGCGCTGCGCCACTGGGCCCGCGACGGCGGCCCCGAGGACCTGTATTTCGTCTCCGACCTGCACGCGATGACGCAGTCCTACAGCCCGCCGCGGCTGCGCGCGCTCACCAGGGAGCTGCTGGCGGTGCTGGTCGCCGAGGGCATCGCCCCCGAGCGGCTGTGCGTGCAGTCCGACCTGGTGCGGGAGCTGGGCGCGCTGACCTGGCTGCTGGAGTGCGTGTGCTCCTACGGCGAGGCGGCCAGGATGACGCAGTTCAAGGCCAAGGGCGACGCGGCCGCGCGGCTGGGCCTGCTCACCTACCCGGTGCTGATGGCCGCCGACATCCTGCTGCAGGGCGCCGCCGAGGTCCCGGTCGGCGACGACCAGCTCCAGCACGTGGAACTGGCCCGGTCGCTGGCCAGGCGGTTCAACTCGACCTACGGCGAGGTCTTCACCGTGCCGAGGGCGGTGACCCCGCCGACCGCGGCGCGGGTGCGCGACCTCTCGGCCCCGGACCGCAAGATGTCGAAGTCGACCCGCGACGCCGCGGGCACGGTGTTCCTCCTCGACCCGCCGGACCTCATCCGCCGCAAGGTGGCCCGCGCGGTGACCGATTCCTCCGACCACTCCGCCGGCGTGGCCTACCTGCCCGATGAGCGGCCCGGCGCGGCGAACCTCATCGAGATCTACGCCGCGTGCGCCGGGGTCGCGCCCAAGGAGGTCGAGTTCGGCTCGTACGGTGAGCTGAAGTCCGCGGTCGCGGAGGCGCTGGTCGAGGAGCTGCGGCCGGTCCGGGAGCGGGTCCAGGAGCTGCTGGCCGACCCCGGCGAGCTGGACCGGATCAGGGCCGACGGCGCCCAGCGGGCCCGCGAGCGCGGCGCGCACCGGCTGTCCTCGGCGCTGCGGCTGGCAGGCGTCGGCTGAGGTCCACCGGTCCGCCCCCCGCTCAGCCGACCGGGGCCGCCAGCCTGCCGCGCAGGGCGGGCAGCAGGACCCGGTCGGCAGGCAGCCACTCGACGCTGTCGATGTCCTGCTCGGTGAGCCACCGCACGGCCTGGTGCTCCAGCGCCCGCGGCGTCCCGGTGGGCGCCTCGGCCGCGTACAGCCGCAGCACCAGGTCCTCGGCGATGGCGACGTCGGGCCCGATGACCTCCAGCGGGCGGACCTCGATGCCCAGCTCCTCGCGGCACTCGCGGCGGACCGCGTCCGCGTCGGACTCGCCGGGCTCCACCCGGCCGCCGGGGAACTCCCAGAGCCCGGCCGCCTCCGGCGGGTAGGCACGCTGCTGGGCCAGCACCCGTCCGCGCCGCAGCACGGCGGCCCCGACCACGACCCGCGCCTCGGCCAGCACCGCGGCCCGCCGGGCGATCCGCTCGCGCAGCCCCTCCGCCCAGCCGTGCGGTCCGCGCGCGGCGACGGTCAGCTCAGTGCCGTCCGCCACCGCCTCGATCCCGACGTCCAGCGCCACCGGCACCCGGCCCGCCGCCACGGCGCGCAGGCCGTCGACGTCGAGGTGCACCACGCGCAGCCGGTGCTCGCCGACGCACACGTCCTCGCCGGGCACCACCAGGGCGGCGGGCTCGGCGCCCAGCACTCCGGAATCGGTGAGGGCGGCGGCGACGGCCCGGGGCGGGAGGGGAATCCGCATGCGCGCATCCTGCCCGCGACCGCCGGGGATGGGGACGGGACACGCCTGGTTGACCCGCTCGGCGCACGCTCCGTACGCCGTTCAGCCGTGCGCGCGCCAGGTGACCTGGAAGCGCGCGCCGCCCTCCGGCGACTCCCCCACCCGCACCGCGCCGCCGCGCCTGCGGACCACCTCGGCGACCAGCGCCAGCCCCAGCCCGGACCCGCCGCTGCTGCGCGCCCTGTCGTCCTGCACCCGGTAGAAGCGGTCGAACACGCGCTCGCGGTGCTCGGCGGCGACCCCGTGCCCGTCGTCGTCCACCACGAGCCGGGCGGAGCGGTTGCCCGCCAGGACGGTGACGGTGATGTGGGCGCGCGCGTGCCGGAAAGCGTTGCGCAGCAGGTTGTCCAGCACCAGTTCTACTTCGGACGGCGCCGCCTGCACCCAGCACGCGGCGGGCGGCAGGTGCAGCTGGACGGTCGGGCCGCCCGCCGGGCAGCGGCGCACCGCCGCGGCGGCGGCCTCGCGCAGGTCGACCGGTTCGGCGGCGGGCAGCTCGCCCGCGTCCGAGCGGGCCAGCGCGAGCAGGCCGTCCACCAGCGAGGACAGGCGCTGGGACTCGGCGACGACCTCGGCGAGGACTTCCTGGGACAGCTCGGCGTCGGGGTGGGCGACGGCGACCTCGGCCTGCACGCGGATGGAGGCGACCGGGGAGCGCAGCTCGTGGGCGGCGTCGCCGGTGAAGCGGCGCAGCCGCTCGGTGGCCTCGTCGCGGCGGGCCAGCAGGGCGTTGAGCGCGCCCGCGAGCGCGCGGATCTCGTCGTGGGCGTCGGGCAGGGGCAGGCGCACGCCCGGGGCGAGGCGGCCCGCGGCGGTGCGCATGCGCTCGACCGGGCGCATGGCCTGGCGGACGGTGAGCCAGGTGGCCAGCGCGACCGCGGCCGAGACCAGGCAGGCGGCCAGCAGCAGCCAGGTCAGGGCCTCGTCGTCGGCGCTGTGGAAGCCGACGAGCCCGGTGCCGACCGCGACGAGGCGCTGGCTGCCGTCCGGGGCGGTGGCGACGGTGCCGTGCCAGCGGGTGGGCGGGACGTCGCGCTTGCGCAGCAGGGGGGTGGCGGCTTTCAGCTCGCGGATGTCCGCGGTGGACAGCAGGGGGCCGGGGCCGCTGTCGAGCGGGACGCCCGCGGTGTCCAGGACCCACACCTGGGTGTGCGGGTTCGGGGTGCCCGCCCGCTGCCCGGCGGCGACCGCGGCGACAGCCTGGCCCAGCACCGCCGAGAGCTCCTTGTCGGCGGCGCGCACCAGCACCGAGCCCGCGAGCTTGCTGGTCAGCACGGCCACACCGACCAGCACCACGAGGGTGGCCAGGGTGGCGACGCTGGTGATGCGGAAGCGGGTCGAGCGCCGCAGCCACATCCCCCGGAGCCTGCTCATGTCACCGCGGCCGCGCGGGGTCGAGCGCGGCGTCGATCTCGCCGGTGGAGGCCAGGTAGCCGTGGCCGCGCACGGTGCGCACGATGCCGCCCGCGCCGACGGCGTCGAGCTTGCGGCGCAGGTAGCCGACGTAGACCTCGACGGCGTTGCGGGTGGCGGCCTGCTCGTCGCCCCAGACCGCGCGCAGCAGGTCGTCCTTGGTGACCACCGAGCCCGCCCGGCCCGCCAGCGCGTCCAGCACGGCGAACTCGCGCGGGCTCAGCGCGACCGGCTCGCCCGCGAACCGCACGGCCCGGGTGGCCCGGTCGACCTCCAGCTCGCCGAGGCGCAGCACCCGGCCCGCGCCCTCCTCGGCGCCGCGGCGCAGCATGGCGCGCACCTGGGCCACCAGCACGACGAAGGAGAACGGCTTGACCAGGTAGCCGTCGGCGCCGAGGTCGAGGCCGTCGGCCTGGTCGATCTCGCCGTCCTTGGCCGAGACCAGCAGCACCGGGCTGCGCACGCCCTTGGCGCGCAGCGCTTCCAGCACCCGGTAGCCGGACAGGCCCGGCAGCATGATGTCGAGCAGGATCACGTCGAACGTCCCGGTCAGCGCGGCCCGCAGCGCACTGGGGCCGTCGGCGGCGACCGCGACGTCCATGCCCTCGGCGGACAGGCCGCGCTGCAGCGCCCGGCGCACGCCCGGCTCGTCGTCGACCACCAGCACCCGAGGCTTCACGCTGCCATCATGGCGGGTGGCCGGGGAATCCCGCCGCCGCTCTCAGCGGGTTCTCAGCGTGGCGGGCGCTCTCAGCGCCATCTCAGGACCCGGGGTGCAGCCTCGGTGGTGCGGGAACACGAACCCGACTTCAGGGGAGAAGACAACGATGGACAGGAAACGCACCGCGCTGGGGATCGCCGCGGCAGGGACCGCGACGGGGGTCGTCGGCCTCGTCCTGCTGGCCACGCCCGCCGGGGCGGGCGCCGCCCCGCCCGAGCTGCCCGCGACGACGCCGGAGGCGCTGGTCGGCTCGGTGCTCACCGCCGAGGTGCCCGCGATGGCGGGCACCGTGCAGCTGACCAACGACCTCGGGCTGCCCATCCCGGGCCTGCCCAGCTCCGACGGCCACATGGCCAGGGTGTTCGCCGACGGCGACGGCCGCTTCCGGGTCGCGCTGGAGGACAGCGGCTCGGCCGAGCGCACGATCGTCGCCGACGGCGTGAACACCTGGATCTGGGACACCGCCGACCGCAGTGTCACCAAGTTCGAGGGCACCGGGGCCGCCCCCGACGGGGTGCCCACCGACAAGCTCGCCGACCCGGCCACCGCGGCCCGCGAGCTGGTCGCGCTGATGCAGAAGGACAGCACCATCACCATCGACGGCACGGCGCGCGTCGCCGACCGGCCCGTCTACCAGCTGGTGCTGACCCCGAAGCCGACCGAGCGCACGCTGCTGCGCGAGGTGCGGGTCTCCGTCGACGAGGCCACCCGGCTGCCGCTGCGGCTGGAGGTGCTGGCCAACGGCCAGGCCGAGCCCGCGCTCAGCGTCGGGTTCGCCGAGTTCGACACCGGCGCGCAGGACCCGGCGCTGTTCCGGTTCACCCCGCCCGCGGGCACCACGGTGACCGAGGGCGAGGCGGACAAGCCCGCCAAGCCTGCCAAGGGCAACGAGCTGCTCGACGGCGTCGACCTCAAGGTCGTCGGCGAGGGCTGGGACACCGTTCTGGTCGGCAAGGTGCCCGGTGAGGCGCTGAGCACCCCGATCCCGGGCGGCGCGGGCCGCGGCGAGAACACCGCGACCGGCCTGCTCCAGCAGATCGGCCAGGAGGTGACCGGGCCCTTCGGCACCGGCTACGCCATCACGACCAAGGTCGGCACCGCGCTGGTGACCACCGACGGCCGCGTCGCCGTCGGCGCGGTGCCCCAGCAGGTCCTGGCCGAAGCGCTGGCCGCGAAGTGACCGCGGGGTCGACCGTGGTCGCGGCCGCGCGCACACGGGGGTTGCGCAAGGTGTACCGGGGGACAGTGGCCGTCGACCACGTCGACCTCGAAGTCCCGACCGGTGCGGTGATGGGGATGCTCGGGCCCAACGGCTCGGGCAAGACCACCACGATCCGGATGCTGCTCGGCCTCGTCGCGCCCACGGCGGGCGAGGTCGAGCTGCTGGGCCACCGGCTGCCCGAGGGGGCGGCCAAGGCCCTGCCCGACGTGGGCGCCCTGGTGGAGGGGCCCGGGTTCCACCCGTTCCTCTCCGGCCGGGAGAACCTGCTGCGCATGGGCGCCGCCGAGCCCGCGCTGGCCACCGCGGCCATCCCGGCGGCGGTGGCCGAGGCGCTGGAGCGCGTCGGCCTCGCCCACGCCGCCGACCGCCGCTACAAGGGCTACTCGCTGGGGATGAAGCAGCGCCTCGGCCTGGCCGCCGCGCTGCTGGCCCCGCGCCGCTTCGTCATCCTCGACGAGCCGACCAACGGCCTGGACCCGGCGGGCACCCGCGAGGTGCGGGCGGTCATCGCCGACCTGCACAAGGCGGGGACGACGGTGCTGGTGTCCTCGCACCTGCTCGCCGAGGTGGAGGCGACCTGCACGCACGTGGCGGTGCTGCACCAGGGCACCGTCGTCGCCCAGGGCGAGCTGGGCACGCTGCTGGACTCGGGGAACGCGACGCTGCTGGTCACCACGCCCGAGGTCGCGCTGGCCGTGGACGCGCTGCGCGACAACCGCATCCCGGCCAGGGCGGTGCCCGAGGGCATCCTGGCCGACCTGACCACCAGCGGCGCGCCCGAGGTCGTGGCGACCCTGGTGCGCGCCGGGGTGCCGGTGCACGAGGTGCGCCGCCAGCGCACCGGCCTTGAGGACCTCTTCGCCCGGCTCACCGAGTCCAGCGAGCCCGAGGCGCTCGACGCCGAACTCGCGCTGATGGGGGACCTGCGATGACCGCGATCACCGACGTGGCGGCTGTTCCCGCCGCCGCCCGCACCACGGCTCCGCTGGGCAGGCTGCTGCGCTCGGAGCTGCGGATGATGCTGCGGCGGCCGCGCACCGTGGTGGCGCTGGCGCTGCTGGCCGTGGTGCCGGTGATCGCCGGGATCGCCATCCGCATCGCCTCCAGCGGCGACGGCCCGGTCGGCGAGGGCCTGGCCGTGCTGGTCGAGGGCAACGGCCTGATGCTGCCGATCTTCACGCTGCTGGCCGCGCTGACGATGCTGCTGCCGCTGGTCGGGGCGACGCTGGCGGCCGACGCGCTGGCAGGCGAGTCCGCCCACGGCACACTGCGCTCGCTGCTGATCGCCCCGGTCGGCCGGGGCAGGCTGCTGGCCATCAAAGCCTTCGGCGTGGCCACGGTGACCCTCGTCGCGACCCTGGTGATGGCGCTGACCGGCACGATCACGGGCGTGCTGCTGCTCGGCGGCGACGGGATGCTCACCGTCTCCGGCACGACCCTGTCCTTTGTGGATGGACTGGGCCGGGTGCTGCTGGCCGCGCTGCTGGTCGCCGTGCAGGTGTGGGGCGTGGCCGCGGTGGCGCTGGCGGTCTCGGCATGGACCGACCACCCGCTGATCGTGCTGTCGGTGGCGCTCGGCCTGCTGATCGTCTCCGGCGTGCTGAGCGCGATCCCGGCGCTGGACTGGCTGGAGCCGTTCCTGATCACCACCGGCTGGGAGTCCATCGGCGAGGTCGTGCGCGACCCCATCCCGTGGGGCTCGCTGTCGGAGGGGGCGCTGCGCGCCGGCTGCTACATCGTGATCGGCTGCTCGCTTGCCCTCTCGCGCATGCTCAGCCGCGACGGCTAGTCCACTGCCCGTCGGGGCGGTCTCGGGGGAACCCGGGACCGCCCCGACGTCGGCGTCGCGGAGATCGCGCGCGGCGGACCCCGTCGGGCACGGTGGAGCGATGGACAAGCCGCAATCGGAGAACGCAGGGATCTTCGCCGCCGTCACCGCCCGTGCGGTCAGCACGCTGCGGCGCAGCCGAGGCAGCGCAGGCGAGGGCACGGCGGGCGAGAGAACCGCGAGCGCGTTCAGCGGCATGTCCTCGGTGCAGGAGCTCAACGACTTCATCACCGCCACCGGGAAGCCGTGGTACCACGGCGGCGGCTACGCGATGCTGCAGTGGTGCCTCCACTACGGCCTGGAGGCCGTGGAGACGCGGGACCTGGACATCTTCGTGCTCGGCACCGACGAGCACGCCGCCGTGCACCTGGCCCTCTTCGGGGTCGCGCCGGAGCAGCTGGGCACCAAGCCGCCGCTGGGCGGGTACGAGGTCTCCCTGCTGTCCGCCCGGGGCGAGCCGGAGCGCTTTCTCATCGACGGCGTCCCCGTGGTCAGTCCCCTGGTTCTCGCCAGGAACTACCAGCGCAGCCCCTTCGACGAGATCAAGCGGCGCAACCAGGACGCCGACACCGAGTCCGACGAGGGCAAGCAGCAGCGGCGGGCGCGCCGGGCGGGCGTGATGCCCGAACTGCTCAAGATGTTCAACGCCGACATCTCCTCCGGGGCGCTCACGCCGATGTAGCGACGCCGCCGGGTCACGCCCGGCCGATGAGCGCCACGCCGACCGGGTCGACGGCGAGAGCGATCCGGCTGCCCACCTCGGGTGCGCCCGCGACCTCCGCGACGGCGTCCACCGGGCCGTGGCCGTCGAGGTCGGCGACGACGCGGACGTGGTCGTGGCGGTGCGCTCGGCCGGTGACGACCGCGGTCGGCTCGCCCGCGGTCACCCGCAGGCCCGCGGGGCGCAGGCCGATGCGGGCCGCTCCGTCGGGGGCGGCCAGTGCGGCCGTGCCGAACTCGCAGGTCAGGACGCCGCTCTCGATCGTCGCGTCGGTGAAGGTCGTGCAGCCGAGGAACCGGGCGGTGGTCTCGTCGGCGGGCCGCCGCCAGACCTCGGCGGGCCGGCCGACCTGGCGGATGCGGCCGGAGTCCATGACCGCGACGCGGTCGGCGAGGGTGAAGGCCTCGTCGTGGTCGTGGGTGACGACCAGCGCGGTGGTGCCCGCCTCGCGCAGCAGCCGCGACAGGTCGATGGCCAGCTGCTCGCGCAGCGAGCGGTCCAGCGCCGAGAGCGGCTCGTCCAGCAGCAGCAGCCGCGGTCGGGGGGCCAGCGCGCGGGCCAGGGCGACCCGCTGCTGCTCGCCGCCGGAGAGCGTGGCCACCCTGCGCTTCCCGTAGCCGTCGAGGCCGACCAACTCCAGCAGCTCGGCGACCCGTCCCGGCGAGCGCTCGCCGCGCATGCGCAGCCCGAAGGCGACGTTGCCCGCGACGTCGCGGTGCGGGAACAGCTGGCCGTCCTGGAAGACCAGGCCGAACCCGCGGCGGTGCACCGGCACGCCGGACAGGTCGGTCCCGTCCCAGGACACCCGTCCCCGGGCGGGTTCCAGGCCGGCGACGGCGCGCAGCAGCGTCGACTTGCCGCAGCCGGAGGGGCCCAGCAGGGCGAGCACCTCGCCGTCGCCGATCTCGAAATCCACATCGGACACAGCAGCGACAGATCCGTAGTGGACTGTCAGGCCGGTGGCGCTGAGCATCAGAACTCCCCCAACTCGCCCGCGCGCAGGCGTTCCACGACGAGGACGACCGCGACGGTCACCAGCATCAGCAGCGTGCAGGCGGCGTAGGCCATCTGCGCGTTCAGCTCGCCGGGGCGGGCGACCAGCCGCCCGATCACCACCGGCAGGGTGGCGGTGTCCGGGCGGGCCAGGAAGCTCGTCGCGCCGAACTCGCCGAGCGCGACGACGTAGCCGAACCCGGCCGCGGCCAGCAGCGACCGCGCGGCCAGCGGCAGGTCGACCTCCCGCCACACCCGCCACGGCCCGGCGCCCAGCGACGCTGCGGCCTGGCGCAGCCGCTCATCGATCGAGCGCAGCACGGGCAGGACCAGCCGCACCACCAGCGGCGTCACCACGAGCGCCTGGGCCAGCGGGACCAGCGCCGCGGAGGTGCGCAGGTCGCCGGGAAGGGCGTCGAGGGTGATCAGGTAGCCGAAGCCGACGGTCACCGCGGACACCCCCAGCGGCAGCATCAGCGCGGTGTCGAGGGCGTCGACGAACCGCGCCCGGCGCAGCGCCACCAGCGCGACCGAGGCGCTGATGCCCAGCACCAGCGCCAGGACCGTGGCGTCGGTGGCCGCGCGCAGCGAGTTCATCGCCGCCTCCCAGCCGGTCACCGACAGCGAGCCGCGGAACCCGGTTCCCGACAGCGCCGCGTAGCCCGCGAACCCGCCGTCGAAGGACCGGACGACCAGCGAGGCGATCGGCGCGACCAGCAGCGCCAGGACCACCCCGGCCGCGCCGACGACCCACCACTCGCCGCCGCTCGGCCCGCGCGTGCCCTCGGCGCGCGGGCGCAGCGCCAGCGCCGACTCGCGCCGCCGCCGCGCCCGCGCGCCCAGCACCAGCACCGCGACCACGGCCGCCACCTGCAGCAGCGACAGCGCCGCCGCCCCGGAGAGGTCCAGCAGCTCGACGGTGCGCAGATAGATCTCGGTCTCCAGCGTCCGGTGCCGGGCGCCGCCGAGCAGCAGCACGACACCGAAGCTGGTGGCGCAGAACAGGAACACGACCGCTGCGGCGGAGCCCAGCGCCGGGGTCAGCGCGGGCAGCGTCACCGAGGTGAACGTGCGCAGGCGCGAGGCGCCCAGCGACCGGGCCGCGTCCTCGGCGCGGCGGTCCAGGTGCGCCCACAGCCCGCCGACGGTGCGCGCCACGACGGCGACGTTGAAGAACGCGTTGGCCAGCACGATCGCGAGCACCCCGCCGCCCATCAGCGACCGGAACGCCAGGCCGACCACCACCGTGGGCAGCACGAACGGAACCAGCACCAGCGCCCGCACCACCGCGGCCCCCGGCAGCCGCACCCTGGCCAGCAGGAACGCCACCGGCATCCCGGCGAGCACGGCCACCGCGGTCGCCGCGGCCGCCTGCCCGACGGTGAACCCGACCAGCGCCCAGGTCTGCCCCTCGGCGAGCACGGCGAGCGCGTCGCCGTCGAGGCCGCGGCGCACGATGGCGGCCACCGGCCAGGCGAAGAAGACCGCCAGGAAGCCCAGCGGCAGCAGGCCCAGCAGCGCCGGGCTCAGCCCTGGACGGCCGCGCGCCACTGCTGCACCCACCGCTCCCGGTTGGCCTGGATCTCCGCCGCGGGCAGCGTGGCGGGCTCGGCGGGCAGCGGCGCGGCCTTCTGCCACGACTCGGGCAGCTCGACGTCGGAGCGCGAGGGGTAGACGTACATCAGCTCCGGGACGGTGCGCTGGAACTCCGGGGACACGAGCAGGTCGACCACCTGGCCCGCGTCGGCCGGGTTCTTCGCGCCCGCCAGCACGCCCGCGTACTCGACCTGGCGGAAGCAGGTGTCCAGGACGGCCTGGGTGCGCGGCTGCCCGTCCTCGCCGATCTCCGCCGACGGCGAGGACGCGTAGGACACCACGATCGGGCGCGGCCCGTTGCCGGAGGAGCCGGAGAACTCCTGCGTGTAGGCCTCCTCCCAGCCCGCGACGACCAGCACGCCGTTGGCGCGCAGCTTCTCCCAGTAGCCCACCCAGCCGTCGCCGAAGTGCGCGACCGTGCCGAGCAGGAACGCCAGGCCGGGCGAGGAGGTCGCCGGGTCCTCCACGACCAGCAGGTCCTTGTAGCGGGGATCGGCCAGCTCGTCGAAGCCCTTGGGCACGGGCAGCTTCCGCTCGGCGAGCGCGGCGGTGTCGACGTTGACGCACACGTCGCCGACGTCGACGGCGGTCAGCCGGTTGGTGTCGTCCACGGCGTAGCTCCCCGGCCCAGCGTCCGCCGCCGACGAGCGGTGCTCGGCGAAGACGCCCTCGTCCAGGGCGCGCGAGGCGAAGGTGGTGTCGACGCCGAAGGCGACATCGCCGATGGGGCTGGCCTTGGTGAGCACCAGCTGGTTGGTCAGCGCGCCCGCGTCACCGCTCTTGCGGACCTCGATCCGGATGCCGGTGCGGGCGGTGAAGGCGTCGAAGACGGCCTGGTCGTGGGCGAAGGAGTCGTGGGTGACGAGCACCACGGCGCGGTCGCCGGGCGGTTCGTCGCCCCCGCCCAGCGAACATCCGGCGAGCAGCAGCGCGGCCAGGGCGATCGGGGTGCGGCGCATGGGGTGGTTCCTCCTCGGGCGTGCGCCACGAGGCCCTCCCTGCGCAGGCATGACCCTGATCAGGTGTGACGGTCGAGGGCTTGTCGCCCTCCTCTCAGCCCGGCGCAACCGGACTCCCGTGGCGCTGTGAGCGTACGCCCCGCCCAGCGGCCAAGATGGGGCCCATGGGTGAACTGCTGAGAGACGCCGAGATCGGCAAGGCGCTTGGCCAGCTTCCGCGCTGGCGGCTGGTCGAGGGCGGCCTGGAGCGGGAGGTCGAGCTGGACTCGTTCCCGCAGGCCATCCAGGTCGTGAACCGGGTGGCCGAGATCGCCGAGAACGACGACCACCATCCCGACATCGACATCCGCTGGCGCACGCTGAGGTTCCGGTGCAGCACGCACTCGGTGAACGGGATCACGGCCAAGGACGTGCGCCTGGCCGCCGAGATCGACGGCGTGGTCGAGTCGATCAGCGCCTGAACGGCCCGGTCACCTCGTAGGTGATGCCGCCGCTGCTGCTGCCGGACGTGCCGCGCTGTGAGGAGAAGTACAGCCGGTCGCCCGCCGGGCTGAACGCGGGCCCGGTGATCTCCGATCCCGACTGTCCGCCGACGCGCAGGAACGGCGCGACGACGCCGGCCGGGGTGATCACGCAGATCTCCAGGTTCCCGCCGTCCTCGGCGACGAACAGGTCGCCGTTGGCCGCGCCGGTGATGTTGTCGACGCCGGTCAGCGGCGGTGCGCCGCCGCTGACCAGGCTGTCGTCGTAGGTGAGGGAGAGGGTGGAGGCGGTGGCGTCGTAGGCCCAGACGCGGTTGTCGCCCTTGGTGGTGAACCAGCAGGTGCCGTCGGCGTAGTAGCAGCCCTCGCCGCCGTTGAAGCGCTTGGCGCCGGAGACCTGGTAGCGGGTGGCGGTGGGGCTGCCGTCGGGATCGGGGACGGTCGCCCAGGTGACCGGCCCGCTGGTCGCTGTCCCGCCGCGCATCACCTGGAGGGTGCCGCTGCCCAGGTCGCCCCAGGTCGTGGGCCGGAAGCGGTAGAGGCAGCCGTCGGCGACGTCCTCGGTGAGGTAGACGTAGCCGTGCTCGGCGTCGACCGCGCACGCCTCGTGCTTGAACCGCCCCATCGCCGGTCGGACGACCGCGGGGTTCACGCCCCACGGGTCGGTCTCGTAGACCTGCCCGTCGGAGACCTCCTCGCAGGAGAGCCAGGTGTTCCAGGGCGTCGCGCCACCGGCGCAGTTGACGTTGGTGTTGGCCAGCGTGCGGTAGGCGCCGGTGATCCGGCCCTGCGCGTCGAACCTGACCGCGCCGACCCCGCCGGTGCCGGAGACCTCGCTGTTGGAGACGTAGATCCAGCCGCTCCCGTCGGCGAAGCACGCCCCGCCGTCGGGCGCCGGGTGCCAGGTGTAGTTCGTCCCGGCGACCTTCTGCCCACTCCTGGCCACCACCCGGCTGGTGAACCCGGCGGGCAGCCTGATCCCGTTGCCGTCGGCCGCCAGCAGCCCCCCGTACGGACTGGCCCCCGGCTGCGCCCCCGCCGCGAACGCCTGCCCCCACGACGCCCCACCGAACGCCGCCGCCGCACCGCCGACCACCGCCACCCGCAGGAAACCGCGCCGTTCCATGATCCTCCGATCATCGGGTTCGCCGGATCGGACGCTAGGAGCGGCAGCTGTCGCCGAGACCACGCCGCGATGATGATCACGCGGCGGTTCGGTGAAGGATCAGTCCGCGGGACGGCGGGGCGAAGCCGCTGTCGGCCTTGTCCAGGCCGACAGCCGGGCGGCGACCTCGGAGTACTGGAGCGCGCCGGTCGCGGCCGCGATCACCAGGTCGTGGGCGTCGTCCACCGAGGTCAGCGGCGAGCGCGAGCAAGTCCTCCGGCGTGAGGTACTCGATGTTCACTGCGCCAAGCGGTCGAGCAGCGAGGCGTAGCGCTCACGCCCCCTCGGCGAGCATGGCCAGGGCGCACTCCTGCTCGTCGTTCAGCCGCAAAGTCATCGCCATGGCCGGTGCTACCAAATCGGTATCATGATCAACGGTCAGACGTTGAAGCGGAACTCCACCACGTCGCCGTCGGCCATGACGTAGTCCTTGCCCTCGATGCGGACCTTGCCCGCCGTCTTCGCCGAGGCCATCGAGCCCGCCGCCACCAGGTCCTCGAACGAGACGATCTCGGCCTTGATGAACCCGCGCTCGAAGTCGGTGTGGATGACACCGGCCGCCTGGGGAGCCGTCGCGCCCTGCGGGATGGTCCAGGCGCGGGCCTCCTTCGGCCCCGCGGTCAGGTAGGTCTGCAGGCCCAGGGTGTGGAACCCGGCGCGAGCGAGGGCGTAGAGGCCCGGCTCGTCCTGGCCGACGGACTCCAGCAGCTCGCGGCGGGACTCCTCGTCCAGTTCCAGCAGTTCGGCCTCCACCTTGGCGTCGAGGAAGACGGCGTCGGCGGGGGCGACGAGCTTGGCGAGTTCGGCGCGGCGGTCCGGGGAGGTCAGGACGGCCTCGTCGGCGTTGAAGACGTAGAGGAAGGGCTTCGCGGTGAGCAGGTGCATCTCGCGCAGCAGCGAGATGTCGACCTCGCGCTGGGCGGAGAAGAGGGTGCGACCGCCGTCGAGGATGTCCTTGGCCTTGGCCGCCGCGTCGGCCGCCGGGCGGGCGTCCTTGCGGGTGCGGGCTTCCTTCTCCAGGCGGGTGATCGCCTTCTCCAGGGTCTGGAGGTCGGCGAGGATCAGCTCGGTGTTGATGGTCTCGATGTCGGCCAGCGGGTCGACCTGGCCGTCGACGTGGATGACGTCGGGGTCGTCGAAGACGCGGATGACCTGGCAGATCGCGTTGGCCTCGCGAATGTTGGCGAGGAACTGGTTGCCCAGGCCCGCGCCCTCGGACGCGCCGCGCACGATGCCGGCGATGTCGACGAAGGACACCGTCGCGGGCACGGTCCGGGCGCTGCCGAAGACCTCGGCGAGCCGGTCCAGCCTCGGGTCGGGCAGCGGGACGACGCCGACGTTGGGCTCGATGGTGGCGAACGGGTAGTTCGCGGCGAGCACGTCGTTGTTCGTCAGGGCGTTGAAGAGGGTGGACTTGCCGACGTTGGGCAGGCCGACGATCCCGAGGGTCAAACTCACGACCGGCAGTCTACGGAGCCGCCCGACCGGCACCGACCAGGCAGTCTCGATCCACGGGGTATCCGAAACGTTACCAACACTTTTGCCAGTTTTCGTCACCCTTAGCCACGCGTCGTCCGCCGTAGGCATGCATAAGAGCGACCGTCTGCTAGGTAACAACGACCCATCCCTCAGCGATATGCGCACCCTGTGTACTGATCGTCCACGGTTAGACCGTAAGGATTAGCCCAAATGGACGCTAGTCACCACGTCAAGGGCAAACAACACTCCGTGAGCGCCCTGCTGTCATCCGCCTACCGGACCGACCAGGCATGCATTCAGCTCACCCGCTGAGGAAGAAGGACGTGGGATGACTCAACCCGAACGGCGACGGCCCGGCCGTCTCGCCATCGGCTTGGCGTTCACCACGGCTATCGCCAGTGCCATGCTGGCGATGCCGAACGCCAACGCCGCCGCGCCCGCGCAGGGCGCCGCGGATGAAGGACCTGCTCTGGGCAAGCACGACCAGCAGCTGCTGGCCGAGGCCAAGCAGGCAGGCGAGAAGACCGTCAAGGTCCTCATCGCCACGGATGAGGGCGCGGGCACCGCCGCCGTCGACGAGCTCGCCCGCAACGGCGCCGAGATCGAGTACCGCGCGGACAGCATCGGCTACGTCCGCGCCGAGGTCTCCGTCGACAAGGTCGAGAAGATCGCCAAGCTGCCCGGTGTGGCGGCGCTGGACGTCAGCGAGGTCATCCCGCTGGACAACCCGCGCCCCGAGGGCCAGGCCAACCCGACCCCGCAGACCCCGCCCGGCCCGTCGACCCCCAGGGTCAACGCGTACATGCCGACCGGCGACATCGGCTCCGCCCAGTGGGTCAACGACAACCCCCAGTGGGATGGGCGCGGCACGACCATCGCCATCGTGGACTCCGGCGTCGACCTGGACCACCCGGCGCTGAAGACGACCACCACCGGCGAGCGCAAGATCGTCGACTGGGTCACCTACACCGACCCGGGCTTCACCAACGGCGTCAACAACGACGACGACCCGACGTGGCTGCTGATGAACGGCACCCGCGACGGCGCAGCCGTCGGCCTGCCCGCCGAGGGCACCCTGGCCTACGCGCAGCTCAACGAGCGCGACCCGCGCCTGGCCGGTGAAGAGGGCAACGACCTCAACCGCGACGGCAACCCCGCGGGCAGCAGCGGCCTGTTCGGCGTCGTGTGGAACAAGACCACCGACACCGTCTGGGTCGACACCGACCAGGACGGCAGCTTCGGCGACGAGAAGCCGATGCAGAACTACAAGCTGCGCTACGACATCGGCACCCTGGGCACCGACAACCCGGCCACCCCGGTCCGCGAGTCGATGACCTTCACCGTGCAGACCTCGCCGGCGACCAACTCGGTCAACATCGGCATCGTGGCGGGCGCGCACGGCAGCCACGTCGCGGGCATCACCGCCGCCAACCGCATGTTCGGCGGCACGATGACCGGCGCGGCCCCCGGCGCCAAGCTCGTCTCCGTCCGGGTCTGCCTGTTCGTCTCCGGCTGCACCTCCTACGCGCTGCTCGAAGGCATGATCTACGCGGCCGAGAACGCCGACGTGGTCAACATGTCGATCGGTGGCCTCCCGGCCCTGAACGACGCCAACAACGCGCGCGCCGAGCTGTACGACCGCCTCATCGACGAGACCGGCACCCAGATCTTCATCTCCGCGGGCAACTCCGGCGCGGGCATGAACACCGTGGGCGACCCGTCGGTGGCCACCAAGGTCGTCTCCGTCGGCTCCTACATCACCAAGGACACCTGGCAGAAGAACTACGGCTCCGACCTCGGCGTGTCCGAGTCGCTGCACGGGTTCTCCTCGCGCGGTCCGCGTGAGGACGGCGGGTTCAAGCCGCAGATCATCGCCCCGGGCTCGGCCATCTCCACGGTCCCCACCTGGCAGCTGGGCGGTCCGGTCGCGGGCGTCTACGCGCTCCCGCCGGGCTACGCGATGCTCAACGGCACCTCGATGGCCTCCCCGCAGGCCACCGGCGCCGCCGCGCTGCTGCTGAGCGCCGCCAAGGCCAAGAACATCTCCGCCGCGCCGCACCAACTGCGCAAGGCGTTCATGTCCACCGCGCGCTTCGTGTCGAACCTGCAGGCCTACGAGCAGGGCACCGGGCTGGTCGACGTCAAGAAGGCGTGGAACCTGCTCAAGTCCAACCCGAGCGACACGGTCATCACGTCCTCGGTCCCGGTCAACACCGTCCTCTCGGGCTTCCTGAAGACCCCGGGCGTCGGCGTCGGCATCCACGACCGCGAGGGCGTCAAGGCGGGCGACCGCTACACCCGCCAGTACACCTTCACCCGCACCACCGGTCCGGACAGCCCGGTCACCTACCAGGTGAAGTGGGTCGGCAACGACGGCACCTTCAGCTCGCCGAACACGATCACCCTGCGGAAGAACTTCGCCACGAAGCTCACCGTGACGATCAACCCGCGCACCTCCGGGGCGCACTCGGCGCTGCTGAACCTGGACAGCCCGACCACCTCCGGCATCGAGCTGCAGACGATGAACACCGTCGTCGCCGCGGACGAGTTCACCGCGAGCAACGGCTACACCGTCCGCAAGGGCGGCCAGGCCGCGCGCAACGAGTCGCAGCAGTTCTTCTTCCGCATCCCGGCGAACACGCCCGCCTTCAAGGTGGACCTGGTCGGCGGCGGCGCCCCCGGCGCGGGCCAGGTGCGCTTCCTGCGCTACCACCCGTACGGCACCGGCGTTGACACGAACAGCTCGCTGAACTGCTACAACCCGCCGGTCACCCCGGGTGGCAGCTGTGGCGGCAGCCCGACCAGCCGCACCATCAGCAACCCGCTGCCGGGTGTGTGGGAGGTCGTCGTCGAGGCCCGTCGGACCTCCGACGTCGCCAAGGCGCCGTTCACCCTGACCGCGTCGGTGCTGGGCGCGACCGTGACCCCGAACCCGGACGTCATCGCGTCCGCGACCCTGGGCACCCCGGTCAACCGCAGCTACACGCTGAAGAACGCGTTCGGCCAGTTCACCGGCAAGGCGTCCGGCACCGCGCTGGGCAGCGCCAAGCAGGCCACGCCGACCATCGAGGACGGCGGCAGCCAGCAGTACCCGATCACCGTCACCGCGGGCTCGACCGCGCTGCGGGTGAAGATCGGCAGCACCTCCGACATCGCGGCCGACCTCGACCTCGCGGTGTTCAACTGCACCTCGGGCGGCTGCGTGCTGGCCGGGCAGAGCGCTGACGGCGACTCCGAGGAAGAGGTCGTCATCGCCAACCCGGCGGCGGGCCAGTGGGTGGCGCTCGTGGACGGCTACGCCGTCCCCGCGGGCACCACGACGTTCAAGTACCTGGACGTCTTCACCAACCCCGCCTTCGGTTCGGTCGCGGTGACCGACGCCAACGCCGTGCGCGCCCCCGGCGCGTCGTGGACGGTGGCGGGCACCGTGACGGCGAACGCGGCCCCGGCCGCCGGTCGCGTGCTCCTCGGCAACGTCGAGGTCCGCACCGACACCAACGTGCTGGTCGGCTCGGGCGACGTGATCGTCCAGGCCGTGTCCTGATCACGCGCTGAACGAGGGGGCCGGTCCTGCGGGGCCGGCCCCCTCTTCATGTCCGAATCCCGCCAGCCGGGGGTGTCGGGGTTTGCGAGCATGGACGCGTGCTGACCGACCCCGACCTGCGCTACCGCGCTGTCACCGCCCGGGACGCCCGCTTCGACGGGCAGTTCATCACCGCCGTGCGCACCACCGGCATCTACTGCAGGCCGTCCTGCCCGGCCACCACTCCCAAGCGCCAGAACGTCGAGTTCTACGCCACCTCGGCCGCCGCCCAGCAGTCCGGCTACCGGGCCTGCAGGCGCTGCCTGCCCGACGCCGTCCCCGGCTCCCCCGAGTGGGACCTGCGCGCCGACCTGGCCGGGCGGGCCATGCGGCTGATCGCCGACGGCGCCGTCGAGCGCGACGGCGTGCCCGGCCTCGCCGCGCGCCTGGGCTACTCCGAGCGCCACCTCACCAGGGTGCTGACCGCTGAACTCGGCGCCGGGCCGCTGGCCCTGGCCCGCGCCCACCGCGCGCACCAGGCGCGGCTGCTGCTGGAGACCACGGCCCTGCCCGCCACCGATGTCGCCTTCGCCGCGGGCTTCGCCAGCGTCCGCCAGTTCAACGACACCATCCGCGAGGTCTTCGCCACCACGCCGACCGCCCTGCGCGCCGCCCGCCGCGGCGAGCGCCCGGTCTCCCCCGGCCGGGTCGTGCTGCGGCTGCCGGTGCGCGCCCCGTTCGACGCCGACGGCGTGCTGGCGTTCCTGGCGGCGCGCTCGGTCGACGGCGTCGAGGAGGCGGACGCGGGCGCCTACGCCAGGACGCTGCGCCTGGCGCACGGCACCGCCACGGCCCGGCTGCGCCCGGTCAACGGCCACCTGGAGTGCGCGCTGGCGCTGACCGACATGCGCGACATGGGATCGGCGGTGGCCCGCCTGCGCAGGCTCTTCGACCTCGACGCCGACCCGGTCGCCGTGGACGAGGTCCTCGCCGCCGACCCGGCGCTGGCCGCGTCGGTGGCCGCGGTGCCCGGCATCCGGGTCCCCGGCACGGTCGACGGCGCGGAGACGCTGATCCGCGCGCTGCTGGGCCAGCAGGTGACGGTGGCCGCCGCCCGCACCGCCGCGACCAGGCTGACCGCCGCGCTGGGCGAGCGGCTGCCCTCCCCCGACGGCGCGCTGAGCACCCTGTTCCCCACCGCCGCGGCGGTCGCCGAGCACGGCGCGTCGGTGCTCACCGGTCCGGCCCAGCGGGTGGAGTCGGTCGTGGCGGTGTGCGCCGCGGTCGCCGCCGGGGACCTGGAGCTGCACGTGGGCGCCGACAGCGCGGAGCTGGGCGAGCGGCTGTGCGCCTTCGGCGGCATCGGCCCGTGGACGGCGGGCTATGTCGTCACCCGGCTGCTGGGGGCCTCGGACACGCTGCTGCTGACGGATGTCGCGCTGCGCAAGGGCGCGGGCGTGCTCGGCATCCCGTCCACACCGGACGCGCTGGCCGAGCGCGGCGAGCGCTGGGCGCCGTGGCGCTCGTACGCGGGAATGCACCTGTGGCGGGCCGCCGCCGCGCCGCTACGGCAGCAGGCCTCGTAGGGCGTCGATGGTGTCCGCCTCGGCGGGGGTCTTGTCGGGGCGGTAGCGCAGGACGCGGGCGAAGCGCAGCGCCACCCCGCCCGGGTAGCGGGTGCTGACCTGCACGCCGTCGAGCGCGATCTCGACCACCACGTGCGGGCGCAGGTGCACCCCCCACTCGTCGCGGTGGGTCTCGAACTCGGGGAAGGTCCTGGTCTGCCAGGCGAGCAGGTCGTCGGTGAGGCCCTTGAAGGTCTTGCCGACCATGACCGGCGGCCCGCCGTCCGGGTCGCGCGCGCCGAGGTGCAGGTTGGACAGCGTTCCCGTGCGGCGGCCGTGGCCCCACTCTGCGGCCAGCACGACCAGGTCGACGGTGTGCACGGGCTTGACCTTCTGCCACGCCTTGCCGCGCCTGCCCGCCTGGTACGGGGAGTCCAGGTCCTTCACCACGACGCCCTCGTGCCCGGCGTCGAGCGCCTGGGAGGTCAGCTCCTCCGCCTGCTCGGCGGTCGGCTCCAGGACGCCGGGGATGACGTGCTCGCCGACGGCGGCGCGCAGGGCCCGCGCGCGCACGCGCAGCGGCTCGTCGATGAGGTCGCGGCCGTCGAGGTGCAGGCAGTCGAAGAAGTAGGGCCGCAGCAGCAGCGCCTTCACCTGTTCCTCGCGGGTGCTGCCGAAGCGGCTCATCGTCTCCTGGAACGGGCGGGGGCGGCCGTCGTCGGCCAGCGCCAGTGTCTCCCCGTCCAGGACGGCGCTCTCGCAGGGCAGGCCGCGCACCAGCTCCACCAGCTCGGGGACGGCCTCGGTGATCTCGCGCAGCGTGCGCGTCCACACGCCGACCTCGTCGCCGCGCTTGTGCACCTGGATGCGCGCGCCGTCCAGTTTGTACTCGACGGCGCACGGCGACAGGTCCGCGACGGCCCCGGCGATGGTCGCGCCCGGCGAGGCGAGCATGGGGCGCACCGGCCTGCCGAGTTCGAGGCCGATGTCGGCGAGGACGTCGTCCATCGCGGCGACGGCCGTCTCCGGCAGGCGGCCGGAGAGCATGAACGCCCGCCGCACCGCCGGGGCGGGGCGCTCCCAGGCGCGGGCGATGGCGTCGAGCATCACCCCCTCCAGCGCGCCCTGGCGCAGCTCGCCGGTGAGCAGGGCCAGCAGGAAGCGCTGCTCGTCGGCCGTCGCGGCGGCGAGCAGGCCGCCGAGCAGCTCGGCGCGCCGGGCCGTCGAGCCCGCGCCGCGCACGGCCGCGACCTCGTCGAACAGGGCGTCGACGGCGAGCACGGCCAGGCTCGGCTCGGCGGCGGGCGGGCCGGTCAGCGCGCTCAGCGTGCGCCAGCCCGCGCCGATGCGGCCCTGCCTGGGCGCGCCCGAGAGGAAGGCGACCACAGCGGGCACCTCGGCCCGGTCGGCCGCGGTGAGCAGCCCGGCGAGCGCGTCGACCTTCGCCAGCCGCGACCGGGTCGCCCCGACGGTCGCGGACACGGCCACCACTTCGGCGAGTCCCACCATGGCCCCATCGTGCCCCGAACCCCCGACATCCGCCCGCAACCGCGACGCCCGCCGTCCGTCTATGTCTGCGAGGCCTCAGACCCGTTCATCGTGCACAGTGGAGGAAGAGTCATGTTCGTTCGTGCCGCAGTGGTCGTGGCCGGTCTGGCCCTCGTCACCGCCTGTGGGGCCCCGCGCGACGCCGCACCCGCCCAGGCCCCCGCCACCTCCGAGGCGCCGGTCGCGGTGCCGTCGGAAGCGCCCGAGGTCTCGCCCACCGAGGTGAGCACCGACGCCGCCCGACCCGCCCCCAGCACACTGCCCGCGCTGCCCACCAGGGTGCCGGTGACCACCCGCAAGCCGGTCGTCACCAGGACGCCGGTCGACTCCAACACCATCGTCGGCCCGTTCGGCTGGCAGACCCTGCGCCTGGGCATGACCCCGGCCGAGGCCGAGGCCCTGGGCGTGGCCACCCCGATGCCGGAGGGCGGGGACCTGTGCCAGGTGTGGCCCGCCGTCGGCGCGTCGGCCCTGGAGCGGGTCATCGTGCACCCCGTGCACGGGGTGTTCGCCATCCACCCGAAGGAGGCGGACTGGCTGCGCACCCCCGAGGGCATGCGGATCGGCTGGACCACCGCCCAGGTGGCCGCCGCCTACCCCGACTTCGACCCGGCCAAGGCCGACTACGCCCACGGCCCCACGGTCAGCGTGCCAGGGAATCCGGACGCGGTGTACCGGATGCAGTTCGAGTCGGGAGTGCTGGCGCGCTTCCTGCTGGAGCGGGCGACGGACCTGTGCGCGACGTGACCCCCCGCGGGCCGACCCTCCGCAGTCCGATGACGCACCCCACCCCCACCAGCGCGACGCCTGCCACCGCGGCCCAGCGGAAGTCCTCGGCGCCCATCAGCACCGACGCCACGAGCCCGGCCACCGGCATCGTCCCGGCCAGCACCCCGGCCCGCCCCGCGCCGAGCACCCGCACGCAGCCGAACCACAGGCAGGCCGCCACCACCGCCAGCACGGCGACACCGGCCAGCGCGCCCGCCTCCACGGGCGTCGGCATCCTCGGCTCGTCCACCACCGCGGCCAGCGCGGCCCCGGCCACCCCGGCGAGCAGGTGCGACCACAGCGAGGCCACCAGCCCACCGTGGCGCTGGATCAGCCCGACGGCGAACAACGTGAACCCGACCTCGCCGAGCAGCGTCGCCACCGCGAGCGCCAGCCCGAGGCCGGTCCACTCCCCACCCCCGGACAGCACCACCACCCCGACGACCACCACGGCCGCTCCGGCGACCGCCGCCGCGGCAGGCCTGCGCCCGACGAACAGCGGCCCGAGCAGCGCCAGCAGCAGCGGGCTGCCGCCGAGCACCGCGGCCACCAGCCCCGGGTCGGCGTGCTGCTGCGCGCCGATCAGCGTGGCGTTGAACCCGAGCATGCCCACGGCGACGACGGCGGCCAGCGCGGGCAGCTCGGCCAGGGTCGGCCTGCTGATGGGGATGCGGCGCAGGCGCAGGAAGGCGTAGAGCACCGCCGCGCCGAGCAGGAAGCGGGCCGCCTGGCCGGTCAGCAGCGGGTAGTCGACGAGCAGACCGGAGACCGGGATCGAGCCGCCGATCATCGCCGCGGCGGTGAGCCCCGCCAGTCGTGGGTGAGTCACCACACCAGCATCTGCCGGAAATGGACCAACCAGAAGGTCCACTTGCCGTCATGTCAACTGGACCACTTCACGCCCCGGTGAGACCATCCGGCCATGCCGTCGACGGGCAGGACCGCGGTGATCGGGGTGCCCGCGCGGGAGTTGCTGCTGGCCAGGGGCGGGCGCGGGCGGTCGGTGGAGGTCGGGCTGCGGCAGGCGATCCGGGACGGCGCGCTGGCGGCGGGGACCCGGCTGCCGTCGAGCCGGGACCTGGCCGCGCAGCTCGGGGTCGCGCGCGGGACGGTGACGGCGGCCTACACCCAGCTGGTCGCCGAGGGGTACCTGACGGCCAAGCGCGGGTCCGGGACCACCGTGGCCGCGGTGACGGCGGGCGTTGAGGAGGCCGCGCCCGCGGTCAGGTCCGCGCGGTGGGGGTTCGACCTGCGGCCCGGCATCCCCGCGCTGGGCGCGTTCCCGCGCGCGGAGTGGCAGGCGGCGGCGAAGGCGGGGCTGGCCTCGCTCAGCGACGACGAACTCGGCTACCCCGACCCGGCCGGGCTGCCCGCGCTGCGCGCCGAGCTGGCCTCCTACCTGGGGCGGGTGCGGTCGCTGCCCGCCGCCGACGTGGTGGTGACGCACGGGGTCGCCGAGGGCCAGGCGCTGCTGGCGTTCCTGCTGCGCGCCGACGGGCACCGCGCGATCGCCGTGGAGAACCCGACGCACCCCGGCTCGGCCGAGGTGTTCGCCGCGCACGGGCTGCGGCCGGTGCCGGTGCCGGTCGACGAGGACGGCCTCGACGTGGCCGCGCTGGCCCGCAGCGGGTGCCGGGCCGTGCTGGTCACCTCCGCCCACCAGTTCCCGCTGGGCGTGGTGCTCGGGCCCGCGCGGCGGCGCGCGCTGGTGGAGTGGGCGCGCGGCTGCGACGGCATCGTGCTGGAGGACGACTACGACGCCGAGCACCGCTACGACCGGCCCGCCGTCGGGCCGGTGCGCACCATCGACCGCGAGCGCGTCGCCTACCTCGGCAGTGTCAGCAAGGTCCTCGCGCCCGCGCTGCGGCTGGGGTGGCTGGTCCCGCCACCGGCGCTGCGCGAGCGGGTCGTCCAGCGCAAGCGCTTCTCCGACCTCGGCTGCTCGCCGCTGCCGCAGGCCGCTCTCGCGCACCTGCTGCGCACCGGCGGCTACGACCGCCACCTGCGCCGCACCCGCCAGCTCTACCGGCGCCGCCGCGACGCCCTGCTCGACGCCGTCGCCGCCCACCTGCCCGACTGGCGCCCGCACGGGGTAGCCGCGGGGCTGCACGTCGTGCTGCGCCTGCCCGAGGGCTCCGACGACGCCGCCCTGGAGCGCGCCGCCGCCCGGCGCGGCGTGCACGCGCCCGCGCTGCGCGGCTACACCCTGGACGGGCGCACGCCGTTCCCCGGGCTCGTCGTCGGCTACGCGGCGACGAGCCCGGACCGGCTGCGCGCGGCCGTGCGCGAGATCGCCGCCGTGCCTGCCGCGGAGTACCGCTAGGCGCCGCCGAGGGCCATCCGCAGCACGTCGAGGGCTTCGTCCAATTGGGACTCGGTCAGGGCGCCGGACTCCAGGTGGCCTCGGGCGATGACGACCTCGCGGATCGTGCGGCGCTCGGCCAGGGCCTGCTTGGCGATCGCGGCGGCCTCCTCGTAGCCCAGGTAGCGGTTGAGCGGCGTCACGATCGACGGGGAGGACTCGGCGTACTCGCGCATCCGCTCGGCGTCGGGCGTCGCGCCCGCGATCACCTTGGTGGCCAGCAGGCGCGAGACCGCGGCCAGCAGCCTGCTCGACTCCAGCACGTTGCGCGCGATCACCGGCAGCATGACGTTGAGCTGGAAGTTGCCCTGCGTGCCCGCGAACGCGACGGCCGCGTCGTTGCCGATCACCTGGGCGACGACCATCATCGTCGCCTCCGGGATCACCGGGTTGACCTTGCCCGGCATGATCGAGGAACCCGGCTGCAGGTCGGGCAGGGCCAGCTCGGCCAGGCCGGTGCGCGGACCCGAGCCCAGCCAGCGCAGGTCGTTCGCGATCTTGAACAGGGCCACGGCCGCGGTCCGGAGCTGCCCGGACAGCTCCACGACCGAGTCCTGCGTGGCCTGCGCCTCGAAGTGGTCGGGGGCCTCGGTCAGCGGCAGCCCGGTCACCCTGGCCAGCTCGCCGGCGACCGCCGCGCCGAAGCCCTCGGGCGCGTTGAGGCCGCTGCCGACCGCGGTGCCGCCGATCGGCAGCTCACCGACCCTCGGGAGGGTCGTGGTCAGCCGGGTCGCCGCGGCGCGGACCTGGGTGGCCCACGCGCCCGCCTCCTGCCCGAGGGTCACCGGTACCGCGTCCATCAGGTGCGTGCGCCCGGACTTGACCAGGTCCGACCACTCGGCCGCGCGGGTCTCGATGCCCAGCGCCAAGGCCTCCAGGGCGGGGAGCAGGTCGGTGACGACGGCGTCCACCGCGGCGACGCGCAGCGTGGTGGGAAAGGTGTCGTTGGACGACTGCGAGGCGTTGACGTGGTCGTTGGGGTGCACGTCGCGGCCGAGGGCGCGGGTGGCGAGGGTGGCGATGACCTCGTTGGCGTTCATGTTCGACGAGGTGCCGGAGCCGGTCTGGAACACGTCGATCGGGAAGTGGTCGTCGTGCTCACCCGCGGCGACGGCGTCGGCGGCGGCGGCGATGGCGGCGGCGAGGTCGTCCTCCAGCACGCCGAGGCGGCCGTTGACCCTGGCGGTGGCGGCTTTCAGCAGGCCGAGCGCGCGGATCTGGGCGCGTTCGAGGCCGCGGCCGGAGATCGGGAAGTTGTCGACGGCGCGCTGGGTCTGCGCCCGCCACAGCGCCTCGGCGGGGACCCGCACCGCACCCATGGTGTCGTGCTCTGTTCGGAACTCGGGCATAACTCCAGTCTTGCCCCAAACTCCGCGGTGGGCAGCGTCAGCCGGCTCTCATAGGGTGGTGTGAGGACGCCCACCACGCCCGGAAGCAGGTACTTCATGACCGCTCCGATCGATACCGACCTCCTCGTAGTCGGCGCGGGGCCCACCGGCCTCTTCGCCGCCTACTACGCCGGTTTCCGCGAACTGTCGACCGTGGTGGTCGACTCGCTGCCCGAACCCGGCGGCCAGGTCACCGCCATGTACCCGGAGAAACTGATCTACGACGTCGCGGGCTTCCCGGCCGTGCGCGGGCGCGACCTGGTCTCCGCGCTGGTCGAGCAGGCCGACCAGTGGAAGCCCACCTACCTGCTGGGCAGGCGGGCCGCGGCGCTCACCGAGGTCGACGGCCGGTTCGAGGTCGCCCTGGACGGCGATGTGGTGGTGCGCGCCAAGGCGGTGCTGGTCACCGCGGGCATCGGCGAGTTCACCCCGCGCCCGCTGCCCGCGGGCACCGACTGGCTCGGCCGCGGCATGATGCACTTCGTGCCGTCGTTCGAGGACCACCGCGGCCACCACGTGATCATCGTCGGCGGCGGCGACTCGGCCTTCGACTGGGCGCTGGCCCTGCACCCGGTCGCCGCCAGCGTGACGATGGTGCACCGCAGGGCCAAGTTCCGCGCCATGCCCGCCACCGTCCGCCAGGTCCAGGACCTGGGCGTGCCGATCATCACCGACGCCGAGGTCGTCGCGTTGCGCGGCGGACCCGCCGGGCTGGCCGAGGTGGAGCTGGCCGTCAAGGGCGTCGACGTGAACCCGGTGCTGCCCGCCAACACCGTCGTCGCCGCGCTGGGCTTCACCGCGGACCTGGGGCCCATCGAGTCGTGGGGCCTGGAGATCCACCAGCGGTCGATCGCGGTCGACTCGACCATGCGCACCGCGCGCGAGGGCGTGTACGCCGCGGGCGACGTGGCGGCCTACCCCGGGAAGGTGAAGCTGATCGCGACCGGCTTCGGAGAGGCGGCGACGGCGGTCAACAACATCGCGGTGGCGCTGGACCCGGACGCGCACCTGTTCCCCGGGCACTCCAGCGGGAGCTGACGCGCCGGAGCCCTGCCGACCGCGCCAGGCAGGGCTCAGCCGTGTCTGGTCTCCAGCACCAGGCCCCAGCACACCGGCCCGTCAGCGCACCACCTGCACGACGGACCCCACTCGCAGCTCGGCGAAGTACGTGGCCGCGGCGGCGGGTGACAGGTGGATGCAGCCGTGGGACTCCTCGGTGAGGCTGCCTTCGTGGAAGGCGATGCCGCCGTTGAAGAAGACCGAGTACGGCATGGGCGCGTTGTCGAAGATGCTGCTGCGGTGGTGGCGGTTCTTCCAGCCGACCTTGAAGGTGCCCGGCGGGGTCTCCCAGCCGCGGCGTCCGTGGGTGATCGGGACGGGTCCGTAGACGGCCTTGCCGTCGGCGATCAGCCAGGACTTGTTGGCCGACAGGTCGATGCAGGCGTCGGCCGTCGCGGCGCAGGGCGTGCCCTTCGCGTTGCCCACCGGCGCGGGTGTGGTGGGCCGGGCGGTGGTCGGTCTGGTCGTGGTCGGCTGCGGTGTGGTGGGGCTGGTCGGCTCGGCTGTCGTCTGCGGGGCCGATGTCGTGGCCGATGTCGTGGCCGATGTCGTGGCCGATGTCGTGGTCGATGTCGTGGTCGCAGGGGCGGCGTCCGGCTGCTCGGATGCGGTTCCCGTCCCGCATGCCGTCAGTGCCACGACCGTCGCCGCCCCCAGCAAAGCGTGTCGGATGCGCATGGCCGCTCCTCGCTTCTCCGGCGGTTGGTCTCCACCTTGAAGACGACACCGGAACCCACGGAGTTGTCGGCCGCGACCGATCCGTTATGGCAGCGGCGGAAGCTGCTCCTCGCCCTGCTCGATGTCGAAGTCGACGGAGGCGTACTCGCGCAGCTTCGTCAGCCGGTGGAAGCCATCGATCATCCGCACCGTGCCGGACTTGGACCGCATGACGATCGACTGCGTGGTGCAGCCGCCGGAGCGGTAGTGCACGCCGCGCAGCAGGTCGCCGTCGGTGATGCCGGTGGCGCAGAAGAACACGTTGTCACCGCGCACCAGGTCGTCGGTGTGCAGCACCCGGTCGAGGTCGTGCCCGGCGTCGCGCGCCTTCGCCCGCTCGGCGTCGTCCTGCGGCCACAGCCGCCCCTGGATCGCCCCGCCCATGCACTTGAGCGCCGACGCCGCGATGATCCCCTCCGGCGTCCCGCCGATCCCGATGAGCATGTCGACTCCGGTGTTGGGCCGCGCCGCCGAGATCGCCCCCGCGACGTCACCGTCGGAGATGAAGTGGATGCGTGCACCGGCCGCCCGCACATCGCTCACCAGCTGATCGTGCCGCGGCCGATCGAGGATGCAGACGGTCACGTCGGAGACGTCGGTGTGCTTGGCCTTCGCCACCCGCCGGATGTTCTCGGCGACCGGCGCGGTGATGTCGATGACGTCGGCGGCCTCCGGCCCCACGGCGAGCTTCTCCATGTAGAAGACCGCCGACGGGTCGAACATGGCCCCCCGCTCCGCGGCCGCGAGCACCGCGATGGCGTTCGGCATCCCCTTGGACATCAGCGTCGTGCCGTCGATCGGATCGACCGCCACATCACAGTCCGGCCCATCCCCGTTGCCCACCGCCTCCCCGTTGTAGAGCATTGGCGCTTCGTCCTTCTCCCCCTCCCCGATCACCACAACCCCCCGCATCGACACGGTCCCCACCAGCTTCCGCATGGCATCGACCGCCGCCCCGTCACCACCGTTCTTGTCCCCACGCCCCACCCACCGCCCCGCAGCCATCGCCGCCGCCTCGGTGACCCGGACCAGCTCCAGCGCCAGGTTCCGATCAGGCGTCTCCCGACGACGGGCGTTGCTGGACGTGGACGCGCTGCTCATGCTGCCTCCCGGATCGACGGCTGACCCGCGAATCCTCCCAGACCCGATCGTTCCAGTGCCCACTCAGCGACCGGTGCCCCTCGTCACGCTTGATCGGCGGAATGGCGGGCTGATCAGGGAGAACGGTGGTGTGGAGAAGGGTGATCCCGGCGGCGGAGGTCTGGGGTGACGGCCTGGAGGGTGGGCTGTCGACAGGTGGGAGGGGAGGCGGACAGGCCGGGAGGTGGGGTGCGGAGTGGCGGATGCGGCCCGGCGGTGGAGCGTGCGGTGGTGGGCACGCGTGGAGTAGTTGGCCGTGCAGTGGTGGGCAGACCTGGGGTGGAGCGGGGGGCACGGAGTCGCGGGCAAGGCAGGGAGGGGGCGGGCCCGCCCGGAGCGATGGGCCCCGCTCCGGGGCAGAGCGCCGGACGAGCGTGGAGTGGCGGGTCGGCTTGCGGGAGCGGGGTGGCAGGTGGGCGGGTGGAGAACGGGGGCGGTGTCGCGGGGTGGCGGATCGGCCTGCGAGGGCGGGGTCGCAGGTGGAGGACGTGGGCGACGGACGCGTGGGGGGCGCGGGGTCGAGGGCGGGGCGGGTGGAGAAGGTGGGCGGCGGACGTGCGGGAGCGTGAGCCGGGCAGTGGCACGTGCGGGCGGAGAGCTTGAGGCTTCGGCACCAGGTGGTGTGGATGGAGTGGGTCGTCGGCGGCTCTGCGAGGTTGGCGAGGAGGTGGCCAGGGACCTGGAGAGCGGTCGATGACTCTTGGGACACGGTGGGGGAAGTGTGGAGGCGGCCGGCGGGGCAGAGGTGACGGGCGGAAGTCGCGGGGACGGAGGATCGTGAGAGGGTCGCGGAGGAGATGGTGAGTCCCTTCGGTGGTGGATGCTCGGCGAGCAGTGAGTGGAATCGAGAGCCAGTGGTGAACGGTGCAGTGACGGGCGCGGGTGGGCACGGCGACGGACACGACGGCGGGCACGGAGTGGACAGGCACGCTGACGGGCAGTCGGGCTCGGGCTCGGGCTCGGGCTCGGGCTCGGGCTCGGGCTCGGGCTCGGGCTCGGGCTCGGGCTCGGGCTCGGGCCAGGATCGTTCGGTTGGTGCTCGGGCGGGGGCGGTAGGCGCAGGTGGGAACGTGGTCCACGGTGGGGAAGTTGTCCACGGTGGGGAAGTTGTCCACGGTGGGACCTCAGGTAGTGCCGTTGGCGGATCGGGAGCTGGCGGTGGAACGGGTGCCGGCAGTGGAACGGGCGCCAGCGGCGGAGCAGGTGCCAACGGCGGGGGTCAGGGGGCGATGCCTGCGGCGACGGCGAAGAGGCTTTCGCAGTCGTTGCGGGACATGGTGTGGTCGTTGGTGGCGTTGTTGGTGATCATCGGGATGTTGTTGGTGTTCAACCGGGGGTGCTCGTTCAGTCCGGGTGGGCCGTCCGTTGATCCGTCGAGTGCGCCCACTGTGGATCTGGAGGGCGTGCTTCCCGGGCGGGCCAAGGCAGTTGACTTCGGGGTGCGGCTGCCTGCTGTGCCCGCGGGGTGGTCGGCGAACTCCTCCAGCACGGGGGCTGTGCCGCCCGCGTCGGTGGTGGTGCGGGTCGGGTGGCTCACGCCGGAGCGGTTCGTGCAGTTGAGTCAGTCGGGGGCGGAGGAGGGTGAGCTGGTTCGGGTGGAGACCGACATGGAGGAGCCGGTGGCTCGGGGGCGGGTTGAGGTGGGGGGTACTCAGTGGACGGTCTACGCCGGACGGCGCGACGAGGCCGTGTGGGCCGCCGATCTCGGGGACGCGCGGGTGGCGATCACCGGCACGGGGACGGAAGAGGAGTTCCGGGTGCTGGCCGAGGGAGTCGTGGAGGCCGCGCCGCTGCCGGGGGAATGAGGTCATGACTCCACGGTGCCGAATCGAACGCCAGTTCGACAGGACACGATGGAGTGATCCGCCCCTAACCGTCCGTGGAAACGGTCAGGCGTCGGTGTCGGCGGCGGCCAGGGCGGTTTCGACTCGCTCGCGGGCGCCCGCCAGGTGGTGGTCGCAGATCTTGGCCAGCTTCTCGCCGCGCTCCCACAGCGCCAGGGACTCCTCCAGGGACAGCCCGCCCGCTTCCAGCGTGGCCACGACCGAGGCCAGTTCGTCGCGGGCCTGTTCGTAGCCCAGCTCGTCGCTCACCGCGCGGCGCTCCTTGAGTAGACGCGGACCAGGGCGGTGGCCACCGCCTGGTCGTAGCCGACGAACGCTTCGGCGAACTCGGCGCCGTCGCGGTCGGCGACGGCGTCGACGATACGGGCGGCGGCGCGCTCCATGCGGCCGCGGTCGCCGGGGCCGAGGCCGCCGGCGTAGGCCGAGGTCGCGACGCCGAGGTCGCGCAGGCGGTCGGGGAGGGCGCGGCGGGCCGGGGCGTCGCAGTCCGCGAGCAGGGCGGCCCAGCAGTCGGCGGCGGCCGCGTCGGCGCGCAGGGCGTCGAGGTGGACCTGGCGGACGTCGGGATCGGCGGTCGCCTCGGCCGCCAGGGTGGCGGCGGTGGAGACGGTCAGGGGCAGGAACGTCGAGTCGGTCCTGGCCACCGCGTCACCCTCCTTCGCCTGCCGGTTCCCGGTCGCCGGTGGCGACCGCGTGGAGGGCGCCGTCGGCGACCCGGATGCGCAGGCGGGCGCCGTCCGGTGCGTCCACCAGGGAGCGGAGGACGCGAGCGGACCCGTCGGCATCGGTGTACTGGACCACCGCGTACCCGCGGTCAAGAGTGGCGGCTGGCCCCAAGGTCGTCAAGCGCGCCCGGGTCGCGATCAGGGCTGTTTCCTCGGCGGTCACCCGACCGAGCACCGCGCGGCGGGTGCGGGCGGTGAGGGCGGCGACGGCGTCGGCGTGGCGGTCCAGAGGGGTGAGGGGGTCGGCGAGGACGGGGCGGCTGCGCAGGGACTCCAGGAGCCTGCGCTCGCGGTCGACCCAGCCGTGCAGGGCGCGGCGGGCGCGGTCGCGCAGCTGGCGCACGCGCGCGGTCTCCTCGGCGACGTCGGGGACGACGCGCTTGCCCGCGTCGGTCGGGGTGGAGCAGCGCACGTCGGCGACGTGGTCGAGCAGCGGGGTGTCCGGCTCGTGGCCGATGGCGCTGAGCACCGGGGTGCGGCAGGCCGACACGGCACGGCAGAGCGCCTCGTCGGAGAAGGGCAGCAGGTCCTCCACGCTGCCGCCGCCGCGGGCGATCACGATCACCTCGACGTCGGGGTCGCGGTCCAGCACCGACAGCGCGTCGACGATCTGCGGCACCGCGAGCGCGCCCTGCACGGCCACGTTCTCGATGCGGAAGGCCACCGCGGGCCAGCGCGCGGACGCGTTGGCGATCACATCGCGCTCCGCGGCGGACGCGCGGCCGGTGATCAGCCCCACCTTCTTCGGCAGGAAGGGCGGGCGGCGCTTGCGCTCGCGCGCGAACAGTCCTTCGGCGGCCAACAGCCGCCGCAGCCGCTCGATGCGCGCGAGCAGCTCACCGATGCCGACGGCGCGGATCTCCTCGGCGCGCAGGCTGATCGTGCCGCGGTTCATGAAGTAGGTCGGCTTCGCGTGCACGACGACGCGGGCGCCCTCGCTCAGCGTCGGCTGGGCGCGCATGAGGTTCATCGAGCAGGTGACCGTCATCGACACGTCCGCGGCGGGGTCGCGCAGGGTGAGGAACGCGGTGCCGGTGCCGGGCCGCGCCGAGATCTGGGTGAGCTGGCCCTCCACCCACACGGTGCCCAGCCGGTTGATCCACTCGGCGATCTTGCGGGCCACCGTGCGGACCGGCCACGGCTCCTCCGGGGTGGGGCCGCTCACGTCTGGTCGCGCACCGTCGCGATGCGACGGGTGAGCATGCCCACGAAGGACGGTCGGTTCTCGGTGCCGCGCTCGTAGGCCAGCAGCTCCTCCAGCTCGGCGACGGTGAACGCCCGCAGGCGCGCGCGCAGCTGGGGCAGCGACAGCTCGTCGTAGTTCGCCACCGAGGTGGGCGGCTCGACCGGGGTGCCCGCGATGGCCCGCTCCTCGGCCGACCAGGGGTCCTCGGCGTCGTCCTCGCCCAGGTCGGGCTCGTCGTCGGCCCGGTCGAAGGCCGAGGCGCGCGGGTCGCTGGGCGCCGGGTCACCACCGAGGTCGCCCTCGACGTCGATGTCCTCGTCGAAGGTCGCCCACTCGGGGCTCTCCTCGACGGGCAGCAGCGCCGCGAGCGCCTCGTCCCCCCGGATGGCCAGCTCGGTGACCTGCTGCTGAAGCCGCATCGAGGCCTGCAGCGCCTGGCTGACCACCGTCACCGGGAGTCCGGCGAGGGTGCTGGGCAGGTCGCGGGCGCGCTCCACGGCCGTCACGGCCAGCCCGGCCGCGACCCGCAGGGGCAGGGGGAGGCTCTTCATGGCCCCTAGCCTGCCCGAGCGCGCCCGCCAAGCCCAGAGCGGGGCACGCCACACACGGCCGCGCCGGGGCGCAACTACCCTGGGGGCATGACTGCTGCGAACCCGACGCCGGGCAAGCGCGTGCTGCTGGCCAAACCGCGCGGCTACTGCGCTGGTGTTGACCGGGCCGTGGAGACCGTCGAGAAGGCGCTGGAGACGTACGGGGCGCCGGTCTACGTGCGCAAGGAGATCGTGCACAACAAGCACGTGGTGGACACGCTGCGCGAGCGCGGCGCGATCTTCGTGGACGAGACCGACGAGGTGCCCGAGGGCGCGCTCGTGGTGTTCTCCGCGCACGGGGTCTCCCCCGCCGTCCACACCGAGGCCGCCGAGCGCAACCTGCGCACGATCGACGCGACCTGCCCGCTGGTGACGAAGGTCCACAACGAGGCCCGGCGCTACGCCAAGCAGGACTACGACATCCTCCTCATCGGCCACGAGGGCCACGAGGAGGTCGAGGGCACCGCGGGCGAGGCCCCGGAGCACATCCAGTTGGTGGACACCGCCGAGGACGTCGACAAGGTCGTCGTGCGCGATCCGTCCAAGGTGATCTGGCTGTCGCAGACGACGCTGTCGGTGGACGAGACGATGGAGCGGGTCGACCAGCTCAAGGGCCGGTTCCCGAACCTGCTGGCCCCGCCGAGCGACGACATCTGCTACGCCACGTCCAACCGCCAGCACGCGGTGAAGACGATGGCCCCCGAGTGCGACCTGGTGCTGGTCGTCGGCTCCACCAACTCGTCCAACTCCAAGCGCCTGGTCGAGGTCGCGCTGCTGGCGGGCGCGAAGGCGTCGTACCTGATCGACTTCGCGCACGAGGCCGACGAGGCGTGGCTCGACGGCGTGCAGACCGTGGGCGTGACCAGCGGCGCGTCCGTGCCGGACAACTTGGTCATGGACCTGCTGGTGTGGCTGGCCGAGCGCGGCTACGCCGACGTCTCGGAGATCACCACGGCGAACGAGAAGATCGTGTTCAGCCTGCCGCCGGAGCTTCGGCGGAAGATGAAGTCCGGCTGAGCCCGGCGGGCTCAGCGCTCCGGGCGCGGCCTGCGGCGCTGCCCGCGCTCGTCGTCGCGGTCCTCCCGCGCGGGCCTGCGCGGGCGGCCGGAGTCCTCGCGCGGCCGGGCGCGCTCGGGCTTGCGCGCGGGGTCGGCGGGCTTGGGCCTGCGGCGCGGCGGCGGCGCGTCGTCGGCCTCATCCGCGGCGGGGCGGGACTTGGCGGCGGCCTTGACGCGCTTGCGCGGGTCCGGGTCCTTCTGCAGGAAGAGCCGCGCGACCCCGATCGCCAGCACCACGCCGGTGGTGATCGCCATCGTGGGGAAGTTGCTGGTCAGCGGCAGCGCGACGTTGAACACCAGGCCCTTGAGCCCGCCGCTGGCGCCCGCCCCGAGCGCCACGTTCGCCCCGACGGAGACCAGCGCGAACACCAGCGGCGGCTGCACGACCGGACCGAACAGGTTGCGCCTGCGCACCAGGCAGACGGCGGCGACGCAGCCCGCGACGAACGCGACCTGGAAGATCGTCCCCAGGGTGTCGTTGGCCTTCATGTCGATCACGGCGCCGACGGCGCTGAGCCCGACGGCCAGCAGCACCGCACCCCACCACGGCAGCCCCCGCGACCGGCCGAAGAGAGGGCGTTCGTCCCAGGCTGGTTCCGCGCGCTCTTCATCAAGCTCGGCGCGGCGATCGCGAGTGGCTGTCACGCCCGCACACGTTAGCCGTTCGGCGCACCGCGCCGGCGGGCGTCGTCCGTTGCCGCGCCGAACGCCTGTCTGGCGTGCGAGCGCGGTCACCCGTCATGGTGCACAGGTGTGCCCTGGACGGGGGAATCGCCGTTGACGGCGATCTCGTCGGCCTGCCGCAGCGCGGGCAGCGGGGTGGGGTTGGCGGTGGACTCGCTGAGCGGCACGACGGAGGCGCGGAACTGCTCCAGGGCCTCCAGCTCGCGGCGCCGGGCGGAGACGAAGCGCTGCAGGTGGGTGCTGGAGAGGTTGAGCGCGTCGATGGCCCCGCCCGCGGCCCGGTGCGCGGCGGCGGCGCCCGCGCGGACGGCGGCGACGTCCTCGACGATGACCCGCTCGGTGGCGGCGAACAGCGACGCCGCGGCGACCACGCCGAAGCCGGTGGGCCCGCAGAGGAAGACGCGGCGGTCGAGCAGCCAGCGCAGCAGCTCGGGGTCGGTGTCCAGGGCGGCGACGACGGCGGCGTCGGAGGGCACGAACATGACGGTGCCGTAGATCGCGTCGGCCCAGCGCTGGTAGCCCTTGCCCGCCAGCTCGGCGGCGCGGGAGCGGATGTGGCGCACGTGCACGCGCAGCGCGTCCAGGCGCTCCTCCGCGTCGTCGGTCTCCACGGCCTCGGCCCAGCAGGCCAGGCTGGCCTTGGCGTCGACGGGCACGCGCCTGCCGTCGCCGACGAGCAGCAGCAGGTCGGGGCGGGCCGCGCCGCCGCCCGCGACATCGGTCTGGACCTCGAAGTGCAGCCCCTCGCGCAGGCCGAGGGCGCGCGCGGTCTCGATCAGCACGCGTTCGCCCAGCTCGCCGCGGCCGTGGATGGAGGCGAAGGCGACCTCGTAGCGGCGCAGAGCGGCCTGGTGGGCGTCGGAGCGGGCGCGCTCGCCCGCGACCTCGGCGCGGGCGGCGTCGACGCGGCGGGAGCTGTCGGCGTAGAGGCGCAGGAACAGCGCCACCGCCCCGATGAGCAGCAGGGCGAGGACGGCGGTGAGGGTGCCAAGGACGGCGGTCACGCGATCATTGTCCCCGACGCGGGCGCGGATCCGGCCGAACGCCCGTTCGACGGCGTGCCTCCCCCGATCGGGTCGAAGATCGCCCTACCGTGGACGCCATGCGGCTCCTGCACACCTCCGATTGGCACGTGGGCCGCACTTTCCACGGCCGCGACCTGCTGGCCGAGCAGGAGTCGGTGCTGGGCGGGCTGGCCGACCTGGTGGCCGACGAACGGGTGGACGCCGTCGTCGTCTCCGGCGACCTCTACGACCGCGCGGTGCCCTCGGCCGAGGCGGTCGGGGTATGCGGGCGGGTGCTGCGCCGGATCTCCGACGCGGGCGCGCGCATCGTGATCACCCCTGGCAACCACGACTCCGCGCCGCGGCTGGGCGCCTTCGCCGACTTCGCGACCGCGGGCGGGCTGCACCTGCTGACCTCGGTGCGCGACCTGCACACCCCGGTCCTGCTGGAAGACGCGCACGGCCCGGTGGCCGTCTACGGCGTCCCGTACCTGGAGCCGGACCCGGCGCGGGTCGTCTTCGGCGACCCCGGGCTCAAGGGCCACAGCGGCGTCATCGGCGAGGCGATGCGCCGGATCAGGGCCGATCTGGCGCGGCGCCCGGCGGGCACCCGGTCGGTGGTGCTGGCGCACGCGTTCGTCATCGGCGGGGAAAGCAGCGACTCCGAGCGCACGATCGCCGTCGGCGGCGTGCCGCACGTGCCGGGGGCGCTGTTCGACGGCGTGGACTATGCCGCGCTCGGGCACCTGCACGGCCCGCAGGTCCTGGCCGAGCACCTGCGCTACTCGGGCAGCCCGCTGGCGTACTCGTTCTCCGAGGCCCGGCACCGCAAGTCGGTGTGGCTGGTGGAGCTGGACGCGGGCGGCCTGGCCGGGGTCGAGCGCCGCGAGCTGCCCGTGCCGCGTCCGCTGGCGACGCTGCGCGGGGCGCTGGAGGAGCTGCTGGCCGACCCGGCGCACGAGGCCGTCGCCGACCACTTCCTGTCAGTGGAGCTGACCGACCCGGCCCGCCCGATCGATGCCATGCGCAGGCTGCAGAAGCGCTTCCCGCACGCGGTGCACCTGGAGTGGCGCCCGCAGGGCCGCGTCGAGGTGCCGCGCAAGTACGGCGACGCCGTGCGCGGGCGCGACGACGAGGCCGTCTCGTGCTGCTTCGTGGCCACCGTGCGCGGCACCGAGGCGACCGAGACCGAGCAGGCCATGCTGCGGACCGCGCTGGCCGAGGTCGCCGGGAAGGAGCGGGATTGAGGCTGCACCGCCTGGAGCTGACCGCGTTCGGGCCCTACCCGGGCACCGAGGTGGTCGACTTCGACGCGCTCGGCGCCGAGGGCCTGTTCCTGCTGCACGGCGACACCGGCGCGGGCAAGACCTCGCTGCTGGACGCGGTCTCGTTCGCGCTGTTCGGCAGCGTGCCCGGGGTGCGGCAGGACGCCAAGCAGCTGCGCTGCCACAACGCGGCGGAGTCCGCGCACACCGAGGTGTCGCTGGAGCTGACGGTGCGCGGCAGGCGGCTGCGGGTCAAGCACAGTCCGGAGTACGAGCGCCCGAAGCGGCGCGGGGACGGGTACACCAAGCAGCAAGCGACAGCCTCGCTTACCTGGCTGGACGACGAGCACGAACCGTTGACCCGCATCGACGAGGTCGGCCGCACGGTGCAGCACCTCCTGGGCATGACCAAGGAACAGTTCTTCCAGGTCGTGCTGCTGCCGCAGGGCGAATTCGCCCGGTTCTTGCGCTCGGAGACCGACGAGCGCGCGAAGCTGTTGGAGCGGCTCTTCGGCACCGAGCGGTTCCAGCGGGTCGAGCACTGGTTCTCCGATCACCGCAGGGCGCTGCGCGCCGAGGTCGAGCGCGCCGGGGTGCTGGCGGGCGGTTTGGCGGGCCGGGTGGCCCAGGTCGTCGGCGTGGAGCCGCCGACGGAGCCGGACGAGCCGTGGCTCGCCGCCCTGGAGGCCGCGGCCCGCGACGCCGCCACCGCCACCGCGGCCGAGCTGGCGGCGGCCAAGCGGCTGCGCGAGCGCACCGAGGGGGAGCTGACCGAGGGGCGCGCGCTCTCCGAGCGGGTCCGCCGGGTGCGCAGGGCGGGCCAGGAGCTGGCCGAACTGGCCGCGCAGGCCGGTGACCGGGCGGGCTGGGAGGCCGAGCTGACCGCGGCGCGGCGCGCTCTCGGCGTGGTCGCCGCGCAGGAGGGCCTACGCGTGGTGGAGCGCCAGGCGCAGGCCGCCGCCGACACCTGCGCCCTGCGCCGCGATCAGGCCGTGGAGCTGGGCTGGGACACCGCGGGCGATCCGCGCGCCGCGGCGGGCGCGCTGCGCGAGGAGGCGGGCGAGCTGGCAGGCCTGGTCGCCGAGGCCGAGCGCCAGGCCGAGGACGAGGCCCGCGTCGCCGAGCTGGCGGCCAGGCTGGCCGCGGTCGACTGGGACGCCCTCGGCGCCGAGGCCGACCGGATGACCGTCGCCGTCGCCGAGGCCCGCCAGAGCGTCGCCGACGCCGCGCACGCGGTCGCCGCCGTGGACGGGCTGCGCGCGTCCGCCGAGGCCGCCGCGTCCGCCGTCCGCCATGCCGCTGAGCTGCCCGTGGCACAGCGGGCGTTGGAGAAGGCCGCCCGAGACCACACCGACGCCGTGGACGCCCACCAGAACGCCCGGGAGCGGCTGCTCGACGTCCGGCAGCGGCGCCTGGCGGGCATGGCCGCCGAGCTGGCCGCCACGCTGGACGGCCCGTGCCCGGTCTGCGGTTCCGCCGAGCACCCCGCGCCCGCCCGCGCCGCCGACCCGGTCTCCGCCGCCGACGAGCAGAGCGCCCACGACGACGAGCAGCGGGTCCTGCGCCGCCGGGACACCGCGGCGAAGGCGCTGAGCCTGGCCGAGACCGCGGTCGAGGCGCTGCGGGAGAAGCTGGCCGGGTGGGACGACCCGGCCGCCGCGCACCGCGCGGCCCAGGACGCCCACACCGCCGCGCGCGAGCTGGCCGCGACGCACGCCGGCCGGGTCGGCGCGCTGGAGCGGCTGGAGCGCGCCGTGGAGGACGCCGACCGCAAGCGCACGCGGCTGGCCAAGGACACCGCGTCGTGGGAGGCCGAACGGGCCGAGGTGCTCGCCGTGGCCGCCGACCGCGAGGGCAGGCTGGCCGCCGCGCGCGCCGGGTTCGACTCGGTTGCCGAGCGCCGGGCGCACCTGCTGGCCCTCGGCGCGGCGCTGGACGCCGCCGCCGACGCGCGCTCGGCCGCGGCCACCGCCGAGGCGCGGGTCGCCGAGCAGCGCGCCGCCCTCGACGCCGCCGTGGCCGCCGCGGGCTTCGCCGACCTCGCCGCCGCGCTCGACGCCGCCCGCGAGGACGAGCTCATGGCCAAGCTGGACGACCAGCTCGCCGAGGCGCGCCTGCGCAAGTCGACCAACCTGGAGATCCTCGCCGACCCCGAGCTGTTCGGCGTGGACGGCGACACCGTCGTGGACCTGCCGCCGCTGGTCGAGGCCGCCGACGCCGCCCGGGTGCGTGCCGAGGAGGCCGTCGCCGCGGCACGGGTCGCCGGCGCCCGCGCGGACGCACTCGGCGAGCTGGCCGGGCGGCTGCGGGCGGCCTGGCGCGAACTGGTCCCGCTGGCCGAGACCTTCGCCGAGCTGGACGCGCTCACCGACGTGGTCAACGGCCGCGGCCAGAACACCGCGCGGATGTCGCTGCGCGCCTACGTGCTGGCCGCGCGCCTGGAGGAGGTGGCCATCGCCGCCACCGACCGGCTGCGCCGCATGTCCCAGGGCCGCTACGCGTTCGTGCACGCCGACGGGGCGGGCGCGCGCGGCACCCGCGGCGGGCTGGGGCTCGACGTGCTGGACGACTACACCGGCCGGGTGCGCTCGTCCAAGACGCTCTCCGGCGGGGAGTCGTTCGTGGCCTCGCTGGCGCTGGCGCTCGGCCTGGCCGACGTCGTGGCCGCCGAGACCGGCGGCGCGGTGCTGGACACGCTGTTCGTGGACGAGGGCTTCGGCGCGCTCGACGCCGACACCCTGGACGACGTGATGGCGATCCTGGACGAGCTGCGGGCGGGCGGGCGGGTCGTGGGGATCGTCTCGCACGTGGAGGAGCTGCGGCAGCGGGTGCCGGTGCGGCTGCGGGTCGGGAAGACCAGGGCGGGGCCGACGCTGGAGCTGGTGAGCGGCTGAACCGGCGCCGCCGCGGACAGGGGGGCCGCACCAGGTGTGGCGGCCCCGGGCAGGGCGTTGGAGCCCGGGACCGCCCGACCTGGCGCCGCGGCCGCTCGTGCCGTGTCCGGCCGGGACGCCCGCGGTGGTGGTGCCACCCGGGTGGCCGGCGGCGTGCAGGGTGCGCGGCCGGGTTCCGGGCGAATGGGACCTCCTAGACACTGCTGCGCCGTGACGGCCGCCACAAGTGCGTACCGCGGGCAAGCGGAGCGTTTCTCGCTCTTTACCCACAGGTAGCGGACGCATACTGTGAACATTCACACCCATTCACAGATGGCGGAACGTCGAAGGGCACTCGTGGACCAACTGGCCGACGCCCTGCGCCGGGGGCCGTTCCACACCGCGCTGCGCACGGCCATCCAGACGCGCGGGCTCTCCCTGGCCCGGCTGCGCGCGCACCTCGGGCGGATGGACGTGCGGGTCGCGGAGTCGACGCTGAGCTACTGGCAGCGCGGCGTGCGCCACCCCGACCCGCTGCACGCCCTGGGCACCGTGCGGGCGCTGGAGACCGTGCTGGGCCTGCCGCCGGACTCGCTGGTGGTGCTGGTCGGCCCGCCGCAGCGCGGCCGCGGCCGCAAGCCCAACGCCTCCTTCGCCGAGCTGATCACCGCCGGGCCGACGACCCGCGACCTGCTGCGCGAGCTGGGCGTGGACCCCGAACAGGTCAACGCCGACCTGGAGGTCCGGATGATCACCGAGCGGGTGACGATCGGGGCCGACCGCTCCCAGGGCAGGGTGGAGACGCTGAACGCCTCCGTCGCCCACGCCGAGGGCATCGACCGCTACGTCGCGGTCTACCACGGCGAGGTCGGCGGCGACGCGGAGAAGGTGCGGGTGAGCGCGGGCGACGGGTGCAGGCTGGGCCGCGTCCGGCGCGAGGCCCATGTCGTGGTGTTCGAGCTGGTCTTCGACCGGCGGCTGGCCAAGGACGAGACCGTGGTCCTGGGCTACACCGTCGAGGACGACACCGGCATGCCCTGCCCCGGCTACTACCGGCTCTTCCGCGCCCCCAGCGGCCCGTTCCTGCTGCAGTACCAGCTGCCGCCGGAGAACCTGCCCGCGCGCATGGTGCAGGAGGTGCGCAGCAGCGACGCGCTGCCGCCGTCGCTGTCCCGGGAGCTGTACTGCGACCGCGGCGGCGTGGTCAGCGCCTACTACCCGGGCATGGAACCGGGCATCGCGGGAATCGCCTTGGAGTGGGAGTGAGCACTAGGTTGATGCGGTGCGCTTCCTTCACGGCGATCCCGGCCACGACCTGACCTACGACGACGTCTTCCTGGTGCCCGGCCGCTCGGCCGTGGAGAGCCGCTTCGACGTTGACCTGTCCACATCGGACGGGACCGGCGCGACGATCCCGATCGTGGTGGCCAACATGACCGCGGTGGCGGGCAGGCGGATGGCCGAGACGGTCGCCCGGCGCGGCGGAGTGGTCGTGCTGCCGCAGGACGTGGCGGTCGAGGCGGTCGCCGACATCGTCGCCTGGGTCAAGTCCCGGCACACCGTGTGGGACACCCCGCTGGTGCTGACCGCGGGCGACGCCGTCGCCGACGCGCTGAACCTGCTGCCCAAGCGCGCCCACGGCGCGGTGATCGTGGTCGACGGCGACGGCAGGCCCGTCGGCGTGGTGGACGAGCACGCCTGCCACGGCGTCGACCGGTTCACCCGCCTCGGCGAGATCGCCGAGGACGTGCGCCCGCTGCCGCTGGACTCCGCGCCGCGCGCGGTGTTCGCGCACCTGGTCGAGCACCCGGCCAGGGTGGCCGTCGCGGTGGACGCGGGCGGCAGGCTGGCGGGCGTGCTGACCGAGAAGGGCGCGCTGCGCACCGAGATCTACACGCCCGCCGTCGACGGCGCGGGCAGGCTGCGCGTAGCCGCGGCGATCGGGGTCAACGGCGATGTCGCGGCGAAGGCGTCCGCGCTGCTCGCCGCGGGGGTGGACACGCTGGTGGTGGACACCGCGCACGGCCACCAGGAGAAGATGCTGGCCGCGCTGAAGGCGGTGCGGGCCATCGACCCCTCGGTGCCGCTGGTGGCGGGCAACGTGGTCACCGCCGAGGGCGTGCGCGACCTGGTCGACGCCGGTGCCGACGTGGTCAAGGTCGGCGTCGGACCGGGCGCGATGTGCACCACGCGGATGATGACCGGCGTCGGCAGGCCGCAGTTCTCCGCGGTGCGCGAGTGCGCCGACGCCGCGCGCGAGCTGGGCAAGCACGTGTGGGCCGACGGCGGTGTGCGCCACCCGCGCGACGTGGCGCTGGCGCTGGCCGCGGGCGCGGCGAACGTGATGATCGGGTCGTGGTTCGCCGGGACCTACGAGTCCCCCGGCGACCTGCTGCGCGACGAGGCGGGCCGCGCCTACAAGGAGTCCTTCGGCATGGCGTCCAAGCGCGCCGTCTCGGCCCGCACGCGCGCCGACAGCGGGTTCGACCGGGCGCGCAAGGGCCTGTTCGAGGAGGGCATCTCCTCATCGCGCATGCGGCTGGACCCGGCCGCGCCCAGCGTGGAGGACCTGATCGACGCGATCTGCTCGGGCGTGCGCTCCTCGTGCACCTACGCCGGGGCCCGCACCGTGGCGGAGTTCCACGAGCGGGCCGTGGTGGGCGTGCAGTCGGCGGCGGGCTTCGCCGAGGGCAGGCCGCTGCCCAGCGGCTGGTGAGCGGCCTGCCCCCGGCGGCTACATCGTGTGGTCCTCCAGCAGCTCGGTGACCAGGGCCGCGATCGGCGAGCGCTCGCTGCGGGTCAGCGTGACGTGCGCGAACAGCGGGTGGCCCTTGAGCTTCTCGATCACCGCGGCGATCCCGTCGTGGCGGCCGACGCGCAGGTTGTCGCGCTGGGCGACGTCGTGGGTGAGCACGACCCGGGAGTTGGTGCCCAGTCGGGAGAGCACCGTCAGCAGGACGTTGCGCTCCAGTGACTGGGCCTCGTCGACGATGACGAAGGCGTCGTGCAGGGACCGGCCGCGGATGTGGGTCAGCGGCAGGACCTCCAGCATCTCCCGGTGCAGGACCTCCTCGATGACGTCCTTGGAGGCCAGCGCGCCGAGGGTGTCGAACACCGCCTGCGCCCAGGGCTGCATCTTCTCGGTCTCGGAGCCGGGCAGGTAGCCGAGGTCCTGCCCGCCGACGGCGTACATCGGGCGGAAGACGACGACCTTGCGGTGCAGCCCGCGCTCCAGCACCGCCTCCAGGCCCGCGCACAGCGCCAGCGCGGACTTGCCGGTGCCCGCCCGCCCGCCGAGGGAGACGATGCCGATCTCCTGGTCGAGCAGCAGGTCCAGCGCGACGCGCTGCTCGGCGGAGCGCCCGTGCAGGCCGAAGGCCTCCCGGTCGCCGCGCACGAGCTGGACGCGCTTGTCGGAGGTGACCCTGCCCAGCGCGCTCTGCCCGCCCGCGTGCAGCCGCAGGCCGGTGTTGACGGGCAGGTCGACCTCGACGTCGAAGCCGACCGGGTCCAGGGAGTCCTCGGCGAAGAGGGCGTTGATGAAGTCCTGGCCGACGGAGAGGTCGGCCATGCCGGACCAGCCGGAGCTGACCACCTCGCCCGCCCGGTACTCCTCGGCGACGAGGCCGACGGCCGCGGCCTTGACGCGCAGCGGGATGTCCTTGGTGACCAGGGTGACGCCCGGTTCCTCGGCGGCCAGGTTCAGCGCGCAGGCGAGGATGCGGGCGTCGTTGGCGTCGGTGCGGAAGCCGGCGGGCAGCACCGACGGGTCGGTGTGGTTGAGCTCGACGCGCAGCGTGCCGCCGTCGTCGCCGACCGAGATGGGCATGTCGAGGCGGCCGTGCTTGACCCGCAGGTCATCGAGCAGGCGCAGGGTCTCCCTGGCGAACCAGCCGAGTTCGGGGTGGTGCCGCTTGCCCTCCAGTTCACTGATCACCACGAGCGGGATGACCACCGAGTGCTCGGCGAACCGGGTCAGCGACCACGGGTCGGACAGGAGCACGGAGGTGTCGAGGACGAAGGTGCGGGCTGGGCCGCCCTCCGCGTCGGACGACTCCCCCGCGGTGGTGCGGGACTGGCCTGAGGACTGGCTGGCAGTGCGCCTGGACGTAGCGGTCACGGCAAACTCCCTCGCGGACGCGGCACCGCGTCCACTCCTCGACGGGCCGGGCACCTGCCCCAGCGGGACCTACAACCGCGGTCCACGGGGGCCGGGTGCCTGCCCCCTCGCCAGTTCGCTCACGACCAGGGCCTCCCGGGTCGAACCGCAATGGTCACGGCCCGACACCACCAAAGCTACCTGCGAGGACCGACGATCGGCAGGCTGCCACACAGGTGGTTTCCGGTTTGTCCATCACGTGGTCGCGTGCACGCCAGGTGATCGCCCCAGGCAGCGCCCATTCTGGACACGTGACACGCAGGGTGAGCGTGGTCGTCACACGGTCGAGATGAGCACTCCGGCGTCAGCGCGACGTCAGCCGCGCAACCAGTCACGATGACTCGCACGCAGCGTTCGAGATGATCACCTAACGAGTAACGAGCAGGCCGCCGAGAACTCGAATAGGTGAACATGCTCAAAATCGGTAACACGAACGCGTTTTGGCCGGACGGCGCGATTGCGAACCTAGTAGCTTTGTCGGCGAACCCCAGATGCTCGTAATGCATGAAGGAGAAACACGTGCTGAAGAAGGCAGGATTCGTCGCTTCCGCCGCCATCGGGATGTCGCTGCTGGCCGCCCCGTTCGCCTCGGCCGACACCGCGGACTTCCCGGACCAGCCGGAGTTCGGCGACGCCGTTGAGCTGTTCACCGACGGTGGCGGCGCCCTGGGCTACGGTGCCGCGGCGGTCGTCGCCGGCGCCTACACCGGCGTCGCGCTGACCCCGGACCTGATCACCGAGTCCCTCTCGGACGGCATCTGAGTCGTGGGTCGCTGACCACACACGCCGAATAGCCCGCAGCGATCCTGCGGGCTATTCGGCTGCCATTTTCCTAAGAGCCGAAGCGCCGGTGCCGAATTCCGTAGGCACGCAGCGCGCGCAAGAAATCGGTGCGCCGGAAATCGGGCCAGTAGGCCTCGCAGAAGTGGAACTCCGAGTGCGCCGACTGCCAGAGCAGGAAGCCGGACAGGCGCTGCTCCCCCGAGGTGCGGATGACCAGGTCGGGGTCCGGCTGGCCTGAGGTGTACAGGTGCTCGGCGATGTGGTCGACCGTCAGCACCTCGGCCAGCTCCTCGATGCCGGTGCCCGCCTCCGCGTGCTGCTGGAGCAGCTTGCGCACCGCGTTGGCGATCTCGTGCCGCCCGCCGTAGCCCACGGCGATGTTGACCTCCATGCCGCTGCGGCCGTCCGCCCTGGTCCGCGCTGCCGCCGCGACCAGCCGCTCGGCGGTGTCCTTCGGCAGCATGTCCAGCGCGCCGATCAGGCGCAGCCGCCACGGCTGCCCCGGCTCGGCCAGCTCGTCCACGACGTCGCCGATGATCTCCAGCAGCGGCGCCAGCTCGGCGTCGGGCCGGTTGAGGTTGTCGGTGGACAGCAGCCACAGGGTGGCGACCTCCACCCCGAACTCCTGACACCAGCCGAGCAGGTCGGCGATGCGCTGCGCGCCCACCCGGTGCCCGTCGTTGACGTCGGTGAACCCGGCTTCCCTGGCCCACCTGCGATTGCCGTCGAGCATGACCCCGACGTGGCGCGGGACCCGCCCGCCGGTCTGCTGGAAGAGGCGTTTCTCGTAGAGGCCGTACACGACATCGGCAACGCGCCTGCGAAGACTCACGGCCTGCCAGCGTACCCCCGTCCGGTGCACACTGGACGACGTGCTCACCGCCTGGCAGGACCTCGCCGTCATCGAACGCCTGGTCCACGAGTCCCGAACCGTCGCCGTCGTCGGCCTCAGCGCCGACCCGCGCAGGCCCAGCCACGGAATCGCCCGCTACCTCCTCAGCGCGGGCCTGACCGTGCACCCGGTGAACCCGGGCATCGCGGAGTGGCAGGGCCTGCGGTCCTACCCCTCCCTGGCCGAGGTGCCCGGTCCGATCGACATCGTGGACGTGTTCCGGCGGCCCGAGCACGCGCCGGAGGTCGCCAGGCAGGCCGTGGCCGTCGGCGCGGGGGCGTTGTGGCTGCAGATGGGCGTCATCAGCGAAGAGGCGGCGCGGATCGCCGCCGACGGCGGCCTGGACGTGGTGATGGACCGCTGCCTGGCCGTCGAGCACCGCGAGGTCGCGGGCTGGTCCTAGGCTCAGGCGTACAGGGCGAACCAGATCGCCACGTAGTGGCACAGCGCGGCGAGCACGGTCGCGGCGTGGAAGAACTCGTGGTGGCCGAAGACCGTCGGCCACGGGTTGGGCCACTTCGTGGCGTAGAACACCGCGCCGACGGTGTAGAACAGGCCGCCGACGAGGATCAGCACCAGCGCCGCCACGCCCGCGTTGGCCAGCAGCTCGGGCAGCACGAAGATCGCCACCCAGCCCAGCGCGATGTAGATCGGCGTGCCGAGCCAGCGCGGCGCGTGCGGCCACAGCAGCTTCAGCGAGACGCCGAGGACGGCCCCGCCCCAGACGATGCCCAGGATGACGTAGCCCGTGGGCTGCGACATCGCCAGCAGGCTGAAGGGCGTGTACGTGCCCGCGATGAACAGGAAGATCATCGAGTGGTCGAGGCGCTTCATCCAGGTGTGCGCCGTCTGCGAGACCCACCAGCGGCGGTGGTAGAGCGCGCTCACCCCGAACAGGCCGAGCACCGTGGCGGTGTAGACCGACGTGGCCAGGGCCGCGACCGCGGAGACGGTGGAGGCGGCGAGGGCGATGAGCGCCGAGCCCGCCGCCATGGCGACGAAGAACGACCAGAAGTGGATCACGCCGCGCAGGCGCGGCTTGGTCGGGCGCGGTTGGTCGACGAGTGCGGCGGTCACGGCACCGAGGTTACGGCACCGTAGGCGCGCTGACCTGTGGCTGCGATCACGGGTGAGCGGGGGCTGGGCGTCCGGCCCCCCGCCGCCAGGTTATCGACTTGGCGAGGGGTGGGGACAGGTCCGGTTCAGGGGGCTGTGGACAGGGGTTTGCGGGCTTCGACCAGGACTCGGCGGCTGTGGGAGAGGAAGCTGCCGTGTTCGGTGATGTGGTCGTGCATGGCGCGCAGGCGGTCGTGGTGGCGGGCGACGGTGAAGTCGGGGACGGTCCAGATGACCTTGCGCAGGAAGTGGATGACGGCGGCGACGTCGAAGAACTCGACGCGACAGGTGGCCTCGGTGAGGGTGTGGACGTCGAGGTCGCCGAGGGTGCGCCGGCGGTCGTAGACCGTGGAGCGGGGTGGGGGCAGGGGGCCGAGGAAGAACTCGGAGAGTTCGCGGTTGGTGCCGTGGCCGATCTGCTGGGTGAGCACGGTGCCGCCGGGGCGCAGGACGCGGGTGATCTCCGGCCAGGGGGTGTAGGTGGGGTGGCGGCTGGTGACCAGGTCCAGCGAGGCGGTGCGGAAGGGCAGGGGCGAGTGCTCGGCGACCTGGACGACCAGCGCGCCGGGCAGGCGTCGGCAGGCCAGGGCGGCGTTGGGCGGCCAGGTCTCGGTGGCGAACTGGCGCGGGACGCGGGGTGCGGTCGCCACGACCTCGCCGCCGCCGGTCTGCAGGTCGGCGGCGGCGCTCGCGCGGGACATGCGGTCGGCCAGCAGGGCGGCGTAGCCCCAGCCGGGGCGCTGCTCGGTGGCGCGGCCCGCGAACCAGGAGAAGTCCCAGCCGTCGGTCGGGACGGACTCCCCCTCGGCGACGAGCTGCTCGAAGGTGGGCATCAGGCCTCCGCCCGACCGTGGGCGGCGGACATCAGCCGTCGACCAGTTCGCCTTCGAGCAGGCTCATCACGTAGACATCGTGCCACCTGCCGTCGCGGCGGAAGGCTTCGCGGAGCCTGCCCTCCTCCACGAAGCCGACCTTGCGGTAGACGTGCCTGGCCCGCTCGTTCTCGTCCACCACGGACAGCTCGATGGCGTGCAGGCGCATGAAATCGAAGCCGTAGCGGCACATGACGCGCATGGCGTCGGTGCCGTAGCCGCCGTTCCAGCAGTCCTTCTCGCCGATGTAGATGTCCAGCTCGGCGCGGCCGTGCTCGGGGGTGGCGTCGCGCAGGACGACGACGCCGATGAGCCGGGACTCGGCGCGGGTCTCGATGCCGAACACCGTGCGCTGGAAGCAGTTGGCCGGGCGGTCGGCCCAGCGCTTGCGGATGGCCGCGAGCGGCTCCGGGTAGCTCTCTTCCAGCCACCGCGTCACGTCCGGGTCGTTGTGCCAGCGCCAGACCGTGTCGGCCTCCTCGGGCTCGAACGGCCGCAGGCGCACGAGCTTCCCGATCAGCGACACGGCTTCACCCCTACAGGTCGGGTCCCTTGGCCCTCAGATCATCGACCTTCGACATCGCCGACCGCAGCTCATTTAGCCACTCGTCGGTGTGCTCCCCGACCAGGCGCACCGCCCAGGCCAGCGCGTCCGAGCGCGAGCGCGCGACGCCCGCGGCGACGAGGGTGTCGAGCACCTGGCGCTCGGGCTGGCGCAGCCGGGTCATCACCGGCACCGACAGGGTGGTGAACAACTCCTCGGTGCCGCCCAGGCGCGCGCCCCAGGCGACCTTGCGGCCGTAGCGGTGCTCGGCCTGGCGGGCGATCTCGATCCGCTCGTCGCGGGTCTCCTCGCGCCAGCGGCTGATCCGGCCGGACTCGGCGGCCGCGCGGGCGGCGTCGTCGGTGAACTCACCGTCGAGCGGGGACAGCTCCCCGATGACGGTGATCTCCTCCCGGTCGACGACCACATCGGGGGCGCCGGTGAACCAGGCGTCCGGCAGCCTGCCGGAGAACCAGGCCGCGGCGTCGTCGGCGGGCGGAAGGTCGGACTGCTGCCAGCCACCGCGCTGGCCCCATCGTCCTCGCATGGCGCACTCCTTGATTACATGATTACGTCGTTGCCGACGTTACGCCTGCGCACCGGAGCCGCGGGGTCCGTTCACCCAGGGCGAACGGTCAGGAGGGCGCGCAGCTCGTCGGCGGTGGTCACCGGCCGGTCGCAGACGTAGCCCCGGCACACGTACGCCGCCGCGCCGCCGCCCACCAGCGGCCGCTCGGCCAGCAGCGGCGCCGAGCCCGGCTCGCCCGCCACCACGACCGACCCGCCGGGCGCGTGCCGCACGGCCGCCTCGGCCAGCTCGCCCGTCCCCGCGACCGCGACCTGCACCGGACCCGCCGCCAGCGCCTCGGCGACGCCCAGCCAGTGGCCCGCGAACCGCGGGGCGCGGGCGGCCAGCGTCCCGGCCCGGCGCAGGGCGGCCTCGGCGGCCGGGCGGTAGAGGTCGGCCGAGCCGGTCAGCGCCGACGCGGTGAGCAGCGCCCCGGCCAGCGCGGAGGCCCCCGACGGGGTGGCGTTGTCGCCGGGATCACCCGGCCGCCAGACCAGGGCGTCGGCGTCGTCGGCGGTGTCGTGGAACGCGCCGGGGGCGTGCGGGTCGGCGAAGTGCGCCAGCGCGGTGTCCAGCAGCGCGGTGGCCGAGTCGAGCCAGCGCGGCGCGCCCGTGGCCTGGTGCAGGGCCAGCAGGCCGTCAGCCAGGCAGGCGTAGTCCTCCAGCACCCCGGTGGCGGTGCCCGCGACCCCATCGCGCGAGGTCCTGCGCAGCCGCCCGTAGACCAAGTGCAGCGACAGCAGCAGGTCGGCGGCGCGGGCGGCGGCGTCCACCCAGGACGGCTCGCCCAGGGCGCGGCCCGCCTCGGCGAGCGCGGCGACGGCCAGCCCGTTCCACGCGGTGACGACCTTGTCGTCGCGGCCGGGCTGGGGACGCCGCGCGCGGGCCGCCAGCAGCGCGGCGCGCACGCGCGCCCAGCGCTCGGGGTCATCGACCCGGCCGAGGCGCAGCGTGGACGCGCCCTCCTCGAAGGTGCCCTCCGGCGTGACCGACAGCAGCCGCGCCGCCCACGCGCCGTCGTCCTCCCCCAGAACCTCGGTGAGCTGCGCCGGGGTCCACACGTAGGTCAGCCCCTCGACGCCGTCGGTGTCGGCGTCCAGAGACGAGGCGAAGCCGCCCTGCGGGGTGGCCAGGTCGGCGAGCAGGAACCGGGCGGTGTCCGCGGCCACCTCGCGGTAGCGTGCCTCGCCCGTGCGGCGGGCCAGGTGGGCGTAGAGGCGCAGCAGCAAGGCGTTGTCGTAGAGCATCTTCTCGAAGTGCGGGACCACCCAGCCCGCGTCGACGCTGTAGCGGGCGAAGCCGCCCGCCAGCTGGTCGTTGAGGCCGCCGTCGGCCATCGCGCGGGCGGTCTCCTCCACGATGGACAGCGCCTCGACGGAGCCGGTGCGCTCGTGGTGGCGCAGCAGGAACTCCAGCACCATCGTCGGCGGGAACTTCGGCGCGCCGCCGAACCCGCCGTTGCGGCGGTCGTAGTCGCCCAGCAGGGAGGCCGCGGCGCCGGCGAGGACGTCGGCGTCGACCGGGGCGGGGGCCGGCGGCGCGGACTGCTCGCGCAGCGCCGCGACCACCTTCGCCCCCGACCCGCGGACCTCGGCGTCGCGGCTGCTCCACGCCTCGTGCACGGCCTCGAGGAGCTGGGTGAACGACGGCATCCCCGGCCGCGGGGTCGGCGGGGAGTAGGTGCCGCAGTGGAACGGCTCGGCGTCGGGGGTCAGGAAGCAGGTCATCGGCCAGCCGCCGTGACCGGTCATGGCCTGCGTCGCGGCCATGTAGACGGCGTCGACGTCGGGCCGCTCCTCGCGGTCGACCTTGACGTTGACGAACCACTCGTTCATCAGCGCCGCGGTGGCGGTGTCCTCGAACGACTCGTGCGCCATCACGTGGCACCAGTGGCAGGCCGCGTAGCCGACCGACAGCAGCACCGGCACGTCCCGGCGGCGGGCCTCGGCGAACGCCTCCGGGCACCACTCCCACCAGTCGACGGGGTTGTCGGCGTGCTGGAGCAGGTAGGGGCTGGTCGAGTCGCTGAGCCGGTTCGCCATGGGGCAAGCGTGCCAAATGCGGTGCCGTCCGGCCGAAGGTGCGCGACACTCGCGCCGTGCTGCTGACCCTCACCACCCGGATGACCGCGACCCGCGTGCCCGCGACCGACCTCGGCCACCTGCTGCACAAGCACCCGGACAAGGCGCAGACCTTCAGCACCTCCGCCGGTCCGGCGCACGTGTTCTACCCGCGCGCCGACGAGGACGTGTGCACGGCGGCGCTGCTGCTGGAGGTCGACCCGGTGGCGCTCTCCCGCGCGCACCGCGGCCGGGACACGGTAGTGGCCGACTACGTCAACGACGGCCCGTACGCGGCGGGGTCGATGCTGGCCGTGGCGCTGTCGCGGGTGTTCACGACGGCCATGAACGGCCGCTGCGACACCCGTCCCGAGCTGGCGGCCGGGCCGATCCCGCTGGCCGTGCGGGTGCCGTCCGCGCCCTGCCGGGGCGGGCACGAGCTGCCCGCGCGGCTGTTCGGGCCGCTGGGCTGGCGGGTCGAGGCCGCGCCGATCCCGCTGGACGCGCAGTTCGCCGAGTGGGGCGAGTCCCCGTACGTGGACCTGCGGCTGGAGGGCGAGGTCCGACTGGCCGACGCCCTGCGCCAGCTCTACGTGCTGCTGCCGGTGCTCGATGACGCCAAGCACTACTACGTCGGCGAGGACGAGGTCGACAAGTTGCTGCGCGCGGGCGGGGACTGGCTGGCCACCCACCCCGAGCGCGACCTGATCAGCAGCCGCTACCTCAAGCACCGCCGCACCTTCGTGCGCACCGCGCTGCAGCGGCTGACCGAGCTGGACGGCTCCCGCAGCGAGGACGCAGAGCGCGCAGAGCCCTCCGAGCACACAGAGCGCCCGCTGGCGGCCGTGCGCCGCGACGCCGTCGTCGCCGCGCTGCGCGAGGTGGGCGCGCGAACGGTGCTCGACCTGGGCTGCGGCGGCGGCGCGCTGCTGCGCGCGCTGGTCGAGGAGCCGTCGTTCACCGCGATCGTCGGCGCGGACGTCTCCCCGCGCGCGCTGGACATCGCCGCCCGCTGGCACGACCGGCTGCCCGAGCGCGTGCGCGAGCGGGTCACGCTGCGCCAGTCGTCGCTGGTCTACGGCGACACCTCGCTGCGCGGGCACGACGCGGCGGTGCTGATGGAGGTAGTCGAGCACGTCGACGCCGAGCGGCTGCCCGCCCTGGAGCGCTCGGTCTTCGGCGTCGCCCGGCCCGCGCACGTGGTGGTGACCACGCCGAACACCGAGCACAACGTGCGCTTCCCCGGCCTGGTCGGGCTGCGCCACCCCGACCACCGTTTCGAGTGGACGCGCGCGGAGTTCAGCGCCTGGGCCGAGGACGTCTGCGCCCGCTTCGGCTACACCGCGGCGCTGCGCCCGGTCGGCCCGGACGACCCCGAGGTCGGCCCGCCGACACAGCTGGCCCTGTTCAGCAGGACGGAGGACGTGTGATGGACCTGGCGATCCCCGACATGGCGCTGGTCGTGCTCATCGGCGCATCCGGCTCGGGCAAGTCGACCTTCGCCCGCAGGCACTTCGCGCCGACGCAGGTGCTCTCCAGCGACTTCTTCCGCGGCCTGGTCGCCGACGACGAGAACGACCAGAGCGCCTCCGCCGATGCCTTCGAGACCCTGCACTTCGTGGCGGGCAAGCGGTTGCGGGCCGGGCGGATCACGGTGGTGGACGCGACGAACGTGCAGCGGGAGGTCCGGGCGCGGCTGGTGCGCCTGGCGCGCGAGCACCACGTGCTGCCGGTGGCGGTCGTGCTCGACCCGCCCGAGTCGGTGTGCGTGGCGCGCAACGCCGAGCGCCCGGACCGCGACTTCGGCGCGCACGTCGTGCGCAGGCACCGCCAGCTGCTGCGCAAGTCCCTTCCCCACCTGGCGAAGGAGGGCTTCAAGCGGGTGCACGTGCTGCGCAATGAGTCCGAAGTGGAGGCTGCACGGTTCGTCGTCGAGCCGCTGCGCACCGACCTGCGGCACGAGAGCGGCCCGTTCGACGCGATCGGCGACGTGCACGGCTGCCGCGCCGAGCTGGAGGACCTGCTCGGCGAGCTGGGCTACGCGCTGGAGCGCGACGGCGAGGGCCGGGCGGTCGGCGCGCGGCACCCGGAGGGCAGGCGCGCGGTGTTCGTCGGCGACCTGGTCGACCGCGGCCCGGACACCCCCGGCGTACTGCGGCTGGCGATGGGCATGGTGGCCGCGGGCACGGCGCTGGCGGTGTGCGGCAACCACGAGCAGAAGCTGGCGCGCGCCCTGGCGGGGCGCAAGGTCACCGTCGCGCACGGGCTGGCCGAATCGCTGGCACAGCTGGAGAAGGAGCCCGAGGCGTTCCGCGTCGAGGTCGCGGCCTTCTGCGACGGCCTGCTCGCGCACTACGTGCTGGACGGCGGCAAGCTGGTCGTGGCGCACGCGGGCCTGCCCGAGCGCTACCACGGGCGCGCCTCCGGCGCCGTGCGCTCCTTCGCTCTCTACGGCGACACGACCGGCGAGACCGACGAATACGGCCTGCCGGTGCGCTACCCGTGGGCCACGGAGTACCGCGGCGCCGCGATGGTCCTTTATGGACACACGCCGACGCCGGAGGCGGAGTGGGTCAACAACACCATGTGCCTGGACACCGGCGTGGTCTTCGGCGGGAAGCTGACGGCGCTGCGCTACCCCGAGCGCGCGGTGGTCTCGGTGCCCGCGCACGAGACCTGGTACGAGCCCAAGCGCCCGCTCGGCGGCGCGGTCCGCGAGCCGGACTCCGTCGAGCTGACCGACGTCGTCGGCAAGCGGATCGTGGAGACCGGCTACGGGGACGTGACCGTGCGCGCCGAGCAGGCCGCCGCCGCGCTGGAGGTGATGAGCCGCTTCGCGGTGGACCCGCGCGCGCTCTGGTACCTGCCGCCGACCATGACCCCGCCGCCCGCCCACCGCGGCGGTGAGCTGCTGGAGCACCCGGCCGAGGCGTTCGCCGACTACCGGGAGCTGGGCGTTCGCGAGGTCGTGTGCGAGGAGAAGCACATGGGCTCGCGCGGGGTCGTGCTGCTGCGCCGCGACGGCTCGGGGGTCGCCCACACCCGCACCGGGCGCGCGTTCTTCGCCGACGCCGCCGAGGCCTCGGCCGTGCTCGCCCGCGCGGCCGAGGCGGTCACCGCGGCGGGCCTGTGGGCCGAGCTGGGCGCCGACTGGGTGCTGCTGGACACCGAGATCATGCCGTGGACGGCGAAGGCCTTGGACCTGGTCAAAGACCAGTACGCGGCCGTCGGCGCAGCGGCGGGGGCCGTGCTGCCCGCGGCGGTCGAGTCGCTGGCCGCCGCCGCCGAACGCGGCATCGATGTCGCCGACCTGCTCGCCAGGACCCGGCGGCGCGCGGGCAACGCGACCGCGTACCGCGCCGCCTACCGCCACCACTGCGCGGGCCCGGTGCGCATCGCGCCGTTCCAGCTGCTGGCCACCGAAGGCGCGACCTACCACGACCGGCCGCACCTGTGGCACCTGGAACTGGCCGACCGGCTCGTCGCCGCCGACCCGGAGACCTTCGCCACCACGCGCAGGCTCCTGGTCGACACCTCCGACGCCGACTCGGTCGCGACGGGGACGCTCTGGTGGACGGAGCTGACGGCGGCGGGCGGCGAGGGCATGGTGGTCAAACCCGCGGCGAACCTGGTCACCCGCGGCAGGCGGACCGCGCAGGCCGGGATCAAGGTCCGCGGCCCGGAGTATCTGCGGATCATCTACGGCCCGGACTACCCCGACCACCTGGACCGGCTGCGTGAGCGCAACCTCGGGCACAAGCGGTCCCTGGCGCAGCGGGAGTACGCCCTCGGCCTGGCGGGCCTGGAGCGCCTGGCGAAGGGGGAACCGCTGTGGCGGGTGCACGAGTGCGCCTTCGCGGTGCTGGCCCTGGAGTCCGAGCCGGTGGACCCGCGGCTGTGAGGACGACCATCCTGCTGACCGTGGTCGGCTCGCAGGCCTACGGCCTCGCCGGACCGGAGTCCGATGTGGACATGCGTGGCGTGTACGTGCCGCCGACGGAGGCGTTCTGGCGCTTCGACAAGCCGCCGACGAGCGTGACGGGGCCGGAGCCGGAGCGGCTGGACTGGGAGGTGGAGCACTTCTGCGCGCTGGCGCTCAGGGCCAACCCGACGGTCCTGGAGGCACTGGCCAGCCCGCTGGTGCGCGCGTGCACGCCGGTCGGAGCCGAGTTGCGCGGGCTGCTGCCCGCGTTCCTGTCGCGGCGGGCGGCGGACACCTTCGCGCACACCGCGCGCAGGCAGCTCGGCCGCGCGCTGGTCCCCGAGCGGCCCAAGCTCAAGCAGCTCATGCACGTCATCCGGCTCACCGAGGTCGCGCTGCGGCTGGTGCGCACGGGTGAGCTGTCGCTGCTCGCCGAGGACAGGGACGCCCTGCTCGCGGTGCGCAGCGGCGAGACCCCGCTGCCCGAGTCGGTCGCCCGCGCCCGCTCGCTGCTCACCGACCTCGCCGCCGCCGACAGCGGCCCCCTGCCCGCCGCACCCGACCGCGCGGTGGTGCAGGACTGGCTGGTGACGGTCCGCCGGAGGTTCCTGCCATGACCCGACCCCACCCGACCTGACCGACGTGGTCGCCACGCTGCGAGGCCCGCCGCTGTTCGCGACCGTCTCCGGCGCGCACCTGTACGGCTTCCCGCCGGTCGACTCCGCGGCTGCTGCTCAAGCCCACCGGCTACGTGCTGGAGCAGCTGCTCTCCCCCTTGTCGTCGGCACCGGGGACGTGCACGCCGAACTGGTGGCGCTGGCGCCCGCGCTGATCACCAGCGGGCACTCCCGGCACTACCTGGGCTTCGCCCGGAACCAGCGCAAGCTCTTCGCCCAGTCCGGCGAACTCAAGCCGTTGCTGTACGCCTTCCGCGTGCTGCTGACCGGCCACGCACCTCGCTCGCCGAGGTCCCCGGCGCACCGGTCGCGGCATGTCTCGGCGAGGACCTCGACCGGCTCGCCGCGATGCTGGTCGACGCCGCGGCGGGCAGCACGCTGCCCGCCGAGCCAACCGGGTTCGACGCGGTGGACGACCTGGTCGTGCGGGCCCGCCTAGGCCTTCGCCGGGGGCGGGCTGTCCGGGGCGTCGTCGGCAGGGGTGTCGAAGGACTGCGGGACGCGCTTGAGGTGCTTGGTCATCGAGCGGATCAGGAAAGCGACCGCGACGAAGAACAGAATGAGGATCAGGAAGCCCAGCGGGGAGGACTTGCCGAAGTCCTCCCCCTGGCCGCCGGGGTCGGCCGGGCCGGGGGGTGGCGGGGCGGGCTGCCCGGCGAGCGCGACCGTGCCCGCCGACGCGGGGTCGGCGGGCAGGTCAACGAAGAAGGTCACCAGGGCAGTTTAGACGGTGGCCCCGCTCACCCGAGCCGTGCACCGCGCGGTCGGACGGGCGGCGTCAGACGGCCGCCTTGGCCGAGATGCCGGAGAACAGGTCGTCCTCGGGGAGGGTGCTGTCGACCAGCGAGCGCACCAGCTCGTACTCCTCGTACGGCCAGACCTCGCGCTGCACGTCCAGCGGCACCGCGAACCAGCGGCTCTTGGGGTCGATCTGGGTGGCGTGGGCGAGCAGGGCGGCGTCGCGGGTCTCGAAGTGCTCGGCGCACTCCACCCGCGAGGTGACGCGGTGGGAGATGTCTCCGCGCTCGGGCTTCCAGTTCTCCAGCCACTCGCCGTAGGGCGACTCCAGGCCGCGGGCCAGCAGCGCCTCGTGCATCGCGACCAGGCGGGTGCGGGAGAACCCGTGGGAGTAGTACAGCTTCAGCGGTGTCCACGGCTCGCCCTGCTCCGGGTGCAGGTCGGGGTCGCCCGCGGCGTCGAAGGCCGCGACGGAGACCTCGTGGCAGCGGATGTGGTCGGGGTGCGGGTAGCCGCCGTTCTCGTCGTAGGTGACGATCACGTGCGGCTTGAACTCGCGGATGGCCCTGACCAGCGGCGGGACCGACTCCTCCAGCGGCACCAGGGCGAAGCAGCCCGCAGGCAGCGGCGGCAGCGGGTCGCCCTCGGGCAGGCCGGAGTCGACGAAGCCCAGCCAGCGGTGCTGCACGCCGAGGATCTCCGCCGCGCGCGCCATCTCCTGGCGGCGGACCGAGGAGATGTCGGCGGTGATCTCCGGGCGGTCCATGGCCGGGTTGAGGATGTCGCCACGCTCACCGCCGGTGCAGGTGACCACCATGACCTCGTGGCCGTCGGCGACGTACTTGGCCATCGTGGCCGCGCCCTTGCTGGACTCGTCGTCCGGGTGCGCGTGCACCGCCATCAGCCGCAGTGTCTCTGCCATGCCCGTACGGACCCCCTCCTGATAGACCCTCCGCCCCCAAAGCGGATACTCGCTTACGAGTAGTACGAACGCGCGTCCGCCTCTCCATTGTTCCCGGTGAGGCGCGGATCGGTGCAGGAGGGCCGTCGGTTGGGCACGTTGCCGGAAGGTCGCTACGGGAAGCGACCGTCTCGTCGCACTCCGCTCACGCGCGCGGTGATCGTGGCGGCGGCGCTGGCGGTCGGCATCGGGATCGCGTTCCTGGCCTACCTCAACCTGGGCTCGGCGCCCATCACCGCCGAGCGCGCCGGCTACGAGAGCCTGCCGGAGAACCGCATGCGCTTCGCCTTCGACGTCAGCCGGGACGAACCGGGCCTGCCGGTCGTCTGCGTGGTCCGGGTTCGCGAGATCAACGGCACGGAGACGGGCCGCCGCGAGGTCCTGGTGCCCGCGGGCGGCTCGCCGCAGCGCGTGGAGACCGTGATCACCGGATCGGCGGAACCGGTTACGGCAGACGTGTTCGGCTGCTCGTACCAGGTGCCGGATTACCTGTCCACCGAGGAGCGGCCAACGGGGTGAACTCCGAGGTGAATACCGGCTAATCGGACTTTTCGGGCGTCTTCGCACGTTCGTTCGTGCTACGCTCTGTCGACGCACGGCCCCTAGGAGGGCCGTGTTTTTTCACATTCCGGGTAGCGCGCGACGACCCGGGGCTGCCCGGCCCGCGCCCGCGGGCCCGGAGTACGACGAGGAGTTGGTGACCGTGAGCGACACCAAGGTGACCTGGTTGACCCAGGAGGCCTACAACCGGCTCAAGCACGAGCTCGACGAGCTCATCGAGAACCGGGCGGTCATCGCCGAGAAGATCAACACCAGCCGCGAGGAAGGCGACCTGAAGGAGAACGGCGGCTACCACGCCGCCCGGGAGGAGCAGGGCCAGCAAGAGGCCCGCATCCGCCACCTCCAGGAGCTCCTGCGCGGCGCGAAGGTCGGGGAGGCCCCCGCGGCCGACGGCACCGCCCGGCCCGGAATGGTCCTCACCGTCCGCTACGACGGCGACGACGACCACGAGAAGTTCTTGCTGGCCACGCGTGAAGAGGGCGGCAGCGAGGGCGAGTTGGAGGTGTACTCCCCCGAGTCGCCGCTCGGGAAGGCGCTGATGGGCGCCAAGGAGGGCGAGACCAGGGAGTACGAACTGCCCAATGGGCGCAACCAGAAGGTCGTGCTGGTCAAGGCTGTGCCTTACAGCAGCTGAAACGACTGGGTCTTCGGCGAGGCGGCTCCCGGGCGGGGAGTCGCCTCGTCGGCGTTTGCGGACGGAGGTTCGGCCCCGGCGGGACCTCAGCGGAGCGCGCGTTCCAGCAGGGGGCGGACTCGCGTCGGGACAGGAGTGGACAGGGCGATCGTCGTTGAGGTCCGGCGGACCCATTCGACGTCCACCACGCGGTCGATGACCCTTTGCAGGTCGTCGTTGTCCCGGGCAACCATGCGCACCAACAGGTCGCCCTGCCCCGTCGTCGCGTGCACCTCGCACACCTCGTCGATCGCTTCGAGCAGGGTCGCCACCTCGGCGCGCCGCCCCTGAGCGATCTCCAGCACCGCGAACGCCGTCAGCCCGTATCCCATCGCCGCGAGGTCGATGGCCGGGGGAAAGCCGCCCAGGACCCCGCGACGCTCCAGTCTGTCCAGTCGCGCCTGGACGGTTCCCCTGGCGACGCCCAGGCGGCGGGAGCACTCCAGCACGCCCAGGCGGGGTTCGTCGGTGAGCAGCAGGAGCAGGCGGGAGTCCAGCTCGTCAATCTCCACGGCGGCCTGCCTCCTGTTCAGGGTGTCCACTTTGCCGAGCCGATTCGGTCATTACCTAGTCAGGTTGTCCTGTGAACAAGCCGAGTGTTGCACAGGATGCCCGGTGCTCTCCATCCTCGGAGCTACCGCGAACGCCTAGGAGGATGCGATGACGGGGACGCTCGGCACCGGGATGGACGAGGTCAGCTACGACCAGTTGCGGCAGCTCGTCGGGCTGGTCGACTACGACGAGACGCGCGACCCGTTCCCGGTGAAGTCGATGGACGCCGTCGTCTTCGTGTGTGGCAACGCCACCCAGACCGCGCTGTTCTACCAGGCCGCGTTCGGGATGGAGCAGATCGCGTACTCGGGGCCGGAGAACGGCAACCGCGACCACAAGGCGTTCGTACTGAAGTCCGGGTCCGCGCGGTTCGTCATCAAGGGCGGGGTGACCCCCGACAGCCCGCTGCTGGACCACCACCGCGAGCACGGTGACGGCGTGACCGACCTGGCGCTGGAGGTCAGCGACGTCGACCGGTGCGTCGAGCACGCCCGGGCGCAGGGGGCGACGGTGCTGGAGGAGCCGCACGACGTCTCCGACGAGCACGGCACGGTCCGCATGGCCGCGATCGCCACCTACGGCAAGACCCGGCACAGCCTGATCGACCGCTCTCGCTACAACGGCGTCTATCTGCCCGGCTACGTCGCCAAGAAGGGCAACTACGTCAAGCCAGAGGGTGCGCCCAAGCGCGTCTTCCAGGCCGTCGACCACTGCGTCGGCAACGTCGAGCTGGGCAAGATGGACTACTGGGTCCAGTGGTACAACCGCGTGATGGGCTTCGTGAACATGGCGGAGTTCGTCGGCGACGACATCGCCACCGAGTACTCGGCGCTGATGAGCAAGGTCGTGGCCAACGGCAACCACCGGGTCAAGTTCCCGCTCAACGAGCCCGCGATCGCGAAGAAGAAGTCGCAGATCGATGAGTACCTGGAGTTCTACGGCGGGCCCGGCTGCCAGCACATCGCGCTGGCCACCAACGACATCATCGCCACCGTCGTGGCCATGCGGGCGGCGGGCGTGGAGTTCCTGGACACCCCGGACTCCTACTACGAGGACCCCGAGCTGCGCGAGCGCATCGGCGAGGTGCGAGTGCCGATCGAGGTGCTCAAGGAGCACCGCATCCTGGTCGACCGCGACGAGGACGGCTACCTGCTGCAGATCTTCACCAAGCCCATCGGCGACCGGCCGACGGTCTTCTACGAGATGATCGAGCGCCACGGCTCGCTCGGCTTCGGCAAGGGCAACTTCAAGGCGCTGTTCGAGGCCATCGAGCGCGAGCAGGAGCGGCGCGGGAACCTCTGACCGGTTGCCCGCCCAACCGGGCGGGCACTCAGCGGGCGCTCAGGTGGACCCGCCACTGCCCAGGTACGCTCAGTGGCGGGTTCACCGTCGTCTCACGTTAGGCACACACGATGGCTGTCGGCAGCAGGTTCGCGGGCGCGGCCTCCCTCGCGGGCGCCGTCCTCGCCGCGATGACCCTGACCGGCGTCGCCGTCTTCACCGTGCAGGCCGCGACCTGCGACGACTCCGGCCACTACGTGCGGGTCGACGGCCAGACCACCCTCGTCGGCGGCTGCCTCGACCCCGAGGACCTGCCCGCCGCCCCGGCCACCGAGCCCGCCGAGGAGCCCGGCGCGGGCGCGGGCTCCGGCGTCGACGGGCTGCACAAGCGGCCCTGAGGGCTCAGCGCTTCGCCACCGGCTTGAGCTTGTCGGTCTCCAGCGCCGCGGGTGAGTCCGGCGCCAGCTCCGCCTCCCCCTCCAGCGGCTCCAGCAGCTCCGAACTCCGGGTGATCAGCTCGCTGGTCCCGCGCAGCCGCGTGGCCAGCTGCTCGCGCAGCGCCGTCAGCCGCTCCACCTGGCTGGTCGCCGAGGCGATCCGGCGCTCGGCCTCGGCGGTCGCGTCGGCGACGATGCCGCGGGACTCCTCGGCCACCCTGGCCCGCTCGGCCTCGATCTCCTTGGCCAGCTCGGCCCGCTTGGCGGCCATGTCCTCGTCGAACTGGCGCTGGACCCGCTTGCGCTCGGCCTCGGCCTTGTCGTCCAGGTCCTGCCTGCGCTTGTCGGCGGCCACCGTCATCTCGACGGACTTCTGGCGCACCCCGTCCATGATCTTCTTGTGGTCGGTGTGCAGTTCCTGGTGCTGGCGGTCCAGGTCGGCGAGCATGCGGCGGTAGCGGTCGCGCAGCGACGTGCTGGCCTCCTCCGCGCCCGACCACGCCGTCTCGGCAGCCGCCCTGGCCCGCGCGGTGATCTCCGCGGCCTGGGTGCGGGCGGTCTGCAGGGTCCGCTCCGCGTCGGGGGCGTCGGAGGCCGACAGCTGGTCGAGGCGGGCGCTCAGCGCGGTGATCTCGCGGCGGGCGATCTCCAGCTCGCCGGAGACCTCGGCCAGCCGCGAGCGGGTCTCGTCGCGCTCGGCGGCGGCGCGGATGGCCTCGTCCTCGGACTGCCGCAGGAAATCGTCGACCTGGGTGCGGTCGTAGCCGTGGCGCACCACGGAGAAGCCCGCCGAGCGACCATCGTGCGGTGTGACCATGGTCGGGACGTTACCAGTGCGATCACCCGCGCAGCCCACCGAAACACCGCGCGCGGCAAGCGCGCTCGACACATCGCCCCGACCAGGGGAAACCACTACCAGTGAAACCCCTTCGTCAGGCGGGACAGGGCCTTGGCCGCCGCGGTCAGGTTGCGCTCGCCCTTGCCCAGGCGCAGCCTGCCGCCGCCGCCCGCCGCCGCGGAGTCGGGGAAGATCCGGTAGCCCTGGTAGGCCACGGCGTCGACCAGGCCGGGTGCGAGGGCGTAGGCGGCCTGGATCAGGTAGCCGGTGGGGGTCCCGATGTGCTTGGGGCGGTCGGTGAGCGCGCGCACGACCATGGCGGCGGCCTGGTCGGGCGACTTGGCCGGGAACGCGTCGTAGATCTTGGTCGGGCGGATCATCGGGGTGCGGACCAGTGGCATGTGGACGGTCGTGAAGGTGATCCCGGCGCCGTGGGTCTCGGTGGCGACGATCTTGCTGAAGTAGTCCAGCGCCGCCTTGGACGCCACGTAGGCGCTGAACCGCGGCGCGATGCCCTGCACACCGATCGAGGAGACGTTGACGATGTGGCCGAAGCGCCGCTCGGTCATGTGCGGCAGCAGGGCCAGGATCAGCCGGACGGGGGCGAAGTAGTTGATGGCCATCGCCCGCTCGTAGTCGTGGAAGCGGTCGTAGGACAGCCGCACCGAACGGCGGATCGAGCGCCCGGCGTTGTTGACCAGCATGTCCACCGACGGGTGGTCGGCGAGCATGGCCTCGACGGTCTTGGTGACGGAGTCCTCGTCGGTAAGATCGCACGGGTAGGAGTGCGCCTCGCCGCCTTGGGCGGCGATCTCGGTGCGCACCTCCTCCAGCTCTGCCTCGCGCCGGGCCACCAGCAGCGGGATGCCGCCCGCGGCGGCGACCTTGAGCGCGGTGGCCCTGCCGATGCCCGAGGACGCCCCGGTGATCACCACCCGGCGCCCGCGCAGCGACTCGCCCGCGGCGCGGGCGCGGAACGGGTCCAGGTGCTCGGCCCAGTACCGGAAGAGGACGTCGGCGTAGTCCTCCAGCCTGGGCACCTCGACCTCGGGGATGAGGGCGCGGGTCTTGGTCGCGTCGAAGCGGGGCGCGAAGGTCAGCGTGGTCAGCAGGACCGACGGGATGCCCAGCCGGTCCAGGCCCGCGTCGAGGGCCAGCGACACCCCGGGCACGTTCTCGGCGAAGCGCAGGGCTCCCAGCAGCGGCTGCGACAGCGCGCGGGGCAGCTCGGCGGCGACCCTGGGCGCGCCCGCGGCCCTGGCGAAGGCGTCGTAGACCTCGCGCGCGGACTGCGGGCGCGGGTTGACCAGGTGGAAGGTCCGCCCGTTGAGGCCCGGCTTCGGCACCAGCGCCGCCATCGCCTTGGCGACGTAGTCGACCGGGACGATGTTGGTGTCGCCGATGTCGGGGAAGACGACGGGCACCGCCTGCACCGCCTCCAGCCTGGTCAGGGCCGGGAAGAAGTAGTACGGGCCGTCGACCTTGTCCATCTCGCCGGTCTCGGAGTGCCCGACGACGATCGCCGGCCGGTAGACCCGCCACGGCACGGCCTTCTGGGTGCGCACGATCCGCTCGGACTCGAACTTCGTCCGGTGGTAGGCGGTGGCCAGGCGCTGGCCCGCGTCGAACATCTCCTCGGTGTAGCGGCCGCGGTAGTCGCCCGCGACGGCCACCGAGGAGACGTGGTGCAGGCAGCCCGCGCCCAGCTCGGCGGCGAGGTCGAGGACGTTCTGGGTGCCGCCCACGTTGGCGGCGATGCTGGTCTCGTCGTCGGCGGTGACGTCGTAGAGGGCGGCGAGGTGGACGACGTTGTCCACTCCGCGCAGGGCGCCCGGGTCCGCGATGCCCAGGCCGGGCAAGGAGACGTCGCCGGTCACGGTGGTGATCCGCTCGGCGTCGGGCCAGCCCCGGGCGGCCCGCTCCAGGCGTTCCCGGGACTGCTCGCGGACCAGCAGCCACACCCGGTCGGTGTCCGGCCGGGCGAGCAGCTCGCGCACGAAGTGCCTGCCGATGAGTCCAGTGGCCCCAGTGACCAGGTATGTCGCCATAGGACCGAGCATGCCTAACCGACGGGGACGGGTCCAGGCAGGTAGTCGGGATCGATCTGTTCGGCCAGGTCGCGGCCCGCCTTGGCGTTGGCCCACGCGCGGGCGTAGCGGGTGTGGAACTCCTCGGCCTGGCGCTGGTAGCGGGGCCAGTCCTTCTCGACGGCGTCCACCAGGGTCCGCATCCCGGCCAGCGCCGCGCGGTTGTGCGGCTCCAGCAGCCCGATGGGACGGACGTCGCCGCGCTCGGCGGCGCGCACGTGCTGGGAGCGCCCGACGCAGGTGAGCAGGTCCTCGCCGACGTGCTCGCGCAGGAACTCCAGGTCCTCGGCGTCGCTGATCTTGTTGCCGACGACGGCGATGCGCACGCCGAAGTCCGCGGCGTAGTCGCGGTACTGCTTGTAGACCCCGACGCTGCGCACGGTCGGCTCGCAGACCAGGAAGGTCACGTCGAAGCGGGTGAACAGGCCGGAGGCGAAGGAGTCGGCGCCCGCGGTCATGTCGACCACGCAGTACTCGCCGGGGCCGTCGACCATGTGGTTGAGCAGCAGCTCCACCGCGCCGACCTTGGAGTGGTAGCAGGACACGCCCAGGTCGGACTCGGCGAACGGGCCGGTCACGGCGAGCCGGACGCCGTCCACGGTGCGCACGCAGGCGTCGTAGACCGGGTTGTCCTCGTCCACGCGGACCAGCCGCGAGCCGCGGCCCGGCGGCGTGGTCTTGAGCATCTCCTCGGTCGAGCGGATGCGCGGGTTGTCGCCGCGCAGGTGCTCCTTGATCAGCGGCAGGTGCGCGCCCAGGGCCGGGTGGACGTGGTCCTCGTCGGCGCCGAGGGCGACGGCGAGGTGCTGGTTGATGTCGGCGTCCAGGGCCAGCAGGGCGGGCGCGGGGGACTCGGCGGCGAGATGGCGCAGGAACAGCGAGGCCAGGGTGGTCTTGCCGCTGCCTCCCTTGCCGACGAACGCGATCTTCACGGCGGACAACTCTCGTGCGGGGGCGGATGGTGAAGCCTAGTGATAGCGGTTTTCATTATCCATCGCAACCACACGATCGGGTGGAGTGGGTCGATCAGGGCATCGGGACCTGCGCGTTCGGCATCGATCGGTACTTGTCGAGCACCGCCTTGTCCTGCATCCCCATCCACTGGATGACCTCGGAGTAGGTCGCGCAGACCGTCTCCGGCCTGCCGCAGACCTCGCCCATGAACCGCTCGGTCGCCCGGGTGAAGCCGCCGCCGGACCACTCGTTGAAGTGGTTGCCGATGACCAGCGGCGCCCGGTTGCCGTCGAAGGCGGCGGCGTAGGCGGCCTCGTAGGTCCCCAGGGTCACCTCGGCGAACTCCTCGGCCCGCCCCGGCTCGTTCCTGGCCTGGTTCTGGATGTACCAGAGGTTGTAGTCCATCATGATCGTCTTCTTGTGGCCGACGCCCGGCACGCGCACCGTCGGCATCGGGAACTGCCAGATGCCGTGCTCGCGGAAGGGCCAGGCGATGCCGTCGGAGACGCCGCTGGAGTCGTAGCTCATCCCCCGCTTGGCCAGCACCGGCCCGTAGACCTCGCGCTTGCCCTCCAGGCACGGCGTGCGTCCACCCTGGACCTTCTTCGGGTCGAGCTTGAGCCCGTGCGCGCGGCCGTCGGCCACGAAGGCGAAGAACTGGTCCAGCTCGGAGTTCCACTGCGCGGTGTTCCACTCGCCGACGCCCAGCGCGGTGCCCTGGCAGAAGTGGCCGTTGTAGTGGGTGCCGATCTCGTGGCCCTGCTCGATGCCCTGGTTGAGGTCGGCGATGAGCGTGCCGACGTCCGCCGCCGAGCCGCCGAAGCCGATGGACGCCTTGCCGGGCCGGTGGCCGGGACCGGTGTACTCGGCGCGGCGGTCGTCGGTCAGCAGGTAGATGCCGGACAGGAAACCGGAGAAGTGCGCACCGTTCTCCTTGGCGATGCCCATGAACCGCTGCCAGTGCTCATGGGAGCCGCCGCCGTCGAAGGAGAAGAGCACGAACTGCGGCGGCTTCTCCCCCGGTTCGAGCTTGCGCAGCCACGGGTCTGGCGCGTTGGCCGCCTGGGGCACCGGGGCCGCGGCCACCGGGACACCGGTGACCTCCGGCCGGACAGTGCCGAGTACCAGCAGAACCACGAACGTCAGAATCAGCGCGACGCCGAATCCGATCTTGTCCCATCGCCTGCGGGTCATGCCGAACCCCTCCCCGATCCGTCCTCCCCGAACTACTTCCAAGACGTGTGTGATGGATGGCCGTTGCTCGACCACCCGTTGCACACCGTAGAACGAGAGTGTCCGTCACGGAGTTGTAGACACGGGCAGGGAATCACCGGATCGAGCGACATCTCCCCGCCCGGTGATCATGCGGGAACGGCGACCACGATGCGGTTGGACTCATAGCCGTCCGAGCCGCCGACCCACCGCCCGCCGCAGGTCACCAGGACCAGGCGGTGCTCGCCGGACTGGCCGAAGAGGGCCTCGGCGCGGGCGGGCAGCTCGTCCTTGCCCAGGGTCACGACCTCGCTGACCTGGTACGACCAGTTCTTGCCCGCCGGGTCGACAACGGACACGTGATCACCCACGCGGGCGTCCCACAGCTCGGCGAACGGTCCGGTGCGCCCGCGCCAGTTCACATGGCCCGCGAGCACCGTCGCCCCCTCGTCCGCGGCGAGGTCGGCGCCCCACCAGGTGGCCTCGCGCAGGCTCTCCGGCACCGGCAGCGTGGCGTCGGGGCCCAGCTCGGTGCGCACCAGCCGCGCCTCGCCGCCGCCCCGCAGGCGCACCGTGCCCGCCGCCTGGGACTTCGGCGCGGCCGGGCGCTCCGGGGCGGCGGCCTTGGGCGGCGACGACGGCTTGGGCGCCGCGGGCGCCGTCGTCGTCGTGGGGGCCGCGGCGGGTGCGGCGGCGGGCAGGGCGGCACCCGCCGCCCCCGCGGCGCTCACCGGGGGCGCTGGGGCCGCGACGGGGGTGCCCGGCACGGCGGCGGTCCCGCCGAAGAGCGCGGCGACCGCGGCCAGGGCGAGCGCGCTCACCCCGGCCGCGACCACCGGCCTGCCTCGCACGGCGATCAGTAGCCCCAGTCCCGCTGCATGCCCCGGCTGACCACCTCGCGCCTGCGGCGGGCCTGGTGGACCAGCAGGCCGAGCGCGGCGACGAGCAGCGCGGCCAGCGCGCCGATGCCCGTCAGCAGCCCGGTGGACGGGCCGCCGTCGCCGCTGGTCAGCGCGGCGGCGGCGGGCTCGTCACCGGCCGGGATCGTGCGCGGCACGGTGGGCTTGTTGGGCACGTTGGCCAGCTTCAGGGTCACCGTGTCGCCGGGCTCGACCACCCCGCACGCCGACGGCGGGTTGTCCGGGTCGAAGGCGTCGTCGTAGCCCGGCGGCGCGGCGACCTCCACGACGCAGACCTCCTGCGGGGTGCGCAGGTTGTCGACCTCGGCGGTGCCGTCCTCGCCGGTCACCAGCACCACGGGCTTGTCGTCGGGGCCGACGAGCGGCTCGCCGTCCTGGTCGAGGGCGGGCGAGGTCTTGTCCGCGCCCGTCAGCCGCAGCGAGACGCCCTTGATGGCCTTGCCGGTCTTCTTGTCGACCTTGGCGACGGCGACGCCGCCAGGCGGGGTCACCGCGGTGACCGCCTTGCTCGCCGTGAGCTCCTTCTCCCCGCCGGTGCTGACCACGCGCTGGATGTCGACCTGCACGGCCTGGCGCACGACCGGCCGCTCGGCCGGGCTGAGCAGCGACACCGAGACCTTCGGGTCCGGCCCGGTGGGGGTCACCTCCAGGGCGGCGGGAGTGCCGTCCGCGCCGGTGGAGACGGTCGCGGTGGTCTCGCCGTCGACGGTGGCGTCGGTCAGGGTGACGGTGATCTCGACGTCGGCCACGCCCCGGTCGCGGGCGTTGCGCACGTCGACGGTCCAGGTGTCCGGGGTGCCGATGACCTGCGGCGCGGTGGGCGCGGTCACGGCGGCGGTCCAGGGGCCGCGGTTGGCGGCGGCGTCGGCCTTGAGGTCGTCGACGGCCTTGCGCGCGCCCGCGGGCAGCTTGGACAGGTGGAAGGGGGCGTCGTAGGCGATCTCGCGGAAGCCGTTGGACGGGTCGAGCTGGCCTGCGTTCTGCGGGCTCGCCGTCCACGTGTGCAGCAGGTGCGCCAGGGCCGCGGCCTCGTCGCGGCTCTCGGTGGTGGTGTAGCGCAGCAGCAGGTAGGAGATGTCGGCGGCGACGTCGGCGGGCAGCGCCGTGCCCCACTTCGTCTTCAGCTGCTCGCCCGGCCGGTACTGCTCGTCGCTGTCCGGGGCGGTGTGGGCGTACTGCACGCACCACACCTGCTCGCCGTTGACGACATAGGAGCCGAGCCAGTCGTAGGCGTCCTGGTTGCCTCGGTAGGGCTGCGCCGGGGTGGTCCGGTGACCGAGCCCCTCCTTGACGGCCGCCGCCGCCGCGGGGGCGGTGACGACGGTGGTGACGCACGCGATGACCGCGGCGCTCGTCAGGGCTGCGGCCAGCCGGGCGCCGATCGGGGTCCGGGCCATGGGGTGGGGGCTCCTCAAGCGCCGTGGGCAAGAACAAAAAGACACACCTCGTACGAGCCTGGTTTCTCCGAGTGATCGACGCAATCCGCCATGGGGGCGACCTGGGCGGGCACGGAGTGTGTCGCGTTATCGTTTCGACGGCGCCAAGCCGATCGACAAGTACCGCCGCCAGGTGGGTAAAGTGGCTTTTACCCAGCGGGAACCAACTGGCTCGCCCGAGCGTTGAAACCCGTGAAGGCGCCATTCAGGCCCAGGAGGATCAGGTGCGTTCTACCAGCAATCCCGCGTTCAGGAACCTGCCGGTCGGCGGGGGCCACGCGGGCTTCCAGCCCCAGGCCCAGGGTTACGGCCAGCCCGGCATGCCGGGCATGCCCGGCGGTCCGGGCTACCCGGCGCCGCCCACCGCGGGCGACCGGCCCATGACCGTGGACGACGTCGTCACCAAGACGGCGTTCACCCTCGGCACCGCGCTGCTCACCGGCGTGATCACCGCCATCGCGGTGCTCAGCGGCAGCATCTCGCCGTACCCGCCGATGATCGGCGGTCTGATCATCGGCCTGGTGCTCTCGCTCGTCGTCATCTTCAAGAAGACCCCGAACCCGGGCCTGATCCTGGCCTACTCGGCCGCCGAGGGCGTGTTCCTCGGTGCGATCACCGGTGTGTTCGAGGCGCTCGTCCCCGGCATCGCCCTGCAGGCGATCCTGGGCACCGCGCTGGTGTTCATCACCATGCTGGTCGTCTACCGCACCGGCGCCGTCAAGGTCACGCCCCGCCTGACCAAGTGGATCATCGGCGCGACCGTCGCGGCCGCCGGTCTGATGCTGGTCAACCTGCTGCTGTCGTTCATGGGCATCGACCTGGGCATCCGCGAGGCGGGCCCGCTGGGCATCGGCATCAGCCTGCTGTTCATCGGCATCGCCGCGTTCAACTTCCTGCTCGACTTCGACATGGCCGACCAGATGATCCGCTCCGGCACCCCGTCGAAGTGGGCCTGGTACGTGGCCTTCGGCCTGATGACCACCCTGGTCTGGCTGTACCTGGAGATCCTGCGCCTGCTCTACATGCTGCAGAGCTCCGACTGACGCAAGCCCGTCCACGAGCCGAGAACGCCCGCCCCCGCACGGGGGCGGGCGTTTTCGCGTCCCGACTCCTCGTAGGCTGGTCCAATGGCAGAAGACACCGGGCGCTGGGGCTTTGAGACCAAGGCCATCCACGCGGGACAGGAGCCGGACCCGCGAACCGGGGCGGTGATCGTCCCGATCTACCAGACATCGACCTTCGCCCAGGACGGCGTCGGCGGGCTGCGCGAGGGCGGGTACGAGTACTCCCGCACCGCCAACCCGACCAGGACCGCCCTGGAGGAGGCGCTGGCCGCGCTGGAGGGCGGGCGGCACTGCCTCGCCTTCGCCAGCGGCATGGCCGCCACCGACGTCGCGCTGCGCACGATCTGCCGCCCCGGCGACCACGTCGTCCTCGGCAACGACGCCTACGGCGGAACCTTCCGCATCCTGGACAAGGTCCTGACGCTGTGGGGTGTGGAGTACACCGCCGTCGACCTGTCCGACCTCGCGGCCACCCGCGCCGCCGTGCGGCCGAACACCAAGGTCATCTGGTCGGAGACCCCGACGAACCCGCTGCTGGGCGTGGTCGACATCGCCGCGCTCGCCGGCGTCGCCGCCGAGGCCGGGGCGCGGCTGGTCATCGACAACACCTTCGCCACCCCGTACCTGCAGACCCCGCTGGCGCTGGGCGCCGACGTGGTCCTGCACTCGACCACCAAGTACCTCGGCGGGCACTCCGATGTCGTCGGCGGCGCGCTGATCACCAACGACAGCGAGCTGGTGGAGGGCCTGGCGTTCCTGCGCAACGCCGCGGGCGCGGTCCCCGGCCCGTTCGACTCGTGGCTGGTGCTGCGCGGGGCCAAGACGCTGGCCGTGCGCATGGAGCGCCACTGCGACAACGCCGAGCGCGTGGTCGAGGCGCTGTCCGGGCACCCGAAGGTCACCAGGGTCCTCTACCCCGGCCTGGCCGAGCACCCCGGCCACGACGTCGCCGCCAAGCAGATGCGCCGCTCCGGCGGCATGGTGTCCTTCCAGGTCGCCGGCGGCCAGCAGGCCGCGCTGGACGTGGTCGCGCGCACCGAGCTGTTCACCCTGGCCGAGTCCCTCGGCGGCATCGAGTCGCTGATCGAGCACCCGGGCAAGATGACCCACGCCAGCACGGCGGGCTCGCTGCTGGAGGTGCCCGCCGACCTGATTCGGCTCTCCGTCGGCATCGAGTCGGCCTCGGACCTGGTCGCGGACCTGCTGGCCGCGCTGGGATAGCGGCTTGGGCACCGAAAGGGCCCCGTGGACGGTGTCCACGGGGCCCTTTCGGCGTTCTGCGCTAGCTCACCACTGCTGGGGCGGCTGCTGCTGGCCGGGGTAGCCGCCCGGCTGCGGCTGCTGGGGCTGGCCGTAGGGGTTCTGCGGCTGGCCGTAGGGCTGCTGGGGCTGGCCGTAGCCCTGCGGCTGCTGGCCGGGGAATCCGCCGCCCTGCGGCTGCCCGTACTGCTGGGGCGGCTGCTGGCCGTAGGGGTTCTGCGGCTGCCCGTACGGGTTCTGCTGCGGCTGCTGGCCGAAGTGGCCGGGGCCGCCGTAGCCCGCCGGACCCGCCGGGGCGGCGCCGGAGAACAGGAACTGGCGCGCACCGGGGATGAGGCCCAGCGAGCCCGCCGCCGCGATCAGCAGGCCGAAGATCAGGAAGAAGATGACCCTGGCCGACTCGCCGCCGCCCTCGATCATCAGCAGGATCGCCGAGAGCAGCAGGGCCGCGCCGCCGCCCACCGCCAGGAAGTGCGCGTAGGAGCGGTTCTTCAGGAACAGCAGCACGCCGCCCGCGATGGCCGCGCCCGCGCCCACCAGGGCGAGGATGCCGTAGAACCAGTAGTAGCCGGGCAGGAACGAGCCCGCATCGCCGAAGTCGACCAGCAGCGTGATCGCCATGATCAGCGTCACCAGGCCCATGACCGCGATCGCGCCCTGCACGATCATCGGGATCATCGCCTGGGTGCCCGCGCCCGCCGCGGCGGGCGGGCCGTAGCCGGGCTGGCCCTGGGGCGGGTAGCCGGGCTGGCCCTGCGGCGGGCCGTAGCCGGGCTGCGGCTGGCCGTAGGGCTGCTGGTGCTGCTGGCCGTACGGGTTGTGCTGCTGCTGGTGGCCGGGGAACCCGCCACCGGGCTGCTCGCCGCCGGGCTGGGCGTACGGCGGGGTCTGCGGCACCGAGCCGGGCGCGACCATCTGGGTGTGGTCGGGCACCGGGGCGGGCGAGGCGCCCGCGCCGGGCCGCACGACCTGCGTGCGGTCGGCGTTGTCGTCAGTGCCGGCCGCGCTGCCCGCCGAGCCGCCCCCGACGTCGGGGAGCGACTGGCCGGGCTGGATGGCCTGGGTGCGCTCGACGCCGTCGGCGCCGGTGTCGGCGGCCGGGATCGGGCCCGAGTCCGGCGCCGGCCCGCCGGGCTGCCACGGCTGGTTCGGTGGCTGGGGAGCGCTCATCGGGTTTCCCACCCCTTATTGACCTGATTTGTTGCCTTGCGACGGCCACGCTATCGGATGAGGGTTACCCCCGCCGGGCTTGGGGCGATCACGCTCACTTGCCCGCGAGGAACCCCAGCAGGTCCTGTCGGGTGACCACGCCCGCAGGCTTGCCGTCCTGCAGCACCAGCGCGGCGTCGGCCGAGGCCAGCGCCGCCATCGCCGAGGTGACCTGCTCGCCGGAGCCGATGGTCGGCAGCGCGGGCGACATGTGCAGGTCGAGGCGGTCGGCCAGGGCGGCCTTGCCGGTGAACAGCGCGTCGAGCAGGTCGCGCTCGTTGACCGCGCCCACGACCTCGGCGGCCATCACCGGCGGCTCGGCGTTGACCACCGGCATCTGGCTGACGGCGAACTCGCGCAGGATCGCCACCGCGTCGGCCACGGTCTCGGTCGGGTGGGCGTGGATGAAGTCGGGCAGGCCGCCGCCGGTGGACTTGCGCCGGAGCACGTCGCCGACGGTGGCGCCGGAGTGGTCGGCGGGCAGGAAGCCGTACTGCGACATCCAGGAGTCGTTGAAGACCTTGGACAGGTAGCCGCGGCCGCCGTCGGGCAGCAGCACGACCACCACGTCGTCGGGGCCGAGGCGCCGGGCCAGGCGCAGCGCGGCCGCGGCCGCCATGCCGCACGAGCCACCGACCAGCAGGCCCTCCTCGCGGGCGAGCCTGCGGGTGATGTCGAAGGACTCCGCGTCGGAGACGGCGATGATCTCGTCGGCGACCTCGCGGTCGTAGGCGCTGGGCCAGAAGTCCTCGCCGACGCCCTCGACCAGGTACGGGCGGCCGGTGCCGCCGGAGTAGACCGAGCCCTCCGGGTCCGCGCCGATGACCTTGACCCGACCCTCGGAGGCTTCCTTGAGGTAGCGGCCGGTGCCGGAGATGGTGCCGCCGGTGCCGACGCCGGCCACGAAGTGGGTGATCCGGCCCTCGGTCTGGCGCCAGAGCTCGGGGCCGGTGGAGTGGTAGTGGCTGGCCGGGTTCTCGGCGTTGGAGTACTGGTCGGGCTTCCAGGCGCCCTCGATCTCGCGGACGAGGCGGTCGGAGACGTTGTAGTAGGAGTCCGGGTGCTCGGGCGCCACCGCCGTCGGGCAGACGACCACCTCTGCGCCGTAGGCGCGCAGCACGTTGCGCTTGTCCTCGCTGACCTTGTCCGGGCAGACGAAGACGCACTGGTAGCCCTTGCGCTGGGCGACCATGGCCAGGCCGACGCCGGTGTTGCCCGAGGTGGGCTCGACGATGGTGCCGCCGGGGCGCAGCGCGCCGGAGCGCTCGGCCGCCTCGATCATGCGGACCGCGATCCGGTCCTTCACGCTGCCACCCGGGTTGAAGTACTCGACCTTGGCCAGCACCAGCGGAGCGAGGCCCTCGGCCAGGTTGTTCAGCTTCACCAGGGGGGTGTCGCCGACGAGGTCGATGACGTGCTCGACGTAGTCCACCGGATGCTCCTTGTCTCACAGCGTGGAACCGCGCCCCAACCCTATCCCGCCTGCCGTCTTCGAGGCTGCCGTCAGCGCTGCCAGGTACAACAAAGCAGGGTGACGTGCGATTACCAGTCCGCACGGGGGCACAGTGGGTGCCTGGTGCGGGAGTGCCCGGCGAGAGGGGACGACGATGTCCGAGCAGGTGGCGCCGACGAAGGGTCTCGCGGCCGCTCTGCGCGCGGTCGCCGTCGCCATCGGGTCGGTGGGCGGGCTGTCCGCGGGGGCCTACGGACTGCTGAGCACCCAGTCGAAGCGGGCGCGGACGGTGATCGGGGTCCCGCGCGAGCGCCCGCACAACGCCGACGGCGTGTACCTGCCGAACGGCGCCGGTCCGGTGGCCAGGGGCGAGGCGCTGGTGTTCGCGGTGTTCGGCGACTCCACCGCGGCCGGGCTGGGCGCGGAGTCCGCCGACCGGCTGCCCGGGGTGGTGCTGGCCCGCGGCCTGGCCGAGGAGCTGGGCTCCGCGGTGCGGCTGGTGACCCACGCCGTCAGCGGCTCGCGGACCACCCACCTGGCGGGTCAGGTCGACGCCGCGCTGACCGACCCGCCGCACGTCGCGCTGGTCCTGGTCGGCGGCAACGACGTGACCGCGCGGCTGGGCATCGGCGAGTCGGCGGCGCTGCTGGCCGCGCAGGTGGACCGGCTCGTGCGGGCCGGGGTGGCGGTGCTGGTGGGCACCTGCCCCGACCTCGGCACGGTCCGGCCGCTCCCGCAGCCGCTGCGCGAGGTGGCCCGCCGCTACAGCCGGGCGCTGGCCAGGGCCCAGGCGAAGGCGCTGATCGGCTCGGGCGCCCGGGTCGTGCCGATGGCCGCGCTGCTCACCGCGCACTTCCGCGAGCGCCACGACGAGCTGTTCAGCCCGGACCGCTTCCACCCGAACGGGGCCGGGTACGCGCTGGCGGCCGATGTGCTGCTGGCTCCGCTGTGCGCGGCGACGGGCCTGTGGGAGGGTCGGACCGGCTGAGCCTTGCCCGGCTCGGTCCCGGAACCTAAGCTACCGCTTAGTAACCACCCGAGTCAGGAGTCCGCCATGCCCGAGGCCGTCATCGTCTCCGCAGTCCGCTCCCCCATCGGCCGCGCGGGCAAGGGCTCGCTGGTCGACCTGCGGCCCGACGAGCTGACCGCCCAGATGGTGCGCGCCGCCCTGGACAAGGTCCCGGCGCTGGACCCGAAGGACATCGACGACCTGATGCTCGGCTGCGGCATGCCCGGCGGCGAGGCCGGGTTCAACATGGGCCGCATCGTCGCCGTCCTGCTCGGCTACGACCACCTGCCCGGCTGCACCGTGACCCGCTACTGCGCCTCCTCGCTGCAGACCACCCGCATGGCGCTGCACGCCATCAAGGCGGGCGAGGGCGAGGTCTTCATCTCCGCGGGCGTGGAGGCGGTCTCGCGCGCGGCCAACGGCAGCTCCGACTCCTGGCCCGACACCCGCAACCCGGTGTTCGCCGAGGCCATGGCCCGCACCGCGGCGGTCGCCGAGACCGGCGCGGACTCCTGGCGCGACCCGCGCGAGGACGGCCTGGTCCCCGACGCCTACATCGCCATGGGCCAGACCGCGGAGAACCTGGCCCGGCTCAAGGGCGTGACCCGCGAGGACATGGACCACTTCGGCGTGCGGTCGCAGAACCTCGCCGAGGCGGCGATCAAGTCCGGCTTCTGGGCCCGCGAGATCACCCCGGTCACCCGCCCCGACGGCTCGGTGGTCGACACCGACGACGGCCCCCGCCCCGGGGTGACCTACGAGAAGACCGCCACCCTCAAGCCGGTGTTCCGCCCCGACGGCCTGGTCACCGCGGGCAACTGCTGCCCGCTCAACGACGGCGCCGCCGCCCTGGTGATCATGTCCGACACCAAGGCCCGCGACCTGGGCCTGACCCCGCTCGCCCGGATCGTCTCGACCGGCGTGTCCGGGCTGTCCCCGGAGATCATGGGCCTGGGCCCGGTCGAGGCCTCGAAGCGGGCCCTGGCGCGGGCGGGCCTGGGCATCGGCGACATCGACCTGGTGGAGATCAACGAGGCGTTCGCCGCCCAGGTCCTGCCCTCGGCCCGCGACCTCGGCGTGCCGGAGGACAAGCTCAACGTCAACGGCGGCGCGATCGCCGTCGGCCACCCCTTCGGCATGACCGGCGCGCGGATCACCGCGACGCTGATCAACTCGCTGCAGTGGCACGACAAGCAGTTCGGCCTGGAGACGATGTGCGTCGGCGGCGGCCAGGGCATGGCGATGGTGCTGGAGCGGCTGAGCTAGCGGGTGGGGCCCGCTCGCCTAGACGACGTACTGGTCGTGGCGGGCCCACAGCTCTTTCCACTCCTCCGGCGAGAGCTGTAGCCCGGAGTCGGCGACCTCGGCCAGCTCCTGGAAGTAGCGCTCCCTCGGCGAGCCCGGCGAGAACAGGATCAGCATGTCGGCGGGCTCGTCGGAGTCGTTGCGGAAGGCGTGCACCCCGCCCTCGGGGACGAACAGGAAGTCCCCGGCGGTCGCGTCGACCCACTTGTCTCCGTTGAACAGCCGCACGGTGCCGTCGACGACGTAGAAGGACTCCGAGAACGTCCGGTGGAAGTGCGCGGCGGGCCCGCCCGCGTGCGGCGCCATCTCCCAGCGGAACAGCCCGAAGCGCCCGTCGGTGACCTCCCCCGGCGCGACGAAGCTGGACGTCGTCGCGGGCCGCACCAGCTTCTCGACGCTGTCTGCGGGCCGGTAGACGGCGCTGACCTCGCCGGTGTCGCCGAGGAACGGGTTCGGGTTGTCGGCCGCGGAGTGCGTTCCGAGGTAGGACATGGGACCCCCTGTGCGTGGAAAGCTCACATTCTGCACCTCGGAACGCCCGCTCCCGGGACTAGACTTCCGGCGCGTGCGCACCCTGATGGCGTGGCTGCTCGGTCTCGCGGGCCTGGCGGCGGTCGGCTACGGCACGTTCCGGCCGTGGCACGACGGCCGCGCGGCGACCGAACTGCCGATCGCGGACCTGTTCTCCGGCATCCACCCCGACCCCTCCGCCCTGCTCGCCTCGATGGCGGTGCCGCTGCTGCTGGGCGGGCTCATCGCCCTCATCGGCCTGCTGCTGTCGGCCACGGCGCTGCGCGCGGGCGCGGCCGTGCTGCTGCTGGCCGTGCTGGCCTGGCTGTTCCAGTACGGCGGGATCGACGGGCTCCAGGTGGGCTACTGGAACACCGCGTTCGGCACGCTGCTGGTGCTGGTGTCGGCGGCCGTCAAGCCCTGACGGCAGGTGGACAGGATCACCTCGGCGACCGCGGCCGGGTCGTCGCCCATCGGGACGTGCCCGCAGCCGGGCAGCGGGACGTGGCGGGCCGAGGGCAGGATCTGCGCGCAGCGGCGGGCCTGGCGCGGCCACAGGATGCGGTCGCGCGAGCCCCACGCGATCGTCGTGGGCACGGCGGGCTCGGGGCTCATGAAGTAGTAGTCGCGCCCGCCCGCGGCGACGACGGCGTCGAAGCCGGGCGCGGCGGCCATCGCGGCCATGTCGGCGAGCATGATCTCCGCGGTCAGCCAGGACGTCTTGCCGAACAGCAGGCTGCCACCCGCGAACCGGGCCGCCCTGCGGCTGAACAGCGCCTGGTGCACGGCCGGGCCGAGCCGGGCGACGCGGCGGATTCCGGAGAGCGCCTGGATGGCGTAGGCGCGGTCGCGGGCGGTCCAGAACCCTGCCGGTGACAGCGCGGTGACCGAGCGGACCAGGTCGCGGGAGGCCAGTTCCAGGGCGAGCATGCCGCCCAGGGAGTTGCCCGCGATGTGCGGGCGGTCCAGGCCGAGGTCGTCGAACACCTCGGCCAGCGCCGCCACCGCGCCGGGCACGGTGTACGGGCGATCCACCGGCAGCATCGGGGACGCGCCGAAGCCGAACAGGTCGACGGAGTACACCTCGTGGCGCTCGGCGAGGCGGTCGATCACCGGCTCCCAGGCCTGCCAGCGGTGGCCGATCCCGTGCAGCAGCACCAGGGGCTCGCCCGCGCCGCGCCGGTCGTAGCTGACCTCGATCCTCGTCATCGCTTTCCCCTCACACGTCCAGCACGACGCGGCCGTCGGCCCGCGACACGCACACCAGCATCGAGTCCTCTTCGGATGGTCGGCGGCCCCGGTGCTCCACGCTCCCGGAGAGCACCCCGACCCGGCAGGTCCCGCAGAACCCCTGCCTGCACGAGTAGGCGAGGTCCGGCCGGGCCCGCCGCAGCGCGGCCAGCGCCGTCTCATCGGCCGCCACGGGCACGACCGGCCCGCCACGACCCAGTTGCAGCTCGAAGGGCCTGCCGTCGAGCACCGGCGGCGGCGAGAACCGCTCGACGTGCAGCGGTCCCGACCACGCCGCCTTCACGGTCTCGATCATCGGCACCGGTCCGCAGCAGTAGACCGCCGCCCCGTCGGGGACCCCGGCCAGCAGCGCGTCGGCGGTGGGCGGGCCGTGCTCGTCGTCGGCCAGGACGGTGACCCGACCGGCTTCCAGCGAGGCCACTTCGCCGAGGAACGGCATGGCCGCCCTCGTCCGTCCTGTGTAGACAAGACGCCAGTCGCGGGCGGCGGCCCGCGCCATCGGCAGGATCGGCGTGATGCCGATGCCCCCGGCGATGAACACGCACGGTCCCGTGCCCAGGAACGGGAAGGCGTTGCGCGGCCCGCGCAGCACCAGCCTCGTGCCCACGACCAGCCCGTGCGCCTCGGCCGAGCCCGCGCCGACCCGGCGCACCGCGATCCGGTAGGAGCGCCGCTCGCGCGGGTCGCCGCACAGCGAGTACTGGCGCAGCGTCCCCGACGGCAGCAGCACGTCGACGTGACAGCCGGGCCGCCAGGCGGGCAGCGCCGACCCGGCGGGGTCGGCCAGCACCAGGCTCACCACGCCGTCCGCCTCGGCGGTGACCGCGCGCACCTCGACGGCGAGGTCGCGGTCGACGGCGCGCACCGGCGGCTGCCCGCGCGTCCCGCGCGCCGAGAGCCCCCGGTAGGCCGCCACGACCGGGACGAGGGCGCGGAACAGCCGGTCCGGCCGGGCGCGGCCGTAGAGGTCGGGCGGCGGGGGGAGCACGGCGGTCACGACGCGGCCCGGGCCGCGGGTGAGGACGCCAGGTAGGCCACGGCCTTGGCGGTGTCGCCCTCCTGGCTCGGGTGGTAGCCGCGCGGCAGGTAGCGCCACACCGCGGGCAGCAGCTGCCCGGGGCTCGGCAGGCGGCCCGCGCGGGCGGCGCGCAGGTAGTCGCGCCAGCGCGGCCTGCCCGGCCGGGTCGGGTCGTGGGCCATCAGCCAGCGGGTCGAGCGGACGAACAGCCAGCCCAGCACCGGCGCGACGACCAGCATGGTGCGGATGCGGCGCGGGTAGCGGCCGTCGAGGTGCATGTAGAGGTCGTAGGCGACGCTGCGGTGCTCGACCTCCTCGGCGCCGTGCCAGCGCAGCAGGTCCAGCATGGTCGGGTCGGCGCCCGCATCGTCCAGGGCCGTCGAGTCGAGCACCCACTGGCCCAGCACGGCGGTGAAGTGCTCGATCGCCGCGACCACCGACAGCCGTTCCAGCAGCCACTGGTGGCGCTTGGCCGGGGTGCCGTCGCGGTCGGCGAGCAGCGCGCGGAACAGCCACTCGATCTGGGCGGTGAACCGCGCCGGGTCGACGCCGAGCGCGGCGAGGTGGGCGGCGGCGCCGTCGTGGGCGTCGGCGTGCACGGCCTCCTGGCCGATGAAGCCCAGCACCTCCTCGCGCAGCTTCGCGTCCTGGATGTGCGGCAGCGCCTGGCCGAACACCCGCACGAACCAGCGCTCCCCCTCGGGCAGCACCAGGTGCAGGGTGTTCATGGCGTGCGTGGTCACCGGGTCGCCGGGCACCCAGTGCAGCGGCACGCCCGCCCAGTCGAAGCGCACGTCGCGGGCCTGCAGGACCAGACTCTCCTCGGGGGTCATCGCGGCCTCCGTCACCGGGTCACGTCCAGGCGGGCGATGCGGCGCATCAGGCCCGGGGCCAGCCGGGAGGCGACCCTGGCCAGCCGCGCCTCCGGCGTCACCGGAAGCACCGCGACGCCGGTGCGCACCGCGCGCAGGATCTCGGCGGCGACCTTCTCCGGCCCGTAGCCGCGCCTGGCGTAGGCGGCCGTGGCCTTGCGGCGCAGCCGGTCCTCCTCGGCGGCGCCGGTCCCGGCGAAGCGGGTGCTGCCGGTGATGCCGGTGGCCACGATCCCCGGGCACACGGCGGTCACCGCGACGCCCTTGTCGGCCAGCTCGGCGCGCAGGCAGTCGGAGAGCATCAGCACCGCGGCCTTGCTCGACGCGTACGCCGAGAGGGTCCGGCTGGGCGTGTACGCCGCGGCCGAGCTGATGTTGACGATGTGCCCGCCCTCGCCGGACTCGGCCATCAGCGCGCCGAAGGAGCGGCAGCCGTGCACGACGCCGAGCAGGTTGACGTCGACGACCCGCCGCCAGTCCTCGGCGGTGGTGTCCAGGAAGCTGCCCGCCAGGCCGATGCCCGCGTTGTTGACGACGATGTCGGGCACCCCGTGCTCGGCGGCGACCTCCTCGGCGAAGGCGGCCATCGCCGCCTCGTCGGCCACGTCGACGGCATAGGGGTAGGCGGCCGGACCGATCTCGGCGGCCGAGCGCTTGGCGGCGACGGCGTCGATGTCGGCGACGACGACCTCGGCGCCCGCGGCGGCAAACGCTTGCGCGGTGGCCTTCCCGATGCCGCCGCCCGCCCCGGTGACCACGGCCAGCGCGCCGGTGAAGCCGGTCGCGCCCGCCCTGGCGCGCTGTAGGCCACGGGTGGAGGGCCTGCCGCCGACGTGCTCGACGAACTCCTCGACCATGCGGGCGACGACGTCCGGGTGCGAGACCGGCACCCAGTGCCCGGCGACGACCGGCCGCCGCCACAGCCGCTCGACCCAGCGCTCCAGGTCCTCGGCCAGCGCCGGGGTGACGAAGCGGTCGCGGGTCGGCACGAGCACCTGCACCGGCACCGCGGTCGGCCGGGGCCGCGGCCTGCCGAAGCGGGTCAGGAAGTTGGCCCGGTACAGCCGCACCCCGCGGGCGGCGTCGCGGCCGATGGTGGCGACCGGGTGCCCGGCCACCGGGGGCACGCCCTCGATCCTCTCCAGCAGCGCCGACCAGCGCGGGCCGATCAGCGTCCGCCAGGCCAGAGCGGGCAGCACGGGGATGTGGAAGGCGTAGATGTACCAGGAGTGCGCGAGCTGGCTGAGCACCGCGCGCAGGTTGGCCGGGGTGGGCCGGGCGAGCCTGCGGCGCATCCAGTGCGCGACGTGGTCCAGGCACGGGCCGGAGATCGAGGTGAAGGAGGCGATGCTCGCGCGCGCGGCGGGGTCGGTCACCGCCTCCCACGCCTGGATGGAGCCCCAGTCGTGGGCCACGACGTGCGCGGGCCCGTCGGCGACGGCGTCGAGCACGGCGAAGAGGTCCTCGGCGAGGCGTTCGGTGCGGTAGGCGGCGATGGCCCGGGGCGCGCTGGAGGCGCCCGCGCCGCGCACGTCGTAGCGCACGACGTGGTAGTCCTCGGCCAGCCGGTCGGCGACGCCGTCCCACATGCGGTGCGTGTCCGGGTAGCCGTGGACCAGCAGGACCGTCGGCGCGGCCGGGTCGCCCTGCTCGACGACGGCCAGCTCCACCTCGCCGGAGCGGACCGTCCTCGGCCTGGCGGCCAGGTGCCGGGCCGGGAAGCGCAGCGGTTCGGTGGCCATCGGCGACTCCTGGGCGTCGGGTCACCGCCCGCGGGCGGATGAAGACCGTGTTACCTGCCAATGGCGAACGTTACAACGGACATTGTCACGGTACAAGGGCGGCGCCGCGCCGGGGGTCAGGCCCGAGGCCCGTCGCCTCTTTTCGCCTTCTCCACGATCGCGACCAGCCGGTCGCCCATGACCTGCGGGATCACCCGCTGCGCCGAGCGGTCCACCGCGGCCGACAGCGCCGACATGACCAGCGGGTGCAGGCGGGAGAGGACGTCGGCGAAGTGCGGCAGCTCCTCGCCGCTGGGCAGCCAGTCCGGCCCCTTGGGGTCGAGCACGTACTGGCGGACCAGGCCGACCAGCAGGCCGGTGATCCGGTCGGTCTCGCGCTGCAGCTCCGCGGCCAGGGTCAGCGCCTCGGCCAGCGGGACACCCAGGGTGACCAGCTCGCGGCCCGCGTCGAGCAGCTTGGGGCTGGGCGCGACGAAGTGCGCGCCGCGGCGCTCCAGCACATGCAGCTCCAGGGCCCGGCGCACGGTCGCCGGGGTGATCTGGGAGCCGAACATGCGCACCAGGTCGGCCATGCGCACCACGGCGGGCTGCTCGTGCGACCACGCCGCGCCGGTCGCCTCCTCCAGGCCCAGCACGTCGGCCAGCGAGTGCCCGGCCTGCCAGGCGTCGAGCATCTCCTTGATCTGGGCGAAGGCGTAGCCGCGCTCCAGCATGGCCAGGATCAGCCGCAGCCGGGACAGGTGGGCGTCGCTGTAGATCGCGGTGCGGCCGCGGCGGACAGGCGGCTGCAGCAGCTCGCGGTCCTGGTAGACGCGCACGTTGCGCACCGAGGTGCCCGCCGCCCTGGCTAGGTCATCGATCCGGTACTCCGCCACCCCCGCAGCTTAGAGTGCCGGTCCGACTGCCGGGCGTTCGTCCACACCGGACACCGGCCAGCGCCTGCCTACTGCTGAGTCGGTTCCGAAAAGGACCAACAGACCTGCGCGGTTGGCGATCGACACACCAGAGCCGCCCGACGGCGGAAACCCTTGTGTAGCCGCCGGATGACACTCCGTTGACACAGCACTGCGTCAGCCCCGCCACAGCGCTGACGCAGGGTCGACACGCCGCTGATTGGTGCCCCCGACCGGATTCGAACCGGCACTACACCCCTTTTAAGGGGGCTGCCTCTGCCTGTTGGGCTACGGGGGCAGCCGCAGCCTAAGGCGCGATAGCGCAGCTCGGGATGGGTTTCCGCGGTTTCCCTCCGGCTGGCCCAGTCGCTTTGGACCGTTTGCCGTCAGCCCTTGGACACCCGAGCGAACTCCGCCTTCGGGTCGTTGATCTGACCCATGGAGATGACCTCGCGCCGGAAAAGGCCGCCCGTTAACCAGTCCAGGGTGATGCGGACCTTGCGGTTGAACGTCGGCATGGCCTTGACATGGTACGCGCGGTGCATCGACCAGGCGATGAAGCCCTTGGCCTTGAAGTTCATGATGTCGCCGACGCCCTGGTGCAGACCGAGGCTGGCCACCGAGCCGAGGTTCTTGTGGTAGTAGTCCTTGGGCTCGTTGCCGCGCAGCGCCGTGACGATGTTCTTGGCCAGCAGCCGAGCCTGGCGAACAGCGTTCTGGGCGTTCGGGGCGCAGATGGCCGTCGGGTCCTCCGGGGTGCGCGAGAGGTCGGGCACCGCGGCGCAGTCGCCCGCCGTCCAGGCGTCGGTCAGCCCCTCGACGCGCATCGACGCGCTCGCGCGCAGCCTGCCCTGCTTGGTCAGCGGGAGGTCGGAGTTGGCGAGCACCGGGTTGGACTTGACGCCTGCCGTCCACACGATGGTGTCGCTGTCGAACTCGGTGCCGTCGGAGAGCACGACGTGCCCGTCCTCGAACGACTTGGCGAGAGTGGACAGGTAGACCTCGATGCCGCGCTTCTCCAACTGCATCACGGTGTAGACGCCCAGGCTCTCGCGCACCTCGGGCAGCACCCGCCCGGCCGCCTCGACCAGCACGAAGCGCAGGTCGTCGGCGGAGATGTTCTTGTAGTACTGGGTGGCGAAGCGGGCCATGTCCTCCAGCTCGCCGAGCGCCTCGATGCCCGCGAAGCCGCCGCCGACGAAGGTGAAGGTCAGCAGCTTGCGGCGCAGGTCGGGGTCGAGCGTGCTGTCGGCCTGATCCAGTTTGGTCAGCACGTGGTTGCGCAGGTAGATGGCCTCGCCGATGGTCTTGAACGAGACGCCGTGCTCGGCCAGGCCGGGGATGGGCAGCAGCCGGGCGACCGAGCCGAGCGCCACGACCAGCACGTCGTAGCCCAGCTCCTCCTGGTGCCCGTCGCCCGCCTCGATGGTGACGACCTTGCGCGCGTGCTCGACCTTGGTGGCGCGGGCGGTGATCACGTGGCAGCGCTTGAGCGTGCGGCGCAGCGGCACGACCACGTGCCGCGGCTCGATCGCGCCCGCCGCGGCCTCGGGCAGGAACGGCTGGTAGGTCATGTGCGGCTGCGGGTCGATGACCGTCACCGACGCCTCGCCGGAGCGCAGCTTCCGCTGTAGCCCCAGCGCCGTGTACAGCCCGACGTATCCACCACCGAGGATCAGGATCCTGGTGGGCTCCGCCTTCGTTCGCGCCATACCTCAATGGTGGCACCGACCGGGGGCGCCCGCGAGGCGCCCCCACCTTGGTGTGACCGGTGTCGCGCCGCTGTTTTCGCAGGTGTGACGGGGATCGCGGCGCGGGGCGGGGCGGACGGGGGTCGGCGGCCGGTCAGCTACGGGATCGTTCAAGCAGGATCACGGCGAGTGCCATCGCGGCGCTGGAGAGTAGTGCGACGAACTCCACTCCCGGGGCGGTGCGGCCCGCGGGCAGGAAGCTCGCGCCGACGGCCATCAGCCCGACGGCGAGCTGGATCGCCGCGGCCCGGCGCAGCGGCGCGCGGAAGGCGGCCGGGCTGACCCTGGCTCCCGCGGGGAGCACGGCGGCGAACCCGCAAGCCAGGTGCAGGGCGTGCGCCAGCGGGACGAGCACAAGCACCGCCGCGGAGAACGGCTCCGGCGCACTGAGCGCCGCGGACGACGCCGCCAGCACGATCAGCACCAGCGGCACCGGCGAGGCGGGCAGCAGCGGGCACAGCAGCGCGAGCACCGCGGCGATCCCGTAGACGGGCGCGGGCGCGCCCGCCAGCACCAGGTCGGCGGTGATGGCCGCGCCAAGGAGTCCGACCGCCGCGCGCAGCCACAGCGCGCTGACCCCGCGACCGACCTCCAGCGCGTCGTTCACCGGCGCCTCCGCAGCCTGCGCAGGGCGTCGACCACGACGGGACCGGACCACCCGAGCACCGCGATCCCCTCGCCGCGCAGCGCTGCCGCCCTGGCCCGGTGCTCGGCCAGCACGATGCGGCGCACGACCGCGCCCCACTCGGTGTCGGGGTCGGCGACGAGGTCGGCGGGCAGCACGTCCACGGCGACCACGGCGACCCCGCGGTGGGCGGCGCGCACCAGGCAGTCGACCACCGCGTCGTCCAGCAGCGGGGTCAGGGCGATGACGACCGAGCCCGCGGGCGCCTGCCGGGGCAGCAGCACCGGCCGGGGCGCCCAGCCCGCCGAGCGGGAGCAGGCGACCAGCTGGTGGCGCAGGCGCAGCAGCTGGCGGCGGCCGACCCCCGGGGACAGGCCCAGCTGCGGGCGCCCGATGTCGATGAGCCCGACCCGGTCGCCCTGGCGCAGGTAGCCCGCGGCCAGCGCGACCGCGGCGCGCACCGCGGTGTCCAGGCTGCCGCCCGGGCGCACCGCGACGCCGTCGGCCGGAGTGGACCACTCGGCGATCTCGCGGCCGACGTCGACGCGCGAGTCCACGGCGAGCAGCAGGTCGGCGTCGGCCTCGGCGTGGTGCTCGCGCACGTGCGGCGTGCCGAGCGGCAGGCCGGTGGCCGCGCCCGCGCGCAGGGTGGCGCGCCAGTCGACGCGGCGGACCCGGTCGCCGGGCTGGAACGGGCGCACGGCCCGGTGCTCGGTGCCCTCGCCCGGCCTGCGGGCGCGGTGCACGCCGACGAGCCCGGCGGCGCGCGGGGGCAGCGGCCCGGGGCGCACCGGCTCGGCGGTGGGCAGCACGGTGCGCCTGCCCTCCGGTCCGGTGACCGGGCCGCTGATGAGCAGCGCGTCACGGCTCGCGGCCAGGTGGTCGGGGCGGACGTCGACGCCCTCCCCCCAGGCGTCCCAGCGCAGCCGCGTGGCGTAGCCGGGTGCGCTCGGCAGCAGGTGCACCGGCCCGGGACCGCGCGCGTCGGGCGCCGGCAGCCGCACCGCCATCACCTCCACACCGGGATCGGCCTCGACCTGGACGGTCAGCGGGCCGGAGTCGCCGGTCTCGACCGCGCGCGGCAGCCTGCCCGCGCGCACCTCGGGCACCCTGCCGGGCGGCACGGCCAGCGCGACCACGGTGCCCAGCAGCAGCGGCGCGCCCACGAGCACCAGGTCCACCCGGTGCAGCAGCACCCCGCCCGCGACGAGCCCGACTCCACCGAGCGCACCGCGCGCCAGTGCGTCGGTGCGCCGCCAGCCCGAGGTGCGCACCGCCTTGCGCGCGGTGATCCAGTCCAGGACCCGGTTGCTCATCGGCTGCTGGGCGGGCCCGGCACCGAGCCCAGCAGGCCGCTCACCACCTGCTCGGCGGTGACCCCGGAGCTCCAGGTCTCCGCGCGCAGGGTGAGCCGGTGGGCCAGCGCGGCGACGGCGCACTCCTTGACGTCCTCGGGCAGCACGAAATCGCGCCCGTCGAGCACGGCGAGCGCGCGGGCGACGAGCACCAGCGCCTGCGAGCCGCGCGGCGACGCGCCGACCTCGACGGCGGGGTGCGCGCGGGTGGCGCGGGCCAGGTCGACGCAGTAGCGCAGGACGTCCTCGTCGACCGGGACGCGCTCGACCCCGGCTTGCAGCGCCAGCAGCTCGCCCGCGCCGATGACGGGGGCGAACTCGGCGTCCTCGCGCTGCCGGGCCAGCCTGCGGCGCAGCACCTCGACCTCGTCGTCGGCGGGCGGGTAGCCGATGTCGACGCGCAGCAGGAACCGGTCGAGCTGGGCCTCGGGCAGCGGGTAGGTGCCCTCGTACTCCACCGGGTTCGCGGTGGCCAGCACGTGGAAGGGGCGCGGCAGGGCGAAGGTGCGGCCCTCGACGGTGACCTGCCGCTCCTGCATGGCCTCCAGCAGCGCCGACTGCGTCTTCGGCGGGGTCCGGTTGATCTCGTCGGCGAGCAGCAGCCCGGTGAAGACCGGCCCGTGGCGGAAGCGGAACTCGCGCTCGACCGGGTCGAACAGGAACGAACCGGTGAGGTCGGCCGGCTGCTGGTCCGGGGTGCACTGCACGCGGGCGAAGTCGAGGCCGACGGCGGCGGCGATGCCCCGCGCCATCAGCGTCTTGCCGAGCCCGGGAACATCTTCCAGCAGCACGTGCCCGCCCGCGAGCACGGCGGCCAGCGCCAGGCGCAGCGTGCGCTCGCGCCCCACCACCACCGCGCCGATGGCCTCGCGCACCCGCGCCGCCGTGGCGGCGACGGCGGCGACGGCGGCGATGTCCGTGGCATCCGGCGTGTCCGCGATGGACACAGCTGGTTCCGGGGGCACCGGGGTCACACGTCCTCCAGTCGGTCGAGAAGGTCGGCGAGCGCCCGCGGGGTGGGCATGGCCTCGCCGGTGAGCACGGCGTGGTGCCCGCCGAGCGCGGCCCGCGCCCTCGGGTCATCCACATCGGACAGATCGGGCCAGCGCTCGCGGAGGCGGGCGGCGGCGAGGGCGCGCAGGCGGGGCCGGACCCTGGTGCGGAAGCGGTCGGGGTCGGCGGCGGCCTCGGCCAGGCGGGCGGTCAGGGTGGCGGCGCGCAGCTGGGCCGGGGCGGAGTCGGCGCTGGGCACGGCCGTCCACAGTGGTTCGAGCGCACCGGAGAAGCGGGTGCCGACGGCGGTCAGCGCGGCGACCGGGACGCCGAGGGCCACCGCCCAGAACACCGGGACACCGCCCGGCCACGCCGCGACCGCGGCCATCGCCGCGCCCGCGAGCACGGCGAGGATGACGACCTTCACCGTGCTCATCGGGGCACCGCCGCGATGGTCTCCTCGATGCGGGCCAGCGCGGCGCGGGCCGCGGCGGCGTCGGCGGCGGTGGCGACGCGGGCGAAGCGGGCGCGGTGGTAGCGGGCGCGCAGGTCGGCCAGGGCATCGGGGTCGACGGCGTGGCCCGCCAGGACGCGGGCGGTGAACTCCGAGGCCGTCTCGGCCGCCGAGCGGCGGGTGCCGCAGGAGGCGGCCGCGGCCTCCAGGACGAGCCAGGCCGAGATCACCGCGTCACCGGGCGGACCGCCCTCGCGGACGGCCTGCGCCCCGCCGCGCACGGCCGCGCGCAGCGCGGTGGCCGTGATGGCCGCGTCGTCGGCGGGCGGGTCCGCCTCGCGGTCGCGGACCGGAATGGACGGGCGCGCGCGGCGGCGCCTGCCACCGAGGCCGAAGGACACCAGCACGCCGAGCGCGCCGAGCAGGACCAGCACGCCGACCACGGCCAGCAGCAGCCCGGTGCCGATGCCGCCGATCATGTCGATGACGGAGTCCGTGTCGGCGATGCTCTCGGTCTCGCGCCGCTCAACGGGCTCGGTCTGGTCGAAGCGCCACCCGCCGCCGGGGTCCGACGGGATGGCCGATCCCCCGGCCGCGGCCACCGCGGCGACCGCGATGAGGGCGGCGACCACCAGCACGACCCGGCGTCGGGGCGGGATGCGCGGCGGCCACATGGCAGCGAGCATGCCACGGCGGCCGCGGCGGGCGGGACGTTCAGCGGCGGCCGATCACGACACCACCGCGCCCTTGACGTAGGCGACGAACCCCGCGCCGACGGCGGGGGCCATATCCAGAATCCGGCTCGGATTCTTCGAGTCGCGGATGCGGACCCGCCCGGCTGCGGCGCGCAGTTCGACGCAGTCGTTATTCACACTGCACCTGCTTCTGCGCCATTCGCTGGAGACAGCGGACACCGCTCCCCCTATCCATGGTGAGTATCGGGACATAACGCGCCGATTATTCCGGTTCTGAACTCCTGTCTGAATCCGCTGCCCGGGTGCGGACGATCGCCCGGATGCCGGAGGTGGATTCCCGGTCACTCTGCGCCACCGATCAAATCATCCGTCCGTGCGCTGGACCAATTCAGCCTCGCCGAGAGGTGAAAGCCCAGGCAGCAGCGTGCTAGTTTGCCACCAGCCGTGCGGCGGTCGGCCACATGGCGACTCGCCGTCAGACGTTCAGCCGTATGGATGATCACCAGTTAGGCTGAGACCTGCTCCCCACTCAGCGGAGGACACCCCCATGGCCCGTCGAAGGCAGCCGGACCCCAAGGTGCAGCGCAGACGGCTCGGTGACACCCTGCGTGTCGAACGGGAGCGGGTCGGCATGACCCAGGCCGAGGCCGCGCGCGCGGTGGACTGGTCGCTGTCCAAGCTCCTGCGCATCGAGAACGCCTCGGTCGGCATCTCGACCTCCGACACCAGGGCCCTGCTCGCGGTGTACGGGACCGCCGACGACGTCGCCGAGGAGCTCGTCGCCGTGGCCAGGGAATCGCGACGTCCGTCCTGGTACGCCAAGTACCGCAAGGTGCTCAGCCCCGAGTACCAGACGCTGCTGTCCTACGAGGATTCCGCGATCGCGATCCGGCACGTGCACCCGTACCTGGTGCCGGGCCTGCTCCAGACCCCCGGCTACGCCCGCTCGCTGCTGGGCGCCGCGCACACCGGGGAGAAGCTCGACCAGCTCATCGCCGCCCGCGTCGACCGGCAGGCGATCCTGCACGAGGACCCCGGCCCGGAGCTGTCCTTCCTCATCGACGAGGGCGCGATGCACCGCATGATCGGCGGGCCGCAGGTCATGCGCGAGCAGCTGCGGCACCTGCGGCACCTGTCGGACCGGCGCAACATCGACATCCGGGTGATCCCGTACGAGGCGGGCGTGCACCTGGGCCTGTGGGGCCCGTTCGTGGTGATGGCGCTGGAGGGCTCCACGATCGTCTACGTGGAGAACGCGGGCGCGGACTACGTCGTGCGCGACGGTTCGCCCCGCATCGGCGAGTTCGCGGGCAGGCTGGCCGCCACCGCCGAGGTCGCCTACTCCGCGAGCCAGACCAAGGACTTCCTGGAGGACCGCATCGCGCACCTGGTGGCGAAGCCGACCGGTCCCAGGTGGTCGCGGGCCCGCTAGGCCATCGCGGCGCGCGGCTCAGGGCCGCGTGCGGCGCACGACGCGCGATGCCCTCGCCGGCGGCCTGACGGGCCGAGGCTGGCGCCTGCGCGGGGCGGGCCTGCACGGCCGCCGGGGCACCGCCACGGCGAGCAGCGGTTCGGCCACCACGGTGACGGCGAGCGCGACACCGGCCCCGACCAGCAGCGGCGGCCACATCCCGGAGTCGCTGACCCGCAGCACGACCAATGTCGAGATGACCGCCGCAATTGTCGACCAGACAACGACCACCGCTGGGCCCAATACCATTCCGGCCCGCTCACGCATCACATTGCCGATCCTCCCACAGCTCCGCCGAGGCCGCCCATTCCGGGCGGTCGGTTTTCTTCGGCTTTATTGACGGATTCTCATTTATGCCGGATTTCGGCGGCGTCGGCGGCGGTGGCCAGCACTTCTTCCACCATCGCGGGTGTGAGTTTCCCGGTGAAGGTGTTCTGCTGGCTGACGTGGTAGCAGCCGAACACGTGCAGCGGATCACCGCCGTCGTGGGCGGCGAGGGTGTGCCGCACGCCGTGGCCGAAGGCGGGCCGCGGCACCGGCACCCGCCAGAACGCCGCGAGCACCGGCAGCAGCGCCTGCCAGCCGAACGCGCCCAGCACCACCACCGCGCGCAGCGTCGGGCGCAGCAGCGCCAGCTCGGCCTCCAGCCACGGCCTGCACCGGTCGCGCTCGGCGGGCGTGGGCTTGTTCGCCGGCGGCGCGCACTTGACCGGCGCGGTGATCCGGGTGCCGTACAGCTCCAAGCCGTCATCGATGCGCGTCGAGGTCGGCTGCGAGGCCAGGCCGACGGCGTGCAGGGCGGCGTAGAGGACGTCGCCGGAGCGGTCGCCGGTGAACATGCGCCCGGTGCGGTTGGCCCCGTGCGCGGCCGGGGCCAGCCCGACGACGGCCAGCCCCGCGTCGGCGGGCCCGAAGCCGGGCACCGGCCTGCCCCAGTAGGTCTCGTCGCGGAACGCGGCGCGCTTGACCCTGGCGACCTCTTCGCGCCACTCCACCAGGCGCGGGCACGCCCGGCACCCGGCCACCCGCCGGTCGAGTTCGGCCATCGGCATAGCCGGACGCTACCCCGGCGATCACCCCGTAGGGTCGGCGACATGGCTCCCACGGACACCGCCGACGAGAAGAAGCCGGACCAGCCCGACCAGGCCAAGCCGGACCCGACCGACGACCTGGTCACCACGCAGCACGTGCTGGCGGTCGGCCGCCGCAAGCTCCGCTACACCGCCGACACCGGCCGCGTCGTGATCCGGCAGGAGGTGACCGCCGACGGGAAGTTCACCGGCCACGTGCCGAAGGCGTCGGTCTTCATGACCGCCTACACCCTCGACGACGCCGACCCGGCCACCCGCCCGGTCACCTTCGCCTTCAACGGCGGTCCCGGCTCCTCCAGCACCTGGCTGCACCTGGGCCTGTTCGGCCCGCGCCGGGTCGTCTCCGGCGACGCGGGCTCCCCCGCCGCGCCGCCCTACGAGCTGACCGACAACGCCGAATCCCTTCTTGCTCACAGCGACCTGGTCTTCATCGACCCGATGTCCACCGGCTACACCCGCCCGGTCGAGGGCGAGGGCGCCGAGGACCACCTGGGCTTCACCGGCGACATCGAGTCCGTCGGCGAGGTCATCCGGCTGTGGACGACCCGCAACGGCCGCTGGCTCTCACCGAAGTTCCTCGCCGGCGAGTCCTACGGCACCACCCGGGCGGGCGGCCTGGCCCAGCACCTGCAGCAGCGGCACGGGATGTACCTCAACGGCCTGATCCTGGTGTCCTCGGTGCTGGACTTCCGCACCCTGCGCTTCCAGGAGGGCAACGACCTCCCGTACGCGCTGTTCCTGCCGACGTACGCGGCCATCGCGCACTACCACGGCAAGCACGGCAAGCGCCGCCTCGCCGACGTCCTCGCCGAAGCCGAGGCCTTCGCCGCCCGCGACTACCCGTACGCGCTGGCGCAGGGCGCGCGGATGAGCGCCGAGGAGCGCGCCGCCGCGGTGGCCAAGACCGCCGAGCTGACCGGCCTGTCCGCCGACTACGTCGACCGCGTGGACCTGCGCATCGAGCACATGCGCTTCTTCACCGAGCTGCTGCGCTCCGAGCGCCGCACCGTCGGCCGCCTCGACGGCCGCTTCACCGGCTGGGAGGGTGACTACGGCCGGGAGCGGATGTCGGAGGACCCCGCGGGCGCGGCCATCACCGGCGCGTACACGGCGGCCATCAACCACTACCTGCGCGCGGAGCTGGAGTACACCAGCGACCTGCCGTACGAGGTCATCAGCTTCGACGCCTTCAAGGCGTGGTCGTACAAGGACTTCGAGGGCTCCCACGTCACCGTCACCGACCGCCTGTCCGCGGCGATGCGCACCAACCCGCACCTGAAGGTGCACATCGCCTCCGGTCACACCGACGGCGCCACGCCCTACTACGCCACCGAACACTCCGTCGCCCACCTGGCGATCCCGGACGAGCTGCGGGGCAACATCGAGATCAAGTACTACCCGGCGGGGCACATGATGTACGTCCACGAGCCGTCGCGGGTGCAGCAGTCCAAGGACATCGCGGCGTTCGTGAAGGCGGCCTCCGGGAGCTAGTCCGGCCGGCGCCGGGAGACCGGCGGTGGGTGGGACGTCTCGCTGGGCGGCCCCACCCACCTGCCCGCCGCGGGCCCGACAGGTCGCGGCGGGAGCGGGCCGCGTCACTCCTGCTCCGGGAAGTCCCGGGCCTTCAGCTTCGCCATGCGACCGTCCGGGTGGTGCCACACGATGCCCTCGTGGGCCGAAGGCGGCCAGGAGCCCCTTCACGCCGTCGAAGTCGCGCGGCGCGTCGAACACCGGATGCTCGCCGTGCTTGCGCAGTTCGTGCTGGCACAGCCCCTCCGGGTTCCCGTTGACCTCCGGGCTCGGCCTTGCCGGGCTTGACCTCGCGGCGCGCCCACCACCGTCCTCCATCGTCCAGCCGCACACAGGTCCCGTCCCACGTGCGCGTGGGGAGCCCCTCGCCGTCGAGCACCCACTGGCAGTCCGGGTGCACCTCGGGCAGGACCCGCTTCCGGTCGGCGGGATCGCGCTGGAACAGCGTCGGGATCTTCTTCGTCGGCTCTCCGGCTCGCTCGTAGCTGAGCCGCACTCTTCCGGCGGCGATCTCGCGGCCGGGTGCCGGCACCGCCGAGGTCGCGGCAGGCGCGGACCGGGCCACCCCTACGGCTTGCCCCGGGTGACGGCGTTCCAGGCGTCGACGATGCCGTGCCCGTGGAAGGAGTTCAGCTCCGTGGTGCCCGTGCAGGTCGCGGTGTACTCGGCGGGGCGGTCGACGTCGGCGTAGTCGACGGTGGCCGGGACCGGGCACGCCAGGGGGGCGGCGGTCGATTCCAGGATTCGGCGCACCGAGGCGGGGGGCATGCGGACGTCGTCGGGGCGGTAGGCGCCGAACTCGGCGACGATCAGGGCGGCGACGCCGGAGGCGTGCGGGGCGGCCATCGAGGTGCCCTGGAGGTATTGGTAGTAGCCGCAGGTCCCGTCGTCGCGGCAGGCCTTGCGGACGCCGAGCGCGGCGCCCTCGGTGGTGATCTCGCCGTCCGCGCCGACCGCGCCGTCGCGCACGGCGACCTCGCGCGGGTAGGCGGAGAGGATCAGGTTCTCGTTGGTGCGGTACCAGTCGGTGCCGAGCCCGTCGCGGAAGTAGCCGCCCGGCGCGGTCACCACGACGCGCTCCGCGCCGTGGTTGGCGTAGTCGGCCTTGGCCATCGTCGGACCGACGGCGGCGACGCCGATCGCGTGCTCGTTCTCGACCGGCAGCACGAAGCAGGTGTCGTTGTCGATCTCGCGGTCGTGCTCGCTGCCGGGCGGGAAGTTCGGGCTGTCGGCGTCGCGGCCGGGAGCGCCGAGGTCGGTGTGCTCGTTGCCCACGGAGACGATCATCGTGACGCCGCGGTGGTCGGCGTAGGCCATCGCGCGGCGCACCGCCCGGATCGCGATGCGCTGCTGGATGCGCTGATCAGGGGTGTCGGCGGTGCTGGATTCGCAGTGGTAGAGCCACGGGTCGATGTAGAAGCTCATGTTGAGCACATCGATCCCGGCGTCGGCGGCGTAGGTGATGCCGTCGATGACCGGCTGCAGGAAGAAGTAGCCGGAGTCCTGACCGCCGCGGATGTTCACAATGGACACATTGGGCGCGACGCCGGAGATGCCGAACCCGTCGGCGGGCGCGGCGATGGTCGCCGCGACGTGGGTGCCGTGCCCGTTCTCGTCCACGTCGGCCGGGTCGACGCAGCCGCGGGCCTCGCAGGGGCCGTCGATGGGCACGCCGTTGTCGTCGGCGGGCAGGTCGCGGGCGAAGTTGCGGGAGCGCTGCCGGTCGAAGTTCGCGGCGATGTCGGGGTGGGCGGCGTCGACCCCGGTGTCCAGGACGCCGACGCGGACGCGCTTGTCGCCGGGCTGCTCGGTGCGGGCCAGGTGGGAGCGGACCGCGGTGAGGCCCCAGAGTTCGGTGTCGAGGGGGTCCATGGCGGCTGCGCCGGGCCGGGGGTTGCGGCCCGCCCTCGCCAGGTGGTGCTCGCGCTCGACCGACCGCAGCGCCGGCGCCTTCGGCGCCTGCCCGATCGGCCTGCTCCTGGCGACGGCCTCCACCCCGGGCGTCTTGTCCACAATGGATGAAAGGTCCGCGCTGGCGGTCGCGGTGACCAGGCCTGCGGGCGCGTTGGCGCTGATCACCGTGCCGCCCGCCGCGACGACCGCGCGCACGGCGGGCCCCGGGTCGGCGCCCTCGGCCAGCAGCACGGAGTACTCCACGGGCGGCGCGGCGGCGGCGGGCAGCGCCGGGATGGCGGCGGCCACGGCCAGGACTACGGGGATCACGGCAGCGCGGGCACGCCTCACGCGGGACTCCTCGGCTCGGGGTACCGACCTTCGCAACGTGGCACGACGGCAGGTCGCCCGCCAAGTCGATCTACCCGATCGTGTGATCCGCCCCCGCCGCCAGAGGCGGTCGTGGCGTCCTCAGAAGACAGTCCGGTTCACAGCAGGGACAGGGCGATCCCGTCGAGGATGTCGTGTTCGGAGACGACGAGGTCGCTGATCGGGGTCTCGGCGAACAGGCGGTCGGCGAGGACGCGGAGGATGACGGCCCCGCCCGCGATGACGTCGACGCGGCCGGGGTGGATGACGGGGTTGGCGGCGCGCTCGTCGTGGGGGGCGCTGAGCAGGGTGGTGGCCAGGGTGGCGATGTCGGCGGGGGCGAGGCGGCTGAGGTGCACGGCGTCGGAGTCGTATTCGGGGAGGTCGAGGGCCAGTGCGCCCAGGGTGGTGACCGTGCCCGCGACGCCGACCCAGGTGCGGGCCTTGGCCACCGGGACGGCGGCGAAGGCGGGGGCGAGGGTGTCGGCGGCGAGGGCGTCGGCGGCGGCGGTCTCGGCCGGGGTGGGCGGGTCCGAGCGCAGGGCGCGCTCGGTGATGCGGACGCAGCCGATGTCGACCGAGCGCGCTGCCTCGACGGTGGCGGTGGTGCCGTCGAAGGCGCCCAGCACCAGTTCGGTCGAGCCGCCGCCGATGTCCACGACCAGGAACGGACCGTCGTCGGGGTCCAGGCCCGCGACGGCGCCGGTGAAGGACAGGCGGGCTTCCTCGTCGCCGCTGATGACCTCGGCGGGAGCGCCGAGCAGCTCGGCGGTCATGGCGAAGAACTCGTCGCGGTTGGCGGCGTCGCGGGTGGCCGATGTGGCGACCATGCGGACCTTCTCGGCGCCCTTGCGGCGCAGGATGGCGGCGTAGTCGGCGAGGGCGGCGCGGGTGCGCTCCAGCGCCTCGGGGGCGAGCACGCCGGTGGCGTCGACGCCTTGGCCGAGGCGGACGATGCGCATCTCGCGGTGGACGTCGCGCAGCCAGTGGCTGCCGTCGTCGCGGGTGGTGGCGTCGGCCACCAGGAGCCGGATGGAGTTCGTTCCGCAGTCGATCGCCGCCACACGGGTCATGGCCGCAGCTTAGTGAAACGCGGCCAGACGCGTCGGTGTCCGCGTGCGGACTGGGCCGGGGGCGGGTATCCGGCCCCCCGCCGCCAGGTTATCGAGGTGGTGGGGGCCGGCGCCGCTGGTGTTTTCGCGGGTGTGGACAACGAAGGCGTCGTGAGGTGGGGACAGCGCTGCCCCGCGACGCCGAAGCGTGGCGGGGCAGCGGTGACGTCGTGGAACCTGGCCTACGTGGCGGTGGGCGTCACCGAGATGCTGGGCGGCGGGGACGCCGACTCCGTGGTCTCGGACTCCGGGGCCGTGGGGCCGTCGGTGGGGTCCGGGGCGCAGGGGTCGTCGGCGGGTTCCGTTGTCGTGGTGGGGGTCGTCGTCTCCGCGGTCGTCGTCGGAGTCGAGGTCTCGCAGGTCGGCGACGGGGTCGTGGTGGTCGTCGTCGTGGTGGTCGTGCTGCCCCAGGACGGGTTGGGCGAGGTCGGGGCCAGGGTGGGCCTGGTCGTCGTGGGCTTCGGCGACGTGGTGCCCGTGGGCTTCGGGGTGGTCGACGCGGGGGGCTTGCTCGGCGGCTGGGTCGGGGTCACGCCGGGGGGCGGGACGACGCCGCTGTCGCCGTTCGACGGGGGGATGACCGGGACCGGGATCTGGCTGACCGGGGTCGTCGGCAGCGGGTGCACGCCCCTGGCGTAGGAGTTCGCCCAGAGGATCACCGTGCGGACGTAGCTGTCGGAGTTGTTGTAGCGGAAGATCGCCGTCGCCATCTGCCGCGGGTCCGACAGGTCCAGCCCGCCCGAGCACAGGTACTTCCCGGCGCCGAGGGCGGCGTCGAAGATGTTGTTCGGGTCGGTGAGGCCGTCGCCGTTGCCGTCGGAGGCGTAGCCCGCCCAGGTCGACGGGATGAACTGCATCGGGCCGACCGCGTGGTCCCAGACGGTGTTGCCGTCGTAGCGGCCGCCGTCGGTGTCGGCGATGGCCGCGACCGGGCCCGCGCCGTTGAGCTCCAGGCCGAGGATGCGCTTCACCGTGGTGCCGTTGGCGTCGGCTTTGCCGCCGTAGGCGTGGTTGGACTCGATGCGCCCGACGCTGGCCAGCAGCGGCCACTTCAGGTTGCAGCCGGGCGTGGTGGCCGCGAGCGTCTGCGCGGCGCGCATGTACGCGGTGAGCATGTTGCCGGGGATGCCCAGCGGGCCGACCGGGTAGCCGGTGCCGGGACCGGCGGTGAGGGCGAGCTTGTCGGGGTTGCCCGCCAGCTCCAGGATGCGCGGGCCGAGTTCGGCGTTCTCCGGCTTGGAGCCGTCGGCGCCCAGGGTCCTCGGGTCGTCCAGCTCCACGGGGGCGCTGTCCGCGGCGTAGGCGACATCGCCCGCGGTGCCGAGCCACGGCGCCGGTTCCCCGGCCACCACGGCCGGGACCAGCAGCATCGCGCCCGCCGCCGCCACCGCGCTGCGCCGCTTCCCCCGGTCGCCTCGCCGCTTGCGGTGCTGTCCGCCTCGCTTCACACCCACTTGCTCGGCCACCCCTCCGTCAAGTCCGCAAGTCCGCAAGTCCGCAAGTCCGCCACCATCAGGTGACCGCTAGCACTCTCGGCCACCTACCATGCCTCATCCGCTGCCGAGAGTCACCGAATCTCGGCAAAATCTCAGGTACGCCGCCCAAAGGGTCGGTTGCCAGTTGCCCTTTGGTCACCTGAGTTGTCATCTAACGCGCAGCTGAACACCCTGTTCCCGCCGGCCCGGGGGCCGTCACCGCGAGGCGCAGTCCCCCGTAGGCCACTCGTCGGCCAGACGGGCCAACGCCTCGTCGCCGAACGGGTTCACCCCCGTGCCCTTGGCCAGGGCGTGCGCGACGTGCACGTGCAGGCACTTGACCCGGGTCGGCATGCCGCCCGCGGTCACCTGGGTGCCCAGCGGCTCGATCGCGTCGCGCTCGGCGAGGTAGGACTCGTGCGCGGCCAGGTAGCGCGAGGACAGCGCGTCGTCCTCGGCCAGCCGGTCGGTCATCTCCTTCATCAGCCCCGTCGTCTCCAGGGTGCTCACCAGGGAGTTCAGCCGCGGGCAGGTCAGGTAGTAGAGCGTGGGGAACGGCGTGCCGTCGGGCAGGCGCGGGTCGGTCTGCACCACGCTCGGATGGCCGCCGGGGCAGCGCGCCGCGATCGCGCGGACCCCGCGCGGGGTGCGGCCGAGCTGCTCGGCGACGACGGCGATATCGGCTTCGGCGATCATCCCGCCATCTGCTCCCACAGGTTCTGGTACCACGCTTGATCGGGCACCGGCGCGGTCGGCGCCTGCTGGGCGCCGTCGCCGGGCAGTTCCACCACGTAGGGCACCTCGCCCGGCATGACGAACCGCAGCCGGGCGCGGGCCTCGGCCTTGATCTGCTCCGGGTCGGCCAGCTCGGCGCGGCGGCGCTCCAGCTCGTCGACCTCGGCGCGCAGGTCGGCCTGCTTCTGCTCCTGGATCTCCACGTCCGAGCGCTGCGACAGGTACGTGCGCAGCGGCACGGCCACGCTCAGCGCCAGCGCGCAGACCACGGTGACCAGGATCGCCGCACGCCGGGTGGTGGAGATCCCGAACGGCAGGCTCAGCTTGGCGATGCGCTGGGACAGGCCGCGGACCGTCCCGCGCGCGGACGAGCGCCGCGCGCGGGAGCGGTCCGGGCCCGCCACGTCAGGACTCCGAGGAGAAACGCGGGAAGGCGAGGTCGCCCGCGTAGCGCGCGGCGTCGCCCAGGGTCTCCTCGATGCGCAGCAGCTGGTTGTACTTGGCGACGCGCTCGCTGCGGGCCGGGGCGCCGGTCTTGATCTGGCCGACTCCGGTCGCCACCGCCAGGTCGGCGATGGTGGTGTCCTCGGTCTCGCCGGAGCGGTGGCTCATCATGCTGCGGTAGCCGTACTGGGTGGCCAGGCCGACCGCGTCGAGGGTCTCCGACAGGGTGCCGATCTGGTTGACCTTGACCAGCAGCGCGTTGGCGGCGCGGCGGGCGATGCCCTCCTCCAGCCGGTCGGGGTTGGTGACGAACAGGTCGTCGCCGACGATCTGCACGCGCTCGCCCAGCTCGGCGGTCATGCGCACCCAGCCGTCCCAGTCGTCCTCCGACAGCGGGTCCTCGATGGAGACCATCGGGTAGGCGTCGACCAGGGTGGCGTAGTAGGCCGACATCTCCTCGGCGGACTTGCGCGCGCCCTCGAAAGTGTAGGCGCCGTCGGAGAAGAACTCGGTGGCGGCGACGTCGAGGGCCAGCGCGATGTCGCGGCCGACGGTGTAGCCCGCCTTCTCGATGGCGACGACGATCAGGTCCAGCGCCTCGCGGTTGCTGCCCAGGTTCGGCGCGAAGCCGCCCTCGTCGCCCAGGCCGGTGGCCAGGCCCTTGCTCTTCAGCACGGACTTGAGCGAGTGGTAGACCTCCGCGCCCCAGCGCAGCGCCTCGCGGAAGGAGTCCGCGCCGATCGGCGCGATCATGAACTCCTGGATGTCGACGTTGCTGTCGGCGTGCGAGCCGCCGTTGAGGATGTTCAGCATCGGCACCGGCAGCACGTGCGCGTTCGGGCCGCCCAGGTAGCGGAACAGCTCCAGGCCGCTGGACTCGGCGGCGGCCTTCGCGACGGCCAGCGAGACGCCGAGGATGGCGTTGGCGCCCAGGCGGGACTTGTCCGGGGTGCCGTCGAGGTCGACCAGCTTCTGGTCGACGATGCGCTGGTCGACCGCGTCGATCCCGACCAGCTCGGGGCCGATCTCGTCCAGCACCGCGGTGACGGCCTTCTCGACGCCCTTGCCCAGGTAGCGGTTGGGGTCGCCGTCACGCAGCTCGACTGCCTCGTGCTCACCGGTCGACGCCCCGGAGGGCACGGCCGCGCGGGCCAAGGTGCCGTCGTCGAGCGCCACCTCCACCTCGACGGTGGGGTTGCCGCGGGAATCCAGGATCTCCCGTGCGCCGACCTGCTCGATGACAGCCACGTCTGCTCCTCAGAAAGCGTCCTTCGTGTCGGCACCGAGCCTAGCGGGACGCTTGTCCCGACAGTGCCTTGGCACGCTGTGACGATGTCGGGTGCGGTCGGTTGGCTCGCCGGTCACCTCAGGTTCGTCACCGTGTTGCCTGTCGAGGAACACGCTGTGTGCGCGTACTGTTGAGCGGACCATGAGCCAGGACGCCGAGAGCACCTTCGCCGCGTTCCGCCAGGCGGAGCACTTGGTCGAGCAGCGCAGGCCGCTCGACGCCCTCGCGGCGCTCGGCCCCGTGCTGGAGGCCGAGCCGAACTCCCCGTCGGTGCAGCTGCTCGCGGGCCGCGCCTACCTCGGCTCCGCGCAGCTGCGGCGCGCCGAGGCCGCGTTCGAGCGGGTCATCGAGCTGGACCCGACCGACCACTACGCGCGGTTCGCGCTGGCCAGGGCTCTGCAGCGGCAGAGCAGGCTGGAGGAGGCGCAGACCCAGCTGCGCATCGCCGTGGCGATGAACCCCGCGCCGGAGTACCAGGAGGCCTACGGCGAGGTCTCCGCGCGACTGGCGGTCGAGCGCGACCGCTGAGGCCCGGGGTGATCAGGGGCCGTTGACGCGGGAGTAGGCGTCGGCGCCGGAGTAGACGTCGCGGCCGTAGCGGGTGGAGCGGTTGTAGGTCAGGACCGCTTTCCACCAGCCCTCGCCGGTGGCCAGGTCGCCACCGCTGGCGCACAGGTAGCGGGCGGCGGTGAGGGTGGCGTCGTCGATGTTCTGCGGGTCGGCGGGGACGCCGTCGGCGGTGGCGCGTTGGGACCAGCGGGCCCAGGTGGTCGGCAGGAACTGCATCGGGCCGACGGCGCGGTCCCAGCGGGTGTCGCCGTCGAGGCGGCCGCCGTCGGTGTCGGGGATGGCCTTGACGCCCGGGGAGCCGTCCAGCGGGATGCCGATGATCGGCTTGGTCAGGCCGCCGTCGGGGTTGACCCGGCTGCCCGCGTAGTGGCCGTGGTGGGACTCGACGCGGCCGATGCCCGCCAGCGTGGTCCAGGTGATGTTGCAGCCGGGCACGGCGCGGTTGGTGGCCTGCTCGGCGTTGACGTAGGCCACCAGCGTGCGGGCCGGGATGTCGGTGATCGCGGCGAACCGGTCCGCCCAGGCGGTCAGCTCGGCGGGGGGCGGGGCCGGGCGGCCCTGCGGCGCCGCCGAGCCCGGCTCGACGTCCAGGGCGGCCACGGTGAACGTCGCGCGCTCGGAGCGGGGCGCGGGGCGGTTCGCCAGCTCGACGGCGACCAGCCCGGCCCCGCCGAGCACGGCGACCGCCCCCACGGCGGCGAGCCGCCGCAGGTTGCGGCGGGGGCGCGGGGTCCGGGGCGGGTCGGCGGTGAGCATGTCGGCCACGAACCCAGGCTACGTGTCCGCGGACCGCCGGGGGTGGCCGCGGGCCGGGCAGGGCCCGGTCCGCGCAGGTCAGGACTTCACGGCGCGCAGCGCGTAGAGCAGCGGTAGGCGCGGGGCGGAGTCGGGCAGCCGGTGCCAGACGCCGCCGACGCACTCCATCGACTCCCACCGCTTCCACGGGATCTCCGGGGTCTCGCGCAGCAGATCGATGCGCAGGCCCGCGCCGATCAGCGCGGTGACGACCTCGGCCAGGCTGTGCCGCCACTCGAAGTACCCGGGCGAGCCGGGCACGGTCGGGCCGTCGGTGTAGGTGTAGGTGCCGTCCACGGCGACCGCGCCGCGGCCGGGCAGGTAGTCGTCGATGACCGTCAGGGTCTCCTCGCCGGTCGGGATGAGCCCGAGGGTGTAGAGCACCGGGTGGAACTCCACGAGGTAGAGGAAGCCGCCGGGGCGCAGCAGTGCGGCGACCTGCTCGGCCCACTTGTCGACGTCGGGCACGAAGACCAGCGCGCCCTTGCCGGTGTAGACGACGTCGAAGCGCTCGCGGCCCAGCGCGTCGGCGGCGTCGAACACATCGGCCCGGACGTAGGAGATCGCGGGCTCAACACCCGCCGAGTCCGCCCGCGCCGCCTCGATCGACGCGCCGGAGATGTCCAGGCCGGTGACCCGCGCCCCGCGCTGGGCCAGTGCCTTGGTCTCGCTGCCGATGTGGCACTGCAGGTGGGCGACCTCGCGCCCGGTCAGCTCGCCGAGGTCGTCCCACTCGTGCGGGGCGAACCAGGCGGCGGGCTCCTGGGCGTAGAACGCGCTGGCCACGTGGATCGGCGTGCGCGCGTCCCAGTTGACCTCGTTGGCCCTGATCATCGCGGAGGTGTCCATGCCCATGATCTTGCCCGTGGAGACGCGGGGTCTCCACGGGCAAGATCCGCCTCAGCCCAGCGGCGGGATGTCCGGCGGGGTCAGCGCGGGCCGCTCGGCCAGCGCGTCGAGCGCGATGCGCACGGCGGTGTCCAGCTGCGGGTCGCGGCCCGCGGCGTGGTCCTGCGGGGTGATCGGCACCTCGACGTCGGGGTCGACGCCGTGGTTCTCCACGCCCCACTCGTAGCCCTGCATCCAGGTGGCGTACCGGGGCTGGGTGACGAGCGTGCCGTCGATCAGCCGGTACCTCATGTCGATGCCGACGACGCCGCCCCAGGTGCGGGTGCCGACGATCGGCCCGATGCCCAGGGCCTTGATCGCGGCGTTGACGATGTCGCCGTCGGAGCCGGAGAACTCATCGGCGACGGCGACCACCGGACCGCGCGGCGCGTCGGCTGGGTAGGTCTCCAGGTAGTAGTCGTCGCGGGCGCGGCCCCAGCCGACGATGCGCCGGGCCAGCTTCTCGATGATCAGCTGCGAGAGGTGCCCGCCGCGGTTCTCCCGCAGGTCGACCACGATGCCCTCGCGGCGCATCTCCATGCGCAGGTCGCGGTGGAACTGCGCCCAGCCGCTGGCGATCATGTCCGGCACGTGCAGGTAGCCGACCCTGCCGTCGCTGGCGGCGTGCACGTGGGCGCGCCGGTCGGCCACCCACGCCTGGTAGCGCAGCGGCTCGTCGTCCAGCAGCGGCTCGACCACCACGCGGCGCACCGAGCCGCCGTCCCTGGGGGTGACGGCCAGCTCGACCGGCTTGCCCGCGGTGCCGACCAGCAGCGGGGCCGGGCCGCGCAGCGGGTCGACCGGGCGCCCGTCGACGGCGGTGATCGCGTCGCCCGCGCGCACCGCGACGCCGGGGGCGCGCAGCGGCGAGCGGGCCCGCGGGTCCGAGCTCTCGCCGGGCACGACCCTGGTGATCCGCCAGGCGCCGTCGGCGTCGCGCTCCAGGTCGGCGCCGAGCAGGCCCAGCCTGCGCCTGCTGTCGCCGCCGGAGCCCGCGGGCATGACGTAGGCGTGCGAGGTGTCCAGCTCGCCCTGGACCTCCCACAGCAGGTCGACCAGGTCGTCGTGCGAGCCGAGGCCGTCCACCAGCGGGCGGTAGCGGTCCAGGACCGCGGTCCAGTCCTTGCCGCCGAGGTCGGCGCGCCAGAAGTGGTCGCGCATGAGGCGGCCGTTCTCGTCGAACATCTGGCCCCACTCCGCCGGGGGGTCCACCCGCACGCGCACGCGGCCGAGGTCGACGGTGACGTTGTCCTCGGAGCGGTCGTCGGAGTCGGCCTTGCGGTCGGCGGGGACCACGCGCAGGGCGTGGCCGTCCTTGACCACCAGGCGCTGCCCGTCGCCGCTGGGCCACACCTCGTCGAAGCCGTCGACCAGGGTGTCGATCTTGAGCTTGGCCAGGTCGAAGCGCTCCAGCACCGCGCGCGGCTCGGACTCGCCGAGCACGTCGAGGTCGTCGCCCAGGGAACCGGTGAGCGGGTCGCGGCGCCACAGCACGCCGCCCTTGGCCGCCCACAGCCCGGAGAAGCGGGCCGCGGGCACGGGGAAGGCGACGACCCGGTCCTCGATGCCCTCGACGTCCACGGCGGTGCGCGGGGTCTTCTCCTCGTCGCCGTCCTCGCCCTTGCCGTCGGAACCGTCCTTGCCCGACTTGTCCGAGTCCTTGTCCTCGCCGAAGGACCTGCCCTCGCGCAGCGGGGCGAACGGCGACGGGGTGGTCGCGGCCAGCGGCACCAGGTAGGGCCGGGTTCCGTTGGCGAAGGACAGGTCGAAGACGTGCACGTCGTAGATCGGGTCGAAGCTGCGCGCGGACAGGAACGCGATGTGCTTGCCGTCGGCGGTGAACGCCGGGTCCCAGTCGGCGAAGCGCAGCGGCGTGACGTCCACGACGGACAGGTCGGTGGTGTTGACCATCCTGATGTGGCGCAGCGGGTCCGGGCCGGGGTGCGACCAGGCCAGCCAGGCCGAGTCCGGGGAGAACACCAGGCCGGTCGGGTCGCCCTCGGTGGCGCGGGCGACCTCGCGGACGTCGGCGGTCCCGGAGTCCGCGGCGCCGACGAGCAGCAGCCTGCCGTCGTGGGTGGTCAGCCCGACGCGCTTGCCGTCGGGGGAGGCGACCAGCTCCAGCACCCTGCCCAGCTCGCCGAGGCCGACCCGGCGCGGGGTGGCGCCCGGCTCGACCCCGGTGGCCGGGGCGAACTCCAGGGCGTCCTCGCCGTCGACGTCGGTCACCCAGACCACGCGGCCGGTGTCGCCGAGCACGCGGGGCAGCCGCCCGCGCACGCCGTCGGCGACCGACAGCGCGCGCACGGGGCCGTCGCGGTGGGTCAGCCAGTGGATGGTGCCGCGCACCTCCACGACGCTGGCCCGCCCGGTCTTGTCCGGGCAGGCATCGGTCAGGTGCGGGCCCGCCGAGACGTGCTTGACCTGGCGCGAGACCCGCGGGCCGCCGAGCCGGATGTCGATCTCGCGGGGCGCGGCGTCGAGGTCGTCGTGCACCCAGATCCGCCCGGCCCGGTGGTAGACGACGCGCTCGCCGTCGGAGGCGGCGTTGCGGGCGTAGAAGTCGGTGTGCTCGGAGTGCTTGCGCAGGTCCGAGCCGTCGGGCAGGCAGGAGTAGAGGTTGCCGGTGCCGTCGTGGTCGGAGAGGAAGGCGATCCGGCCGCCGACCCACAGCGGGGACTGCAGGTTGCCGTCTACTTCGGACAGGATGCGGGTGAACTCGCCGTCGCCGTCGGCGTCGACCCAGATCTTGCCCGCCGTGCCGCCGCGGTAGCGCTTCCAGTGGGCGGGCTCGCGGCTGTAGACGCTGCCCATGACCACGGCGCCGTCGTCGGTGATGTCGACCTCGCCGACGTGGCCGTAGGGCAGGCGGGTCGCGGGCGAGCCGTCGGTGGGCACCGCGTACGCCCAGGTGCGCGAGCGCGACGCCTGCCCGGTGGCCGAGGTGGCCAGCACGTCGCCGCCGGGCGTCCAGCCGCGCACGGTGGTGCGCAGGTCGCCCCAGTAGGTCAGCCGCTCGCTCGGGCCGCCGTCGACCGGTGCGAGGTGCACCTCGGGCTCGACGTCGCGGTTGCTGCGCCAGGCGATGGACGTCCCGTCGCGGGACAGCCGCGGGTTGGCCGCGGGCACCTGGTCTGCCGACACGCGCCAGGCGCGGCCCCCGGTGACGGGCGCCAGCCAGACGTCGTCCTCGGCGACGAACGTGATCAGGTCGTGGCGCACATGGGGGAATCTCAGGTAGGCGTCAGTCACCCTGCCAAACTAGTCATCCGCGACGCTCCGCGGATGATGTTTACCGGCCCGCGAGACCGATGAGGCCCGTCAGCCCGGCCCAGACGTCGACCACGTGGCCCGCGCCGGCAGGCTCCGCCTTGGGGGTGAAGGGCGGGGGCAGCACCTGGGCCGAGGCGTGCGCTCCACCGAGGGTGACGAGGGCAGCGCAGGAAGCAACAACAACGAACATTCGACGCACGGAAACTCCCAAAACTGAGCGGTTGGGCCTCAGTGTGCGCCGGGGTTTAGCGGAATGAATCAGCCAAATGGCCGCTATTTGGGCCAGTGGGTGTGCCACTCGTCTCCGGTCATGCTGTCCAGGCCTGCCGCCTTGGCGGATGCCTCCGCGGCGCGGACGTCGCGCGCGAAGGCGCGGGCCACCGCGCGCAGCTCGCCCTCGGGGTCCTGGCCCGCGAGCTTGGCCAGCGCCGCGATGTCGAAGAGCCGCGCGCCCGGCGAGCCGCCGGCGGGCAGCAGGTCCGCGGGCAGGCCCGCGCGGGCGGTGCGCTGGGCGAGCTTGGCCGCCAGCGCGAGCGCGGGCTGCCCGAGCGCCACGCCGTCCACACTGGACTCGCGGCGCTTCTCGTCCTGCTTGAGCTCCTCCCAGCGCTTCTCCTGGGAGCGCGCGTCGCGCACGGCCGGATCGCCACCGGCGAACACGTGCGGGTGGCGGCCGACGAGCTTGTCGACCAGACCCGCGGCCACGTCGTCGACGCCGAACGGGTCGGTCGGGTCCTCCTCGGCCACGCGGGCGTGGAAGAGCACCTGGAGCAGCACGTCGCCCAGCTCCTCGCGCAGCGCGGCGCGGTCGCCGTCCTCGATGGCCTCCAGCAGCTCGTAGCACTCCTCGACCAGGTACTGGCGCAGCGAGTCGTGGGTCTGCTCGGCGTCCCACGGGCAGCCGCCCGGCGAGCGCAGCCGGTCCATCACCCGCGCGGCGTCGAGCAGGCGCGCGCCGGGGGTGGCATAGAGCGGGACGCCGTCGGCGAGCATCGTCTCGGCGAGCGGGACGGAGAGGTCGTCGGTCAGCAGGACGACTGAACCGTCGCCACCGCCACCGCCAACGCCACCGCCACCGCCATCACCCCCAGCAGCGGCGAAGACCGGGTCTACCCCGCCCGCGATCTCCACCCGGGCCGCCGACCGCAGCAGCGGCAGCGCCTCGACCGGGACCGTGCCGCCGCGGACCAGGACGACCGCGGAGTCGGTCACGGCTTGGCCGCGCCCTCGGCCATCGGCACCACGAAACCGGCCGTCTCGGCCGCACTGGGCGCCACGCCCATGGCCCCGATGTCCCACACGCCGTAGCGGGGGCTGATCGTGACGCCGACCTGGTCGACCAGCGGCTGCAGCAGGCGCGGGCCGAGGGCGGTGGCCAGCCGCGGGTCCTGCGCGGCGCTCGGGTCGGGCTCGGCGTCGGTGGAGCGCCCGGTGACCACGGCGACCACCCAGAGCGCCTGCTCGGCGCTCGGCTGGAAGCCGATGACATTGCCGACCGGGGTGCCGTAGATGAGCGTCCCGGCGATGCTGGGGTCCGCCGACGGGGTGAACTTCTGCGCGGTCATCGCCTGGCCGCCCGCCTGGATCTCCTCCTGGAAGACCGCCGCCGCCTGCTCGGGCCCGGCCGCGAGCCGCTTGGCCAGGTCCTCGGCCTTGCCGCGCAGCGACCCGGTCGGCTCCTCGGGCCCGCCCGGCGCGAGCACGATGTAGTCCATGGTGACCTCGAGGGTCGGCGCCGCCTGCTGGCCGAGCTTGAGCTGGAGCAGGTAGTCCTTGGCCAGGACGGTCGGGTCGATGACCTTGTTCACCGCCTGCTGCACGATGATGTCGGCGGTGACCGACCCGTCGGTGGGCAGCGGCTGCAGCGACTCGGAGAGCTGGCGGGACAGCTGGCCGACCTGGCCGGAGTCGACGGTGATCCCGTTGTCCCTGGCGTAGGTCTCCAGCAGCTCGTGGGTGACCAGCTGCTTGAGCACCGCGCGCGAGAGCAGGTCGAGCTTGCGCTGGTCGGCGAGGACCTTCGCGGCGGGCTCGGCCTCCACGGCCTTGCGGGTCAGCTCCTGGACCTGGTCCACCGTGATCGTCTTGTCGCCGACGATGGCCGCGGCGTTGACCTGGCTGGGGCCGGTCGAGCAGGCGCTGAGGACCAGCCCCACCACGGCGGACAGCAGCACGAGGCCGCGACGGCGACGGCGGGCGGAAGACATGGCAGCGGTCACAGTGGTGCAGCCTGCCATAACGGGTGACCGGCGATGACGACCACCCGTCCGGGTGAGGCTCGGCGGGACCGCTTGGACGGGCTGGGCGGGCTAGCCGACCGGGACCGGGCTGGCGGCCAGCGACTCCAGGAACTTCGCGCACCAGGCCAGCAGCTCGCGGTCGCGCAGCAGCGGGGCGCCCATCCGCCCGCCCGCCGCGCCCTCCGTCGGGCGGGGCACCGAGACGGTGTTGGTGACCGCCTTGTGCACGGCCCTCGGGTGCAGCCGCTTGAGCCGCACCAGCTGCGAGTCGCGCAGCGGCATCGGGGCGAAGCGGATCGCGCTGCCCTGGGTGACCGCCTCGGTGACGCCGTGCGCGCGGCACAGCTGGCGGAAGCGGGCCACGGCCAGCAGGTTGTCCACCGGCACCGGCGGCTCGCCGTAGCGGTCCACGAGTTCCTCGCGCACCGCGGCCAGGCCGTCGTCGTCGGTCGCGGCGGCGATCTTGCGGTAGGCCTCCAGCCGCAGCCGCTCCCCCGGCACGTAGTCGTGCGGCAGGTGCGCGTCGATGGGCAGGTCCACCCTGACCTCGGCCAGCTCGTCCTCGTCTTCGGTCCCGGGCGCGCCCGCGTGCTTGCGGAAGGCCTCGACGGCCTCGCCGACCAGGCGCACGTACAGGTCGAAGCCGACGCCGGCGATGTGGCCGGACTGCTCGGCGCCCAGGATGTTGCCCGCGCCGCGGATCTCCAGGTCCTTCATCGCCACCGCCATGCCCGCGCCCAGCTCGGTGTTCTGGGCGATCGTGGCGAGGCGGTCGTGGGCGGTCTCGGTGAGCGGGGACTCCGGCGGGTAGAGGAAGTAGGCGTAGCCGCGCTCGCGGCCTCGGCCGACGCGCCCGCGCAGCTGGTGCAGCTGGGCCAGGCCCAGCATGTCCCCGCGCTCGACGATCAGCGTGTTCGCGTTGGAGATGTCCAGGCCGGTCTCCACGATCGTCGTGCACACCAGCACGTCGTGCTCGCGCTCCCAGAACCCCTGGATGATCTTCTCCAGCCGGTCCTCGTTCATCTGGCCGTGCGCGGTGACGATCCGCGCCTCGGGCACCAGCTCGCGCAGCCGCCGCGCCGCCTTCTCGATGGAGGAGACCCGGTTGTGCACGAAGAACACCTGGCCGTCGCGCAGCAGCTCGCGGCGGATCGCGGCGCCGACCTGCTTGTCGTCGTAGGCGCCGACGTAGGTCAGGATCGGGTGGCGGTCCTCGGGCGGGGTGAGGATGGTCGACATCTCGCGGATGCCCGCCAGCGACATCTCCAGCGTGCGCGGGATCGGCGTGGCCGACATCGTCAGCACGTCGACGTGGGTGCGCAGCGCCTTGATGTGCTCCTTGTGCTCGACGCCGAAGCGCTGCTCCTCGTCCACGATCACCAGGCCGAGGTCCTTGTAGCGCAGCCCGGTCTGCAGCAGGCGGTGCGTGCCGATGACGATGTCGACGCTGCCGTCGGCCAGGCCCGCGACGGTCGCCTCGGACTCCTGGGCGTCGGTGAAGCGCGAGAGGCCCTTCACCGTGACCGGGAAGGAGTGCATCCGCCCGGCGAAGGTGTTGAGGTGCTGCTGGGCCAGCAGCGTCGTCGGCACCAGCACCGCGACCTGCTTGCCGTCCTGCACGGCCTTGAACGCCGCGCGGACCGCGATCTCGGTCTTGCCGTAGCCGACGTCGCCGCAGATGACCCGGTCCATCGGGACCGCGCGCATCATGTCGCCCTTGACCTCGTCGATGGCGGCCATCTGGTCGGCGGTCTCGGTGAACGGGAAGGCGTCCTCCAGCTCGCGCTGCCAGGGGGTGTCGGCGCCGAAGGCGTGGCCGGGGGCGGCCTGGCGGGCGGCGTAGAGCTGCACCAGCTCCGCGGCGATCTGCTTGACCGCCTTGCGGGCCTTGGCCTTGGTGTTCTTCCAGTCCGAGCCGCCGAGCTTGTTCAGCGAGGGCAGCTCGCCGCCGACGTAGCGGGAGATCTCGTCCAGCTGGTCGGTGGGGACGAACAGCCGGTCGCCGGGCTGGCCGCGCTTGGAGCTGGAGTACTCCAGCACCAGGTACTCGCGGGTGACCGAGCCGCCCGCCGGGTCCTTGACCGCGCGCTGGGCCATCTCCACATAGCGGCCGATGCCGTGCTGCTCGTGCACCACGTAGTCGCCGGGCTTGAGCGCCAGCGGGTCGACGGCGTTGCGCCGCCGCGAGGGCATCTTCACCGACATGTCCCGGGTGGACGTGCCGTGCCTGCCGCCGGTGACGTCGGCCTCGGTGAGCACGGCCAGCGCCCGGCCCGCGGCGGTGAAGCCGTCGTCCAGGCAGCCGCGCACCACCGTGACCAGGCCCTTGGCGGGCTCCCCGCGCAGGCCGTCCTCGGCGAACACGGCGGCCACGTCGACCTCGGCGAGCTGCTCGACGGCGCGCTGCGCGGTGCCCTGACCGGGCACGACCAGCACGGCCGCGCCGCCGGCGGCGGTGTGGGCGCGCAGGTCGGTGAAGGCGCGGGTGATGTCGCCGCGGTAGTTCTCCACCGGCTTGAGGTCGATGTGGTGGGCCTCGCCGGTGGTCAGCTGGCTCAGCGTCCACCACGGGTGCTCGGTGTCGCGGGCGTGCGCGGCGATGTCGCCGAGGTCGCGGTAGGCCGAGGCGCCGAGGTCGATGGGCGCCTTGCCGCCGCCCGCGGCGGCCATCCAGGAGGCCTCCAGGAACTCCTGGCCGGTGCGGACGAGGTCGTGGGCGCGGGTGCGGATCTTCTCCGGGTCGTTGAGCAGCACGTGCGCGCCCGCCGGGAGGACGTCGGTGAGCAGCTGCATCTCACCGGGGCACAGCGCCGGGATCAGCGCCTCCATGCCCTCGACCGGGATGCCCTCGGCGAGCTTGGTCAGCATCTCGTGCAGGTGCGCGTCGGACTCGTGCAGACCGGCCAGCGCGGCGGCGCGCTCCTTAACCGCGTCGGTGAGCAGCAGCTCCCGGCACGGCGGCGCGACGACCGAGCCCAGCTCCCCGGGCAGCGAGCGCTGGTCGGCGACGGCGAAGGCGCGGATCTCGGTGACCTCGTCACCCCAGAACTCCACCCGCACGGGGTGCTCGGCCGTCGGGGGGAACAGGTCGACGATGCCGCCGCGCACGGCGTACTCGCCGCGCTTCTCGACCATGTCCACCCGCGCGTAGGCCAGGTCGGTGAGCCTGATCAGGGTCTGCTCGAAGTCCGACTCGCTGTTGACCACCAGGTGCACGGGCGCCAGCTCGCCGAGACCGGGCGCCATCGGCTGGATCAGGCTGCGCACGGTGGAGACGACGACCTTGACCTGCCCGTGCTCGTGCTCCTCGGGGTGGGCGAGCCTGCGCAGGATCTCCAGCCGCCGCCCGACGGTGTCCGCCCGCGGGGACAGCCGCTCGTGCGGCAGCGTCTCCCAGGACGGGAAGTTGACGACCTTCTCCGGCCCGATCAGGTCACCGAGCACGGCGGTGAGGTCGTCGGCCTCCCGCCCGGTCGCGGTGACCGCCAGCACGGCCTTGTCCGCGGCGGCAAGCGCGGCCACCACGAGCGGTCGCGCGGCGACGGGCCCATCGATGGACAGCGACCCGGCCCCGGCCGCGTCCACGACGGCGGCGATGGAGGGGTCGTGCAGCACGGATTCCAGAAGCCCACTGAGCGGAGCCTTCGACACGGGGATTCCCTCTTCGGTGCGCGGACGCGGACAGACCCCTGCCCGGGACTGGCCGCCTCCGTCAGGGGTTGCGCACCCAGCCTACGCGTCACCCAACTGTGTCAGACGTCGAACCACCAAAACTAGCGTTTCGCGTTATGGGCTGTTTCGCATGCGGAGAAACAGTTCGGAACACGAAATACTACTGGTCAAGGCCGTAGAGAGACTGCAATCCGTACTCCCTCCTGGCTGGGATGCAACCTTCTCAGAGGACGCGGCGGGCGGCCGACGAGCAGACGGCCTCCTCACCGTGCGAAACGGCTCAGGCCATACGGCGCACTACGTCATCGAGTCCAAGCTCACGTCCGTCTCGAACTCGAACGTGATCAACCAGTTGCTCGCGGTGCGAGGAACCACCGAGTTGCCGGTCATCTTCGTGACCGAGTACGTCAATCCCGCGCTTCGCGCGGCTTGCCAGGACAACGGGTTCAGCTACCTCGACACTACGGGTTGGGTACACATCACTCACGAGAACCCGCCACTGCTGATCCGTCTGGACGGCGCACAACGGCCTCCGAGACCACGCGGCAACCAGGCGACGACCCGGTTGAACGGTCCGGCCGCGGGACGAGCAATCCGCACGCTGCTGGAGACGACCCCTCCGATAGGCATCCGAGAGCTGGCTCAGCTGGCGACGAGCAGCCCGGCCGCTGTGTCGAAGGTGATGCCCGCGCTGGCCTCCGCAGGCGCGGTCGAGAGGGACGAGACTGGAGCCGTCGTGCGCGTTCGACGCCGTTCGCTGTTGGAACGCTGGACGGCCGACTACCGCTTCACCAGCACGAACAGCGTCACGTTCGACTACCTCGCCCCACGGGATTGCCCCACCTGCTGGCGAGGCTGAGCGGCCGCGACGACATCTGTGTCACCGGTTCCCCCGCCGCACGGCACTACCTTCCGGTGTCGGCCACATCCGTGATTCCGGTGCTGTTGGCACCCGTGTACGCAGCAGACCCACAGACCCTCGCGGACCAGCTCAAACTCGTCCGGACAGGCAGGGAAAGCAGCAACGTGATCATCACGACACCGCGAGACAAGACACTGCTGGCCGTCCAAGAGTTCACCGCGTCCGGCCTGCCTGTAGCCCCGCTGGGGCAGGTGCTGGCTGACCTCCTCACCTTACCGGGCCGCTTCGCACAAGAAGCAGACCAACTTATCGACCACCTCGGCCGAACTGACCCGGACTGGAGCGAGTAGATGACCTATGCCGCCGAGTACATCGCTGCCCGAACCGTTCTGCTGGACGCACTCACCGCGCTTCACTAACACCTCGACAACCTGATCCTGGTCGGTGCACAGGCGGTGTACGTGCACACAGGCCAAGGCGATCTGGCGCAGCCACCGATGACGACGGATGCTGACCTGGCTTTGAACGCCTCCACACTCGCGGCCGACCCCGAGATATGCGCGGCGCTGGTGAGTGCGGGCTTCTCCGTCGGCGACAATCCGGGAAACTGGAGGTCGGAGAACGACATCGCGGTGGACATCATGGTCGTCCCCCACCAAGCGGCACCGCCAGGCGGGGAGCGCGCGCTGCCCGATTGGCAGGGCACGAGCGCCCCGCGGCCCGCATCACCGCCGGCCTGGAACCCTCCCTGGTCGACAACGCGCCGCTCCTGCTGACCAGCTTCAGCGAAGAGGACATCCGGGAGTTCACGTTGCGAGTGGCAGGTCCAGCCGCCTTGCTTGCCGCCAAGGCAGTCAAGATCGGCGAGCGGCTGAAGGACGCGGAAGCGGGTCGCGCGGATCGGGTGAAGGAGAAGGATGCCCTCGACATGTTCCGCCTGCTTCAGGCCACAGACACCGAATCACTGGTCGAAGCGATCACCCTGCACACCGCCGACCCGCATGCGAAGCCAACGACTCAGCGCGCCCTCCAAGTCCTGAAGGCACACGGAACAACCGTCTCCGGCGTCCTCCCGGCGCTCGCCACCACTGCCGCTGGGGGAGATCCGGTGGTAGCTCCGAGCTTCGTGGCCTTGGTCGACGAGCTTGTTGACGCGCTGTCCTCGGCCTGCCCGCAGCTCACGCTGGCGTGATCTTGAGGAGTTTGTCGTTCTCGCCGTTGGAGGTGGTCACGTACAGCGCCCCGTCCGGGCCGGTGCGGGCGGCGCGGAGGCGGCCGAAGGTGTCCTTGAACTCGTCGGGGATGGCGACTGAGGTGACGTCGCCCGCCTCGGAGAGGGTGAAGATCATCAGTTTGGCGCCGCGCAGGGCGGTGGCGACGAGGGCGCCGTTGAGGTCGCCCCACTGGTCGCCGTCGAGGAAGGTGACCGCGCAGATGGCTTCGGTGGTGTCGCCGGACTCCCACTTGGCGGGGACGGCGTCGGGGAAGCGCTGGAGGTCGGTCATGGGGACGTCTTCGTCGTAGCCGTCGACGGTGCCGCCCTGGGACGGGTCCCAGCCGTAGTTGCCGCCGGGGACGACGAGGTTGATCTCGTCGTTCTTGTCCGGGCCGTGTTCGGCGGTGAAGACCTGGTCGGTGCCGGGGCGCAGGGCGATGCCCTGGATGTTGCGGTGGCCGTAGGTGAGCACGCGGGAGGCGGGGTCCGGGTTGTCCTGCAGGGGCTCGCCGGTCTTGAGGTCGACGCGCAGGACCTTGCCGCCCAGGCTGGCGCGGTCCTGGGGGACCTCGCCGCGGGCGGCGTCGCCGGTGCCGACGAGCAGTTCGCCGTCGGGGCCGATGGTGGGGCGGCAGCCGGAGTGCCTGCCGGAGGAGGCGGTGGGCAGGCCGGTGACGAGTTCGCGGACGCGGGTCGCGGTGGTCTCGTCCTCGGTCAGGCGCCAGGTGACGACGCGGACGTCGGCGGGTTGGCCGTTCTCGGTGTGGTTCTGGCAGGTGGTGAACTCGCGCGAGGTGGCGAAGTCGGGGTGCACGACCAGGCCCATCAGGCCGCCCTCACCGCCGACGGCGACCGAGCCCAGGTCGGCCTTCAGCTCGGTGACCTGACCGCCGGAGACCAGGGCGAGGACTGCGTTGCGCTGGCTGACCAGCAGCTTGCCGTCCGGCAGGAAGCCGACGTCCCAGCCGTGGGTGAGCCCGCTGGCCACCTCCTCGACCACCAGCCGGGGAGCACCGGCCTGCGTCGGGGTCGCCGCCGCGCCCCCCGACGACGGCGCGGGGACGCGTCCCGTCTCGGCGGAGGAGGTGCAGGCCGACGCGGCCAGTGCAGCCGCCGCAACTACAACGAGAGCGCGCATGCCGTCCAGTATGTCCGGCTCAGCGTGTGGCCGCCGTCTCGCGCCGCCAGGTGCGCATCGCGGTTACGGTGACCGGCGTGCATCTCGTGCTGACGACCGACGGCCCGGTGGCCACCCTGACCATCGACCGCCCCGCCAAGCGCAACGCGCTCAGCTACGACATGTGGGCGGCGATCCCGGGCATCGTGGAGTCGGTCGCCGCCGACGAGGCGGTGCGGGTGCTGGTGATCCGGGGCGGCGAGCACTTCTCGGCCGGAGCCGACATCAGCGAGTTCACCTCCCTGCGCCGCGACGCCGACGGCGCCCGCCGCTACCAGGTCGCCATCCACGCGGCGACCTCGGCGCTGGTGTCGCTGCCCAAGCCGACGGTCGCGGCCATCACCGGCTTCTGCATCGGCGGCGGCTGCGAACTGGCCCTGGCCTGCGACCTGCGCCTGGCGGCCGACGACGCGCGCTTCGGGATCACCCCGGCGAAGCTGGGGATCGTGTTCAGCCTGCCCTCGACCAAGCAGCTGGTGGATGTCGTGGGACCGGCGTGGGCCAAGCAGATCCTGTACTCCGGCGAGATCGTGGACGCCGCGACGGCCCTGCGCATCGGCCTGGTGAACGAGCTGCACGCGCCGTCGTCGCTGGAGAAGCGGGTCGGGGAGCTGGCCGAGGTGATGGCCTCGCGCTCGCAGGTGACGATCAGGGGGGCGAAGGCGATCGTCGGGCGGATCGTGGAGGGAGCGGTGGCCGAGGACGCGGCGGTGCTGGCGCTGTACGAGGGTTCGGTGAACAGCGCGGACTACGCCGAGGGAGTCGCTGCGTTCCTGGAGAAGCGGACGCCCAGGTTCTAGAACCGCTTGGCGGCGGCGATCAGGAACGCACGTCGACGGCGAGGGGGGCGACGGGGTTCTTGGAATCCCGAACGGCACCGGACGCGACCTCGACAACGATCTCGATTGGCGCAACTGCTCCACGGCCACCTCGGGGCCGCCGATGTCCTGGCAGAGCGCGCTGTGCCCGACCAGCGCGAGGAGCGTGGCGGGCTTCGGGCGGGTGATCACGTTCCGCCGACCGATGCGGATGGCCACCCGCGCGGCGATCTCGGACTTGGGCACGCCACCGGCGTTCATGATCGCGCGGATGGTGTCGTTGGTCTGGAGCAGGCCCGGGATGATCAGCGGCGCCATCTTCGCGATGCCCGTCGCGTTCTGCGGCCGCCGTCGAGGCGTGCCTGCCGGGGCTCAGCCGAGCGCCATGGATCGGCGAGGACTGTGCGATGTCCTACACGCGCAACGCCGACAACGAGGTCGAGATCCTCTTCGGTGGCCACCTCGACGGCTTCGAGCTGATCGTCCCGGAGAACGCCATCGCCCGCCTGGCCGAGTCGGCCAAGCGGGCGATGGAGGAAACAGCCTAGGCGTCGCCGTCGAAGAGGCTCGTCACCGAGCCGTCCTCGAAGACCTGCTGGATGGCGCGCGCGAGCAGCGGGGCGATCGACAGCACCGTCATGCCCGGGAAGCGCTTGTCCTCCCCGATCGGCAGCGTGTTGGTGAAGATGACCTCTTTCGCGCCGCAACCGGACAGCCGCTCACGCGCGGGGCCCGACAGCACGCCGTGGGTGGCGGCCATGACGACATCCGAGGCGCCCTCGTCCAGCAGCTGGTGCACCGCCTTGGCGATGGTGCCGCCGGTGTCGACCATGTCGTCGATGACCACGCACAGCCGCCCGCGCACCTCGCCGACCACGCGGTTGGCCACAACCTCGTTGGGGCGCAACGGGTCGCGGGTCTTGTGGATGAACGCGATCGGGGTGCCGCCGAGGTCGTTGGCCCACTTCTCGGCGAGCTTGGTGCGGCCCGCGTCCGGGGAGATGACCGTGATGTTGTCGGCGGAGTAGTTCTCCTTGACGTAGCGGGAGAGCAGGGTCTGGCCGAAGAGGTGGTCGACCGGGCCGTCGAAGAAGCCCTGGATCTGGGCGGTGTGCAGGTCGACGGTCATGATCCGGTCGGCGCCCGCGACCTTGAACAGGTCGGCGATCAGGCGGGCGGAGATCGGCTCGCGGCCCTTGTGCTTCTTGTCCTGCCGGGCGTACGGGTAGTACGGCATGATCACGGTGATGCGCTTGGCCGAGGCCCGCTTGAGCGCGTCGACCATGAGCAGCTGCTCCATGACCCACTGGTTGATCGGCGCGCTGTGGCTCTGCATGACGAACGCGTCGCAGCCGCGCACGGACTCCTCGAACCGGACGAACGTCTCGCCGTTGGCGAAGTCGTAGGCCGACTGCGGGGTGATCGTGACGTTGAGGTGCTTGGCCACCTCCTCGGCCAGCTCCGGGTGCGCGCGACCGGAGAACAGCATCAGGCTCTTCTTGGGAGTACCCGACTTCGCGTTCATGACTGCCCTTCGCTCTCGTCCCGCTGCGCGTCCTTGGCCGACTGCGCGGCCTCGGCCGCCGCCGTCCCGGGCCGCATCCGCAGCACCCAGTCATCGATGTTGCGCTGCGGCCCGCCGCTCACCGCGAGCGCGCCCGGCGGCACGTTGCGCCGCAGGACCGTACCCGCCCCGCTGTACGCGCCGTCGCCGATCGTGATGGGCGCTACATACATGTTGTCCGACCCCATGCGCACGTGCGAGCCCACGATCGAGCGGTGCTTCTTGACCCCGTCGTAGTTGACGAAGACGCTCGCCGCGCCGATGTTGGACTGCTCGCCGATCGTGGCATCGCCCACATAGGACAGGTGCGGGATCTTGGACCCGGCGCCGATGTCGGAGTTCTTCACTTCCACAAAGGTGCCGATCTTGCCCTTGGCGCCCAGCGTCGTGCCCGGCCGCAGGAAGGCGAACGGGCCCACCGACGCGCCCGCGCCGATCTCGGACTCCGAGCCGTGGGTGCGCACCACCGACGCGCCCGCGCCGACGATCACGTCGGTGAGGGTGGTGTCCGGCCCGACGACCGCGCCTTCGCCGAGCGAGGTGGCCCCGCGCAGCTGCACGTTCGGCTCGATGACCACGTCGCGGGCCAGCGTCACGTCCTGGTCGATCCAGGTGGTGGCCGGGTCCACCACGGTCACGCCCTCGCGCATCCAGCGCTCGACGGTGCGCCGGTTCAGCTCCGCGCCCAGCTTCGCCAGCTGCACGCGGTCGTTGACGCCCTCGACCAGCCACGGGTCGGCGCACACCAGCGCGCCGACGCGGCGGCCGTCGCCGCTGGCGATGCCGAGCACGTCGGTCAGGTACAGCTCGCCCTGGGAGTTGTCGGTGGACAGCCGGGACAGGCCGTCGAGGAGCACCTCGGCGTCGAAGGCGTACACCCCGGAGTTGACCTCGGTGATGGCGCGCTGCTCGGCGGTGGCGTCCTTGTGCTCCACGATCCCCCGCACGGAGGCATCCGACGAGCGGATGATCCGGCCGTAGCCGGTCGGGTCGGCGACCGAGGCCGTCAGCACGGTGACCGCGTTGCCCTGCTCGGTGTGCGCGTCCAGCAGCGCGGCGAGGGTGTCGGTGTCCAGCAGCGGCACGTCGCCGTAGGTGACCAGGACGGTGCCGGTCAGCCCGGAGGGCAGCACCGACAGCCCGCACGCCACGGCGTGCCCGGTGCCGTCCTGGGTCTCCTGGACCGCGGTGGCCACCCCGTCGAGCGAGGCGAGGTGCGCGGCGACGGCGTCGCGGCCGTGGCCCAGCACCACCACCAGGTGCGCGGGCTTGAGACCGGCGGCGGCGCGCACGGCGTGCTCGACCAGCGGGCGACCGCCCACCGGGTGCAGCACCTTGGGCGTCGCCGAGCGCATCCGGGTGCCCTCCCCCGCGGCCAGCACCACCGAGGTCAGAGTTGCGGACATCGCACTCCCTAGCGTCGTGAACAGCGGCGGCGCGGGTCGACGCGGGGATTCCGGCGCGACTCCGGCCGGGTCACGATCCTACGTGGTCTCCGGCAGCGCCCACGCGGGGTCGTCGGCCTGCTCGTCGGGGGTGCCGACCACGTCGTCGGGCTCGCCCGCGCGGATGGCGACGATCCCGTTGCCACCGCGCCGCTTCGCCTGGTACATCGCCGCGTCGGCGCGGGCCAGCGCGCGCACCGCGGTCTCGTGGGGACGCAGCGCGACGACGCCGATGGACAGCGTCACCCCGTGCGAGAGGTCGTGCGGCAGGTCGGCCACGGCGGTGAGCGCGCGGCGCAGCGCGGCCTCGGCGGCGGCGAGCGGGGCGCCTGCCAGCAGCACGATGAACTCGTCGCCGCCGTAGCGGGCGACCATGTCGCTGCCGCGCAGCGCGTCGCGCATGGTGGCGGCCACGACGCGCAGCACGTCGTCGCCCTCGGCGTGGGACATGCGGTCGTTGACGCCCTTGAACCCGTCGAGGTCGACCAGGGCGATGGCCAGCGGGTGGTTGGTGGGGTTGCCCGCCAGCGCCTCCAGCCGCTCGTCCAGGGCGCGGCGGTTGGGCAGGCCGGTGAGCGGGTCCTGCAGGGCTTGGCGGGCGATCGCGCCGTGCATGCGGGACAGGCGCTCGTGCTCGCGGCGGGTGTTGAGGGTGGCGATGCGCGACTCGCGCATCTCCCACAGCTGGTTCTCCAGCTCCGAGGCGTAGTGCTCCAGGGCGCTGGTGGTGCGCTCGCCGCCGTCGGGCCCGGAGAGGCGGGCGTACTCGCGGATCAGGCACAGCCGCAGGGTCGGCTCGGAGGCGTCGTCGTACATGGCGCTGCGGGCGTCGTCGAGCACCGCCAGGGCCTCGTCGTCGCGGCCCTCGTACTCCAGGCACCGGGCCAGGGCGATCGCGGCGATGATCAGCTCGCGCGGGTAGTGCACGGAGTCGATCAGCCCCCGCAGCCGCTTGACGTGCACGCCGGAGGGGTGGGCCAGCGCCAGCGCCGCGCCGATGATCGGGTTCTGGTCGGCGGCGGGGCGGGTGGCGTCGCGCGGGAACAGCGACTCGCGGAAGGGCGCCTCGACGGCGACGGCGATCGCGGCGGCGGTGGCGAAGCGCTCGGCGGCGCGCTCGTCCTCGCCGATGCGCTCCAGCCGCAGCCCCCAGCCGATGAGCAGGCGGCAGCGGTTGATCAGGTGCACCGAGATCAGGTGCGGGCCCGCCGAGGCGCGGATGCACTTGTGCGCCCGGGTCATCACCTGGTCGGCGACCTCGTAGACGCCGAGCTGGGTGAGCACGCTGCCGATGTCCAGCAGCGTCGAGGCCATGATCATGTCCCAGACGCGCCCGCCGAGCATGACGTCGGGGGTGATGTCCTCGTCCAGCATGGCCAGGGCGACGGCGGCCTCGGTGAGCGCGGCGTCCTCGGCCCCGGCGATGAGCAGGCGGCGCCCGCGCAGGGCGTGCGCGTCGGCCTGGAGCACGACCAGGCCGTGGCGGCGGGTGTGGGCGAGCATCTCGTCCAGCAGCGGCTCGGCGGAGTCGGCGGTGTCGGCGTTGACCACCCGCACGGCGACCGCCGAGCGCAGCAGCTGGGCGACCATGCGCGGCTCGCCGCGGTGCTGGGCCTCGGCGAGGAGGCGGTCGACCTCGGTGGTGTGCCTGCGCCGCTCGGCGGCGGGGCTGGTCTGGATGATCGCGAGCAGTTCGCGGGCGCGCCCCACCAGCCAGGCGTCGGAGCGCTCCTCCAACGCGGGCAGGTCTGCCTCGTCCCGCTGCTCGGCGTCCACGTGCGTCGCTGCACCCCTTGGCGAGTTGGTGGGGGTTCCTCCGTGCTCCGCCGCCAGGATTCGAACCTGAACCATTGGAACCAAAATCCAAGGTGCTGCCATTACACCACGGCGGAACGCTCGGGCCCGGGGCCCGAACGCGGGCACCATCGTGGCACGGACAGGCGTCCGGGAGCACCAGGACCCGGGCGATTGGCCTCCGGTCGCGTCCGATCGGGTGTTACCGGCGTCACATGATCGTCGGCCGTGCGCACGCATCCGGCTCGGCCGAACGCGCTGCGTTCACCTGCGCGCGCGGGGCGCGGCATCCGGGTGGCAGGGACCACCGATTGCCATATGTCGTTCCCACCCCGTTTCCGCCTACGCTGGCGAAGGTTACGCAACCGTAGGCGAGGCTGCCCTTACCGGCGCCCGGCGCGAAAGGGAAGACATGACAGCCACCGTCGGCGCGGGCCCCCGGCCCATCATCGACGGCCAGCGGAACCTGGCCACCCGGATCGGCGTGTACGTCTTCGTACTGCTGCCGTTCGCCGCCCTCATCGCGGCCGTCCCGCTGGCGTGGGGGTGGGGCCTGACCTGGCTCGACGTCGCCCTCGCGGTGTTCTTCTTCTACTTCTCCGGCCTCGGGGTGACCGTCGGCTACCACCGCCTGTTCACCCACGGCTCGTTCAAGGCCAACCGGCCGCTCAAGATCATGCTGGCGGTCATGGGCAGCATGGCGGTGCAGAGCCCGCCGATCACCTGGGTCGCCGACCACCGCCGCCACCACGCCTTCTCCGACCGCGAGGGCGACCCGCACTCGCCGTGGCTGTTCGGCACCTCGCCGATGGCGCTGGCCAAGGGCTTCTGGCACGCGCACATGGGCTGGCTGTTCGACCACGACGTCACCAGCAAGCAGCGCTTCGCCCCCGACCTGCTCGCCGACCGCGACATCGTCCGGGTCAACAAGCTGTTCCCGCTGCTCACCGCGGCCACGCTGCTGCTGCCCGCGCTCATCGGCGGACTGCTGACCTGGTCGTGGTGGGGCGCGTTCACCGCGTTCTTCTGGGCCGGGCTGGTGCGCGTGGCGGTCCTGCACCACGTCACCTGGTCGACCAACTCGATCTGCCACATGATCGGCGAGCGGCCCTTCGCCAGCCGCGACAAGGCCGCCAACTTCTGGCCGCTGGCCATCCTCAGCTTCGGCGAGTCCTGGCACAACCTGCACCACGCCGACCCCACCTGCGCCCGCCACGGCGTGCTGCGCGGGCAGATCGACACCTCGGCGCGGCTGATCTGGCTCTTCGAGAAGTTCGGCTGGGCCACTGACGTGCGCTGGCCCACGCCGCAGCGGCTGGCCAAGATCTCGGCCAAGTAACCCGGGCCGGGCGGCGCGACTAGGCTGCCCGGGTGGAGCGGGGAGTCGGCCGAGCGACGCCGCGGGTACCGGAGCGGAGGTGCCCGGGGTGGCCCGCGTGCGCATGAGCGGCAGGGAGCGGCGCGAGCAGCTGCTCGACGTTGCCCGAGCCCTGTTCGCCGAGAAGGGCTTCGACGCCGCCTCGGTGGAGGAGATCGCGCACCGGGCCAACGTCAGCAAGCCGGTGGTCTACGAGCACTTCGGCGGCAAGGAGGGCATCTACGCGGTCGTCGTCGACCGGGAGATGCGCACGCTGCTCAACGGCATGACCGCGGCGCTGTCGGAGGACGCCCACCCCAGGCTGCTGCTGGAGCGCGCCGCGGGCTCGCTGCTGGACTACATCGAGGGCTCCACCGACGGCTTCCGCATCCTCGTGCGGGACTCGCCGGTGGCCACCTCGACCGGCACGTTCTCCAGCCTGCTCAACGACATCGCCAGCCAGGTGGAGCACATCCTCGGCGTGCAGTTCAGCAAGCGCGGCTACGACTCCAAGCTGGCCCAGCTCTACGCCCAGGCGCTCGTCGGCATGGTCGCGCTGACCGGCCAGTGGTGGCTGGAGGCGCGCAAGCCCAAGAAGGGCGAGGTCGCCGCGCACCTGGTGAACCTGGCCTGGAACGGACTGTCCAATTTGGAGGGCAAGCCCTCACTGAGGGAGCGTTCATGAAGCTGCTGGGGCCCGTCGAGATCCGCGGGCTCGCCGAGTCCCTCGGGGTGCGTCCGACCAAGAAGCTCGGGCAGAACTTCGTCCACGACCCCAACACCGTGCGCCGCATCGTCGCCGCCGCCGACCTCGCCGCCGACGACGTCGTGCTGGAGGTCGGGCCGGGCCTGGGGTCGCTGACCCTGGCGCTGCTGCCCGCGTGCGCGGCCGTGGTGGCCGTGGAGATCGACCCGGTGCTGGCGGCGCGGCTGCCCGCCACCGCCGCCGAGCACGCCCCGGAGCTGGCCGACCGGCTGACCGTGGTGCAGGCGGACGCGATGAAGGTCACCGAGCTGCCGGTGGCGCCGACGGCGCTCGTGGCCAACCTGCCCTACAACGTCGCAGTCCCGGTCGTTCTTCACCTGCTGGCCGCCGTTCCGACGCTGCGGCGGGTGCTGGTCATGGTGCAGGCCGAGGTCGCCGACCGGATGGCCGCGGGCCCCGGCGGGCGCGTCTACGGGGTGCCCAGCGTCAAGATCGCCTGGTACGCCTCGGCGAAGCGGGTCGCCACCGTGCCCAGGGCGGTGTTCTGGCCGGTGCCCAACGTCGACTCCGCGCTGGTCCTGCTGGAGCGCAGGGACACCCCGGACGCCGACCGCGAGGCCGTCTTCGCCGTCGTGGACGCGGCGTTCGCCCAGCGGCGCAAGACGTTGCGGGCGGCGCTGTCCGGCTGGGCGGGCTCCCCCGCCGCCGCCGAGGCCGTGCTCACCGCCGCGGGCGTCGACCCCGGCGCGCGGGGCGAGCAGCTCGCCGTCGGCGACTTCGTCCGGATTGCTCAGCGCGCCCATACCGGCCGGTAGTGGGCCGTTCGGGCCTCTCCGAGCACTCCGGGAGTGTGACGTTGCGAACGGTCCGGCTTAACCTGCCCTAACAGGCTTGCGCGACGGGCAGGACATCGGGTTAGCTCAGGTCAGCTATCCATCAGGAGCGGCCGAGAGACCTGGCTCTGTGACGCCGCAGCAACCACCCTCGCGGGCAGGTGCTACCGCCAGGACCGATGGAGGAGAACGAAATGGGCATCCTCACCCGCAGGCGGGTCATAGACGAGTGCAGGCGCACCGTGACCGGCTGTCGGCGAATGTGCGTATCCGGCTGATCCAGCCGAGTTCCGCCCCGCCGCCATCCCTTTAGGACACACCTCAGCCGCACCGCCGCGCGCCGACGCGCGCCGGGCCGCGGCACTCACGCCTGCCTGGAGCCAAGCCATGATCACGGTTGAGAACGCCACCAAGACCTTCTGGACCGACAGCGGCCAGGTCGTCGCCATCGACGACGTCAGCATCGACCTCGCCCCCGGCGCGATCACCAGCATCGTCGGACCGAGCGGCTCGGGGAAGTCCACCCTGGCCAGACTCGTCTCCCTGCAGGAGCGCCCGGACAGCGGCGTCGTCCGCGTCGAGGGCTACAACACCGCCTCGCTGGACCAGCGCCGCCTGCGCGCCGCCCGCCGCCGCATCGGCGTCGTCGGCCACGAGGAGCTGCTGCCGCAGCGCACCGCGGCGGGCAACATCGCGATGCCGCTGGAGCAGGCGGGCATCGACGGCCCGCAGCGCCGCGAGCGGGTCGGCAAGCTGCTGGACCTGATCGGCCTGACCGCGCGCGGCAACGCCCTGCCCGCCGACCTCACCGCGGGCCAGCGCGCCCGGGTGCAGATCGCCCGCGCCCTCGTCGGCGACCCCGGCCTGCTGCTGGCCGACGACCCCACCCACGGCCTCGACGGCGACGGCGCGGCGGGCGTGCTCGCCGTACTGGACCGCGCCCGCGGCGAGCTGGGCTCCACCGTGCTGGTCACCACCAGCGACTCGACCGTCGCGCGCCGCATCGCCGACGACGTCGCCCTGCTGGTCGACGGCCGCGTCGCCGACAGCGGCTCGGTGCTGTCGCTGATCCAGGACCCGACGAGCCTGGTCGCCGACGCGCTGCTGCCCGCCATCGACACCCCCGACTCGCTGCGCGCCCGCCACGACCGCATCGCCGAGGTCGTGCTGATCGGCTTCTCCGCCGTCGGCGCGCTGCTGCCGGAGGCCAGCGGCCGCTTCGGCACCGACGTCTCGGTCATCGGCGGCGGCCTGACCAGGGTCGGCGAGACCCCGGTGGCCCGCTTCCTGCTGGGCGTCTCCGGCCCGCAGGCGGAGTCGACGCTGTCCTGGATCCGCGAGCGCGGCGGCGTCGTCAAGCGCCCGGTGCGGGGCCCGGAGGGCATCGCGGCCTGACCCGTAGGCTGGTCGGGTGCTCGCTGTCGTCCCGCAACCGGTCACCGTCCGCGTGCCGTCCAAGGTCAATCTGCACCTGGCGGTCGGCGACGTTCGGCCGGACGGCTACCACGACCTGACCACCCTGTTCCAGGCGCTGTCGCTGACCGACGAGGTCACGGTGGCCATCGCCGACGAGCCCGGCGTCGAGGTGCTCGGCGAGGGTGCCGACTCGGTGCCGACGGGGCCGTCGAACCTGGCCTGGCGCGCGGTGCAGGAACTGGCACGCTTCTGCGGCCGCGACCCCGACGAACCCAGGGTGCGGGTGGTCATCCGCAAGGGCATCCCGGTCGCGGGCGGCATGGCTGGCGGCAGCGCCGACGCCGCGGCCACCCTCGTCGGCCTCGCCGCGCTGTGGCGGCTGGAGGTCACCCGCGACGACCTGGCGGGCCTGGCCGCCCGAATCGGCAGCGATGTCCCGTTCACCCTTTACGGCGGCACCGCATTGGGCACCGGACGCGGCGAGCGATTGGTGCCGGTGCTCGCCCGGCACACCTATCACTGGGTATTGGCATTCGACCGCCGCGGATTGTCGACTCCGACAGTATTCACCGAATTGGACCGCCTCCGCGTCGATGGCGACCCACCGCGCGCGGGCGCCGTCGAACCGGTCCTCGAAGCCCTTTCCACCGGCGACCCGCGCCAGCTGGCCCTGCTGCTGGGCAACGACCTGCAGGCCGCCGCGGTGTCCCTGCGCCCCGGCCTGCGCCGCACGCTGCGCGCCGGGGTGGGTGCGGGCGCGCTCGCGGGCATCGTCTCCGGCTCCGGCCCGACCTGCGCCTTCCTGTGCGAGGACGACACCGCCGCCCTGCGCGTGGCCGCCGAACTGGCGGGCGCGGGCGTCTGCCGCACCGTCCGCGTCGCCCACGGCCCGGTCCCCGGCGCCCGCGTCATCGGCGGCGAGGAGGCCCCCCGGCCGGTCCCGCCCGAGGTGCACGCCTAGGACCGCGGTGGGACGCCCGGCGGGCGCCCCACCGCGGGGTCGATCAGACGTCTTGCAAGCAGGTCATGTAGGTGAACCCGATGACTCCGGTGCTGTTGAACTTGATCAGAATCCACCCGTTGGCATTGGACACGCCACAGGCGGTGTACCGGTCACCCAAAGCGTAGTAATCGACCACACAATCGTACTGGTATCCCATCTGCGCGGTCGTGATAAGCGCAGCACTGTGCAACGGCTCCGTGCGAATGGGAAGGTTGTTGGCGATCGACTTCACTCGGCCGGTCGCACAGAAGTCAGAGTAGGCCGCCACTCCCACAGTGCCGCCGACCTGCGCAGATGCCATCGCAGGCTGGAGCGAGAACGCGGCAGCGACACCGAACACCACAGACAAAAAACGCACGGCGAAACGACGTGAAAACATTGAATAAATCTCCCCTCAGACGTCTGCGGATGCAGACGGAAGCGACGCTACCGCACCAGATACTCGCCCGACGGAATCGTCCCTCGAAATCATCCTGAAGGAGCAGCCGTCACCATCGCGGCCCGCTGCCTAGAACTGCCAGTGCCAGCCCTTGATGTCGGCGGGCAGGTTGTGCGGCCGGTAGATCAGGGTGCCGTGCTCGGCGGCGGCGTCGATGAGGATCTCGCCGTAGTAGCCGGAGTCGGTCAGGTAGAAGTCGTCGGACAGGTAGCGCGAGGGCGACAGGCACGAGGTGTTCAGCCCCTGGCCGATGACCTCGCCGTCGGCATCGACGGCGAGGAAGTCCTCGGCGCTCATCCACCAGCCCCAGTTCGGCTCGTACTGCTCGGTGGTCTGCAGCACGATGCGCGCGGCGAGGAAGTGGCCGCGGTTGGGCGGCAGGCTGCCCGGCTCGGTGCAGGTGACCTTGTCCACGCCGTCGAGCCAGAGCGTCGCGAGCACGGGGCTGCCGCTGGAGCGGATCTGGATCTGCCGACCGAACTCCGACGGGACCGTCTCCTCGGCGGCGGGGGTGCCGCAGCCGGCGAGGACGAGCAGCAGAGCGGCAGCGATGACGCGGGACATCTCGACCTCCAAGACAGCAAAACCAAGTCGTAGTTAGTCGGGATTCGCGCCATTGTCAAAATGGTCAACGGAGGGTATTCGAGCCATCGCCGAACGGTCTATTAACAGTGAAAAGCGGGTGACTGAAGCCACTCGGTAAGCTGGTGCGGTCTGTGCAAGCCCCGGCCGAAGGTGCGTGAATGGCCAACCTGGTCAATCTGGAGAAGGTCAGCAAGAGCTTCGGCGTCCGCCCGCTGCTCGACGAGGTCTCGCTCGGCATCGGCCGCGGCGACCGGGTCGGGGTCGTCGGGCTCAACGGCGGGGGCAAGACGACGCTGCTGGAGGTGCTGGCCGGCCTGGAGCCGCCCGACGGCGGGCGGGTGAGCCAGGTGCGCGACCTGCGGATGGCCGTGGTCACCCAGCGCACCGAGCTGGCGCCGGGCTCGACGGTGCGCGACGCGGTGCTCAGCGGGTTCGACGCCGAGCACGAGTGGGCCGCCGACGCGCGGATCAGGTCGGTGCTCGACGGGCTGGGGCTGACCGCGCTGGGGATGGACAGCTCGGTGGACACCATGTCCGGCGGCGAGCGGCGGCGGGTCGCGCTGGCCGCGGCGCTGGTGCGCGAGCTGGACCTGGTCGTGCTGGACGAGCCGACCAACCACCTGGACATCGAGGGCGTGCAGTGGCTCGCCGACCACCTGCTGGCCGCGGGCACGGCGCTGGTGGTCGTCACCCACGACCGGTGGTTCCTCGACACCGTGTGCACGCGCACGTGGGAAGTCGTCGGCGGGCGGGTCGAGCAGTACGAGGGCGGCTACGCGGACTGGGTCTACGCCCGCGCCGAGCGCGCCCGCCTGGCCGACACGCTGGAGGAGAAGCGCCGCAACCTGGCCCGCAAGGAGCTGGCGTGGCTGCGCCGCGGCGCCCCGGCCCGCACGTCCAAGCCGCGCTACCGCATCGAGGCCGCCGAGGCGCTGATCTCCGACGTGCCCGCCCCGCGCGACTCCGTGGAGCTGCTGGCCTTCGCCAAGCGCAGGCTGGGCCGCACGGTGGTGGAGCTGGAGGACGTCTCCGTCGACGCGGGCCCCAAGCCGATCCTGCGCGAGGTCACCTGGCGCATCGGCCCCGGCGACCGGGTCGGCCTGGTCGGGGTGAACGGCTCGGGCAAGTCGACGGTGCTGCGCCTGCTGGCAGGCGAGAGCGAGCCGAAGTCCGGCAAGCGCCTGCAGGGGCAGACGGTGCGCCTGGCGCACCTGAGCCAGGAGCTGCACGACCTGCCGCCCGCGCTGCGCGTGCTGGAGGCGGTGGAGGAGGTCGCCCGGCGGGTGGTGCTGGGCAAGCAGGAGATGTCGGCCTCGCAGCTGGCCGAGCGCTTCGGCTTCCCCGCCGCGCGCCAGTGGACCCCGGTCGGCGACCTCAGCGGCGGCGAGCGGCGCAGGCTCCAGCTGGCCAGGCTGCTCATGGCCGAGCCCAACGTCCTACTGCTCGACGAGCCCACCAACGACCTGGACATCGACACCCTGCAGCAGCTGGAGGACCTGCTGGACTCGTGGCCGGGCACCCTCGTGGTGGTCTCCCACGACCGCTACCTCGTCGAGCGCGTCTGCGACTCCGTGCACGCCGTGCTCGGCGACGGCGGCGTCACCCACCTCGTCGGCGGCATCGAGGAGTACCTGTCGATCCGCGCCCAGCAGCTCGCGGGCGCCGGGAAGCTCCCCTCCCCCGCCGGTCGGCACAACCCGCCCACCCAGGGGGCAGACCCCCATGGGTCCAAGCCCACCGGCGAGGACCGACAGTCTCCGGACGACAGCGCGGGCCTGCGCGCGGGCTCGGCCGAGCACCGCGCCGCGCAGAAGGAGCTGGCCCGCCTCGAACGCCGCCTGCAGACCCTGACCGACCGCGAGGCCAAGCTCAACCACGAGGCCGCCGAAGCCGCCGACCACGACCGCCTCGCCCGGCTCGACGCGGAATTGCGGCAGGTCGGCGCGGAGAAGGAGGACGTGGAGACGCGCTGGCTGGAGCTGGCCGACGCGCTGGAGTAGTGCCCGCGCGGGCAAACACTAGGCTGCGCTCATGAGCCGGTTTGTTGACCTGATGCTGGAGTCCGCCCGCGGTGAGCGCGGCGAGGCGAAGGGCATCACCACGGGGGAGCCGAAGGCACCCGTGCGCCACACCTGGGGCCAGGTGCACGAGCGCGCCGCGCGGATGGCGGGGGCGCTGGTCTCCGGCGGGCTCGCCCGGCACGGGGCGGTGGCGGTGCTGGCCGCCGAGCCGGTGTCGATCGCGCCCGCCGTGCAGGCGGTGTGGCTGGCGGGCGGCAGCATCACCATGCTGCACCAGCCGACCCCGCGCACCGACCTCGCCGAGTGGGCCGCCGACACCGTCCGCGTGCTGGCCATGATCGACTCGAAGCTGGTCCTGCTCGGCTCGCCGTTCGAGCCCGTCGCCCCGGTGCTGGAGGAGCACGGCGTCGCCTACCGCCTGCTCGCCGACCTCGAGGACGGCGAGCCGCTGGCCGAGCCGGTCGATGTCGACGAGGACGCGCCCGCGCTGCTGCAGCTGACCAGCGGCTCCACCGCCGACCCGAAGGCCGTGCGCATCACCCACGGCAACCTGTACAGCAACCTCACCGCGATGGCCGAGAAGGCCGAGCTGGACGTCGCCACCGACATCATGGTGTCGTGGCTGCCGCTGTTCCACGACATGGGCATGGTCGGCTTCCTGACCGTCCCGATGACCGTCGGCATGGAGCTGGTGAAGGTCACCCCGGTCGAGTTCCTGACCGGCCCGCTGCTGTGGGCCGACCTGATCTCCCGCCACGGCGGCACGATCACCGCGGCCCCGAACTTCGCCTACGCGCTGCTCGGCCGCCGCCTGTCCAATGTGGACGACGAGGGCACGTACGACCTGTCCTCGCTGCGCATCGCGCTCAACGGCGCCGAGCCGATCGATGAGGCCGCGGTGGCCGCGTTCGTCAAGCAGGGCACCCGGTTCAAGATGGACCCGAACTGCGTCTTCCCCGCCTACGGCATGGCCGAGACGACGCTGGCGGTGTCGTTCGCCCCACTGGGCACCGGCCTGACCCTCGACCAGATCGACGCCGACCTGCTGGAGTCGGACAACCGCGCCGTCCCCGACCCCGACGGCACGCGCGCCTTCGCCATCCTCGGCGAGCCGCTGCCGGGCCTGGAGGCCCGCATCGTCGGCGAGGACGGCGCGGTGCGCGGCGAGCGCGAGGTCGGCGAGATCCAGCTGCGCGGCGAGGCCGTCACCCCCGGCTACCTGACGGTGAACGGCCCGGTGGCCACTCAGGACGCCGACGGCTGGCTGTCCTCAGGGGACATCGGGTACCTCGTGGACGGCCAGATCGTCATCTGCGGCAGGCAGAAGGACGTCATCATCCTGGCAGGCCGCAACATCTACCCGACCGACATCGAGCGCGCCGCGAGCGTGGTCGAGGGCGTGCGCGCGGGCAACGCCGTGGCCGTCCGCCTGGACGCCGGGTCGCGCCGGGAGCGCTTCGCCGTCGTGGTGGAGTCCCGCTCGGCGGGCGACGCCGATGAGGAGAAGCGCATCAAGCGCGAGGTCGGCTCCCGGGTGTTCGAGGCGGTGAACGCCCGCCCGAGCGCGGTCCTCGTCCTGGCGCCGGGCACCCTGCCCAAGACCCCGTCCGGCAAGCTGCGGCGCGCGGCGGCGGGCCAGCAGCTCGCGGGCGGCCTGGCCGAGGAGGAGAGCTGACCGCCGCGGCGTTCACCGCCCGGCTGCGGGCCCTGGCCACCCCGGTGGACCAGGGCAGGCAGCAGGACCACTTCCGCACCGACGCCGAGTTCTGGGGCGTGCGGATGGGCAGCGTGTTCGCCTTGGCCAAGGAGTTCATCGGTCTCCCGATCGCGGAGATCGATGAACTCCTGCGCAGCCCGGTGCACGAGGTGCGCGTCGGGGCGCTGAGCGTCATGGGCAAGCGCGCCTCGGCGAAGAAGACCACCGAGGCCGACCTGGCGGCGCTCTACGCGCTCTACATGGCCCGCATCGACCTGATCAACACCTGGGACCTGGTCGACCTCTGCGCCCACCACGTCGTCGGCCGCCACCTCGCCGACAGGCCCCGCACGCCCCTGTACGACCTCGCGGCCTCCCCGGACTGGTGGAAGCGCCGCATCGCCATCTTCGCCACCCTGCACTTCATCCGCGAGGGCGACCTGACCGACACCTGGGCCCTGGCCGACCTCCTGGCCCACGACCCCCACGACCTGGTCCAGAAAACAGTCGGCGGCCTCGCCCGCGAGGCGGGCAAACACGACCCCACCCGCCTCCACACCTTCCTCGACACCCACGCCGCGACCGCCCCGAAGGTGATGCTCACCCAGGCGATGGAACACCTGGACCAGCCCACCAAAGCCGCCTACCGCGCCCGCCGCTGACCTCCTGGGCCGCCACCTGCTCACACTTGTCCACAGCCACGACTTCGCTGTGGATATGCCACTCCCCGCCTGGATAACCTGGCGGCGGGGGGCCGGGCACTCCGCCGACGATCATGCTCGGCAGGCCGCCCCCGAGCGGTGGCCGCCGAGCCGGCGGATGTCCAGCCAGCGGTCATCGCCGGGCCGTCCGAGACCGCGGCTGTCAGGGTGAGTCGAGGGTGGATTCCAGGCGGTCCAGGAACACGTCGACCGCGACCTCGTGGTAGCCGAGGCCGCCCGGCGGGGGCGCGCCGAAGGCGGCGTGGCGGATGTCGTCGGCGGTGAGGGTGTCGGCGCCGTCCAGGGTGGCGGCGGCCCGGGTGAGCAGGGCGTCGACCTCGGAGGCGGTGTAGCCGCGCCTGCCTTCGGGGACCGGCGGGAAGCGCGTCGCGCGGATCTCCTCGGCGGTCAGCGGGCTGGTGTCGCTCTGGCGCGGAATGGCCGCGATGGCGGCGGCGGCCCTGTCGAGCAGATCGTCTACTTCGGACTCACGATAGCCCCGGCCCACGGGGGACCTGCCGAAGCGGACGTCCTCGATGTCGGCGGGGGTGAGGTCGTCCTCGCCCGACTCGGTCGCCCTGACCCTGGCCAGGAACGCGTCGACCTGCGCCTTGTCGTAGCCCGCGCTGCCCGAGCGCGGCTTGCTGAACTCGAAGGTCATCTAGGCCTCTCGGCGGCGCAGTTCCGCTGTCCAGGCCGCCACCAGCGCGTCGACGGCGCGGGGGTCGTAGCCCTGGCCGACGAAGTAGGTCATGGTCAGCCGGAGCTGGCCGAGCTGCGCGGCTGTCGGCGTCTGCAGCGGGTCCTCCACCGCGGCCGACAGCAGCCGGGCCAGGCGCGCGACGTCGTTGGGGCGGTAGCCCCGGACTCCGGGCGGCGCGGGCGGCAGCGGCAGGAACGGCACGTCGGTTTCCGGAGGTGGCGGCGGGATGTGGTCCCGGCCATCTTCCGGCGGCTCAGCGCCGCGCACCGGCCCGAACCCGGGTCTTTCACCCGATCCGGGCTCCCGCTCCGCCAGCGCGGCGACGACGGCGTCGAGGAAGTCGTCGACCTGGTCCTCGTCGTAGCCCCGGCGCAGGCGCGAGGCCGAGTCGAACACCGCGTTGCGGACGTCGTCGGGGCTCAGGTCGGCCTCGCCCCGCAGCGCGGACTCGACCAGGTCGAGGAAGTCGTCCACCTGGTCCTCGTCGTAGCCGCGCCTGCCGAGGGCCGCGCGGTCGAAAGCGACCTCGCGCACCCGCTCCGGGGTCAGCGACATGCCCGTTCCTCTCCTGGTGAGAGGGCGAGTTTAGGGCACGTGGAAAGAGTTCTGGGCGGCGATGAGACCGTGCTGCACGAGCGCCTCCACCGCGTCGGCGCAGCGATCGATCTCCAGCGCCAGATCCTTGCGCTCGGTGGTCGAGAAGTCGCGCAGGACGAAGTCGGCCGGGTCCATCCGGCCCGGCGGTCGGCCGATGCCGAAGCGCACCCGGACGTACTCCTTGGTGCCCAGCGACTTGGTGATCGCGCGCAGCCCGTTGTGGCCGTTCTCGCCGCCGCCGAGCTTCAGCCGGACCTGGCCGAAGGGCAGGTCCAGCTCGTCGTGCACGACGGCGACCTGGTCCAGCTCGGGCTTGAAGAACTTGACCACCGACGCCACCGGCCCGCCGGAGACGTTCATGAACGACCGCGGCTTGGCCAGCACGACGCGTCGGCCCGCGAGCCGCCCCTCCAGCACGTCGGCGCCGGACTTGTGCGCCTTGAGCTTGCCGCCCATGCGCGCGGCCAGCTCGTCAACGACGAGGAAGCCGATGTTGTGCCGGTTGCCCTCGTACTTCGGCCCCGGGTTGCCCAGGCCCACCACGACCGCCGGTGCGTCCATCTCCACCCCTCAAGCATGGCGATGCCCCGGGCGCGTCTCGCACCCGGGGCATCGCGCGGAGGACTCAGTCCTCGGTGTCGCTCTTCGGCTCCTCGACCACACCGGCGCCCTCGGTGTCGATCTCGGCCTCCATCTGCTCGGCGGTCGGCGCGGCGTTGACCGCCACGACCAGCGCCTCGGCGTCGGTGACCAGGCTCGCGCCCTTGGGCAGCGTGATGTCGCCTGCCAGGATCTGCGTGCCGACGGCGGCGTCCTCGATGGAGACCTCGACGCCGTCGGGGATGTTCAGGGCCTCGACCTCGAGCTGCACGGTGGTCAGCTCCTGGTTGACCAGGGTGCCGCTGGCGGCCTCACCGGTCACGCTCACCGGGACGTCGACGGTGACCTTCTCGCCGCGCTTGACCAGCAGCAGGTCGACGTGCTCGATGTAGTTCTTCAGCGGGTGGTGCGTGACCGTCTTGGTCAGCGCCAGCTCCGAACCCGAACCCAGGTCCAGCGTCAGCACGGCGTTGTGCCCGTGCTCGCGGACCACGCGGGCGAACTCGATGGCCGGGAGGGACAGGTGCTTGGGGTCGGAACCGTGGCCGTACAGCACGGCGGGGATGCGCCCCGCGCGACGAGTGCGGCGTGCGGCGCCCTTGCCAAACTCCGTGCGCTGCTCGGCGGCCAGACGTACCTCGGACACGGTGGAACTCTCCTTGTTTACTCAAACGCGGCGGGGGCGCTGGGTTCTGGGCGCCTGCGGCGAAGGGGCGCGGAGAGCATGAACACGCGCGACTGGATTACAGCCGACCACGTCGATCACGCTGGCGCTTGGCCCGCCTCGCCGAGGCAACCTGGGTAGCTTACGCGCGGGGGTCGGGGCGGGTTCGGTGGGGGTGGGGACGGGGTTGTCCACAGGCTGTCCACAGGGTGGGGCTTGGGGGTGTTGACACGGTAGGGGCGTCGGTAGCGTGGAAAGACAGGGCTGGATCGACCCCCGGATTGGGGCGGGGCGTGTCCTGCGCGCGAGGGGTGGGGCAAGCAAAGTCGCTGTGCGCGGGACGGCAGGTGGTCCTGCGGCGCGGGCATTGCCTGGGAGCCGGCCACTGCGCGTGCGGAACCAGCCAGACCGACGGAGAGCCCGCGAGCGGCTGCTGCGGGATCAGCCCCGCGTGCGCGGGGACGACACACGATAAGGCTGACTCCAGCGTCACTTCTCGGCCACCGCCAGCCTCACCCCAACCGAAAGCCCCGGTGATCCGCGTGGCGGTGCGGATCACCGGGGCTCAAGGTCGAGAAGGCTAGCGGGGCAGGCCCAGCTTGCGGGAGCACGACGGCCAGGCGCCGTACCCGCCGCGGTCATCCCGCAGCTTCGTGGCGATGGCGATCTGCTGCTCGCGCGAGGCCTGGTGGGGGTACTCGGCGTACTGCTGGCCGCCGTAGGCGTCCCAGGTGCCCTTGTTGAACTGCAGGCCGCCGTAGTAGCCGTTGCCGGTGTTGATGGACCAGTTGCCGGTGGCCTCACACTGGGCCAGCCGGTCCCAGACCTGGCCGTCGGGGATCACCGGGACCGGGGGCTTCTTGGTGCCGACCTTGATCTTCTTGGCCTTGGGCTCCTTGAGGACCTTGGAGCCGATCTCCTCGCGCTTGACCTCTTTGCCGTTCTTGGAGGTGACGCGGAGGGTGGCCATGCGCTCGCCCGCGACGCCGGGTTCCACCACGACGGTCTTGCCCTGGTCGAGGTTCGGGTCTTCGACCTTCTCGACCGGGGGTTCGATCTTGACCTTCTGGTTGACCACGGTGACGCCGGTCCGGCTGATGCGGATCTCGGCGCCGTCGCTGAGCTTGGTGTCGGCCTTCGGGGTGACGGCGTCGTCCTTGCCGACGGTCAGGCCGAGTTCGGTGAGCAGTTCGCTGACGGTCACCGCGTTGGTGCTCATCGGGGCGGGGACCTTGCCGCCGTCGAAGAGGGTGATGGCCTTGACCGTCTTGATCTCGACGGCCATGCCCTCGAGGGGGACCGCGGAGTCCGACGGGGCCGAGACCCAGGAGCCCTCCATCGGGGCGTTCGCCTGGCGCAGGGCCTCGCCGAGGGTGGTGGCGCGGACCCAGGCCTCGGTGCGCTCGCCGTCGACGGTCATCGTCAGCGGCCTGCCGCGCTGGAGCACGATGCGGCCGTCGTCGTTGATCTCGGCGGCCGGGGAGGGGCTGATCAGGTCGTGCTGACCGACCGAGATGCCCTCTTCCTGGAGCACCTCGCCGACGGTGTCGGCGTAGGTGTTGACCTCGACGGTCTTGCCGTCGACTTCCAGGGTCACCGAGTTGTTCATGGCGATGGCCGCCGCGCCGCCGCCGACCAGCGAGGTCAGCACCGCGGCGATGGTGGCCTGCAGGAAGGTGGACTTCCAGCGCTTGACCGCGGTCACCAGGCCGGGCGCGGCCTTGGGCTCGGCCTGCGGCTCGCTGGCGACCTCGTCCGGGATGACCGGCAGGACCGTCGTCTCGGCGTTGATCAGCCGGATGAGCTCGTCGACGTCGACACCCGCGGTCGCCATGATCTCCTCGGCCTGGGGGCCGAGGGCGTGGCGCACGTCGTGCGGGGTGACGGCGAGGGAGTCGGAGTACCCCGTGTCGTAGTCGAACTCGGGGAACTGGGAGCGCCAGGCGCGGAAGTCCGCCTCGTGGCTGTCGGCGCCGCCGGGCTGGACCGGGGTGAACCAGTCCGTGTCGGCGGGGCCGCCCTGCTCAAGGCGGTCGAAACCGCTGTTCTGTTTACCGCTCACTGGGGGTGTCCTCCAAGGCGGAACCACGTGCTCATTCGCGCCTCTTCGTCTCTCGGACCCGCAGCCTGTGCCACCCCGACAGTGAACGCTGGCTTGCTTCGGGTTGCCCTGGGCATCTCTACCCCGGGCGGTACGGTCACGGGACAGTAACGAGGGCGCGGGGGTTGCGCAAATACATCCGGCAATGTCGTGAGTCCTGTCACACCACAGAGTGACGAACACGCTCGCCCATTCATCGCAATCTCTCACCCCTTGAATCCTGGGATGTCACGCTGCGCAGCGAGAACAGGCGGTCCGCGGTCGCCGAGACCGCCGATGCGAACTCGCCCACATCCATGCCGCGCACCTCCGCCATCCGGCGTGTCGTGTACGCGACGGCGTAGGGCTCGTTGGGCCGCCCCCGGAACGGGTGCGGGGTCAGGTAGGGCGCGTCGGTCTCCACCAGGATCTGCGCGAGCGGGACGTGCGCGGCGGCCTCGCGCAGGGGTGCGGCGTTGGTGAACGTCACCGCCCCGGCGAAGCTGAGCACGAACCCGCGGTCGGCGCAGCGCCGGGCGAACTCCAGGTCGCCGGAGAAGCAGTGGAAGACCACGTCCTCGGGCGCGCCCTCGGCGTCGAGGACGTCCAGGATGTCGTCGTGGGCGTCGCGGTCGTGGATCATCAGCGGCTTGCCGACGCGCTTGGCCAGGTCGATGTGCCAGGCGAAGGCGTCCTTCTGGGCCGCGGGCGGGGAGTAGTCCCAGTAGTAGTCCAGGCCGGTCTCCCCCACCGCGACCACGCGCGGCTGCCGGACCAGCTCCTCCAGCACCGCCTTGTCCGCGTCCCCGAAGTCCGCGGTGCGGGTCGGGTGCACAGCGCAGGCGGCGAAGACGCGCTCGTCCCACGTGGCGGCCTCGGCGGCCCACCGGGCGGCGGCGAGGTCGTCGGCGACGGTGATGACCCGGTCGACCCCGGCCGCGCCCGCCCGCTCCAGCATCTGCGCCACCGCGGCGGCGTCGGCGGGCACCCCGGCGCCCTGGGCGCAGGCGTCGAGGTGGGTGTGCGCGTCGACGATCGGCACGGGCAGGGCTTCGGGGACGGGCGGGCGCTCTCCTCGGCGCGGGGTCACCTGCGGATCACTCCGTCACGATCGGCGCCCACTCGGGGCCGGTCTCCCCGAGCGCGGCGTCGAGCTTGGCGAAGAGCGGGGACGGCTTGGCCAGCGGCTTGCCGACCTCGATGTCCACCTGCTCCCACTTGGCCTGCTCGGCGGCGTAGTCGCCGGTCAGGATCGGGTACTCGCGCTCGGGCACGTCGAGGTCGGTGACCTCATCGATGCGCGGCTGCGCGGCCCACACGCCGGCGCCGCCGAGCGCCTCGTGCACCTTCTGCGCGCTGTGCGGCAGGAACGGCGTCAGCAGCGTGTTGGCGTCGGAGACGACCTGCAGGGCGGTGTGCAGGATGGTGTCGCGGCGCTCGGGGTCGTCCTTGCGCTTCCACGGCTCCTGGTCGGAGAGGTACTTGTTGGCCGCCGAGACCACGCGCATGGCCTCGCCGACGGCCGCCTTGAACCGCGAGCGGCGCAGGTTGTCGCCGACGATGCCGAAGGCCGCCTTGGACTGCGCCAGCAGCGCGGCGTCCTCGGCGGTCGGCGCGGTCGGCTTGGGGATGGCGCCGACGTTCTTGTGCGCCATGGAGACCGACCGGTTGACCAGGTTGCCCCACTCGTTGGCCAGCTCGAAGTTCGTCCGCCGGACGAACTCCTCCCAGGTGAAGTCGGTGTCCTGGTTCTCCGGGCCCGCGACCGAGATGAAGTAGCGCAGGGTGTCGGGGCCGAACTCCTTGAGGAAGTCGCGCACGTAGATGACGGTGCCGCGGGAGGTGGAGAACTTCGACCCGCTCATCGTCAGGAACTCGCTGGAGACGACCTCGGTGGGCAGGTTCAGCGCGCCGAACGCGCCCGCCTGCCCGCCCTTGTCGCCCGCGCCGTTCTGGCCGAGCAGCAGCGACGGCCAGATCAGCGAGTGGAAGACGATGTTGTCCTTGCCCATGAAGTAGTAGCCCTGGGCGTCGCCGGTCCAGAACTCCTTCCAGGCGTCGTCGTCGCCGGTGCGCCGGGCCCACTCCACCGACGCGCTCAGGTAGCCGATGACCGCGTCGAACCAGACGTAGAAGCGCTTCATCGGCGCGTCACGCCAGCCGTCGAGCGGGACGGGCACGCCCCAGTCGAGGTCGCGGGTGATCGCGCGCGGGCGCAGGTCGTCGACCAGGTTCCTGCTGAACTTCAGCACGTTGGGCCGCCACTCGGTGCGGGTGGACAGCCACGAGCCCAGCGCCTCGGTGAAGGAGGACAGGTCCAGGAACAGGTGCTCGGTCTCGATGAACTCCGGCACCTCGCCGTTGATCTTCGAGCGCGGGTTCTTCAGGTCGGCGGGGTCGAGCTGGTTGCCGCAGTTGTCGCACTGGTCGCCGCGGGCGCCGTCGTAGCCGCAGATGGGGCAGGTGCCCTCGATGTAGCGGTCGGGCAGGGTGCGCCCGGTGGACGGGCTGATCGCGCCGAGCTGGGTCTTGGCCTGCACGTAGCCGTTGCGCCAGAGGGCCAGGAACAGGTCCTGCACGACCTGGTAGTGGTTGCCGGTGGTCGTGCGGGTGAACAGGTCGTAGGACAGGCCGAGGCCCTGCAGGTCCTCGGCGATGACCCGGTTGTACTTGTCCGCGACCTGGCGGGTGGTCAGGTTCTCCTTGTCGGCCTGCACGGAGATGGGCGTGCCGTGCTCGTCGGTGCCGCTGACCATGAGCACCCGGTTGCCCGCCATGCGCATGTAGCGGGAGAAGACGTCCGAAGGGACACCGAAACCGGAGACGTGACCGATGTGGCGCGGGCCGTTCGCATAGGGCCAGGCGACCGCGGTCAGCACTGAGGTGCTCATGGCGGACTAGCGTACGGAGGTCGCTTCCGCCCCGTCGCGGCGCGGTGCCTGCGGCGGGGCCAAGGGACGCCAGGCGAGGTATGGAAAAGGCGCAATTCGCAGAATCGCGCCTTTTCGCATTCCTTGGCGCCAGATCGATCTCAGATCCGGCAGGCGATCTGTCAGGAGATCCGGAAAGAGTTGGCGCGGTCGTTCAACGCCCCCACGTTGCCGTTGTCGAGCCAGGCGCTGGCGTCACCGGTGAGATTGTTCCCGTCGAAGAGCCGGACGTCGCAGGAGTTGTACGTCCGCACCGAACTGATCTGGTTGGCCGAGGCGCCGAGGTTGGCCCCGCCCTCGTTGTCGGTGGTGCCGCCGGTGCAGCCGACCTGGTAGGCGGGGTTGAAGACCACCACCTGCGAGCCGCTGGCCCCCGTGCCGTAGTAGAGCCGGGCCACCACCAGCCCGTCGCCCGGAGTGCCCTGCTGACACCCGAAGGTGTTGTCCCGGACCGCGCAGTACAGGGTCGCGGTGGTGCCCAGGTGCCCGAGGCGGGCCAGGTCGGACACCGTGACCGGTGTCGCACTGACGAACCGCTCGACCCGGACCGTCGACGCTGCCGGTTCCGCCGAGGCCTGCGAGCCCACCAGTCCCATCGCGCCCACCGCCAGCACCACGGCCGCGACATGCCTTTTCCCGATCATGCGAACATTCCCCCTAAGATCAGATTCCCCAGTACATCCCCACCTGACCTATTGAACCGGAAATTCGCCGCCGCGGGTTACCCATTTCGGGGGTTGCTTCCACGCATTCTCTACACCGACAGTGCGCGTCGGCGGGCAAACGGTGAACCCCGCACAACTGGTGTCAGCTGACGGCCGCGTCGTACAGGGCCTTCTTGCCGACCCCGGTCTCGGCGGCGATCGTTGCCACCGCTTCCTTGAGCCGCACGCCCGAGGCGGCCAACTCCTTGGCCCTGGCGACCAGCGCGGCGAAGTCGGGCGCGTCGGGCTCCGCGCCCGCCAGCACGACGGTGATCTCGCCCTTCACGCCCGCCTCGGCCCAGGCGGCCAGTTCGGCGAGGGTGCCGCGGCGCACCTCTTCGTAGGTCTTGGTCAGCTCCCGGCAGACCGCCGCGCGGCGGTCGCCGCCGAGCAGGTCGGCGGCGTCGGCGAGCAGCCCGGCCACCCGGTGCGGGGACTCGAAGAACACCGCGGTGCGCGGTTCGGCCTTCAGCGCCGCCAGCCACTTGCCGCGCTCACCGGGCTTGCGGGGGGCGAAGCCCTCGAAGCAGAACCGGTCGCACGGCAGCCCGGACAGCGCCAGCGCGGTGGTCACCGCCGACGGACCGGGCAGGCAGGTGATCGGCAGATCGCGGGCCACGCAGGCGGCGACGAGGCGGTAGCCGGGGTCGGACACGCTGGGCATGCCCGCGTCGGTCACCAGCAGCACGGTCCTGCCGTCCTCGATCGCCTCGACGAGCCCGTCCACGCGCTGGGCCTCGACGGCGTCGTAGAAGCTGACGTAGCGGCCTGCGGGCGCGACCTGCAGCGCCGCGGCCAGCGTGCCCGTGCGGCGGGTGTCCTCGGCGGCGATCAGGTCGGCGGTGGCCAGGGCGTCGCGCAGCCGGGGCGAGGCGTCGGCGGCGTTGCCGAGCGGGGTGCCCGCCAGCACCAGGCGGCCCTCAGCCACGGGTGGCCCGCTTGACCGCGTCGTGGATCTCGGTGGACTTCCAGTCGGTGACGAAGTCGGCGACGACGACCATCCGGTCCGCGCCGTTGCGGCGCATGCGGTCGAGCACCCGCTCGGCCACCGGCTTGTCCTGGTCGGCCGGGGACAGCTGGCCCTTGCTGAACACCAGCTCGTCGCGGCGCAGCAGCCCGGTCTGGCGGACTTCCTCGAAGTCGCTCCAGCGCAGCAGGGTCCGCACCCGGTCGCGGACGACGACGATGCCCTCGGGCACCAGGGTCAGCGAGCGGGAGCGCACCGAGCCCGCGGTGACGCCGGTCAGCAGCAGCACCACGGCCATCGAGGCGAACACGGCGCTGTTCGGTTCCCACCTGCCGGTCACCGAATCGATCACCCAGTGCACCCCGAGCACGGCGAGCCCGCCGGCAACGCCCGTGGTCAGGCCGTAGATCAGGGTGAAGGCCGGGGTCGGCCGGAAGGTAGTCGCCACAGCGGGCCAGGGTACGCGCGCGGTCGGAACACCGATCGCACACCGGGAGCCCTACCATCTCCCCTCGTGAGCGTCCTGGTGGCCGATGAGTCGGCTGAGCGGGCGGCGGCTCCCGAGCCGCGCGGGCCCGACGCGCTGGAGCGGGCCCGGCTGCGGGTGACCGGGCGGCCCATGCCCATCGACAGGGCGCGGGCCTGGCTGGTGACCGCGGTCATCGGGATCATCGGCGGCATCGTCCGGTTCCAGAACCTGGGCTTCCCGGACGACAAGGGCACGCCCGTCTTCGACGAGAAGCACTACGTGCCGCAGGCGTGGGAGTGGCTGCGCAACGGCGGCTTCGAGAACAACGCGGGCTACCGGCTCACCGTGCACCCGCCGCTGGGCAAGTCGCTGATCTCGGTCGGCGAGTGGCTCTTCGGCTACAACGGCTGGGGCTGGCGGTTCACTGCGGCGCTCGCGGGCGCGCTCATGATCGTCCTGGTCGTGCGGATCGCGCGCAGGCTGACCCGCTCGACGCTGCTCGGCGCGATCGCGGGCGTGCTGCTGATCGCCGACGGCATGTCCCACCTGCAGTCGCGGATGGGCATGCTCGACATCTTCCTGGCCTTCTTCGTGCTGGCCGCGTTCGGCTGCGTGCTCGTCGACCGGGACCAAGTGCGGTCGAGACTGGCCACGGCGCTCAGCGAGGGCTGGGTGGCCGAGTCGCGGTTCGGCCCGCGCCTGGGCGTGCGCTGGTGGCGGCTGGGGGCGGGCGTCATGCTCGGCCTGGCCTGCGGCGTGAAGTGGTCGGGCCTGTACTGGATCGCCGCGTTCGGCCTGCTGACCGTGCTCTTCGACGCGACGGCGCGGCGCGCGGCCGGGGTGCGCAGCCCGTGGCTGGGCTCGCTGGTGCGCGACACGCTGCCCGGCATCGCGGCGCTGGTCGTGGTGGCGATGGGCGTCTACCTGGCCACCTGGTGGGGGTGGTTCGGCGGGGAGACCTCGCTGGACCGCTACCTGGTGCCCGCGGACGGGCCGGGGGTCTTCTCGGCGGTCAAGGCGGCCTTCGGGTCGCTGCTGAGCTACCACGAGAGCGTCCTGACCTTCCACAGCGAGCTGGTGACCAAGCCGGGTGAGGCGCACCCGTGGGAGTCCAAGCCGTGGACGTGGCCGATGGGCCTGCGGCCGATGCTCTACTACTACGAGGGCTCCACCACCGGCTGCGGTGAGCTGACCTGTGTGTCGGCGACGATGCTGATCGGCACCCCGGCGCTGTGGTGGCTGGCGCTGCCGATGATCGCCTTCAGCGCCTGGCGGATGTTCGCCCGCCTGGACTGGCGCTACGCCGCGGTGATGGTCGGCTACATGGCGGGCCTGCTGCCGTGGTTCATCAACATCGACCGGCAGATGTACTACTTCTACGCCACGCCGATGGCGCCGTTCCTGGTCCTGGGGATCACCCTGGCGCTCGGGCACGTGCTCGGGTCGAGCAGGGCGGGCCCCGAGCGCCGGGGCACCGGCCTGCTCGCCGTCGCGCTGTACATCGGGCTGGTCGTGGCGAACTTCATCTGGCTGTGGCCGATCCTCAACGGCGACTCGATCACCGAGGCCCGGTGGCAAGCCGAGCTGTGGTTGCCCTCCTGGCGCTGAGGCCCCGGTGGCGGGTCAGCGGCCTGGCGGTGGCCAGTTCGGCGCGGGTGCGAGCCCAGTCGCGGTCGTCGGCGTCGGTCGAGCCCGCCAGGCGCGAGCCGGGCCGCGGGTGGTGGTTGCGGTCGAGGAGGACGGTCAGGACCAGGGCGAGTGCTACGAGCATCAACATGGCACTAAGTTTGCGCTGAACTAAATCCTGCCACGAGTGGCAGATGTGCCCTTGTGGCACAAAATCCTGCCAGCTACCGTGGCGGCATGCTCTCCACCGTCGCCGCCCTGGTCATCGACCACGTCGCGCCCTTCGAGTTCGGCGTGGTCAGCGAGGTCTTCGGCATCGACCGCTCCGACGAGGGCGTGCCACCGTTCGAGTTCCGGGTGTGCGGTCCGGTGGCGGGCGAGCCCATCTCGACCACGGTCGGCATGAAGCTCATCCCCGAGCACGGCCTCGACGGGCTCGCGGGCGCCGACCTCGTGGCGATCCCGGCCTGCGCCATCCGCGAGGAGTACCCGCCGGAGGTCCTCGCCGCCCTGCGCGCGGCCCACGAGGCGGGCGCGACGCTGCTGTCGGTGTGCAGCGGGGCGTTCGTGCTGGGCGCGGCGGGCCTGCTCGACGGGCGGCCCTGCACCACGCACTGGCACCACGCCGACGCCTTCGCCGAGCGCTTCCCGTCGGCCCTGCTCGACCCGGACGTGCTGTTCGTCGACGACGGCTCGGTCGTCACCAGCGCCGGGACGGCCGCAGGCATCGACGCCGCCCTGCACCTGGTGCGCCGCGAGCTGGGCTCGGCGGTGGCCGTGGCCATCGCCCGGCGCATGGTCGTCGCCCCGCAGCGCGACGGCGGGCAGCGCCAGTTCGTGGACCTGCCGGTGCCCGAGTGCAAGGCCGACAGCCTCACCCCGGTGCTCACCTGGATGCTGGAGAACCTCGCCGACGAGCACACCGTCGGCGCGCTCGCCAAGCGGGCGGCCATGTCCGAACGCACCTTCGCCCGCCGATTCGCCGCCGAGACCGGCACCACCCCGCACCGCTGGCTGTCCACCCAGCGCGTCCTGCACGCCAGGACCCTGCTGGAGGAGACGCACCTGTCGGTGGACGAGGTCGCCCGCCGCTGCGGCTTCTCCACCGGCGCGCTGCTGCGCCACCACTTCCAGAAGCTGGTCGGCGTCGCCCCCGCCGACTACCGGCGCACCTTCGCGGGCCGCCCGGCCTGAACCGGAAACCGCCTCGACCTGAGAATCCCCGCCGGACCTGCCAGACTCCCGCTGTGCCAAGGATCACCGACGAAACGCACGGCACCGTCGTGGTGACCACCACCGACACGCGCGTGCTCGCCGCCGTCGCCGGCTCCGCCGCCGAGATCAGCAGGCGCGGCGACGAGGTCAGCCCGGACGTGCCCATCGGCACCCGCGACCCCGAGCGGCTGACGCTGGTCGTCGACGGCGCGCGGGCCCGCATCGCCCCTGGCGCGGGACGGCTCAGCAGGCGCTCGTTCCGCGTCGAGGCCTGGGTGGACGAGGTGCGCTACACGCTGCGCCCGGAGGACGACGGCAGCGCCCTGAGCGTCGACGGCGCCGAGCGCGCCTTCTTCCCCGGCGTGGACATCCCGGCCGTCTGGCTGCCCGGCTCGACCCCGCGCGACGCCGCCGTCGGCTACGCCCTGGCCGCCGCCTTCGGCGTCCGGGCGCGCAGCGTCTACGACGCGGTGTTCTCCGTGGCGCGCGACCCGGTGGTCGGCAGCCAGCGCAACCTGCCCTAGCGCTCCAGGTCTCAGCGCATGGGCCGGGTGCGGTCGGCGCCCTCGATGTCCTCGCGGCGCACGATCTGGGTGACCGGGCCGGTCTCGGTGTGGCCCTCGCGGGAGAGCCAGTCGCTGAGCTGCTTGCTGACCGCCTGCAGGGTCGGCCTGCGGCGCGGGTCGTTGTCCAGCGCGGCGGTGAGCAGGCGCAGGTGGGCGCTGTTCTTGGGCAGCTCGCTGGTCACCTCGCCCTTGGCCGCGGCCATCAGGGCGGCCATCGCGTTCTCGCGGGAGCCGCGCGGGGGCTTGCCGGTGAGGGCGTAGCTGACCGTCGCCGCCAGCTGCCAGGCGTCGGAGGCGGGGGTGGCGTTGGCGCCCGCGGCCGTCTCCGAGGCGAGGAAGTCCGGGGTGCCGACCATCATGCCGGTCGCGGTCAGCGTCGAGTCGCCCTTGGAGCGCGCGATGCCGAAGTCGATCAGGTGGGCGTTGCCGTCCGGGTCGAGGATGATGTTGGAGGGCTTCACGTCGCGGTGCAGCACGCCCTTGGCGTGGGCTGCGGCGAGCGCGCCCGCCATGGTGATCCACAGCCGGGCCGCGGCGACGTCGTCCAGCGCGCCGCCGCCGGTGACCCGGTCGGCCAGCGGCTGGCCCTCGATGTACTCCATGACCAGGCCGAGGCCCTCGGGCTCGGAGACGATGTCGTAGACGCGCACGCAGTTCGGGTGGTGCACGGCGGCCAGCGCGCGGGCCTCGCGCAGCATCCGCTCCTCGGTCTCGGCGTCGGGCGCGTGCGCCATCTTCACCGCGACCGTGCGGTCGAGCTGGGTGTCCACGGCCAGCCACACGGTGCCGAACCCGCCGCGGCCCAGCGCGCGCACCTTGCGGAAGCGGCTGCCGGAGGGGCGGATCGGCGGCGCGGGGGCGGCGGCGCCGCGCGGGGTGAACGGCAGCGGGCCGGGGTCGGCGGCCAGCATCTCCGGCTCGCCGTGCAGGGTCGGCGGGTGCGCCGGGCGCGCGGGCTGCTCGGTGGGCGGGCGGTAGGCCCCGTCGGGCTTGTAGGCGGGCAGCGGCGCGGGCGGCTGGTAGGTCGGGGGCTGGTAGGGCGGCGGCTGCTGCTGGCCGGAGAGCAGCGGGGCCTGCTGGCCCGAGAGCAGCGGCTGGCCCGGTTGGCCCGCCACCGCGGTCGGCGGGTTCTGCGTCTGGTGAGCGGGCGGCTGCTGCGCCTGGTGGGAGGACGGCTGCTGGCCGAGCTTGGCCTGCTGGATCGCCAGCTGGTTGTCGACCCTGGTGGCCATCGGCGGGGCGGCCGGGCCTGCGGGGCGGATCTGCTGGGGCGCGGGCCGGTGCGGCTCGGGCGGCGGCGGGACGGGGTCCGGGCGCGCCGGCTCGGGCTTCTGGTGGCTGCGCTCGACCACGGCCCAGCTCGGCGGGCCGATGACCAGCACCGGGATCAGGCCGAGCACGACCATCGGCAGGAATCCCGCCCACAGGTGCGCGGCGGTGTTGGCCTCGACCGGCAGGGTCAGCAGCGCCATCAGCAGGAACGGGCCCCACAGCAGCCTGCCCGGCCACTTCGGGCCGCGGCGCAGCGCGAGCCTGCCCTGCATCAGCACGAAGAGCAGGCACAGGCCGGGCACGATGACCAGCATCAGCAGCCGCAGCAGGTACATCGGCGTGCTCTCGAAGGGGTGGAACAGCACCTCGTAGGCGTTGGCGCGGCCGCCCAGGTACTCGGCCTGGTTGTCCACCCAGCAGGAGCCGGTGCCGAAGGTGGCCAGCTCGGCCTTGCTCAGCGGCACGGTCTCCTTGGCGAACACCCGCACGTAGACGCTGCCGACGCCGTTGAACAGCAGCCACGGCAGCAGGAACGCGAACACGCCGCCGATCGCGGCGAACGCGGTGATCGTGGCGGCGTTGTACCGGCTGCCGGTGAACTTGCGCACGACGGCGATGAGGATCGCTCCGAGCGTGGGCAGCAAGCCGATCAGGGCCCCTGCCGTGCTCGTTGCCCACACCCAGTCACCGGGGCAGATCCCCGGGCCGAAGATGCGGTGCGCGAACGACAGCAGCGAAGCGGCCATGTCGAGCACTGCGTCCACTGCTCCTCTCTGTTCCGCCGGATGTTGCCGACCAGCCTAATGCCGATCAGACAGCGACCGGCCCTCATCCAGTGGGACGTTTCGGACCGGCCGGGGTTGCCGGGCGGTGGCAAGGTAGCGGCTAACGGTCAGCACACCGCGATGGAGGTGGCCATGGGCCCCTGGGCAGAAGCGCACCGGCGCGGCACCGACGATCCGGAGGGCTTCTGGCTCGACGCCGCCGCGGCCGTCGACTGGACGCGCGAGCCCACCCGCGCGCTGGACGACTCCGCCGCGCCGCTCTACCGCTGGTTCCCCGACGGCGAACTGAACACCTGCCACAACGCCCTCGACCGGCACCTGGCCACCCGCGCCGAGCAGCCCGCCCTGGTCTACGACTCCCCCGTCACCGGCACCAAGCGCACCTACACCTACGCGGAGCTGACCGACCGCGTCGCCCGCTTCGCCGGGGTGCTGCGCGGGCTCGGCGTCGGCGCGGGCGACCGGGTGATCGTCTACCTGCCCATGGTGCCGGAGGCGGCGATCGCGATGCTGGCCTGCGCGCGGCTGGGCGCGGTGCACTCGGTGGTCTTCGGCGGGTTCGCCCCGCGCGAGCTGGCCTCGCGCATCGATGACGCCGCCCCGAAGGCGGTCGTGGCGGCCACCGGCGGCATCGAGCCCGCGCGCGTGGTGGCCTACCGGCCGATCCTGGCCGAGGCGCTGCGGCTGAGCACGCACCGGCCCGAGCACGTGGTGGTGCTGCGCCGCCCGGAGGTCCCCGACGACGAGCCGCTGCCCGGCGAGGTCGACTGGGCCGATGCGGAGGCCGCCGCCGAGCCGGTCGGCTGCGTGCCGGTGAAGGCGACCGACCCGCTGTACGTGCTCTACACCTCGGGCACCACGGGCAGGCCCAAGGGCGTGGTCCGCGACAACGGCGGGCACGCGGTGGCGCTGGCCTGGTCGATGCCCAACATCTACGACATCCACCCCGGCGAGGTGTTCTGGGCGGCCTCCGACGTCGGGTGGGTGGTCGGCCACTCCTACATCGTCTACGCGCCGCTGCTCGTCGGCGCGACGACGGTGCTCTACGAGGGCAAGCCGGTCGGCACGCCGGACGCGGGCGCGTTCTGGCGGGTCATCGCCGAGAGCGGCGCGAAGGCGCTGTTCACCGCGCCGACGGCGTTCCGCGCGATCAAGCGCGCCGACCCGGAAGCCGCGGAGCTGGCCAAGTACGACCTGTCGCGGTTCTCCACGCTGTTCCTGGCGGGCGAGCGGCTGGACCCGGAGACCTACCACTGGGCCTCGGAGAAGCTGGGCGTGCCGGTCATCGACCACTGGTGGCAGACGGAGACGGGCTGGCCGGTGTGCGCGAACCTGCGCGGCCTGGAGCCGATGCCCGTCAAGCCGGGCAGCCCGACGGTGCCGGTGCCCGGCTTCGACGTGCGGGTGCTGGGCCCGGACGGCTCGCCGGTGCCCGCCGGGACCGAGGGCGCGATCGCCATCGCGCTGCCGCTGCCGCCGGGCACGCTGCCCACGCTCTGGGGCGACGACCAGCGCTACATCGACTCCTACCTGACGGAGTTCCCCGGCTACTACCTCACCGGCGACGGCGGCCACTTCGACGCTGATGGCTACCTCTACGTCATGGGCCGCACCGACGACGTGATCAACGTGGCGGGCCACCGGCTCTCCACCGGGGCGATGGAGGCGGTGCTGGCCGCGCACCCGGCCGTCGCCGAGTGCGCGGTGATCGGCGTCCGGGACTCGCTGAAGGGCCAGCTGCCGCGCGGTTTCGTGGTGCTCAAGGCGGGCGCGTCGGTGGACCCCGGGGCGCTGCGCGATGAGCTGGTGGCCTCGGTGCGCGCCGAGATCGGCCCGGTGGCCGCCTTCCGTGAGGTGTCCATCGTGGACGGTCTGCCGAAGACGCGCAGCGGCAAGATCCTGCGCCGGACCATGCGCGGCATCGCCGACGGCCGCGACGAGCCGGTGCCCTCCACGATCGAGGACACCGCCGTGCTGGAGGCGCTGCGGCCCATCCTGCGCGGCCAGGAGTAGCGAAAGGGCCGCCCGGTCATCCCGGGCGGCCCTCTCACCACGTCTCCTACTGCTGCTGCTCAGCCTCGGCGATCTTGGCCCGAACCTCGCTCATGTCGACGGCCTTGACCTGGGTGATCAGGTCCTCCAGCGCGGCGGCGGGCAGCGCGCCGGGCTGGGCGTAGAGCACCACGCCCTCGCGCACGGCCATCACCGTCGGGATGGACGAGATGCCGAACGCCTGGGCCAGCGCCTGCTGGGCCTCGGTGTCGACCTTGCCGAAGACGACGTCGTCGTGTTTGTCCGACGCGGCGTCGTAGACCGGGGCGAACTGGCGGCACGGTCCGCACCAACTCGCCCAGAAGTCGACAAGGACGGTCTGGCCACCACCCACGACCTCGTCGAAGTTCTCGGTGGTCAGCTCGACGGTTGCCACATGGCCTCCCTGGGTTCGGCTGTCACCTAGACTAACCATCCGGGGCTGTTTGGCTATTCCCCGTCTTGCGGGGTCAGCAAACGCGAGCGGAGGAGGAACCGCACGCCCTCGGGGGCCTCCAGCGAGAAACCCGCGCCCCGACCAGGGACGACGTCGATGGTCAGGTGGGTGTGGCGCCAGTACTGGAACTGCGCGGCCGACATCCACACCGGCACCGGCTCGATGCCCTCGACGGCCAGGTCGCCCAGGTGCACGTCCGAGCCGCCGGTGCGGAACTCCCCCGCCGGGTAGCACATGGGAGCGCTGCCGTCGCAGCAGCCGCCGGACTGGTGGAACATCAGCGGGCCGTGGTCGGCCCGCAGGCGGCGGAGCAGCTCCGCCGCCGCCTCGGTGGCCGCCACCCGCATCAGAAGAACCCGAGGGCCTTGTCGGAGTAGCTGACCAGCAGGTTCTTCGTCTGCTGGTAGTGCTCCAGCATCATCCGGTGGTTCTCCCGGCCGATGCCGGACTGCTTGTAGCCGCCGAAGGCCGCGTGCGCCGGGTAGGCGTGGTAGTTGTTCACCCAGACCCGGCCGGCCTGGATCTCCCGGCCCGCCCGGTGCGCGGTGGAGCCGTCGCGGGTCCAGACGCCCGCGCCGAGGCCGTAGAGGGTGTCGTTGGCGGTCTTCATCGCGTCGGCGTAGTCGTCGAAGCGGGCCACGGAGACGACCGGGCCGAAGATCTCCTCCTGGAAGATCCGCATCTTGTTGTCGCCCTCGAACACCGTGGGCTCGACGTAGAAGCCGCCCGACAGCTCGCCGCCGAGGTCGGAGCGCGAGCCGCCGGTGAGCACCCGTGCGCCTTCCTGCTTGCCGATGTCGATGTAGGAGAGGATCTTCTCCAGCTGGTCGTTGCTGGCCTGCGCGCCGATCATCGTGTCGGTGTCGAGCGGGTGGCCCTGCTTGATCGCCTGGGTGCGGGCGACCGCGTCGCCGAGGAAGTCGTCGTAGATGCTGGACTGGATCAGCGCGCGCGACGGGCAGGTGCAGACCTCGCCCTGGTTGAGGGCGAACATCGTGAAGCCTTCGAGGGCCTTGTCGTAGAAGTCGTCACGCCGGCTGGCGACGTCGGCGAAGAAGATGTTGGGGCTCTTGCCGCCCAGCTCCAGGGTCACCGGGATCAGGTTCTCGCTGGCGTACTGCATGATCAGGCGGCCGGTGGTGGTCTCGCCGGTGAAGGCGATCTTGCGGATGCGCGGGCTGGAGGCCAGCGGCTTGCCCGCCTCCACGCCGAAGCCGTTGACCACGTTGAGCACGCCGGGCGGGATGAGGTCGCCGATGAGGCTCATCAGCACGTGGATCGACGCCGGGGTCTGCTCGGCGGGCTTGAGCACCACCGCGTTGCCCGCCGCCAGCGCGGGGGCGAGCTTCCACACGGCCATGAGCAGCGGGAAGTTCCACGGGATGATCTGGCCGACGACGCCGAGGGGCTCGTGGAAGTGGTAGGCGACGGTGTCGGCGTCGATCTCGGAGATGCCGCCCTCCTGGGCGCGCAGGGCGCCCGCGAAGTAGCGGAAGTGGTCCACGGCCAGCGGCAGGTCGGCGTTGAGGGTCTCCCGCACGGCCTTGCCGTTGTCCCAGGTCTCGGCCACGGCGAGGGCTTCGAGGTTCTGCTCGATGCGGTCGGCGATCTTGTTGAGGACGTTGGCCCGCTCGGCGACCGAGGTGCGGCCCCACGCGCCTGCCGCGCCGTGCGCGGCGTCCAGGGCGGCCTCGACGTCCTCGGCGGTGCCGCGGGCGATCTCGGTGAAGGTCTCGCCGGTCACCGGGGTCGGGTTCTCGAAGTAGCCGCCCCTGGCCGGGGCGACGTACTCGCCGCCGATGTAGTGGTCGTAGCGCGGCTCGAAGCCGACCACGCTGCCGTCAGCGCCCGGGGCTGCGTACTTCGCCATCATTGGCCTCCCGATGAGGTGTGGGTCACAGCCGACGCTAGGGAGGCGGAGGTTGCAGCGGCGTTGCAACGGTTGCCGCGGCGGTGCGCGCGGGCGCATCATCGGGGTCGGATGACCGACACCGCGCTGGCCCGCGCGCACGACGCGGCACTCAGCGGCGACGCCCCCACCGCGCCGCCGCGGCCGGTCGTGTCCGAGTCGTGGCGGCGCAGCCTGGCCGTGGGCGTGGACCCGGAGGCCGACGTCGCGCCCACCGTGTACGCCGAGGGCGACGTGGCCGCCGTGCGCGCCGAGCACCCGCTGGCCGAGGTGCTGCCGGTGCTGCGCTCGACGCTGGTCAGCAGCGCCGACGAGGCGATGCACCTGATGATCGTCACCGACGTCGAGGGCTGCATCCTCTGGCGCGAGGGCTCGACCGACGTGCGGCTGCGCGCCGACCGGGCGGGCCTGGCCGAGGGCACGCGGTGGAGCGAGGACGCGATCGGCACCAACGCGATGGGCACGACGCTGGCCCTGGACCGCCCGGTGAGCATCCACTCCGCCGAGCACCTGGTGCGCGCCTACCACGACTGGACCTGCTCGGCGGCGCCCGTGCACGACCCGGAGACCGGCGCGCTGATCGGCTCGATCGACATCACCGGGCCGACGTCCTCGCGCCACCCCTCGACGCTGGCGCTGGTCACCGCCGCCGCGCAGCTCGCCGAGAACGCGCTGCGCCAGCGCATGGCCGCCCAGGACACCGCCCTGCGCGACCGCTACCTGCCGCGCCTGCTCGGCGGCGGCGCGCTGCTGAGCCCGTCGGGGCGGGTGCTGGCGTCGGTGGGCATGAGCCTGCCCGCCAGGGTGGACCTGCCGTCCATCCCGGACGGTCTGCTGGAGCCGCTGGGCACCGGCTTCCTGCTGCGGCCGGGCGGTGCGGGCCGGGTGGTGCTGGACTTCCTCGGCGCGGTGCGGCCGGTGGCCGTGGTCGACGGCCGGGTGTGCCCGCTGAGCCCCCGCCACGCCGACATCCTCGCCGTGCTGGCCCTGCACCCGCGCGGGCGCACCGCCGAGCAGCTGGCGCTGGACGTGCACGGCGAGCGCGGCAACGCGGTGACAGCGCGCGCCGAGGTCCACCGGCTGCGCGCCGCGCTCGGCGAGGACGTGGTCCGCACCCGCCCGTACCGCCTGGCCACCGACGTCGCCGCGGACTTCCTGGCCGTGCCCGGCCTGCTGCGCGCGGGCAGGCTCGCCGACGCCGCGTCGGCGGGGCCGCTGCTGCCGCTCTCGGAGGCGCCCGCGGTGCGCGAGCACCGGCTGGCCCTGCAGGGCATGGTGCGCCGCGCGGTGATCGACCGCGGCGGGCCGGACGACCTCTGGGCGCTGGCCGAGGCCACCGGCGACGTCGAGGCCTGGGAGCTGGTGAGCGGCCTGCTCCCGTGGGACGACCCGCGCCTGCCGATCGCCCGCGCCCGGGTCGACCTAGCGCGGCCGGTACGCGGTCACGGTCACCGACGCGGTCACTGACACCCGCGCGGGCAGCCCGGCGACGCGCGCCGAGCGGTCGCCGTGGAAGGCGTTGGGCCCCATGCCGACCAGTGCGCGCACCGCGTCGTGGTCCAGGCGCATGGGGAAGGCGACGGGCAGCCGCTTCGCGACGGTGAAGTGCTCGGCCATGCGGGCGTCGACCTTGTCCTGCTTGCCCTCCTCGACGGCCATGAGGTCCAGTGTGGACACCAGCTCGCCGAGGTGGTCGGCGGCCGGGGCGACCAGCAGCAGCACGCCGTCCTCGCGCAGCACGCGGCGCAGCTCGGCCGGGACGCGCGGGGCGAAGACGTTGAGCACCACGCCCGCGACGCCCGTGCGCACGGGCAGCGGCTGCCAGAGGTCGCAGGCGACCGCGCCGATCGCCGGGTGCGCCTTGGCCGCCTTGCGCAGCGCGGGTTTGGAGGAGTCCAGCGCGAGACCGACCCCGTCCACGCACTCCAGCAGGTGGGCCAGGTAGTGCCCGGTGCCCGCGCCCGCGTCGAGCACCGGACCGGGACCGGCGAGGCTGGCCAGGGCGTCGGCGATCGGCGCGTAGTGCCCGGCGTCGAGGAACGCCGCGCGGGCCGCCACCATCTCGGCGGTGTCGCCCGCGGCGGGCTTGCCGCGCACCAGCGTCACCACGCCCTGCTTGGCGATGTCGAAGCTGTGCCCGCCGGCGCAGCGCAGCACGGAATCGCCCTGCTCCAGGGGGTTGGCGCAGTTCGGGCAGGCCAGCAGCGGCAGGACGTGGGCGAGCACTAGCCGAGGTCGTCCAGCGCGGCGGAGATGGCGCGGTGGAACGTCGGGTAGGCGAAGATCATCCGGCGCAGCGACGACACCGGCACCCGGCCGTGCACGGCGACGGCCAGCGCGCCCAGCACCTCGCCGCCCGCGGGCCCGGCCGAGGTCGCGCCGACGAGCACGTCCCCGTCGGCCACCAGCTTGATGAACCCCTCGTTGCCCGTCTTGTGGATCCACCCCCGCGAGGACGACGGGATCGGCGTCGACCCGGTGCGCACGGACCGGCCCTGCGCCCGCGCCTGCTCCTCGGTCAGGCCGACCGCGCCGACCTCGGGGTCGGTGAAGGTGACCCGGGGGACGGCGCGGTAGTCGGCCTCCAGCGGCTCGCCGAGCAGGTCGGCGACGGCGATGTCGGCCTGGTACATGGACATGTGGGTGAAGGCGCCCTCGCCGGTGACGTCGCCGATGGCCCACAGCCCGTCGGCGGCGCGCATGCGGGCGTCGACGGCGATCCCGCGCGCGGACTCGTCCAGGCCGTAGGCACCCACGCCGAGCGCGGCCAGGTCGGTGGTGCGGCCCGCGGCGATGAGCAGCCGCTCGGCACGGACGTCCCCACCGTTGATGGTGACCGTGAACGCCTCGCCGTCGTGGGCGACGCGCTCGACCTTGGCACCGGTGCGCACGTCGATGCCCTCGGCGGCGAAGCGCTCGGCGATCAGCCCGCCGGCCTCCGGCTCGTCCCTGGGCAGCAGGCGTTCGCCGGACTGCACGAGGGTGACCCGGCTGCCGAAGCGGGCGAACACCTGCGCGAACTCGCAGCCGACCGGTCCACCGCCGACGACCACCAGCTCGGCGGGCGCGACCGTGGCCTTCACGGCGTCGCGGTTGGTCCAGAACGGGGTGCCCGCGAGGCCCGCGACCGGCGGCACGGCCGGGTCGGTGCCCGGGTTGAGCACGATCCGGTCGGCCTCGATGACCGTGCCGCCGACGTCGAGCACGCCGCGTCCGGTGATCCTGGCCCGCCCGCGCACGAACTCCACACCCGCGCTGGTCAGCCGTTCGACGGCGACGGTGTCGTCCCAGTCGTCGGTGGCCTCGTCGCGGATGCGGGCGGCGACCGGCGAGAAGTCGGCGCGCACCTCGGCGGTGCCCGCCAGCTCGCCGACCCGGCGGGCCTCGGCGAGCGCGTCGGCCGCCCGGATCATCATCTTGGTGGGCACGCAGGCGTAGTAGGGGCATTCGCCCCCGACCAGCCGCGCTTCCACCGCGGCCACCCGCAGCCCGGCCCCGGCCAACCGCGTGGCCACGACCTCCCCGCCCGGCCCCATGCCGACCACCGCGACGTCCACGCGCACCGGCGCCTCCTCTCGACGCCCCAACTCTGCCACCCCGACCGGGTCAGCCGCGCGCCGCCGCGACCACCTCGCCGTCCGGGTGACCGTCGGCGATCACCGCCAGCAGCTCCGCGCGGTCCGGATGCGCACCCGTCGCGAGAGTCCGCACGATCGCGATCTGCTCGTCGACGGGCCGCGTGGTCAGCTCGGTGATGAGTGCGTCGTCATCGGAGAGGACGGCGAGGTGCTCGCCGAGCGCAAGCGCCATCTCGGACTCGGCGACCGACTCCGACGCCAGCTCGCCACCGCGCAGAAGCCACTCCGCGGCCATGGCGCCCGGAAGGCCGCCCTCGGCGCGCAACCGCCGCGCCTGGTGCACGCCAGCGGCGGCGGTTCCCCCCAGCGCGCTCCACGCCAGCATCCGATGCGCGCGCGATCGACCGTGCGCGCAGACCTCGGCCAGCTCGGCCGCCGCCTCGGCGGTCTCCCGCTCCGCCAGCCAGGCCGCCACGGCCGCCTCCACGACTTCGGGAGCCGCCTCGCGCACCACATCGCACAGCGACTCCCACGGCTGGTCCGCGAGGTCACCCGCCAGCGGGACGACAAAGCCCGCCTCGGCCAGCACCTCACGCGCCGCCCAGAGCCCGAGCGGGGTGAGGCGGGCGAAGGTCATGTCGGGGTCGGGCCTGCCGGACAGCTCCGCCAACCGGTCCCGGTCGTGCTCGTCGTCGGACGCGGTCAGCTCGATCGCGCCAGCCGCCGCGAGCGCGGCCAGCACGCCGGCGAGTTCCTCACGCCACAGCACCTCGCGGAAGCCGAAGACGGTCGCGTCGATGTCGTAGCCGTAGATGTCGGAGACGGTCTCGGCGGTGATCTCGGCGAGCAGCTCCACCGGCACCTTCCCGCCCGCGGCCGGGTACAGGCTCAGCCAGAGCTGGGAGACGACCTCGGGCAGGACCGGCCCGAGGACCGGGGCGCCGGCGTCGCGGCTCTCGGGCAGGCAGCCGGCGGGGCCCACCTCACCGAAGGCCAGGCACGCCCGCCGCCACAGCGGCATGGGCCGCTCCAGCACGCCGACCGCGCTCTTCACGGGCACCAGGCTGCCCTTGACCGTGCGCACCAACCGGGCCGCGCGCGCCCACGCCACCCACAGCGACACGCCCGGCAGCTGCGCGCTGCTGCGCGCCGACTCGGCGCGGTCGGCGTCCACGCCGAGCAGCGCGGCCAGCTCCCGGCCGTCGCCCACGCGCAGCTGGTTGGCGGCGGTCAGCGCGCGGCCCGTGCCCAGCCACTCAAGCAGCGTCCGGAACCGGACGACCAGGGCGCTGCTCCGCGCCAGGTCGGCCAGGTCGGATTCGGCGAGCAGGGCCACCGGCGGCAGCGGCGGCGGCGCGCTCCTCTCGGCCTGGCGGCGCATGATCTCGGCCAGCACCTCGCCGTCGTACTCGATCTCGCCCCTGTTCACCGCCGCGGTGAACGTCTCCACGGCGGCCGCGTCGTCGGCGTCGACGCCGTGTTCCTCCATCCGGGACACCCAGAACTTCGCGAGTCCGAAGTTGCGCTCGTCGGCCATCCGCTCGGCGAACGCCTCGGCGTGCCGGTCGATCGCGGCCAGCACGGCGGCGGGCTCCCGCACCGCCGCCTCGTCGGCGAGGAAGCCGACCCAGCGGCGCAGCGCGTCCAGCGCGCCGGGCAGCTCGGAACGGTCCAGGGTGACCTGGCGGGGAAACCACGCGGTCAGCAGCACTTCGACGTCATCCGGGCTCAGCGCGGCGGGATCGCCTCGCTCGGCGAGGCGCCAGTCGAGGACGGCGTCGGCGACGAACAGGTCGATGTCGGTCGCCGCCCCTTCCTCGAACCGGGCGAGCAGGATCTCAGCGCGGTGCTCCGCCGTGGTGCTCATGGCCTCATGGTTCCGCACCGGTGGCGAACCCCGGCCCCGGGCAGCGGGACCGGGGCCGGGCCGGGTCAGGAGGGCTGGATGGCGGAGTTGACCCGCAGCGTCTGCGTGAAGTTCACGTCGCTGCAGAGGTAGTACGCCTGGTCGGAGTGGCTGGCCTGCCAGATGGTGAAGACGACGTGGCGACCGGTGCGGCTGCCCGCGTTGACGTCCACGGCGTAGTTGTTGGACGGCGCGTACCGCCCGGTCGTGGCGACCCGCTCGATGTCGCTCCAGCGCAGCCGCTGGGTGAGCGGGTTGAAGCCCTGCTTGGTGACGTACACGTGCAGGTAGTCGGCGCCGTGGCTGGCCTGGTCGTAGATGTTGAGCCGGAAGCGCTGCGGCTTGGTCGTGGCCCGCCAGTTGCCCGGCGTGTCCATCGACCGGTAGCGCCCGCCCTCGGTCTGCCCGCCGCTGCACAGCGTGCCGTCCGGCACGGCCCGCTGATGGTTGCCCCCGACACCGTCGCGGTACAGCCCGTTCCAGTTCCACATGGCATTGGTGTTGTCCTGCCACGCCTGCCAGCACATGGGGTCCTGGGTGGCCATGGCCGGGTTCTGGAAGTCGCTTCCCCAGCGCTGCCAGCACCCGTAGTTCCGCGACACCGGGTCGCTGGTCGACCCGTGCGCCTGCGCCGCGCTCGGGAACGCGACGAACAGCCCCACGACCACCGACGCCAGTGCGAACAAGCTCCTCTTGCGCGCCACATCGCCTCCACGTTGAGGAATCACCTGATGTTTGGGAGCGCTCTCAGCATCACTGTAGGGCGACATCGCTAGCCTTGTGAACCCCCACCACCCAGTTGTCACAACGGGGTGCTTGTCCACCGGCCGCGACATCCGACCGGCACATCCGACCACCGGATCACGGGTCGGGCGGAACCCCGAGGTCGCGGAAGATCGCCTCGGCTGCCGAGGCGGCCAGAGCCGAACCGCCGGGGTCGCCGCAGGCGGCGTGGACCCGCGCGGACACGAGCAGGGCGCGCGCCTCGCCCAGCAGCCTGCCGTCCTCGCGGGCGCCGGCCAGGGCGCGCTCGACCTGCCGGGCCGCGCCCGCCCGGTCCCCCAGCGCCAGCAGCGCCGCCGCCCACTCCGTGCGCGCCGCGCCGTCGAGGACGCGCATGCCGGTCTCGTCCATCGCCGCCAGCGCCCGCTCGGCGTGCGCGGCGGCCTCGGCCGGACGGCCCGCGGCGCGGTGCGCGGCGGCCAGGCCGATGAGCGTGGACACCTCGCCGTAGCGGAAGCCGATCTCGCGGGCGAGGTCGAGCGCGGCGGTGTAGCCCGCCACCGCCTCCTCGACGCGCCCCTGCCGCCGGGCCGCGGTGGCCAGGACCTCCAGCACCCCGGACTCGTGGCGGCGCTCGCCGATCTGCCCGCCCGCCTCCCGCGCGCGGTGCGCCGCGGCCTCGGCCTCGGCGTGCTCGCCCAGGTCGCACAGGGTCTCGGCCAGGCATACCAGGGCGGTCGCCTCGTAGTGGCGCAGCCCCCACCGCCGACAGATCTCGACGCACTCGCTGTGGTGGGCGGCGGCCTCGGGCATCCGGCCCGCCGTCCAGTGGGCCAGGCCGAGGCCGTTGAGCGCCAGCAGCCGCACCTGTGGGCTGCCGAGACGCGCGCTCAGCTCCACCGCCTTGGCGTGGCAGGCGATCGCGCTGCCCACCCGGCCCTGCGACAGCAGGGCCACGCCGATGTAGTTGATCTCCCTGGCCTCGTTGGGCTCGTCGCCGGTGCTCCTGGCGATGGCCAGCGCGCGCTCGTGGTGGCGCATCGCCTCGCGCGGCAGGCCCAGCTGCGCGCAGCCGCGGCCGAGGGCGTGCCTGCACTCGGCCTCGGCGGCCTGATTCTGTCCACAGAGGTCCAGCGCGCTGGTGGCCCAGGAGATCGCGGCCGGGTAGTCGCTGGCGTTGTAGGCGACCGTGCCGCGCAGCAGCAGCGCGACGACCTCGGCCAGCCGGTCGTCGTCCTCCTCGGCCGCGCCCGCGGCCGCCGCGGCCAGCGCCAAGGCGTCGCGCGGATAGCCGTACCCGGCGACGAAACCGCGCAGCGCGTCGGCGATCCCGCCGCAGTGGCGGCGCAGCACCGCCGAGGACGTGGCGTGCTCGGCGGCGGCGACCAGGTTGGCCCGCTCGTCCTCCAGCCAGCGCAGCGCCGTGTCGTCGTCGGCGAAGGCGGATTCGGCTCGGGGGACCGCGATGAGCAGGCGGGCCGTCGGGTAGAGCCGCGCGGAGGCCGCCGCCGCCGTGCCGAGGTAGTGGTCGTAGAGGCGGGCGTCGGCGGCGGCCAGCTCGCCGGGCAGGTCCTCCACACGGGCGCGGGCGACGGCGTCCTCGCGGACGCCGTCGGGCACGCCGTAGCGGTCGGGGCCGGGGCGGGTCAGCAGTCCGGCGTCGGCGAGCCGGTCCAGGCAGGCGCGGGTCCGCTCGCCCCGGCCTGCCAGCGCCGCCGCGGCGGCCACGGCGAACGTCGGGCCGGGGAACCTCCCCAGAAGCCGGTACAGCGACCTGTCCTGCTCATCCAGGTCCGCATAGGACGGAGCCGGAGGCTCGGCGCGCGATCTGGCGACCGCGGGCGGGTCGTCGCCGAGGACTTCGGCGAGGGCGGCGCGCAGCAGCGGCCCGGGCTCGACGCCCAGTTCGCCGACCAGCATGCCGCGCACCGTGCGGTAGGCCTCCAGCGCGTCGGCCCGCCTGCCGCAGCGGTGCAGGGCCCGCACGAGCAGCGCCCACAGCGACTCCCGCCACGGGTGCTCCGCGGTGAGCGCGCGCAGGTCGGCGACCGCCCCGGCGGGCTCGCCCAGCGCGATGCCGACCTCCAGGTAGCGCTCGTGGGCGCTCAGTCGCTCCTCGGCCAGACCCGGGCCCGCCTCGCGCAGCAGCGCCTCGGAGGCGACGTCGGCCAGCGCGTCCCCGCGCCAGCAGGCCAGCGCCTCGGCCAGCAGGGCCCGCGCGGCGGCGGGCTCGGCCGCCCGGGCGCGGGCGACGAGGTGGCGGAAGCGCAGCAGGTCCAGCTGGTCGGGGTCCAGGCGCATGCGGTAGCCGTCGGTGCGGGTCTCCAGCGCCGCCGCCCCCACGACGCGGCGCAGCCGCACCACGTGCAGCTGGGCGGCCTTGCGCGCGGAGGCGGGCGGACGCCCGCCCCACAGGTCCTCGGCGAGCTGGTCGAGGGTGACGGTGGTGTTGGCGCGCACCAGCAGCGAGGCCAGCACGACCCGCAGCTTCGGCCCGACGACGGCGAGCCGCCTGCCGTCCCTGGCGATGTCGAGCGCGCCGAGGACCCCGAAGCGCAGCCCGGACCTGTCCACGTGTCTCCCCCTGGCCTGGCGCCGGGTGGAATCCGGCGTCCCCACGGGCACCCAGGATAGTCCTCCGGTACGACCTTCCGGTGCCGTTGGCCGCAGCCGCGCTCGACCGTCCGGATCAGTGGCCCGCCTGCTCGCGGGCCAGCTCCGCGAGGTGGCCGAACCCGCAGGCCGTCGCCGCCTCCAGCGCCTCGGCGGCCAGCTGGGCGGCGGTGTCCGGGGCTTCGGCGCGGTGCGCGCCCGCCAGCCCGATCAGCGCCTCGACCTCGGCGTAGCGGATGCGGTCGCGGCGGGCTGCCGCCAGTCCGCGCTCGTAGCCGCGCACGGCCTCCCAGTGGTCGCCCAGGCGCAGCTGGACACTGGCCAGGGCCAGCGTCGTGGCGACCTCGGCCCTGGGATTGCCCAGTTCGCGGGCCAGCTCGGCGGCGGCGCTGGCGCAGGCCAGCGCAGCGGGCAGGTCGCCGCGGTCGCGCTCGGCGGCGGCCAGTTCCTCCAGCGCGTTCACCTCGCCCGCGCGGTTGCCGATCTCGCGGTGCAGGGCGAGCGCGTCGGTGAGGTGGCCGATGGCCGCCTCGACGCGGCCGAGGGCGCGGTGGGTCGCGCCGATGGAGATCAGGCTGAACGCGCGCTCGGCGGTGACCCCGGTGGCGGAGTGCAGCTCCAGCACGCGGGTGTGCTCGGCCAGCGCGTCGTCGAAGCGGCCCATCTCCCGGTAGATCAGCCCGAGGTTGGCACGCACCGTCGACTCGGCCAGACCGTTGCGGCGCTTGATGTCCAGCGCCTCGCGCAGGTGTGCCGCCGCGGCGTCCAGCTCGCCCTGCTCGCGGCACACCGCGCCGATGTTGATCAGCAGTCCGGAGTGCCGCTCCGGGCTGCCCGCCACGCGGCAGGCGTCGATGGCGGGCTTGTACTCGGCGGTCGCCTCCTCGTACTGGCCGAGGCTCCAGTGCGCGTCGCCGAGGCAGTGCCTGGCCAGGATCACCCCCGACGGGTCGCGGAAGGCGGTCGCCGCCGTCACCGCGGCGGTGGCCACGGCGAGCCATTCCGGGGTGCAGCGGCGCAGCCAGAAGTAGCCGCGCAGCTGGTCGGCCAACTGCCAGGCGATCGGCAGGGGACCGTGCTCGGCGGCGTCGACCGCCGCCCTGACGAGGGCGTCGATGTTGTCGTCCAGCCAGGCCAGTGCCTCGGCGTGTCCGGCGAAGCGCAGGGCGGGCGGGCCGCCGTCGACGGCGACCGGCTCGCGGGCCATCGCCCAGCCGAGCCGGTCGACGGCGGTGGCGGCGTCGGCGAGGTGGCAGCGCAGCAGCCTGCCGCGCTCCTCGTGCGCGGCAGGCTCCTCCAGCGCGGCCTTCTCCCCGGCGTAGACGGCGAGCAGGTCGTGCATGCCGTAGCGGTCCGGTCCCCGGCGCTCCACCATGCTGGCCGCGACCAGCCCGCCGACAAGCCCGGCCGCGGTCTCCGGCGCCACGTCGAGCAGGGCGGCGGCCGACCGCGCGGTGAACGTCGGCCCCGGCGCGAAGGACAGCAGCCGGAACAGGCGGCGCACGTCGTCGGCCAGCAGCCGGTAGGAGGCGTCGAACATCGCCCGCACGGTGCTCGGGCGCTCGTCGACGGACAGCAGGTCGAGGCGGGCGTCGGCCAGCTCGGCGACGTAGCCTGCCAGCGAGCCGCCCGAGGTGCTCACCCTGGCCGCGGCCAGGCGCAGCGCCAGCGGCAGGTGCGCGCACAGCTCGCCGAGCGCGGCGGCGGCCTCGGGCTCGGTGAGCACCCGCTCCTCGCCGAGCACCGCGCTCAGCAGCCTGCGGGTGTCCCTGGGGTCCAGCCCGTCGATGGGCAGCAGGTCGGCGCCGTCGACGGCGACCAGGTCGGTGAGCCGGGCCCGGCTGGTCACCAGCACCAGGCAGCCCGGCCCGCCGGGCAGCAGCGGGCGGACCTGCTCGGCACTGCCCGCGTTGTCCAGCAGGACCAGGGTCCGGGTGCCCGCGAGCATGGAGCGCAGCGCGGCTGCCGCGCTCGGCTCGTCGGCGGGGATCTGCTCATCGCGCAGGCCGAGGGCGCGCAGGAACGAGGTCAGCACCTCCAGCGGGGCCGCCGGGGTGCCCGCGCCGTAGCCGCGCAGGTCGGCGTGGAGCTGGCCGTCGGGGAAGTGCCCGGCGGCGGTGTGCGCCCAGCGCACGGCCAGCGCGGTCTTGCCGGTGCCCGCCGAGCCGACGACCGCAGTGAGCATCAGCGCGCCGGAGCGCACCTGCCTGGCCAGCGCCGCGTCCAGCCACGCCAGTTCGGCGGCGCGGCCGGTGAAGGCGCGGGCCGCGGCGGGCAGCTGACGAGGGGGCGCGGCGGGGCGGGCCGCCTGCGCGGGCGCGGCGGCGGCGTCCACCTCGGCGCGCAGGGCGTCGAGGCCGGCCAGGTCATCGGCCATGGACCCGGGCACGGGCAGGCCGGTGAACACCGGCCCGCGCCAGAGCGCGCGGGCCTGGGCGAGCAGGTCGGCGGCCAGTTCGGCGCGGCCATCGCCGTGCGCCGCCAGTCCGCGCGCGGCGAGGCCGCGGAAGTCGAGCACGTCCACGTCGGCGAGGTCGAGCAGGTAGCCGCCGTCGACCGCCTTGATGGAGACGAGCTTGCGCAGCTCGGAGACGTAGGTCGAGAGGTTGGCCGCGGCCGAGCGGGGCGGGCTCTGCCCCCACAGCCCGGCGATGAGGGTGTCCCTCGGCACCGCGGCGCCCGCGCGCAGCGCGAGCATCGTCAGCAGGACCCGCTGCTTCACCCGGCCCAGCGGCAGCGGTCGGCCGTTCCCGTCGAGGATCTCCACCGGTCCCAGCACACGCACACGCACGCGCTCACTATGCCGGAAAGACCAGCTCAGACCCCACCTCGGCGGGCAAGGGGAGAGCACCGTCATACGTCGCGTATGACGCGTGCGGCCCGGGGCGAAGCCGGGCGCGCGCGGGTGAAGCCGGCCTGAAGCCCGGCGCGGATATCCATCCGGGTGGCTCACGCGCTCTTTCGAGGACCGGGATCGGCCCGCGGCGCGTGCGGAGGGGGATCTGATGAGGCTGGGGAAGAGACGGGCCGCGCGCACGGCGGCCGCCGTCGCGCTCGCGAGCGCCGCGGTGGCGTCGGTGCTGACGTTCGTGCCCTGGGGCGCGCCGCCCGCGCCGCCGCCGGTGCCGCTGGCCGAGGCCGCGGACGGCGCGACCGCCGCGTTCGCGGCGCGGCAGCAGGGCACCCGCGTCGAGGTGGCGAGCGAGCGGACCACGACCAGGACCGTGTACGCCAACCCCGGCGGCACGATGACCGCCGAGCTGTCGCCGGTGCCGGTGCGCGTGCGGCGGGGCGCGTCGTGGACCGATGTCGACACCGCGCTGGGCCGCCGCGCCGACGGGCGCATCGCGCCCAAGGCCGCCGACGGCGACCTGACACTCTCCCCCGGCGGCAAGGACGCGCCGCTGCTGACCCTGAGCCGCGCGGGCCGCACGCTGGCCCTGCACTGGCCCACCGCGCTGCCCGAGCCGGTCGTGGCCGACAGCGCCGCGACCTACCCCGACGTGCTCCCGGGCGCCGACCTGGTGGTCCACGCCGAGCCCGGCGGCTACCGCCAGCACCTGGTGGTCAGGGACGCCGCGGCGGCGAAGAACCCGGCGCTGCGCGCGATCCGCATGCGGATCGAGGCCGACGGGCTCGCCGTCAAGGCCGACAAGCAGGGCGCGCTGACCGTGGTCGACGGCACGGGCGAGGCCCTCTTCACCTCGCCGCCGTCGAGCATGTGGGACTCCGCGGGCAAGATCACCCGCTTCGGGGTGTCCGTCGCCGAGGGCCACCTGGTCCTCAAGCCGGACGCGAAGTTCCTGGCCGACCCCAAGCTCACCTTCCCCGTCACCATCGACCCGGTCCTGACCACCGCGCACCGCTCCGCGTGGGCGACGGTGCTCTCCGGCAAGGCGGGAACGGCCTACTGGAACACCAGCGGCGACGGCACCTACGCCCAGGTCGGCCAGTGCCCGAGGGACCTGCCCGGCGGCTGGTGCAACGGCATCGGCGAGGCGTGGGCGTACTTCCAGTTCGACACCGGCTTCCTCAGCGACAAGGACGTGCTCGGCGCGACGCTCAACACCACCGTCGCCTCCAGCCCGGGGTGCGCCGACCGCGTCCACGAGCTGTACCACGCCGGGCCGCAGATCTGGAACGGCATGACCTGGAACAGCAGGCTCTCCGGCAACTGGGTCGCCGAGCGCTGGATGCCCTCGGTGCACAGCGCGTGCTCGGGCTGGAAGGGCGCGGGCATCGACGTCGCGACCCACCACATCGAGAAGTCCGAGCCCACGGTGCTGTTCTTCAAGGCCAAGGATTCCGGCGACCAGTACGCCTGGCGCAAGCTCGACCCGGGCCAGACGAACCTGCTCATCACCTACAACCGCGCGCCGTACCCGCCCGCGCACCTGGGCACCGACCCGCCGCTGCCCGCGCCGTGCGGGCACTGCGACGGCAAGCCCTACCTCGCCGACACCTCCGTCCGGCTGATGGCGACGCTGTCGGACCCCGACGGCGACCCGATGGACGTCAACTGGCGGATCAGGACCAACGGCGTCGACGCCGACACCGGCTGGATCGGCAGCGGCCTGGCCTCCGGCGCGGTGCACAGCCACACGCTCGACCTCACCGCCCAGGACGGCAAGACCATCGGCTGGGCCGTCGCGGGCGGCGACCGGACCGCGGCGAGCGCCTGGGCTAACGGCCCCAGCCAGTTCGTGGTGGACCGCGTCGGCATCACCGTGCCGCCGACGGTGGCCAGCGAGCTGTACACACAGGACGACCGCTGGCACGGCGGCGCGGACGTGCCCGGCGTGTTCACCTTCGGCAGCAGCGGGGTCGGCGATGTCGACCACTACCTCTACGGCTGGCAGGACCCGCCGACCACCAAGGTCCAGGCCTCCGCCCTCGGCGGTCCGGCCGAGGTCACGCTCACCCCGCCCGGCGACGGGCCGCGCGAGCTGTACGTGCGCAGCGTGGACCGGGCCGGGCACAAGAGCCCGGCGCGCGTGCACCGCTTCTACGTCCGCGCGGGCAGCGGCCCGCTGGCGCAGTGGTCCTTCGACGGCAACGCCCAGGACACCGCGTTCCTCGGCGACCGGCACGGCACCCTCGGCGGCGGCGCGACCTACACCGCCCAGGGCGCGGTCGGCGGCGCGGTGCAGCTCGACGGGGTCGACGACCACGTCTCCGCGCCGAACGCCATCCGCAACGGCGCGGGCTACTCGGTGTCGGCGTGGGTGAAGCCGACCAGGGCCGACGGCGCCAGGGCGGTCCTCAGCCAGGACGGCGCGGTCATGCCGGGGTTCGCGCTCTGGTACCGGGCGCAGGCCGACGGCAGCTCCCCCTACTGGGCCTTCGGCGTGCCGAACTCCACCGCGTCGGACAAGGGCGCCCAGATCGCGCGCTCGCCGATCGGCATGCCGGAGCTCAACACCTGGACCCACCTGACCGGGGTGTACGACCCGGCGGCCAAGCAGGTCCGCCTGTACGTCAACGGCGCGCTCGCCGGCAGCGTCGCGCACACCGCCAAGCCCGAGTTCGCCGCGGGCCCGGTCCGGATCGGACGCACCATGTGGTCCGGCACCGCCGCGCTCGACCACTGGCGGGGGGCCATCGATGAGGTGCAGATCCACGACCGCGTGCTGACCCCGGCCGAGATCGCCGCCACGGTGGGCGGCAGCAACGTCCAGGTCGCGCACTACAAGTTCGACGACGGTTCCGGCACCACCGCGCGCAACGCCTCGGGCACCGCGCCCGACGGCGTGCTGGAGGGCGGCGCGGCCTTCATTGCCGACGGGGCCAGCGGCGGCGGCGTGCGCCTCGACGGCGTGGACGACGGCGTGTCGACCACGACCCCGCTGGTGCGCACCGACCAGAGCTTCTCGGTCGCCGCGCAGGTCAGGCTCGACCGCGCCGACAATGGCGTCTACACCGTGCTCAGCCAGGACGGCGAGCACAGCTCGGCGTTCTACCTGCAGTACCAGAGCAACCGCTGGATCTTCGTCCTGCCCAGGACCGACGAGCCCGCGCCCGCCCACCACGACTGGGTGGGCACCGAGCCCCAGCCCGCCCCGGGGGTGTGGACGCACCTGGCGGGTGTCTACGACGCCGCGACCGGCAAGATCCGCCTCTACGTCGACGGCGAGCTGATCGGCGAGACGACCCGCACCACGCCGTGGCATGCCCGGCGCGCGTTCCGGATCGGGCAGTCGCTGCTGGGCGGCGAGCTGGGCCAGCGCTTCCCCGGCTCGGTGGACGAGGTCCGCGTGTACAGCAGGGCCGTCTCCCAGGACGAGGTCCGCGGCCTGCTCAGCACCGACGGCGTCACCGCGGGCACCTGGCGCCTCGACGGCACGGCCGAGGACGCCAACGGCGCCCTGCACGGCACCGCCGCCGCGGGCGCGGACTGGGCGGCCGGGCAGGTCAGCCTGCCCGACCCCGGCGACCTGGCGGTGCGGCTCGACGGCGTGGGCGGGCACATCAGCACCGCGAAGGCCGTCGACACCGACAAGAGCTTCTCGGTTGCGGCGTGGGCGCGGCTGGACAAGGCGGGCGGCCAGGCGACCGTGCTGTCGCAGGACGGCGGCGCGGTCAGCGGGTTCATGCTGCGCGCGGTCTCCGGCCGGTGGTCGCTGCTCGCGATGCCCACCGACGCCGTCGGCACGGGGTCCCAGGCGCTGGGCCCGCCGGTGCAGCCAGGCATCTGGACCCACCTGGCGGGGGTGTACAGCCGCGACCGCGGGCGCATCGAGCTGTACGTCAACGGGGTCCTGGCGGCGAGCGCGCCGCACGCGGGCGGTTTCGCCGCCGGCGGCGGGTTCCAGATCGGCCGGGGCAAGTGGGGCGGCGCGTCCGCCGACTTCTTCACCGGCGCCATCGATGACGTCGCCGTGTACCGCAGGACGCTGTTCGCCGGCGAGATCCAGACCATGGCCGGGCGCGACCTCGGCCTGGGCCACAACTGGACGCTGGACGAGGGCCGCGGCGGCACCGCAGGCGACTCGGCGGGCGCGCGGCAGGCGGCGCTGAGCGGCGGGGCGGCCTTCACCAGGGGCCGGGTCGGCAACGCGGTGAGCCTCGACGGCGTGGACGACGCGGTGTCGGCCCCCGGCGTCGACGTGCGCACCGACTCCAGCTTCAGCGTCTCCACCTGGGTGCGCCTGCGCGGCAACGACTGCGACATGGACCTCACCCCGCGCTGCCTGGCCACCGCGGTCTCCCTCGACGGCGGCGTGTCCGGCGGGCAGGAGCGCGGGCACAGCAAGTTCCGGCTGGGCCACGTCAAGGACGACAACGAGGGCTTGGCGGGCAACTGGGTCTTCGAGATGCCCGAGGAGGGCGGCGCGGTCACCAAGGCGGCCGTCGAGGTGATCCCCGGCGACCTGGACAACTGGGTGCACCTGGTCGGCGTGTACGACGCGGGCGCCAAGGCGATCTACCTCTACGTCGACGGCACCCGCCGCGACGACGGCACGCTGCTGACCCCGTGGCAGGCCACCGGCGCGCTCCAGCTCGGCCGCGGCCAGGCGGGCGGCGCCTACACCGGGCACTGGCGCGGAGACGTGGACGACGTCCGGATGTACAGCGGCGCGCTGACCGGCGACCGCGCCTACGCCCTCTTCCGCGGCTACCCGGCCGAGCAGGGCTCGACGGAGCTGCCGACGCCCGACGCGGGCGAGTGGACCTTCGACGACAACACCGGCACGACGGCGGCGGACTCCTCCAGCCGCGGCCGCCACGCCACCCTCTCGGCGGGCGCGGGCTGGCACCCGGGCCGCGACCGCACCACCGGCTGGTTCGACGGCGCGTCCGGCCACGCCGAGACCGCCGCCGCGGTGGTCGACACCGGCAGCGGCTTCTCGGTCGCGGCGTGGGCGTACCTGCGCAGGGACGACCGCCAGGCCGCCGTGTTCGGCCAGGACGGCGCGCGGACCAGCCCGTTCTCCGTGCAGTTCGACCCGGCGGCGAAGAAGTGGGTCGCCTTGGCTCCCACGGCCGACCAGGCGGACTCCCCGGCGCACCGCGTGCTGTCCTCCGAGCCCGCCGAGGTGGGCGCCTGGACGCACCTCACGCTCGTCTACGACGGGCAGCTGGGCCAGCTGCGCCTGTACGTCAACGGCCTGATGTCCGGGGTGCTGACCGGGGTCGCGGTGCTGCCCGCCCCCGGCAAGTTCGCCATCGGCCGCTGCAAGCGGGGCGAGGCGGGCGGCTGCTTCTTCCCCGGCGGCGTCGATGAGGTGCGCGCGTTCGGCAAGGCGCTCTCCGACGGCGAGGTGCGGCGCCTGCACGACGACGTCCCGCCCGCGCTGCACGGGTACTGGCGCTTCGACGACGGCAGCCCGAAGGACTACTCCCCGCGCGCCCTCGCCACGACCGCGACCGGCACCCCGTCCTATGTGGATGGCGTGGTCGGCAGGGCCATGGTGTTCGACGGCAGCACGTCGCTGGCCGCGTCCGGGCCGGGCGTGACCATGCGGGACAGCTTCACCGTCGCCGCGTGGGCCAGGCTCGGCCGCGCCGACCGGGTGGCCACCGTCCTCGGCCAGGACGGCACCCGCAACAGCGCGATCCTGCTGCAGTACCGGCCCGAGGTCGGCCGCTGGATCTTCGGCGCGGCCGCCCACGACGCCGACCAGGCCGAGTCCACGCCGCTGCGGCACGCCGCGTCGCTGCGGGCGCCGGTGCTCAACACCTGGACGCACCTGGCCGGGGTGTACGACGCACCCGCCCGGCAGCTGCGCCTCTACGTCGACGGCGAACTGGCGGGCACCCGCGACGGGGTGCTGCTGTGGTCGGGGATGGGCTCGCTCACCGTCGGCCGGGGCAAGGCCAACGGCCAGCCCACCGGGCTGTTCACCGGCGCGCTGGACGAGGTCACCACCGACCTCGGCGTCGCCTCCGATGAGGAGATCCGGGCCCGCGCCGGCTCGCCGGTCCCGGCGGGCGGGCAGTTGGCCCGGTTCACCTCGCCGACCGACCACCGCAGCGCCTACGCCGCCAACGGGGTCAAGGAGCGCTTCCCCGGCGCCCCGGCGGGCTACCGGTTCGAGACGTCGCTGGGCGGGATGCTCAAGGCCGAGGTGCCGGGCTCGCGGCGGCTCTACAGCTGCCTGATCAACGACGTCGACGCGTTCACCTCGATGGACGCCGCGTGCGAGGGCCACACCAAGCTGGCCGACCTCGGCTGGGTCTACGTCGAGCAGCCGTCGGGGGTGGCCACGCTGCCGCTGAACCGGTGCGTCAGCGGACAGCAGCGCTTCGATTCCAATTCCGCGACCTGCGAGGGCAAGACCGTCGACGGGCTGCTCGGGTACGTGCTGGCCTACGCGCCGCTCACCCGGTACTACCACCCGCGCATCGGCGAGCACGCCGTCTCCACCTCGGCCGTGCCGAGGGGCTACCGGCACGAGGGCACCTTCGGGGTCGTCCCGATGACCGAGGAGCCGGGCACCGTGCCACTCATGTCCTGTGTGGATGGAATCGACCGGTTCCTGTCCACCGACACCGGCTGCGCCGGCAAGACTGTCGAGGTGCGCCTGGGCAGCATCTGGGCGCAGGCGCCCGCGGGCAGGCCCAGCACGGCGCTCTACCAGTGCTCAATGGACCACGGACCGTCGGCGGGGCAGCTGTTCATCTCCGCCGAGCCCGGCTGCGAGGGCCAGACCGTGCGCGGCCCGTTCGGCCACGTCCTCACCGCCCAGCCCGTCGGCTGAACCACGACCTCCTAGGGGAACCGCAGTGCGAAACAGAACGAGACCGAGGCGCGCGTTGACCGCCGTGCTCGCCGGGCACCTCATCGCCGCCCTGCTACTGGGGGTGGGCACGCCCGCGGCGTCGGCCGCGGGCGTGCCCTCCGTGCCGCTGCCGGACGTGCCCTCCACGCCGGTGCAGAAGTCGACCAGGACCGCGCCCGCGCAGGACCAGGCCTCGGCGTCGGCGCTGAGCGGCAACCAGCCCGCCCGCGCGGCCCAGGAGGGCGGAGGCACGGCGACGGCGACGTCGCTGTCGCCGTCGGCCTCTTGGTCGGTGGCCACCCACACCGGCGACTTCACCTGGTCCTACCCGCTGCGGGTGCCGCCCGCGCCGGGCGGCCTGCAGCCGGACCTGGCGCTGTCCTACCGGTCCTCGGCCGTGGACGGCAGGACCAGCGCGACCAACAACCAGCCGTCCTGGGTCGGCGACGGCTGGGCGCTGTCGTCGGGCTACGTCGAGCGGACCTACGCCTCGTGCGCCGAGGACGAGGAGGGCTCGGCCAAGCCGACCACCGGGGACCTGTGCTGGCGCAGCGACAACGCCACCGCCTCCTACGGCAGCGGCGGCGGCAGGCTGATCCGCGACGACGCCACCGGAGCCTGGCGGGCCGAGGAGGACGACGGCTCGCGCGTCGAGCGCCTCAGCGGCGCGGACAACGGCGACGACAACGGCGAGCACTGGCGCATCACCACCGTCGACGGCACCCAGTACCACTTCGGGTCCGACCCCACGTCGGCCTCCACGTGGACGGTGCCGGTGTTCGGCGACGACGCAGGCGAGCCCTGCAACGGCGCGTCCTTCGCGGCGTCGCGGTGCACGCAGGCCTACCGCTGGAACCTGGACAAGATCGTCGACCGCAACGGCAACGTGATCCGCTACCACTACGCGACCGAGACCAACTCCTACGGCGCCAACCGCGGCGACGCCGCCGTCCCCTACGTCCGCGGGGGCACGCTCGCCCGCATCGACTACGGGCTGCGCGAGGGGGTGTCCCAGCCCAGCGGCCGGGTCCTGTTCGCCGTGGCCGACCGGTGCGTGCCGGGCAGCGACTGCGTGCAGAGCAAGCCCGACAACTGGCCGGACGTGCCGTGGGACTCCCACTGCGCGGCCTCGACCTGCGCGGGCAAGCACGCGCCGACGTTCTTCTCCACCAAGCGGCTGGCCTCGGTGACCACCCAGGTCCGCCGCGGCGAGGAGTTCACCGACGTCGACCGCTGGGACCTCGACCAGCAGTACCCCGACCCCGGTGACGCGGAGAAGGCCGCGCTGTGGCTCAAGGGCGTCAAGCACACCGGCCTCGTCGGCGGGTCGGCGGCGGCCACGTCGATGCCGTCGGTGACCTTCGAGGGCACGGCGCTGCCCAACCGGATCGCCACCCCGGGCGACGGGATCGCGCCCCTGATGCGCTACCGGGTCACCGGCGTGGTCTCCGAGAGCGGCGGCATCACCTCGGTGGACTACGCCTCGGAGTGCAAGATCGGCGAGCGCATGCCCGCCAGCCCCGAGACCAACACGCTGCGCTGCTTCCCGGTCCGCTGGGCCAAGAAGAACTTCGCCGAGCGCACCGACCACTTCCACAAGTACGTCGTGGCCAGGGTCACCAGCTCCGACCGGCTCAAGGTCGACTCGGTGCCGTCGTCCACCTTCGCCGAGCAGGTCACCACCTACGAGTACCTCGACGGCGCGGCGTGGCACTGGGACACCTCGGAGTTCACCAAGGCCGAGCGCAGGACCTGGAACGAGTTCCGCGGCTTCGGCAGGGTCCGCGTCCGCTCGGGCACGCCGAACGACCCCTCGGGCCCGGTCACCATGACCGAGCAGCGCTTCCACCGGGGCATGGACGGCGACAAGCTGCCCTCGGGCACCCGCTCGGTCTCGGTCACCGACTCCGAGGGCGGCACCCGCGCCGACGCCGACTGGCTCAGCGGCTTCCGCTACGAGACCGCGACCTTCGAGCACGAGGGCCGCTCCGACCAGGCCGACCCGCCGCGGGTCAGCAAGGTCATCTCCACCCCGTCGGTGCAGGGGCCGACGGCGACGCGGGGCTCGTTCAAGGCCCACATCGTGCGCGCGGGCACCCAGCGCCGCTTCACCCTGCTCGCCGCGGGCGGGCACCGGGTCACCGCGACCGCGGCCCACTACGACGACCGCGGCCTGGTCACCAGGGTCGACGACCTCGGCGACGAGGCCACCGCGGCCGACGACCGGTGCACCCGCACCGAGTACGCCCGCGACGAGGACAAGTGGCTGCTCAGCCTGCCCCGCCGGGTGCAGACCGTGGCCGTGAACTGCGACGAGGACGCCGAATTCCCCGCCGACGCGCTCGCGGACACCCGCCTCACCTACGACGGCAATGGCAACGCCACCAAGACCGAGATCGCCCGCGCCCGCCCGGCCTCGGGCCCGGAGTACGTCGTCACCGGCACGACCGCCTACGACGCGCACGGTCGGCCCACCTCGTCCACCGACGCACTGGGCAACACCTCGAAGACCGCCTACACACCCGCTGTCGGCGGCCCGCTGACCCAGCTCGCGGTCACCGGCCCACCGACGGCGGCGGCCCCCGCCGGGATGGTCGTCACGACCACGCTGGAGCCCGCCTGGGGCGCGACGACGCTGGTGCTCGACGCGAACAAGCGCAGGACCGAGTCGGTCTACGACGCGCTCGGCCGCAAGACCGCGGTCTGGCTGCCCAACCGCCCGCGCGCGTCCAACCCGACGCCGAGCACGCGCACGGCCTACCTGATCCGCAACGACGCGCCGTCGGCGGTGAGCAGCACGCGCATCGGGCCGCGCGGCACGGAGATCACCGCGACGGCCCTCTACGACGGCCTGCTGCGGCCCCGCCAGACGCAGACGCCCGCCCTGGGCGGGGGACGGCTGCTCACCGACACCCGGTACGACTCGCAGGGCCGGGCGTGGAAGACGACGCAGCCGTACTTCACCGACAGCGCCGTCGACACCGAGCTGTGGGTGGCCTCCGACGCCGACGTCGCGAGCCACACCCGCACCCTCCACGACGGCGCGGGCCGCCCCACCGCGTCGGTGTACTTCACCGGCGCGAACGAGAAGTGGCGCACCACCACCGCCTACGGCGGCGACCGGGTGCACGTGACCCCGCCCGCGGGCGGCACCGCGACGACCACGGTCAGCGACGCGCGCGGGCAGATGGTGGAACTGCGCCACCACCACGGTCCGACACCCGAGAGCGGCTTCGACGCCACGAAGTACACCTACACCGCCGCGGGCAGGCCGGCGACGATCACCGACCCGATCGGGGCGGTGTGGAGGTTCGGCTACGACCTGCGCGGCCGCAAGACCACCAGTGAGAGCCCGGACAGCGGCGTGCTGACGGTGACCTACGACGACGCGGACCGGCCCGTCACCCAGCGGGATGCGCGCGGCGACACCATCGCGATCGCCTACGACGCGCTGGGCCGGGTCACCGGCACCTTCGACGGCGAGGTCGGCGGCCCCAAGCTGACCGAGGTCGTCTACGACACCGTCGCCAAGGGACTGGGGCAGCTCGCGTCGGCCACCAGGTGGGTCGGCTCGACGCCCTACACGCACAAGGTGTTGACCTACAACGCCCTCTACCAGCCGACGGGGACGTCGGTGGTCATCCCGGCGGCGGAAGGGCTGCTCGCGGGCACCTACACCAGCTACGCCGGGTACAACCCGGACGGCAGCTCCTCCAGCGAGTCGTTCCCGGCTGCGGGCGAGCTGCCCGCGGAGACGGTCAACCGCGTCTACCACGACCTCGGCCCGGCCCGCTCCAGCTCGGTCGCGGGCACCGGCCCGACGAGGGAGCTGGCCACCGAGACCGAGTACACCCGCTACGGCGAGGTGGCCAGGGTGCACCTGGGCGCGGGCGCCAAGCGGGTGTGGCAGTCCTGGTACTACGACGCGGGAACCCGCCGCCTGGACCGCACCGTCGTGGACGCCGAGGTGCCCACGCCGATGCAGTCCGACGTGCGCTACGGCTACACCCCGGCGGGCACCATCACCTCGATCGCCGACGCCCAGCCGGGCGCGGTCGACCTCCAGTGCTTCCGGATGGACGGCCTGCGCCGCCTCACCGAGGCCTGGACCCCGGCCGAGGGCTGCGCGGAGGCCCCCGCGGTGGCGGGCCTGTCCGGTCCCGCGCCGTACTGGCACTCCTACACCTACGACAAGGTCGGCAGCCGCGAGACCGAGACCCGCCGCGACCCGTCGGGCACCGCGGTGCGCACCTACGCCAACGACGTGCCCGGCAAGCCGCACGCGCTGGGCTCGGTCAGCACGGCGGGCGGCGGCGTGGACACCCACGCCTACGACGCGTCGGGCAACCTCACCGCCCGGACGGTGGCGGGCCGCGCGCAGGAGTTCACCTGGGACGTCCAGGGCGCGCTGACCGCGGTCGGCACCGAGGACGGGGAGACCTCGTTCGTCTACGACGCCGCGGGCAACCGCCTGATCCGCCGCGCCCCCGACGCCACCACGCTGTACCTGGGCGGCCAGGAGCTGCGGCTGGCCAAGGCGGGCGGCACTCCCAGCGTCACCCGCTACTACCGCCACGCCGGCCGCGAGGTCGCCGTCCGCCAGGGCGCGGGCGCGTTCACCTGGCTGACCTCCGACCACCAGTCCACGGCCCAGATCGCGATCCGCTCGGACACCCTCCAGGTCACCAAGCGCCGCCAGCTCCCCTTCGGCGGCCCGCGCGGCGCGGCGGTGTTCCCCGGCGAGCGCGGCTTCGTCGGCGGGGTCAAGGACGCGAGCACCGGCCTGACCCACATCGGCGCCCGCCAGTACGACCCCGGCACGGGCCGCTTCATCTCCCTGGACCCGCTGCTCAAACCGACCGACCCGCAACAGATGCACGGCTACAGCTACAGCGACAACAACCCGATCACCTTCAGCGACCCGTCAGGCCTGTGGCTGGTCGGCGGCGACGACGGCCACGGCGGCCAGTACGGCTACGACGCCGACCGAGGCATCGTCATCGGCAACGACCCCAACCCGTCGTCCTACACACCACAGCCGTCCTCCCCGAGCAAACCCGCCGCGACGGGCTGGCGCACCACCGGCAAGAAGGTGTCCCCGCGCACGGTGTCGCTCAAGGACCAGCAGGACACCGAGATCGCCCCGACCTACGAGACGTGGGTGATCGACGACATCTGCGGCGGCGACCCCGGCTCCGCCATCGCGGGCGACAACCTGACCTGCATGCTCGCCTACGGCCAGTTCCAGTCCGCCAAGGCCTACCGCTCCGCCAAGAAGCAGTCCGACGAACTGTCGCCCGACAACCAGCCAGGATGGTGCCAAGGGCCGTTCAACTGCGTGTGGAAAGCGGTCTGGAAGGGATCGGTGTCGCTCAACCACGTGACCAAGACCCTCGACCAGAACCTCTCCCGCGCGGGCATCGACACAACTCCGGACTTCGTCGTAGTCGACGCCAGCGCCTTCGCCCCGATCGGCCTCGCAGGCGCGGGCGTCGGCGCGAGCGCGGGCATCACGGTCACCAGCCACGGCCAAGTGACCCTGAACGCCCCCGACGCCCCCGGCATGGGCTCCCCCGGCCTCAGCGCGGGCATCCGCCAGGGCTGGATCATCGGCGCATCGGACAAGGAGAGCATCAACGGCTTTGTCCAAGGCCAAGCCACCACCGCCGACGTCTACATCCCCGTCCGAGGCCCCTTCGGCATCAACGGCGCCGTCACCGGCTCCGGCGGCGACCCCAGCTCAGGCCCCGCCATCGAGCTGGGCCTAGGCGTAGGCAAAACCCCCTCCTGGTCGGTAACCCAAACCTACGGCCACCTCTGGGAGGGCTTCTGACCCACACTCTGGTCCGCCTGCCCGCCCCGGCAGGCGGACCTCTTTTCCACCCCTGAAACCCCCACACCCCGACTCACCGAAACCGGCACACTGAGCCCACCGAGGCCTCCGGGCCCGGCGAAAACAGCGATGGCCGCCAGTCAGGAATCCACTCTGTGACTGGCGGCCATCGCCGTTGTCAAAGCCCCATTCCGACAGCACGGAACAGTCAACCAACCGACGCTTGCGGCCTTGGCCCTCACGCCGGTTCGGGAGATCCCGCAACCGTGGGGGGCTGGGGGTCGCCCCCAGACAAAACGACGACCGACCTGTGATCGCGCTTTCCGCGAACACAGGTCGGTCGAGGTGGTGGAGCTGAGGGGAATCGAACCCCTGACCTTCTCGATGCGAACGAGACGCGCTACCAACTGCGCTACAGCCCCGTGGTGGTGCGCGGAAAGCATAGCAAGGGGTTCCGCGCACCCGACGGCGGGGGTCTACTCCCCGACCGCCCTGCGGTACGTGAGTTCTCGCGGGTCGCCGAGGTCGTCGAACCACGGGTCCTCGTCGTCGATGTCGACGACGACGGCGCCGGGGTGCAGCGGCCTGGCGGCTCGGACGGGGGCGTAGTCCTCGGCCGGGCGGGCGTGGTGCCTGCGGGCGGCCTGCATGCGGGCGAGGCGCCTGCGGCGGATCTCGTCTTCGATGCGGACCTGCCTGCGCAGGTAGCTCAGGTAGCCGACCAGCGCGAGGTCGATCGCGCCGTGGGCCCACCACAGCCAGGTCAGCGCGGTCGCCGCGGTGACCGCCGTCGCGACGGCGGCGACGATCAGCAGCAGGACGATGCGCTGGCGGAAGGCGTACTTGGCCCTGGCCGCGCGGGCCGCGGCGTCCGGGTCGAAGCCGCCTCGGCCGGGGCGGTAGCGGCGGGGCTCGAAGTCGTCGTCGTACTCGTTCACGGCGACCTCCTCCTCGTCCTCCACCTCATCATCGACCTCGTCGGCGATGTCGTCTACGGCGTTCTCGGGCGCGTCGTCCGCCGGGCGGACCACGCGGCCCGCCAGGGTGGACTCGGTCGTGCGGGCGATCTCCTGCCGCCTGCGCACGACCATCGGGACGAGAACGACAAGCCAGGCCACGACAAGCGCGACCACGATCAACGAGCTGGGCATGCCCCGGTACCTCCCCCTGTCCGTTCTCCCACGATCCGCCCTTCCATCGCCACGTTAGTCACAACAGTCACACGTGTGGCGGAGGCGCGCCGCGCGTTATCGCCCATTTGGGTGTCGTGACCGCACCATTCCCCGTAACGGGGGAGATCAAACTTTTTGCTTAGGCGAGCGACGCTCGACCTTCGGCGAGAAGGCGTTCCACCAGGCCACCAGGGGCGTCCTCTGTGGTCAGCGCGAGGCACTGGTGATCGCGCCAGTCGCCATCGACGTCGAGGTAGCGGCGGAAGATTCCTTCCTGGCGGAAACCGAGCTTCTGCAGCACGCGCAGGCTGGCCGCGTTCTCCGGGCGGACGGTCGCCTCCAGCCGGTGCAACCCGCCGACGCCGAAGCAGTGGTCGACCAGCATCGCCACGGCCGCGGTCGCCACGCCGCCGCCCGCGACGTGGGTGCCGACCCAGTAGCCGACCCAGCCGGAGCGCAGCGCGCCGCGGACGATGCCGCCCACGGTGATCTGGCCGGCCAGCTCGCCGTCGACGGTGATGACGAGCGGGATGGACGCGCCGCGCCGGGCGAGTCCGCGCAGGGTGCCCCACTGCGGCAGCCAGGCCAGGCCCGCGTTGCGGTCCTCCCAGGTGCCGGGGGCGACGGGCTCCCACTGCTCCAGGTAGCGGCGGTCGCGCAGCCTGATCCGGCTCCACGCGCCGCCGTCGAGCAGTCGCGGCGGGCGCAGCGCGACCTCGCCTGCGGGGACTCGGAGCGGACCTATGCGCACGGGCCAGCCTGGGTGCCGCTCAGCCACGCTGGGCGAGGAAGCTGACCTGGACGCGCTCGCCCGCGCCCACCTCGGTGGTGTCCTCGTCGATCAGGACCAGGCAGTTGGCCTCGGCGAGGGAGGCGAGCAGATGCGAGCCGGAGAGCCCCAGCGGCTGGACGAGGTAGTCGCCGGAGTTCTCGTCGCGCAGCAGCTGCCCGCGCAGGAAGCCGCGGCGGCCCTTCGTCGAGCTGACGGGGGAGAGCAGCGTCGCGGTGACGACGCGGCGGTGCGCGTTGCGCTTGCCCTGCGCGGCCCTGATCAGGGGGCGGACCAAGACCTCGAAGACGACCAGCGCGCTCATCGGGTTGCCGGGCAGCAGGAACGTCGGCACCGCGTCGGGGCCGAGCCTGCCGAAGCCCTGCACCGAGCCGGGGTGCATGGCGACCCTGGTCATGTCGATCTCGCCGAGGTCGACCAGCGCGGCGCGGACCTCGTCGGCGAGGTCGCCGCCGACGCCGCCCGCGATGACGACGATCTCGGAGAGCAGCAGCCTGCTCTCCACGACCTCGTGCAGCCGCCGCGGCTCGGTCGCGACGATGCCGACCCGGTTGACCTCGGCGCCCGCGTCGCGCGCGGCGGCGGCGAGGGCGTAGGAGTTGACGTCGTAGACCTGGCCCTGGCCGGGCGCGCGGTCGATGTCGACCAGCTCGTCGCCGATGCTGATGATCGAGACCCGCGGCCTCGGGTAGACCAGCACCTTGGAGCGCCCGACGGCGGCGAGCAGGCCGACCTGCGCGCTGCCGATCACCGTGCCGCGGCGGACGGCGACGTCGCCGGTCTGCACGTCCTCGCCGGTGCGCCGCACGAAGCCCGCCGACGGGACCTGCTGGTGCACGGTGACCCGCGCGTGGTGTCCGTCGGTGTAGCCGGTGGGCAGGACGGCGTCGGCCAGCGTGGGCAGCGGCGCGCCGGTCGCGATGCGCACCGCCTGCCCCGGCTGGAGCCTGCGCGGCTGGCGCGAGCCCGCGGCGATCTCGCCGACCACGGGCAGCACCACCGGCTCGTCGGAGGCGGACTGGGTGTCGACGCTGCGGACGGCGTAGCCGTCCACAGCCGCTTGGTCGAAGCCGGGCAGCGCGCGCTCGGCGACGACCTCCTCGGCGCAGAGCAGCCCCTGCGCCTCGGAGATGGCCACCCGCACCGGCGCCGGCCGCACCGCGGCCGCCAGCGCCCGCTCGACTTGCTCGTCGACAGACCTCATCCGCACTCCCTGGCCCCCTTGATCACGCGAGCCGTTCGGTCAGCCACGCGCGCAGGTCGTGCCCATACTCCGGATGGTCGAGTGCAAAGTCCACGGCGGCGCGCAGGAAACCGCCAGGATTCCCCAGGTCATGTCGTCCGCCGCGGTGCACGACGACGTGCACGGGGTGGCCTTCGGCGATCAGCAGGGCGATCGCGTCGGTGATCTGCAGCTCGCCGCCCGCGCCCGGGGTGATGCGCTTGATCGCGTCGAAGATCGCCCGGTCGAGCAGGTAGCGGCCCGCCGCGGCGTAGGTCGACGGGGCCTGGTCGGCGGGGGGCTTCTCGACCATCCCGTTGACCTTGTGCACGTCGGGGTCGCCGGTCTCCTCGACGTCGAAGACGCCGTAGGCGCTGATCTGGTCCTTGGGGATGTCGAAGGCGCAGAGGACCGTGCCGCCCTTCTCGGCGCGCACGGCGGCCATGCGGGAGAGCACGCCGGAGGGCAGGACGAGGTCGTCGGGGAGCAGGACGGCGACCGCGTCGTCGTCGCCGCGCAGGTTGGCCTCGGCGCAGCCGATGGCGTGGCCGAGGCCGAGCGCCTGCTCCTGCAGCGCGGTCTCGACCTCCAGCAGCGCGGGGGCCTCCTGGACCTTCGCGAGCAGGTCGCTCTTGCCCCGGTCGCCGAGGGTCTTCTCCAGTTCCGGCTGCGGGCGGAAGTAGTCCGCGACCGCGTCCTTGCCCGGCGAGGTGACGATGACCAGGCGCTTCGCGCCCGCCTCTGCGGCTTCCTTGGCGACGTAGTGGATGCCCGGGGTGTCGACGACCGGGAGCAGTTCCTTGGGAACCGACTTGGTCGTCGGGAGGAACCGGGTGCCCAGACCCGCAGCGGGCACGATGGCGGTGGTGAATGCGCTCGACGCGTTCATGGACAGTAAGCCTAACCTCGACACGTGGCCGGCTCTGGACGTGATCTTGACGCGACGCGGGCGTGGACGAAGGACCAATGGCGCAGGGCGCTGCTGAGCGAGCGGCGCCGGGTCCCGGCGAGCGCGCGCTTCGCCGAGGCGATCAAGCTCGGCGGGCGGCTGGCGGAGGGCAGGATCGTGCGCCGCGGCGAGACGCTGTGTGGGTACGTGCCGGTCGGCTCGGAGCCGGGTTCGTGGCGGATGCTGGACGAGGTCGCGGCGCTGGGCGTGCGCATCCTGCTGCCGATCGTGGTGGGCCGCGAGCCGCTGGACTGGGCCTGGTACGACGGCCCGGACTCGCTGCGGCCAGGTCCGTACGGGCTGCTTCAGCCCATCGGCGAGCCGCTGGGGCCGACGGCCCTGCGCATCGCCGACGCGATGCTGGTGCCCGCGCTCGCGGTGGACCGCACGGGGGTGCGCCTCGGCCGCGGCGCGGGCCACTACGACCGCTCGCTGGCTCTGGCCGCGCCGGGCACGCCGATGGTGGCGGTGGTGCGCGACTCGGAGGTGTTCGACCAGCTGCCCGCCGAGGGCCACGACGTGCGCATGACGGCGGTGCTGACCCCGGAGAAGGGGCTGCGGCAGCTCGGGACATGACGCAGGTCACTTCCGGGGCCGTGCTCCGCTGTTTGCGCTCACGCCGCCCGGTGGAGCATCATGGTTTGGCACTCTGCCCAGACGAGTGCCAGGTTTGACTGGAGAGGAAACGCGGTCGTGCCCACGTATCAGTACGCCTGTACGGCCTGCGAACACCGCTTCGAGGCGGTCCAGAAGTTCACCGACGCCTCGCTGACCGAGTGCCCGGAGTGCACCGGCAAGCTGCGCAAGCTGTACGGGTCGGTCGGTGTGGTGTTCAAGGGCAGCGGCTTCTACCGCAACGACAGCCGCTCGAAGTCCAGCTCCGCGGTCTCCTCCTCGGACGCGGGCAAGTCCTCCGGCGAGTCGAAGTCCTCGGACGCGGGCAAGTCCTCGGACTCGGGCGCGTCGTCGGACTCCTCGTCGGGTTCGGGGTCGTCCCCGAAGCCCGCGGAGTCCAAGCCCGCGGCTGCCAAGTCGACATCGACCACCACCGCCAAGGCCTCCTGACCAGGCCTTTCCCAAGTTGTCCACAGCCGCCACAACTTCCGTGGCGGCTGTCCGGCGCCAGCTCCTAACGTCGAAGGGGTACTGCCCCCGACCCCTGGGAGCCAGCGATGGCCCGCTTCACCGTTCCCCCGCTGACCCGGCGCTCCACCGCGTCGTCGCCTCGGCCCGCCTACGCGGTTGCGCCTGGCCGCCGCGCCGTCTCGGTGCTGACACTGCGCCGGGTCGCGGCCGCCCTCCTGGTGCTGGCGGCGGCGGTACTCGCGTTCCGGCCCTCGGCGCGCGGCACTCCCGTGCTGGTCGCCGCGCGTCCGCTGCCGCCCGGCGCGGCGCTGTCGGCCTCGGATGTGCGGGTGGCGTTCGTCCCCCCGGAGCTGGCCCCGGCGGCGGTTCTGAGCGACCCGGCCGCCGTGCAGTCGGCTGTCCTGGTCGCCGCCGCGTCCCCCGGCGAGCCGATCACCTCGACCCGCCTGCTCGGCCCCGAGCACGTCCGCCTGGCGGCGGGCCCCGGCCACGGCGCCGTCCCCCTGCGCCTCGCCGACCCCGGCGTGGCCCGCCTGCTGCGCCCCGGCACCGAGGTCGACGTCGTGGCCGCCGACCCGCACGAGGTCCTGGCCCGCTCCGCGCTGGTCCTGGCCGTGCACCCGGAGACGTCCTCCCGCGACGGCCCGGTCGTCGTCCTGGCCCTGCCCACCGACACCGCGACCCGCGTCGCCTCGATCACCCTGGACCGCCCGGTCGGCGTCACCCTGCGCTGACGCGCCCACTCCGCACAACCCGCCCGCACACCGCAGCCGATCGGATTCGCCGTGCCGACCTCCAGACCGTCCCCGCGACGCCCGCCCGCTCCGCGCCCCTGGTCCCCGCCGCGCGCTCGGAGACCTCCACTCGGCGCGGGTGCCGACCAGCACCTCGGCACAACCTCTGGAGCGCCGGGCATTCGCCTGGCCACGAAGCCGCAGCCATTGGGCCAACTCGACCTCAGACCCGACGCGCCCACAACGCACTCGGCCGCCGACTACCCATCACCTGCCATCACCTGACTGACCACCTGAGCATCAGCGGGTCACGAGCCAGTACAGCAAGCGCGGCCGGGGGTCGCGCAGGTACCGGGCCTGTGTTCGCGATGGCGGGCCCGGAGCCGGCGCGGTGGCGTCCTCGGGACGACGCGGGACGGCCCCGCGCGGTGTGCTCGCGCGGGGCCGTCCGGTGGTGGGGAATCAGGGGTTGTCGATCTTCAGGGTGTACGCGCCGGAGCCGCCGTAGGCGTAGACGAGCCAGCGGTAGTAGCCGGAGGTGCCGCTGTACTCGACCTTCTCGCTCGCGGCCGGGGTCTCACCCGCGCGGACGTTGACCCAGCCCGCGCCGTTCCACTTCTGCAGGTACAGGTCGAAGTCGGAGCCCGCGGGGCCGGTCAGGCAGCCGCGGTGGACGCCGGAGGTGTTCGAGGCGTAGTAGCTGCCGTTGGGCTGCACGGCCGTGGCGCCGCGGTTGAGCGAGCCGTTGTACGTGGCCTCCGAGCAGGCGCTGGGCTCGGGCTCCGGGTCGGGGTCCGGGCCGGGTCCGGGGTCGCCGCCGCCGATGAATCCGGTGTAGAGCAGCTTGTTCGGCGAGCCGGTGCCGGGGTTGCGCACGGCGTTGGAGGTGGCGTTGCCGACCAGCGCGTTCACGACCGCCGACGGCGAGGCCGACGGGTTGGCGTGCAGGTAGAGCGCCACGGCGCCGGCGACGTGCGGGGTGGCCATCGACGTGCCCGACATGGAGCCGGAGCCGCCGTTCTGCGTGGTGGAGGTGATGCTGGTGCCGGGGGCGAAGATGTCGGTGCAGCGGCCGTAGTTGGAGAAGCTCGACCGGTTGTCCGAGCTGTCGGTCGAGTTCACCGTGATCGCCTCGGGGACGCGCGCCGGGGAGGTGTTGCACGCGTCGCGGTTGTCGTTGCCCGCGGCGACGGCGGCGGTGACGCCGGAGGCGACGAGGCGCTTGATCGCGTTGTCCACCGAGGTGTCCGCGCCGCCGCCCAGGCTCAGGTTCGCCACGGCGGGCTTGCGGGCGTTCTGGGCGACCCAGTCGATGCCGGAGATGATCTGGGAGTACTGCCCGGAGCCCTGGCAGTTGAGCACCCGGACGGAGACCAGCTTGACCTTCTTCGCCACGCCCCAGGTCTTGGAGCCGACCGTGCCCGCGACGTGGGTGCCGTGGCCCTGGCAGTCCGAGGCGTCGGCGTCGTTGTCGATGAAGTCCCGGCCGCTGGTGGCCCGGCCCTCGAAGTCCGCGTGCCGCATGTTGATGCCGGTGTCCAGGATGTACGCGGTGACCGCGGAGCCGTCGTTGGCGTAGGTGTAGGAGCGGCTCAGCGGCAGGGTGCGCTGGTCAACGCGGTCCAGGCCCCAGGTCGGGTTCTGCTGGGTCTCCTGGATGGTGGCGATCCCGTCCTGCTGGACGTAGGCGACGGCCGGGTCGGCGGCCAGGCGCTTGGCAGCACTCTCGCCGACGCTGATGGAGAAGCCGCGGATGGTCGCGGAGTAGGTGTGCTTGACCTTGCCGCCGTAGCGCTTGGTCAGGTCCGCCGCCCTGCTGTTCACGGCGGAGGCGGTGGCCTGGGCGTCCTTGAACACGACGATGTAGCTACCCGCGACCGGGGCGTCCGCGGCGAGGATGCTCCCGGTGGCTTCCTGGGCGCCCGCGGTCGCGGTGCCGACGGCGGCGGCGAGGGCGCAGGCGCCTGCCACGGCAGTCGCCACCACCACGCGGCGGGACGTGCGTTGGTTACGCATTCCGAGTTTCTCCGTTCCACTCCACCAGGTGGGTGAACCCCTGGCGGTGGCTGTCGGGCAGGGGGGTCACTGACAGCCACTGCGGACACGATCGGACGAACCGGATACCAATACAATCCGGACAACGATAAGTAGACCCCTACGTAGAAAATCCTCGAAGGCGGTCCGGGCATACGTAAACCACCGGCCGAGGGTCCGGGTGGGTGACCCTGGTATCGCCCGGCGGGGGGATTCGCGGGTGTGGATCGCGTCGGTCGCGGGGGATCGGGCCGGGGGCGTTACCCTGCGCTGGTGGTGATCGACGCAGTGTCGCGATTCCGCTGGTCAGGGCCGCGTTCCGGCGGCCGACGGCGCACCACGGCCACCCCCGACCCGTGGACGCCGCCGTCCACCGCCTGAAACGGAGCAGGTCATGCTGAAGGGCTTCAAAGACTTCCTGATGCGCGGCAACGTCGTGGACCTCGCGGTCGCCGTCATCATCGGCGCCGCGTTCACCACCATCGTCACCGCCTTCACCAACGGTCTGATCAAGCCGCTGATCAGCACGGTCGGCGGCAGCGACGCCGCGCAGGGCCTGGGCTTCCGCATCCTGTCGGCGAACCCGGCGACCTTCATGGACTTCGGGTCGGTCATCAACGCGATGATCAACTTCGTGATCGTCGCCGCGGTGATCTACTTCGTGATCGTCCTGCCGGTGAAGACCATCCAGGATCGCCGCAAGCGCGGCGAGGAGGCGGGCCCGGCCGAGCCGACCGACGTCGAGCTGCTCATCGAGATCCGCGACCTGCTGCGCTCCCAGCAGCTCCAGCACCAGTCCCACTCCCAGCAGGCCCACTCCCAGCAGGCCCACCCGCAGCAGGCTTACCAGCAGCAGCCCCACCCCCAGCAGCAGCGCCCGCAGCAGCAGTACCCCCAGCAGCAGCCGCCGCAGAACCCGCAGCAGCGCCCGTACGACCGCTAGCCCGATCCCCTGCCACGATGGTGGGCATGCCCCACCCCGACGAGGCCGCCGACACCCCGGACCAGCCCCGAGCCGCGACACCCGAGGCCGAGGCCCGGCGCCGGGCCGCCCTGGACCGCATCTTCGGCGACGTGCTGCCGGACACCACGCGGGACGAGCGGACGGAGAAGGAGCCGGACGGGGACGACTGGTACACCCGCAACCGTCCCCCGCACCACGGCGGCTGAGAAGTCACCCGGTTGCCGACCGGCCTGCTCGGACTCCGCGCGGCGGTAGAGCCCCGGCCATCCCCAGCGCCGTCCGATCAGGACGGATTCCTCCGGCGTCCTCGGACGCCTCGGCCCGGCCGGCCGCCCCCGCGGCTCGGTTCGGGCGCGGGAGGGTCAGGTGGCGTAGAGGTCGGAGAGTTCGCCGATCACGTACGGCACGAGGGTGGACAGGGTCGCCATGCCGTCGCGGACGGCGCTGCGCGAGCCCGCCAGGTTGACGACCAGGGTGCTGCCGGAGATGCCGACGAGGCCGCGGGAGATGCCCGCGTCGACCGCGCCCGCGGCGAGGCCGGAGGAGCGCAGCGCCTCGGCGATGCCCGGGATGGGACGGTCGAGAACTCCCTGGGTGGCGTCCGGGGTGACGTCGCGCGGGGAGACGCCGGTGCCGCCGACGGTGATCACCAGGTCGGCCCCGCCGATGACGGCGGTGTTGAGGGCGTTGCGGATGGCCACGGTCTCGCCCTCCACGAGGACGACACCGTCGACGATGAAACCTGCTTCCTCCAGCAGCTCGGTGACCAGCGGGCCCACGGGGTCGCCCTGCTCCCCGTGCGCCAACCGGTCGTCCACGATGACGATGAGTGCTCTGCCCAGCTGCGCGCTGCGTTCCATGCCGCCAACCGTAGTCGGATCGGGCGGCCTCGGCTGCGGTTGGTGATCCGTGTCTTCCCGGGCGGCCGACTGACGGCCGGCCGACGGCGGATCGACGGCCTGCCGGTGACCGATCAGTGGCCCTGGCAGAGGAACTCGCCGTTGCCGCGCATCCAGCCCCGGTAGACCGACTGGAACCAGAGCTTGTCGTAGATGAGCGAGTGCGTGCACTTGACGTTGACCTTGAAGGGCAGCTCCACGACCCGCTCGTCGCGGTCGTGCCAGCGGCCCTTGCCCGGGAAGGTGATCTTCCACTCCCAGGCGATCTGGTCGGAGGCCAGCGGGCTGCGCACGTCGGCTGAGGCGTCGAGGATGTAGGCGCTGGTGCCGTTGTCGCGGACGTTGTACTTCCAGCTGAAGACCAACTCCCACTGCCAGGCCGCCCCGAGGAAGCCGCCGAGCGTGTCCCCCAGGTAGGCCTTCTGCGTCTCCCCCGCGTACTGGGAGGTGACGGCGACGATCGCGGCGTCCTCGCCCGCGTCGAGGTCGCTGTCGGAGACGCCGTCGGGCAGGCACTTGGCGAAGCCGCCCTCCACGACGGTCAGCTCGGCGCGCGGGCGCAGGACCAGCCGGATCGTCTCGACCCCCTTGTTGATGACGTCGAGCGCGGCGCCCGCGGTGCCCAGGACTCCCTCAGCCATTGCGTTCCTCCTAAACCGTGCCCGACGGGGTGACCTGGATCGACTGCGCGATGACCTCCTGGAACAGCTCCGGGGTCAGCTCCTGCGGCGGGTTCGCCCGCCACTGCTCGCCGTCCCACACCCACTGCCCGTCCTCGGACACCAGACCCGGCTCAGCGGCGGACCGGTGGTCCTCGCTCGCGGTGTGGTCCTGCTCCGGCTCGGCCTGGTGAGCGGGAACCCAGTCCTGCCCGCTCCAGCGCCAGTGCCCGTCCTCGGACAGGTCACCGGTGTGGAGCCCGCCCGCTTCCTGGTCGACGGCCTGAGCGGCGTCCCCGGCACCGAGCGTCCCCACGTCCTCCCAGGTCCGCTCTCCCACCACGCCGTCCTCGATGAGGCCGCGCTCGCGCTGGAACTCGCGGACGGCGGCCTCTGTGGACTCGCCGTAGACGCCGTCAGGGGCGTCGTGGAGGTATCCGTGGTCGGTCAGGCGCTGCTGCAGCGCCAGCACGTGGTCGTTCGCATCGCCAGGGCGCAGTGACTCCCCGGCGGACAACGGCGGCAAGTCGGTCATCCCTCCACCCTGCTGCGCCCCGGCCCGCCGGGTCATCGCCCGCCGGGCGGCCGAGGGGGAACCACCCCCCGCCCTTTCGCGCGAGGCCCCGCTGCTCCAACCGAGTGATCTCCGCAGCGCCGCCGACACACGGCGGCGGGACGGGCGAATACGCATCCCAAGTGGATGATCACGTGGACTGGAGGAGCGGATGGGCACCGGCTACGCCGTGATCGATGTCGAGACGACCGGGCTCTCGCCGGGCAGGCACCACCGCGTCGTCGAGGTCGCCGTGGTCCTGACCGACGCGCGCGGGCGGGTCACCGACGAGTGGTGCACGCTGGTGAACCCCGAGCGGGACCTCGGCCCCCAGCACATCCACGGGGTCTCGGCGGCCGAAGCCCGCACGGCGCCCCGATTCGCCGACATCGCGGGCCAGGTGGTGCGACTGCTGGCCGGGCGGGTGCTGGTCGGCCACAACGTCTCGTTCGACGCGCGGTTCCTGGAGGCCGAGTTCGCCCGGCTCGACGTGGAGCTGCTGATGACCCGGATGCCCGCCCTGTGCACGATGCGCCTGGCGGAGGCGTTCCTCACCACCGCGGGCCGGTCCTTGGCGGCGTGCTGCGAGGCCGCCGGGATCGAGGCGGGCACGGCGCACTCGGCGCTGCACGACGCGCGGGCGACGGCGGGGCTTCTGGCGCGCTACCTGGACTTGGCGGACGTGGCCGCCGAGGTCGTGCGGGAAGCGGCCGGGTGGCCGTGGCCGGAGCTGCCGTGCGTCGACGTGCGCACGGTCGCGCGGGGCCAGGCGTCGCCGCCCGAGCAGCACTTCCTGGCCAGGCTCGTGGGCCTGCTGCCCCGGGTGGCCCGGCCGAAGGCCGACGAGTACCTGGCGGTGCTGGACCTGGCGCTGGTGGACCGGCACGTGTCCCGGGCCGAGCAGGACGAGCTGCTGGAGACGGCGCGCGACCTGGGTCTCGGCCTGCCCGAGGTGCTCGCGCTGCACCGGGCCTACCTCGCCGACCTGGCCGACGCGGCGTGGGCGGACCACGTCGTCACGGACGCGGAGGCGGCTGACCTGCGGCTGGTCGCCTCCCTGCTGGGCGTTGACGGCGGCGAGGTCGGCGTGCTGCTGGAGCCGGGCGGGCGGGTCCGGCTCGCGGCGGGCGATGGGGTGGTGTTCACCGGCCAGACACGGGAACCGCGCGACGTGCTGGAAGCGCGGGCGACCGCCGCCGGTCTGGTGGTTGTCCCCGGCGTCTCGAAGCGCCGCACCCGCGTGGTCGTGGCCGCCGACCCGGACACCATGTCCGGCAAGGCGGCCAAGGCGCGGGCCTTCGGCATCCCGGTCGTGTCCGAGCAGTCCTTCGCCGGACTGCTCTCCGGCTTCACGCCGCCGGGCTGAGGCCGGGACGGGCGGAGGCCGCGGCTGGTGGGCCGCGGCCTCCGGTGCTCCCGTCCCAGGAGCGTTCCGGCTCGGGGGCAGACGAGCCGGACGGGGGGTTAGTTGGGATCGACGGGCTGGCCGCCGAGGGTGGCTTCGATGGTGCGCTCGCCGTCGCCGATGACGAGGGTGACCTTGGTGCCGGGGGCGTGGGAGCGCACGGCGGCGACCAAGGCGTCGGCATCGTCGATGCGGCGGTCGTTGAGGCGGGTGACGATGTCGCCCTTCTTGACGCCCGCCTTCTCGCCCGAGCCGCCCGCGGAGACCTCGTTGATGAGAGCGCCGATGCCCTGGGGGTTGTCGCGGACTGTCACGCCGAGGATGGTCTGGGTGGCCTTGCCGGTCTTGACGATCTCGTCGGCGGTGCGGCGGGCCTGGTCGATGGGGATGGCGAAGCCGATGCCGACGCTGCCCGCGTCGCCGCTGCCCGCGCCGGGGCTGTAGATCGCGGAGTTGATGCCGATGACCTGCCCCTGCATGTTGACCAGCGGTCCGCCGGAGTTGCCGGGGTTGATGGCGGCGTCGGTCTGGACGGCGTCGAGGACGGTGGCCTGGCTGCCGTCGGCGCCGCCCGCCCGGGTGGGGCGCTGCAGGGCGCTGACGATGCCGGAGGTCACGGTGCCCGCCAGCTCGAACGGCGACCCGACGGCGACGACCGCCTGACCGACGCGCAGGTCGTCGGAACGGCCCAGCTCGGCGACGACGAGGCCGCCGATGTTCTCGGCGCGGACCACGGCCACGTCGGATGTGGGGTCGCGGCCGACGATGGCGGCCTTGGCGGTGCGGCCGTCCTGGAAGACGGCGGTGATCTGACCGCCGTCGGCGGCGCCTTCGATGACGTGGTTGTTGGTGACGATCAGTCCGTCGGCGCTGATCACGAAGCCGGAGCCCTCCCCGGCCGACGACCGGCCGCGGACCTGCAGCTGCACGACCGACGGGAGCACCTTGTCGGCCACTGCCTCGACGGAGCCGGGCGGCGCCGGGGTGTTGGCCTGCTGGGCGGGCTTGGGCTGGTCGAGCGCGGTGGTGGAGGAGCCGCCGCCCGCGTTGTCGGCCACGAGGTAGCCACCGACGGCTCCCGCGCCACCGCCGACCAGCAGCGCCAGCACCGTCACGCCGGCGACCAGCGCGCCGGAGCGCTTCTTCGGTTCGCCGGAGACGCGCTGGGGCTGGGCCTGGACGTGGGTGGCGAACGAGGGGAACTGGCCGGACCCGGGCTGGGCGTGCTGCCCGGTTGTCGAGCCGGAGTAGGAGCCTGTGGGGGACGCGGCCTGGTGCCGGTCGGTGGCGTACCCCGCGTAGGGGCTGTGGCTCGCCGCTCCCGACTGCGTGGGCGGAGCGGCGCTGCCGAACAGGACCTGCTGGTGGGCGCCGGACGGGGTGCGGTCGGTGTGGCTCGGGCGGGCCCACTGGTGGTGGGGGGCCGCGCCCGGGTGCTGCGCGGACTCCGTCGCCGAGGAATCGGAGAAGGGCGAGGCCGAGGAATCGGCGGATGACGTGGAGGGGGAGTCGGACTCCGACCAGGACGAGCCCGGGTGGGTGGGTCCGGAGACCGCGGACGCGCCGGGAGTGGCCACCTCGGCCGCTGACCAGTCGACGCGCTCGGGCGGTGCGGCGGGTCGCGCCGCCGCGGGGGGCTCGGTGGCCACCCCGTCGGCGGGCTGGAGGGCCTCCCCTATCGAGGGCTGTGAGAAGCCCTGGGCGGGGGTAGGCGGGTCGGTGTCCCCGGCGGCGGACGGCTGGTCCGCTGACCGCTGGCCCGCGGACTCCTGACCCGCGAGCTGGGGGTCTGCGGGTCGGGGGTCTGCGCCGTGGCCGGAGGGGTGCGCCACCGCGGGGGGCTGCTGAGCAGCCTCCCCGGCGGCGGGCTGGGTGGGAATTCCGTGGGCGGGGGTGGGCGGGTCCTCGGGGCCCTGCTCCCCAGAGGACGCCGCCGCACTCGCCGCGTTCTCGGCGTCCGGGTGGTCGGGGCCCTGCTCCCCGACCACCCGGTCGCCGGATGTCGGCTGTCCGGGGCCCTGCTCCCCAGACGAACCGAAGCTCATGTCCGGGGAGTTCCCCGGAGTCTGGCGGGCAAAACCCGGTGTCTCGTCGGGCTTGTTGTCCGTCATGCCTCCACCTTGCGCTCCATCACTGAGAAGCACCTGAGTAAGGCCTGTGCACCCGCCTAGAAGCCGTACCGTTATCCGGCAGGTTCCTCGAAGCCGTAGCGGGCCGGGGCCGCACGGAGGCGGTCGGCCAGGCTCTCGGGGGTGACGTCGTTGATCCAGACGGCCATGCCGGATTCGGACCCGGCCAGGTACTTCAGTTTGTCGGCGCTCCGAAGTATGGAGAAGACCTGCAGGTGCAGCCACGCGAGGTCCCGGCCTTCGGACACCGGCGCCTGGTGCCAGGCGGCGATATAGGGCAGCTCGCGGTCGTGGAGTCCGTCCAGCCTGCCCAGGACCTTCAGGTACAGGCGGGAGAAGTCCGCGCGCTCTTCAGGCGTCAGCGCGGGCAGGTCGGGCACGCGGCGGTGCGGGACCAGATGGACCTCGACCGGCCAGCGGGCGGCCTCGGGGACGAAGGCCGTCCAGTGCGCGGACTCGGCGATGACGCGTTTGCCCGAGGTGCGTTCGGCCGCCAGCACCTCGCCCATGACCGGACCGCCCGCGGCGGCGGCCACGGCGAGCATCTTCTCCGTGCGGGGGGTGATGAACGGGTAGGCGTAGATCTGACCGTGCGGGTGGCCGAGTGTGACGCCGATCTCGTCGCCGCGGTTCTCGAAGGGGTAGACCTGGGCCACGCCCGGCAGCGCGCTGAGGGCTTCGGTGCGATCGGCCCACACGTCGACGATCAGGCGGACGCGCTCGGGGCTCAGCTCGCCGAAGGACGTCTGGTGGTCAGAGGTGAAGCACATCACCTCACAGCGGCCCCGGCCGCCGGAGAACGACGGGAAGCGGTTCTCGAAGACCACCACGTCGTAGGCCGACTCCGGGACCTCGGTCGGCCTGCCCGGCACGGAAGGACACAATGGACAGAGGTCGGCGGGCGGCTTGTACGTGCGGGTCTGGCGGTGGGCGGCGAGGGCGACCCACTCCCCGGTCAGCGGGTCGCGGCGGATCTCCGAGGCCGGGTCCCGCGGCGGGAGGTCGCGGGTGTCGACGGCGTCGCGGTGGGTGTCGCGCTCGTCGTAGTAGTGGATCTCCCGGCCGTCGGCCAGGTGTCTGACGGCGTGCCTCACTCGGCTACCCGCGCGTTCTCTCCGACGTCGGCGACCATCAGCTCGCCGACGCGCTCGGTCAGGACTTCGGCGGCGTCGCGGGCGATGCCGTCGTCGGTGACGACGACGTCGGCTTCGTCCAGGGCGGCGATGGTGGAGATGCCGACGGTGCCCCACTTGGTGCAGTCGGCGAGCACGACCAGCCTGCCGCCCGCGTCCACCAGGGCGCGGTTGGTCTCGCACTCGTTGAGGTTCGGGGTGGTGAAGCCGGGGCCGTCGGCCATCCCGTGCACGCCGAGGAAGACCACGTCCAGGTGCAGCGACCGCAGCGACTGCACGGCGACCGGGCCGACCAGGGCGTCAGACGGCGTGCGGACGCCGCCGGTCAGCACGACTGTCCTGTCTGGGCGGTCGAGGCGGCGCAGCTCGTCGGCGACGCGGATGGAGTTGGTGACGACGGTCAGGTCGGGCACGTCGTGCAGGTACCGGGCGAAGGTCCAGGTGGTGGTGCCCGCGGACAGGCCGATCGCGGTGCCGGGGCGCACGAGGGAGGCGGCCAGCGCGCAGATGGCCTCCTTCTCGGCCTGCGCGCGGACGGACTTGGCCTCGAAGCCGGGTTCGTCGGTGCTGCGGCCGACCACGGCGGTGGCGCCGCCGTAGACCTTCTCGACCAGGCCGCGTTTGGCGAGCACGTCGAGGTCGCGGCGGATGGTCATGTCCGAGACGCCCAAACGGCCGACAAGGGCGTTGACCTGGACGGCTCCGCTGCGGCGGATCTCGTCCAGGATCACCTCCTGGCGCTGTCGGGCGAGCACAACACAATCGTACACACTCAAACGGTTGATTTTGTTGTTGTCACCCGGGGTGACCAGGCAGTCGCATCGCCATCAGCGCGCCGCCGTCGACCGAGCGCCCCGCGTACACGCTGCCGCCGTGCCGCTCGGCCGCCTGCTTGACGATCGCCAGGCCGAGCCCGGAGCCGGGCAGCGTGCGGGCCTCCTCGGAGCGGTAGAAGCGGTCGAAGACGAGTGGGAGGTCGGCGTCGCTGATACCCGACCCCTGGTCCCCTACCTGCAGGAATGCGTAGCCGGTGCCCGCGTCGTCCAGGGTCACGCGGACCGTGCCGCCGGGCGGGCTGAACTTGACGGCGTTGTCGAGCAGGTTCAGCACCGCGCGCTCCAGCGTGGCCGCATGGCCGATGAGGTGCCAGGGCCGCAGGTTGACCTCGAACCGCACGTCACCGGCCCGCCTGCGCGCCCGGTCAAGCGCTTGCTCCACGACGTCGGTCAGCTCGACGTGCTCGTGGACGTCGATCGCGGCGTCGGCGCGGGCCAGCTCGACCAGGTCGCCGATGAGCTGGGTCAGCTCGTCCAGCTGGCCGCGCAGATCGGCCTGGATCTCCTCTTTGTCCTGGTCGGAGAGGGTGGGCGCGCCGGGGCGCTCGGAGGCCAGGAGGAGTTCGAGGTTGGTGCGCAGCGAGGTCAGCGGGGTGCGCAGCTCGTGGCCGGCGTCGGCGACCAGGCGGCGCTGGCGCTCCTGGGCCTCGGCGACCGCGCCCAGCATGGTGTTGAAGCTGTGGGTGAGCCGGGCCAGTTCGTCGTCGCCCGCGACGGGGATCGGCCGAAGATCACCCGTATAGGTGACGTGTTCGGTGGCCGCGGTGAGCCGCTGCACCGGGCGCAGACTGCCGCGCGCGACGGCGAGCCCGGCCAGGGCTGCCACGATGATCCCGGACCCGCCGATGACGATCAGCACCACCGACAGCTTGGCCAGGGTGTTCTTGGTGCCCTCCAGCGACTGGGACAGGACGAGGGCGGTGTTGGGCAGCGGCGGGTAGCGCACGGCGTAGACGCGGCTGTCGGTGCGGGTGTCGGTGCGCACCGAGGAGTCGATGGTCCCCTGGGCGACGCTCAGCTCGGTCTCGCTGATCGCGGGCCTGGTCAGGGGCCGGTCGATGGCCGAGGAGCCCGTCGGGCTGATGACGTCGAACTTGATGTCGGCCAGTTCGAGGAAGAAGACGGGGATCTCGGCGCGGCCCTCGGTGATCAGCCGGGTGTTGACGACGAGGGCGTTGGCGCGGTCGGCGAGGTTCTCGTCCACCTGGTCGTGCAGGCCGCGGTAGACGGTGATGTAGGCGCCGAGCGAGACCAGCGCGACCGCGCCGCCCACGCACAGCGCCGCCAGCAGGCTGATCCGGGACCGGATGGTGACGCGCTGGCGGGTGCCGGTCGGAGCGATCATCAGGGCGGGGTCTCCCGCAGGACGTAGCCGACGCCGCGCACGGTGTGGATGAGGCGGGGCTCGCCCTCGGCCTCGGTCTTGCGGCGCAGGTAGCCGATGTAGACCTCCAGCGCGTTGCCGGAGGTGGGGAAGTCGTAGCCCCAGACCTCTTCGAGGATGCGGCTGCGGGTCAGCACCTGCTTGGGGTGGCTGAGCAGCAGTTCGAGCAGGGCGAACTCGGTGCGGGTGAGGCTGATGGCCCGCTCGCCGCGCACGACGTCGCGGGTGCCGGGGTCCATGCGCAGGTCGGCGAAGGACAGGCCGGCGTCGGCGGGCTGGCCGGTCTCGGGCTGGGCGCGGCGCAGCAGGGCACGCAGGCGGGCCAGCAGCTCCTCCAGGGCGAAGGGCTTGGGGAGGTAGTCGTCGGCCCCGGCGTCGAGCCCGGCGACGCGGTCGGAGACCAGGTCACGGGCGGTGAGGACGAGAATCGGCAGGTCGTCGCCGACGCCGCGCAGGCGGCGGCAGACCTCCAGGCCGTCGAGGCGGGGCATCATCACGTCGAGCACCATGGCGTCGGGACGGCTGCCCGCGTCGAAGACCAGCTCCAGGGCGGCCTGGCCGTCTCCGGCGAGGTCCACCTGGTAGCCGTTGAACTGCAGCGACCGACGCAACGAGTCGCGCACGGCCCGATCGTCATCGACCACGAGAATGCGCATGCGGGTCAGTCTTCACCCTGCTGCTGAGACGCGCCTGAGAGAGGTTATGCCTGCTTGAGGTGGTCGATGAGGCGGCGCACGTCGGCGGGGAGGGTGGGGGCGGCCGGGTTCTTGGAGTCACGCAGGGCGGACAAGTCGGCACGGACCTCGACGCAGTCGCCCCCGTTGCTGCTGAAGCTGGACTTGCGCCACATGTGAGACCTCTTTCAGTCAAGCGCCGCCAACCGCTGCTTGATCAGCCGCGCCGACTGCGCGTGGGACAGCGCCGCGGCTCGGACCTGCTCGGCACTGCGCAGGTAAGTATCCACCTGGCGCTGATCTTGCACATAGACCGCGTCGTCGGGAATCTCGACGAATGCGATCGTCTGGGCCTGCTTGCTGCCGTCGTCGTTGCGGAAATGCAGGAGCGTGAACTGACCTTCGAGGCCGTCGTGCCTGCCTGCGGAGGTGGGCACGACCAGGATCTCCACGTTGTCGCGCTTGCCGAGTTCGAGGAGGTAGCGGAGCTGGGCGCGCATCACCTCGACGGTCCGGTTCCCGCCGATCGGCCGGTCGAGGACGGACTCCTCGAACATGGCGGTGAGCTGAAGGGGCTTGTCGTCGGCGAGTACTCGCTTCTGCCGCTCCATGCGCAGCCCGACCAGCCGCTCCAACTGGTCCGGGCGGACCCGGGCACTCGGCGCGGTGACGCCGGCTGAGTACTCGCGGGTCTGCACGAGGGCGTGCAGAAGCTGGGGCTTGTAGGTGACGACATGCGAGGCGAGCCCTTCCAGCCCGGCGTAGGTGCGGAACCAGTCGGGGATGACATCGCTCCATCGGGCGAGCCAGCTTCGCCGGTCGGCTCGGCCCGCCAAGCACGCCAGACGATCGATGTCGTGCGGGGGTGCGCCGTAGAGCCGCAGGAGAATCGCCACCTGCTCCGGAGAAGGGAAGTACCGCCCGCTCTCGAAGTGGGTGACCATCGGTCCCGTGACACCGAGGGCTTTCGCCGCTTCGACCTTGTTGAGGCCTGACTGGGTCGAGCGAGGGGGGAGAGAGGTCTGAGCATTTGAAAGTGTTCGCGGGGCTGGTGGTCGGGGATGCGGAGCTCGCGTTCATTCCGGTCAGTCTCGCCACCTTCGTCAGGCTGGGAGAGGAGGCGTTGGCGACCGCCTAGAACTCGTCGGCCATTCTGACCAGGCGCCGGCCTCCGGTGAGGGTGTCCAGGCCGTCCGCCGGGCCGCCGGTGAGCAGGCCCGCTCGGCGCAGGGTGTGGGTGTCGGCGGCGCAGGCGAACCAGGCCGCCAGGCCGCGGGGGCCCAGTCGCACGTCGCCCGAGCCGCCGGGTTCGCAGGTCACCTTCTCCCCGTCCCACACCAGGCGGTGGCGTCCGGCGTGCCAGGGTGCGTCGGAGTCGGTGATCTCGATGTCCACCGCGAAGGGCCTCGCCGAGGAGACGGCGGGCCAGCCGCGGGCGGCGACGGCGGCGGGCAGGTCGACCACGCGCAGCATCCACGGGTGCACGTCGATCGCCGTCGCCGTGCGCGCGAGGAGCAGCTCGACGGCTGGGTCGATGAGGCGCAGGGTGACCTCGGCGGCGACCGAGGACCAGGAGCCGAGGCTGGCCAGCAGGGCTGTGGCCGTCGTGGCGTCGTCGGCGATCACGTCGTGGACGACCAAGGCGTCGCTGCGCCTGTCCGCGGTCAGGTAGCCGCGCAGGCCGGTGCGGCCCTCGACCACGTGCACGAAGTCGAGGTCCAGCACGTCGCCCAGGGTGAAGGCGGGGCCGCAGCGGTCGAGCATGCCGTCGACCCTGGCCGCTGTGCGCAGGTAGGCGGCGTGCAGGGCGGGCAGGTCGGACTCCGCCGCCGGGCGGACCGGCAGCTCCGGGCGCAGCCGGGTCAGCACGTCGATCGGGACGGGCAGGCGCTCCAGCGCGCCGACCTGCTCCCAGCCGTGGCGCTGGTAGACCGCAGGCACCGTCGGGTACAGGGCCGAGACCGGCTGACCGGCCTCGCGCATCATCCGCACGGATGCGCGCAGCAGGTCCCGCGCCACCCCCTGCCCGCCGACGTGCGGCAGCACCACGACGCTGGCCACTCCCCCGCACGGCACCGCCCGGCCGCCGAAGAACTGCCGGTAGTCCCACGCGCGCAGCGCGCCCACCACACCCGAGGCGTCCTCGGCGACCAGGCCCGACCACGCCTGTGGCGAGCCCAGGCCGTCGGTGGCGCTGAAGGCGAGCCTGCGCAGCCGCTGGAAGGCGTCGGTGTCGGACTCGGCGAAGGGGCGGACGCTCACCACGTGAAGAAGCCCTGACCGCTCTTGCGGCCCAGCTCGCCGCGCGCGACCTTCTCGCGCAGCAGCGCTGGCGGGGTGAACCTCGGGCCCAGCTCGCGCTCCAAGTGCTCGGCGATGGACAGACGCACGTCCAGGCCGACGAGGTCGGTCAGCGTGAGCGGACCCATCGGCCAGGCGTAGCCCAGGCGCATGCCGGTGTCGATGTCCTCGGCGGAGGCGACACCCTCCTCCAGCATGCGGATCGCCTCCAGACCGACGGCGACGCCCAGGCGCGAGGTCGCGAAGCCCGGGGAGTCGCGGACCTCGATGACCGTCTTGCCCAGCGCCTCCGCCCAACTCCGGACCGTGGCCAGGACGTCCGCGCCGATGCCGGCGTGGTGGACCAGCTCGACCAGGGCCTGCACCGGGACCGGGTTGAAGAAGTGCATGCCGATCACGCGCTCGGCGGGCAGGGCCTCGGCCAGCTTGGTGATCGACAGCGACGAGGTGTTGGAAGCCAGGACCGCCTCCGGGCAGGCGGCGGCGACCTGGGAGAGCACGGCCTGCTTGAGCGCCAGGTCCTCGGGCACGGCCTCGATGACCAAACCGGTGTCGGCGGGCACAGCGGACAGGCTGTCCACAGTGGTCAGACCAGTCAGCGCGGCCTCGGCGTCGGCGAACCCGGCGGGGAGCTTTCCGCGCTCCTGGGCCTTGCGCAGAGACGCCGCAACCGCTTGCGCGCCCGCCGCCGCGCGCTCGGCGTCCGCCTCGGCCAGCACAACGCGTGACCCCGCCGCCAGGAAGATGTGGGCGATCCCAGCGCCCATCGTTCCCCCACCTACCACAGCCACGGTCTGAGGGACGCTCACAGTAGTTCTCCTTTAGTCCTTGGCGGTGCTTCCACCCTATTGACCTGCCACCGGGTGGCCACAACCGGCAGTATGGAGGGGTGCGGATCATTCTCCTGCGGCACGCGGAGAGCCTCGGCAACATCGATGAACTCGCCTACTGCCGCATCCCCGACCACGCCCTCCCGCTCACCGAGCGCGGCGAGGGCCAGGCCCGCGCGGCCGGGGAGCAGCTGCGGGCGCTGCTCGGCGACGAGCGGGTCGCGGCGTACGTCAGCCCCTACGTGCGCGCCGTGCGGACCTTCGAGCTGCTCGGGCTCGGCGAGCGGATCGAGCGGCGGGTGCAGGAGCCGAGGCTGCGCGAGCAGGACTGGGGCAACCTGCAGGACCCGGTCGAGCAGGAGGTGCAGAAGCGCAAGCGCCACGAGTTCGGGCACTTCTTCTACCGGCTCGCGCACGGGGAGTCCGGGGCCGACGTGGACGACCGGGTCGCCAGCTTCCTCAACGAGCTGGAGCAGCGCGTCGAGTACGACACCGCGCACCCCAAGACGGCGCTGGTCGTCTCGCACGGGCTGACCACGCGGCTGCTGTGCAGGCGGATGTTCTCCTGGAGCATCGACCTGTTCGAGTCGCTGTCCAACCCGACGCACTGCGAGCACCGGGTGCTGACCTACGCGGGCGGGCGCTGGAACCTCGACAAGCCCTTCGCGCAGTGGCGTGAGTCACCCGACGGCTCCACGCAGGTCTGAAGCGCTCGCAGGCACCTAATACCATCTCTCCAGGTAGCCCCTACTTGAAGAGAGACCAGCAGATGAGCGACCAGCAAGTGGTCCGACCGGCACCGATCAGCGGCTTCAGCGAGTGGCTGCCCGAGGTCCGCCGAGTCGAGCTGCATTGGCTGGACCGCATCCGCGAGACCTTCGAGCGCTACGGGTTCGCCAACATCGAGACTCCCGCCGTGGAGTCCTTGGACGTGCTCACCGCCAAGGGCGAGACCTCTCAGGAGGTCTACACGCTGCGGCGGCTGCAGGCCGACCCCAAGGACGGCAGCGATGCCAAGCTCGGCCTGCACTTCGACCTGACGGTGCCCTTCGCCCGCTACGTCGCCCAGCACTTCAACGAACTGGACTTCCCCTTCAAGCGCTACCAGATGCAGCGCGTCTGGCGCGGCGAGCGCCCGCAGGAGGGGCGCTTCCGCGAGTTCACCCAGTGCGACATCGATGTGATCAACGTCGATGACGTGCCGCTGCACTTCGACGCCGAGATCCCGCGCATCATCCACGAGGTGCTGACCAGGCTCGGGCTGCCGCCGTGGTCGCTGAACATCAACAACCGCAAGGTGCTCCAGGGCTTCTACGAGGGTCTGGGCATCGAGGACCCGATCGCGGTCATCCGCATCGCCGACAAGATGGACAAGGTCGGCGCCGAGGGCGTCGGCGAGCTGCTGCGGCAGGCCGGGCTCAGCGCCGAGCAGGCGGGCGCGGTGCTGGACCTGGCGCGGATCCGGGGCGGCGACGCGGGCGTGGTGGACGAGATCGGCAAGCTCGGGGTCGAGTCGCCGCTGCTCAGCGAGGGCCTGGACGAGCTGGGCTTCGTGATGGCGTCGCTGGCCGACCTGCCCAGCGGCAGCGTCGTGGCCGACCTGTCCATCGCGCGCGGGCTGGACTACTACACCGGCACCGTCTACGAGGGGAAGTTCCTCGACTGGCCGGGCTACGGCAGCATCTGCTCGGGCGGGCGCTACGAGAACCTGGCCGGGTCGTTCATCCGGCGCAAGCTGCCCGGCATCGGCCTGTCGATCGGGCTCACCCGCATCTTCGCGAAGCTGCTGGCCGAGGGGCTCATCGAGACCGGGCCCAAGTCGCCGACGGCGGTGCTGGTCGCGATCCCGTCGCAGGAGCGGCGCGGGGAGTCGATCGCGACGGCGGCGGCGCTGCGCGCGCGCGGGATCAACACCGAGGTCTACCACCAGGCCAGCAACCTCAAGAAGCAGCTCAAGTACGCGGAGAAGAAGGGCATCCCGTTCGTGTGGTTCCCGCCATTCGAGGACGGCAAGGCGCACGAGGTCAAGGACATGGCCACCGGCGCGCAGACCGAGGCGGACCCGGGGACGTGGTCGGCGTGAGCGAGCTTCAGCAGCTGCTGGGCAGGCGGGTCGCCGACGCGCTGGCGACCACGGGCGTGGACATCACCGCCGATGAGGCGCTGATCCGGCCATCGGGCCGGGCGGGCGCGGACTACCAGTGCAACGCGGCGATGAGCCTGGGCAAGAAGCTCGGCAGGCCGCCGCGCGAGGTCGCCCAGGCCATCGTGGACGCCCTCGACGCGCCCGAGGTCGCCGCGAGCGAGGTGGCCGGGCCGGGGTTCATCAACTTCACCCTGGACACCGCGTGGCTGGCCGGTGCGCTGGACGGCCTGGACGAGCGGCTGGGCGTGCCTGCCACCGCCGAGCCGCGCCGCTTCGCCCTCGACTACTCCAGCCCGAACGTGGCCAAGGAGATGCACGTCGGGAACATGCGCTCCACCATCATCGGCGAGTCGCTGCTGCGGCTGCTGCGCTACGCCGGGCACGAGGTGATCCCGCACAACCACCTCGGCGACTGGGGCACCCCGTTCGGGATGCTGATCGAGCACCTGACCGACCTCGGCGGGGCGGGCGAGCACTCCATCGGCGACCTCGACGGCTTCTACCAGGCCGCGCGCAAGAAGTTCGACGCCGACCCCGACTTCGCCGACCGCTCCCGCCTGCGCGTGGTCGCCCTGCAGAGCGGCGACGAGGCGACGCTGGCGCTGTGGCGGGACCTGGTCGCGGAGTCGGCGCGGCACTTCGGGAAGGTCTACGGGCTGCTCGGCACGTCGCTGACCGACGAGGACATCTACGGGGAGAGCTTCTACAACCCCTACCTGGCCGAGACCATCGCCGAGGTGGAGGCGCTGGGCATCACCTCGGTCAGCGACGGCGCGGTGTGCGTGTTCCCGCCCGGCTTCGCCAACCGCGACGGCGACCCGCTGCCGCTGATCCTGCGCAAGCGCGACGGCGGCTACGGCTACCCGGTCACCGACCTGGCGACCGTGCGGTACTGGGTCCGCGAGCGGGGCGTGACCGACCTGCTGTACGTGGTCGGCCTGCCGCAGAGCCAGCACTTCCAGATGGTGTTCTCCGCCGCCGCGATGGCGGGCTACCTGGAGACCGGGCACTCGGCCGTCCACATCGGATTCGGCACGGTGCTCGGCGCGGACGGCAAGACCATCCGCACCCGCTCCGGGGGCACGATCAAGCTCGTCGCCCTGCTGGAGGAGGCCGTGCAGCACGCCGCGAAGCTGGTCGCCGAGCGCTCCCGGCTCGACGCCGACGCCCAAGCCGAGGTGGCGCGCGCGGTGGGCCTGGGCGCGGTCAAGTACGCCGACCTGTCCGGCGACCGGGAGAAGGACTACACCTTCACCTGGGAGCGGATGCTCTCCACCGAGGGCAACACCTCGGTCTACCTGCAGTACGCCAACGCTCGCATCCACTCGATCCTGCGCAAGGCAGGCGACACCGCGCCCGGCCCGATCCGGCTGCAGGAGCCCGCCGAGCGCGCGCTGGGGCTCAAGCTGGCGCAGTTCCCGTCGGCCGTCGCGGCGGCGGTGGAGGGCTACGCCCCGCACAAGGTCTGCCAGCACCTGTTCGAGACCGCGACGGCGTTCACCGGCTTCTACGAGAACTGCCCGATCCTGGCGGAGTCGACCCCGGCCGAGGTGCGGGCCTCCCGGCTGGCGCTGGCGGCGCTGACCTCGGCCGTGCTGACCCGGGGCCTGGAACTGCTGGGGATCGACGCGCCGACGCGTATGTGACCGTCCACTGGGGATCATCAGATCGGGTTGTCCGGCCGCGTCCAGCCAGCGGCGCGGCCGGGCGGCTGGCGATCATGGCGGGCATGGACATCGCGCTCCCCAGGCAGGCCCGCCGCGACGCCGTGCGGGCCGCCGTCATGGACCTGCGGGCGGGCAGGCCGGTGATCGTCGTCGACGACGAGGACCGGGAGAACGAGGGCGACCTCGTCATGGCCGCCGAGCACGCCACCACCCAGGCACTCGCCTTCTACATGCGCCACACCAGCGGACTGGTGTGCGCGCCGATGGCCCCCGAAGTGGCCGACCGGCTGCTCCTGCCGCCGATGGTGGCGCGCAACGAGGACCCCGAGCAGACGGCCTACACGGTCTCGGTCGACGCCGCCGACGGCATCGGGTCGGGCATCTCCGCCGCCGACCGCGCCCACACCCTGCGCCGCCTCGCCGACCCGGCGATCGAGCCCGCCGGGCTGCGCAGGCCGGGCCACGTGTTCCCGCTGCGCGCCCGGTCCGGCGGGCTGGCCGAGCGGCGCGGGCACACCGAGGCGTCGGTGGAGCTGATGCGGCTGTGCGGGCTCGCGCCGGTCGCGGTGATCAGCGAGGTGTGCGAGGAGGACGGCGACGTCGCCAGGATGGCGGGGCTGCGGGCGTTCGCGGGCAGGCAGTGGCTGACGATCGTCTCCATTGAGGAGATCGCGGCGGTGTCCCGGGTGCCCGAGGCCGCGGGCGGGGTCCGCTGATGCTCGCGGCCACGGTGTTCGACCTGGACGAGACCCTGGTCGACAGCGCGGGCGCATGGCAGCGGGCGCTCGGGTCCGTGGCCGCGCGCCATGGGCACCGCTGGACGGCCGAGGACTGGGCGGCGATCCAGGGGCGCAGCACCGCCTTCTGGAGCGGGTACCTGGCCGACCGCTGCCCGGGGCTCACCCCGCAGCGCGCGGCGTCGGCCTGCGTGGACGTCATGGTCGCGGCGATGGCCGAGGGGCGCTTCGGGCTGCTGCCGGGGGCCGACGACCTCGTCGCCACCGCCGCCGGGCTGGGGCCGGTCGGGCTGGTCTCGGCGTCCCCGGCGCGCTACGTGCGGGCCGTCGCGCTCGCCTTCGGGCTGCTCCCGCGCCTGCGCGCGGTGGTGACCGGCGACGACGTGCGCCACGGCAAGCCCGCGCCCGACCCGTACCTGCTGGCCGCGCACCGCATCGGGCTGCCGCCCGCGCGCTGCCTGGCCGTGGAGGACTCCGCGGCAGGCATCCGGTCGGCGCACGCGGCCGGGATGACCGTCCTGGCCATCCCGAGCCCCGCGACGGCCCTGGACATCGACGTCCTACGCCTGGCCACCCACCACGCCGTGGACGCCTACGTCGCGGCGAAGGAGATCCCGGCGCTGGTCAGCACGCGGCGACCGGCCCCGCGTAGTGCACCCCCGCTCGGCCGATGACGGTCTCGTCGTGCAGCTCGGTGTTGGCCCCGCGCCGGACGTAGCAGGCGTAGCGGTGCTGGTTGATCACTTCCAGGTGGATGTGCGCGCCGCTGTCGCCGTTGACCTGGTAGCACGAGGAGTAGCGGAAGCGGCCCGTCTCGCCCAGCTTCGTCCACGGGCCGACGACCGCGCCGACCCCGATCGAGGCGGGCTTGTTCGCCACGTGCATGACGTCGGCGCGGCCGAGGACCTGTCCGGTGGTGTCGTCGCGGGCCTCCAGGCCGATCCGGTAGCCGCCGTCGGCCAGGGAGCCGGTGGCGCAGCCCGGCTGGACGGTGACCACACGCACCGACACCGGGTGCCCGGAGGCCGTCCTGGAGCCGAACGGCGAGACCACGGTGGCCCCGGGGTGGCGGTAGATGTCGACCGACCAGTCGTTGCGGTAGCCCCAGTTGAAGAACACCCGGTGGTGGCTGTGCGGCCCGGACTGCCCGAAGCGGTCCCAGGTCGAGGCGCCCTGGATGGGCGGGTACACCGCGACGTTGTCGGCGTCGGGGTGCGCCGACGCGGCGGGCTGGACCACCAGGCCCAGCACCGCGACGAACACCGCGACGAACACCGTGACGACGGCCGCCCTGGCACGCGTGAAGGTCATAGGGACGATTCACTCACACCAAAGCCACCCGGGGAATCTTCCACTTGGATCAACGCGCTGCTCCCCATCGGACCGTCCCCGGCCCCCGGCCGCCGGAGACCGCCTCGCCCGTGCCCACCGCGACCGACCACGCGCCGGTGGACTGGACCGCCGTGGCGAGCAGCGCGCTCCCGGAGCGGCGCACGGTGAAGACGGCGGCGACCTCCCCGGTGGGCGAGGGAACCGTCACCACGCGGTCGACGCCCTCGGGGAGGGCTTCGGGGGCGAACACACGCAGGACGCCGTCGGCGAAGTCGTGGTCGAAGGGGTCCTCCCGGGCGCCGAACGGGATGACCGCGCCGGGACGGGCCAGGACGGGGACGCTGCGCACGTCGTGGGTCTCGGTGCGCCAGGCGGGGCCGAGGGTGGGGGACCTGGAGATCCGGGTGACGGGGGCCGACGTCGCGTCGGTGCGGGTGGCGACCAGGAACTGATCCCCGGAAAAGATCTCGGCGGAGGTGTCGATTCCGGCGCGGCTGCTTCGACCCCTTGGTGAGACCCGAGGTTGAGAGCAGCCCAGGAGGACGACATGACCGCCACCCGCCAGAGCACCCCCGACCAGACCAGCACCGTCCCGGCGACCCCCGCCCGCCCGAACGGCGTGGTCGAGCGCGTCCGCGCCGCCGCCACCTCCCAGCGCACCACCCAGCTCGTCATCGCGGCGTTCCGCGTGGTGGTGGCGTTCCTGTTCGGCTGCCACGCGCTGGTCGGCTTCGGCTTCCTCGGCGGCATCGACGGCCAGGGAACCGCCGTCGAGTTCGGCTCCTGGCCGGGCTGGTGGGGCAGCGTCATCCAGCTGATCGGCGCCACCCTGCTCCTACTCGGCGTCCGCACCCGCACCACCGCCATCGCCCTGTCCGGCGTCATGGCCTACGCGTACTTCACCGTCCACCAGTCGATGGCCCTGCTCCCCCTGCACAACATGGGCGAGCCCGCCGCCCTCTACTGCTGGATCTTCCTCCTCATCGCCGCCATCGGCCCCGGCCGCTTCCGCCGCTGACCTGGGCTCCGTGCTCAGGGCAGTGATCCGCTCCTGGTGACGCTGTGGAGTACCGCGCGAATCCCCTTCGCGGCGACAGCCGCGCGGACCGCCCGGTACCCCGCTCCGTAGACCGGGTCCGGATTGGCGGCCATGGCGTCGCGCAAGCTCGCGGCGAGCGGGTCGGGGCGTCGTTTCAGCCACGCGCCGGCGAACACCTCGCACACCCCCTCCTCAAGCAGCGGGGAGATCACGTCCGCTGTGCGCTCGGCGAGCCAGGCGTGGCCGATCTCGTGGGCCAGGGTGGCGCCGAAGTGGGTGGGGGTCAGACCGCTCGCGATCTCGATGGCGACCGTGGCGAAGCCCGACGGGCCGCCGAGCTGGTGGGTGAGGCCGAGGACACCTGGCGGAGCGTTCGGGGTCCGCGACAACTTGGCCGGGTCGGCGAGGGTGACGCGGACCCTCCGGGTCAGCGCGATCCCGATGTCGGCCATGGCGGCCCGGACGACGGGTATCCGGGCGCGTGCGTCGTGCTGAGTCTCGATCGCGCCCGCCGAACAACGCGGGCAGCGGGACCCGATGCCCCAGCCGCTCCACCCGGAAGCGCCCATCCCGGGCCCAGGACGGGCGCACAGCGCGCAGCGGGACACGACGGGGTGGGAGGCGCAGGTCGCTTCTCCGTGCATCGACAGCTCGTAGGAACCCGCCGGCGGGAGCGAGCACAAGGTGCAGAGCAACGCCATCAGCCCTCCCGCACCCACGTCCCGCCTGGACCGCGCCGCCACGACGCCGTCGTCGTGGCCTCCGGTTCAGGCGGCCTCCCGGCGAGCACCCTGTCGAAGTAGCGGCCCCAGACCCTGGCGGAGGGCCGCACCGCGGGATCGCGACCGAGCGCGGCCGCCAACAGCGCGCGTCCCTCGCGGTCGAGGACACCGGCGACGCGCGTCCGATCGCGCGAGACGGACCCGCCATCGCCCGGAGCCAACAGGCGCAGCACGACCAGACCGAGCTTGTACAGGTCGGTGGCCTGGCTGGGACGCGGCTCGGGCGCATCCCAGTCGGGCATGTCGAGTTGGGCGACGACCGCGACCGAGCCGCGCAGCCGAACGGCGTCGCAATCGACGAGCATCGCCGTGGGTCTGCGGTCCAGCCGGTACACCGCGTTCTTCGGGTTGATGTCGCCGATGACGACACCCTCGTCGTGCAGCAGGTGCACCGCCGCGGCAAAGTCGCGGCACACCAGCGCCCGCTGCACCTTGGTGGGCGCGGGCATGCCCAGCCGCCGCGCCCGCTCCGGGTCGATCAGCAGATGCTGGAACTCCCGCAAGGACCGGTCCGGAGTGCCGCTGGGCAGCAGCCGTTCCTCGAAGTACGAGTCCGGGATCAACCGGACCAGCACGCCGTGCACCGCTGTCGCATCGGCGACGACCCGAAGCGGCCACGCGGTGAGGCTGTCGAGCCTGCCGCGCTTGAGCGGGTCGAGCCGAAGCCTGCGGGCGACGAGCTTGTCCAGCCCGCCTGGCGGGTTGTGGCCTGGCCGGTACTTCTTGTAAACCACCGGCCACGGCACATCCCGCAGCACCACCTCCGGAGCGGCGTAGACAAACGCCTGCCCACCCTTGCCGAGCAGAGGTCCGAGCGTGCCGAGCGCGGACGGCGGGATGGCCGTCGCCGTCACGGCACGCAGGGCCAGAGCGCGACGACCGTGCGGTCGTCGTCGTAGGTCTTGCGCGCGAAACTGACCTGCGCGGCGAAGTCCAGCTCGTGCGGCGGAGTGCGCCACAGCTCGCCGAGCCGCTTGCCCACCTCGCCCGTGCCGTGGCCAAGGGGATCGCCCACCCCGTCGGTCATCACCAGCAGCGCGTCTCCCGGACCGACCCGCGCCGTCGCCACCAGCGGTTCGGCCGACAGCGGCACGGCTTTGGTCGCCGAGCTGTGCAGCTCCGCGCCGTCGTTCTTCACCGGCTGGGTCGGACGCCAGCGTCCTTCACGCTCCAACACCCAGGTGGAAGTGTCGCCGATCGACCCCGTGGTCACGGGATGCGCTCCGTCGACGGGAATCATGTCCAGGACCGCGAAGGACGCCGTCGCCGCCATCAGCGCGGCAACCTCCGCCAGTGAGAGGGTGTCGGCTTGGGCATATGCCCGCTCTCGAAGGTCCCTGCGGCAGTTGCGCTCCACGGCTTCGACCAGACAGGAGAAGAAACGACTCCAGTCGACCGCGCGCCGCTCGTCGGCGAGCGTAGCGCTGAGCAAGCTGATCCCCTCCCCGACCACGGCCTCCGCGGCGATGTGAGACAGCTCGCCAGAAGACAGCCCGTCGGCCACGGCCACGATGAGGTGCCTGCCGTCCTCGGTGACCCGGACGCCATAGGCGTCTTGGCGGACATTGCCGTAGGCCCGGTGCGAAAGACCGCGCACACTGGCCGCCCGGACCTGCACGGCTGTCCCGGGCACGGGACCGTCCACCCGGAAACCGTCGACCTCGGTGTCCTTGCGGTTCCACAGACGCGCCTTGACCCTCGGCACGACCAGACCCGGCGCGCGACCGGGCTCGCCGATCACGTACGGCCGGTAGCCGGATGTCTCGTCGGTCAGCACGCCGGTCACACGAAGTCGTCGTCGGAGCCGAACGACTTCACCCCGCCCGGGAGGTCGTCGTCCGGGGGCAGCAGGATGCCGGAGTTGCCTGCGGCCATGCTTTGCCCGGACATCAGGATGCTGGAGATGAGGATCTCGGCCATCGCCGTGATCGCACTCCCCGGGTCCTGGCCGTGGTCGGAGAGGAACATGCGCATCGGCTTGGTCCCGGTGGCCGGGTGAATCATCTGCTGGAGCTTGTGCGGATTGGCGCCGTCGACGCCGAACGGGATCACGTTGGGGTACATGGAGAAGCCCTGCTTGGTCGCCTTGTCGTAGAAGACGAGGTCGGAGAAGGCAGCCTGCCACACCGAGTCGGCCTCGGTCGGCTCGCCATCGCTGAGGAAGAAGACGGCGGGCCGGTGCACGGCGAAGCCGTCGGCCTTGAGCTGCTTGATGTTCGACTCGATCTCGGCGCGCAGCAGCCGCAGCGGCGCGGAGAAGGACGTCGAGCCCCGCACCGACAGCGACGGGATCACCATGTGCTCGTCGAGCAGATCGCACAGCGGCAGCCGGACCTGGGCGTCGTCGGAGAAGTCGATGAGCGCGAAACGCACCTTGTCCGACAGGATCGGCGCCTTGGCGAGCGCGTCGATGATGGTCGGCACGATCTGAGCGACGGCGTTGAGCTTGCTGCCCTGCATCGAGTACGAGACGTCCACGACAAGGTAGAACGGGAGCAGTTTCCCGCGTTCGGTCTCCACGGCTGTCCTCCTAGGGACGGTAGGTCGAGTGGTTGGCGCCGTTCACCGGCTGGTAAGGGGCTGTCGGGCCGACGCCGGGTATGGTCACCGGCCGGACCCGGATGGTCGGGGCGTTGGGGTCGACGCCTGCTGTCCGCGCGGGCACGGGCCCGAACCCGTTCACCTGGGCGAGGTTGCGCTGGTACCACTCGGTGAGCTGCTCGTCGGTGCGCAGCATCGCCAGTTCGGCCCACACCTCCACCGAGCGCAGCGCGATACCGGTCTGGCGGTCGACCAGTTCATCGGTGGTCCGCCTACCGACCTCCAGCTGGGCGTCGACCCGCTGCTGGGCGAGATCCATGCGCGCCTTGTCCTCCATGTCGCGCTGGGCCCGCTGGACGCGCGCCTCCCGCTGGTCGAGGTCGTCGGCGTCGTCGTCGGCCCGCTCGACCATGCGGTCGTACAGCGACTTCGTGCCGAACGACGTGATCAGCTTGACCAGCACGGGGAGGATCTCGATGCACAGGAACAGCAGGAAGAGGAACAGGTGCGCGGTGGCGGCGCTGTCGTTCTTGTCGCCGAGGCGGTCCAGCGCGGTCATCCTCGCCATCAGGCCGGTGTTGCCGCTTTCTGCTTCCGACGCGTCGGTCTCCGCGGCGCGCTTGCGCTCCTGGGCCACCCGGAGGTCGCTTTGGACGTCGGGCAGTTTCGCCTGCGCGGCTTCCACGGCGCTGGCTTGACCGTCCGAGATGCGTCGCTCGGCCTCCGCGGTGACGCGGTCGAGGTCGGCGAGGGCTCGGTCCCGGTCGGCTTTGGCCTCGTCGGCCTCGCGTTGCTTCTGGCGCTGGGAGTCGCCGACGCCGGGCACCCCCGTGCCGCAGGTGCCGTCGAGTTCGCACTCGGCCTGCTGCTGGGCCTTGCGGTAGGTCTCGTCCGCGGCCTCGTAGCGCTCTTTGGCCGCCTTCACGTCCGAGTCGGCCGACACCGCGGTCGGGTTGCGGCCCTCGATGGTGGCGCGCAGGTCCGCCTCCTGGACGGTGAGGTCCTCGATCTGCTTGAAGGCCGCGTCCAGCTCGCGGTTGCTGCGCTCCAGCGCCTCGGCCCGCATGCTCACCAGCTCGGACTCGATCTCCGGCTGGAAGACCCGCAGCACCAGAGGCGTGGACACGACCGCCCCGATCACCAGCGCCAGCATGATCCTGGGCAGGGAGAGGAAGAAGCGCTGCCAGCCGCCGCTCACCGCGTTCATGCCGATCACGAGCAGCCGGTCGAGGTTGAGCACGATGATCGCCCAGACCAGGGCGGCCGCGAGGCTGGCGGTGACCGACAGGTCCAGCGCCGAGTACAGCGCGAAGAACGCCGACACCCCTGCCAACCCCGACGTGGTGAGCAGGACGCCTCCCATCGCGGCGTGTTTCATCCGGTCGCCCGGGGCGTTGCGCAGCACGTGCGGGCGCGCGCCCGCCAGCCGGGCAAGCAGGAGTGGGGCGCTCATGGGGCCTCTTCCGCTGGGGTCGTTCGGTCGAAGGAGAAGACGGGGCCCGCACCGATGATCTCGCTGGTGGAGAACGGCGGGGCCAGCGCGACGCGCATGCGCAGCGCCGTGGCGGCCTGCGGTTCCGACACCGCGATCGCGGGCGGCGGGAGCAGTGCGGGGGCAGGGGGCTCCGGAAGCGAAAGTACCGGCATGGCGTCATCGAGCTCGGGGAAGACCACCGGCGGCAGCAGGACAGGCATGCTTGTCTGCTGCGGCGGCTCAAGCACCGCGACCGGGCCGAGCAGCGTGGTGTCCTCACCGACGTCGTTGCGAGCCCGGACCTGGATGAAGCCGGTGCTGAGCAGGTCGACGGCGATGGTGCCCGAACCCGCGCGCCCGTCGGAGGTGACCGAGCGGCCCTCGGCGCGCACTTCGATCTCGACCGCTCGCCGCGCGGTCCACGCGATCTCGACGGGCTGTCCACGCAGCACGAACCGCCGGGTGGTCTTGGCGTCGGTCAGCTCCGGCGGATCGTCGTAGTCCCCGAGCACCGTGTTGAGGTAGCTCCGCCAGCGGGCCGCCGTCGGCCGGGCGGCAGGCACCGCGCCGAGGGCGTCTCGCAGCAGACTCTGCCCTTCCTGGTCCAGCACCCCCGCGGCCGCGCCCGGGTCCACTTGGGCCGCGCCGAACGCACCCGGCGCCAAGCAGCGCAGCACGAACAGGCCCAACTTGTAGCGGTCGGTCTCCGGGTTGAGGACGCCGCCTTCCGGGGGAACCCAGTCGGGGGTGTTGAGCTGCTTGTGCATGGTGACGACGCCGCGGGGCCGGACGCCGTCGCAGTCGATGAGCAACACGCCGGTCTTGGGTCCCAGTCGGTACAGCTCGTTGGCGTGGTTGATGTCGCCGAAGGCGACGTCCAGTTCGTCGTGCAGGAAGGCCAGCGCGGCCGCGAAGTCGCGGCACACGGAGATCCGCTGTTCGTCGGTGGGAACCTGGTGCTTGAGCCGCGCGGCCAAGCGGGGAGCGATGAACAGGCTCTCGACATCACGCGGGAACCTCAGTCGCTTGCCCGTCGGGCTGAGCACGTCGGCGAAGTAGTCGTCGGGGATGCGTGGCATAACAAGGCCGACGACGTCGCCCGCGTCCTCCACCACCCGAAGCGGCCAGGCCGCGATGCGGTCCAGCACGGCGCGGCGCGCGGGTGTCAGCTGCTCGCGCAGCCGGACGATCTTGCGAAGTCGAGCCGGGTCCTCGTGCGGTCTGCGATATTCCTTGTAGACCAACGGGCCTTTCCACGTCGGCACGGAGAAGTGCGACAGTTCTCGAACGGTGGCCTCTCCACCGCGCCCGAGCGGCGCGCCCCGCTTCCCGAGCGCGGACACGTCGACCGACACCGCGACCGGGGCCGCACCCGCCGAGGTCATCCTGAAGCCTCTCCACTTCCGCGCACGGCAAGCAGCCGCGCACCTGGCGCGGGACTCCCGTGATTGGCCGACACCGCACGAACTCCGAGGCTCGCGCTTGACTTGATCAGAGTATCGACGAACGGCGGCACGCGTTACCGCTTCGTCGGCGCAGATTGCCCCCAAGAACCTGTCAAAAGCGTGACACGCGAACGATACTCAGAAGTAGTGGTCAGCGGTCTGGGCAGTGATGTCCACTTCTCATCCGAGAACGGCGTTCACCGACGTCCAGCATGGATGATCGACATCGGCGCGGCGCTCCCAACTGGACAATTCTGTTCAAACTGACTGCGCGGCACAGAGTCGCGGTTCGAGGCTCCGCCTTCATCCGACGACGTACTCCAAGGCGGCCCGCGCGGCCTTGGGGTTCTCGTTCGCGGTCAGCAGAGCGGCGCGCCAGGCCGCGGCCAGGACAGTGGCCGTGGGTGGGGTCGGCACCAGCGGGTGCAGGGCGTCGGCGATCGGGTCCGGGTGGTTGGCGGGGGTGGGTTCGGCGAGGATTCGGCAGACGCTGAAGTGGACGGCGGCGTCGAAGGCGACCAGCAGGGCCGCGGCGATGCGGGCCCGGCCGTCGGGGGCCACGGCGACCGCCCCGGCGATCCGGTCCACGACGCGGCGCTCCATCTCCTCGCGGACCACCTGGTACAGGCCGAGTTTGGAGCCGAAGTGGTGGTAGAGGGCGCCCGTCGTCACCTCGGCGTCGGCCGCCAGCGCGGCGACGGCGGCGGCCTCGAACCCGTCCGCCTCGAAACGGCGGATCGCGGCCGAGACGAGTCGGGCCTTCGCGGTCCCGGGGACCGGTATCCAGTCGCGCATCGGGCGGATCATAACGCGTTGACGGTTTGCCGTAATCGGATTACGGTCCTGCCATGAAGCTCGCGTTCCTGTACCAACCGGTCAACGACCTCCCCGCCGCCGTCGCCTTCTACCGCGACGTCCTCGGCCTGGACGAGTCCTGGCGCGAGGGCGAGACCACCGCCGCCTTCCGCCTGCCCGGCACCGAGGTCGAGCTGATGCTCGACATCCCCCCGGACGACGGCCCCCAGTGGCGACCCGGCGGCTTCTACCAGGTCGACAGCGTCGACCGGTTTCTCGCCGAGCACCCGCAGATCACCCTGGCGGGCGAAGTGATCGACATCCCCGGCGGCCGCTCGGCGTCCTTCCTCGACCCGTCGGGCAACGTCATCCACCTGCTGGACGAGACCGGGGCCCAGGAGTCCTGACCGACGCCGCCCGGCACAGGTGGTCGGCGGCGCGGGTGGTCTCCGGCTGGCGGTGGCGGCGGGCCAGGCGCAGGACGAGGCCGGTCGCGGTGTCGATGTCGATGAGGTGGCCGACGGAGACGAAGACCGGCTTCACGCCGTCCTGGGTGCGCAGGGCTCGGCCCACCTCGTCGGCGTCGAGGGTCAGGGGCGTCCACGAACCCCGCTCCCGGGCGGGCGGGGAGTACTCGCCCAGGGGGTTCTTCGCGACCCCGACGGCGGGGATGCCGGTGACCACGCCGAGGTGGCAGGCCAGGCCGAAGCGACGGGGGTGGGCGATGCCGTGGCCGTCGCAGATCAGGACGTCGGGGGACGCGGGGAGAGCGGCGAGCGCGTCCCGCAGGGCGGGCAGCTCGCGGTAGGCGAACAGACCCGGGACGTACGGAAAAGCGGTGCGGCCCTCGACCACGGCCGAGTCGAGCCGCTCGCCGGTCTCGATGTCCACGCAGGCCGCGGCGGCCACGAGCCGGTCACCGTCGTAGGCGACGTCAAGGCCGGCCGCGACCCGCGGCGCGAACCCCTCCGCCGCTCGCGGCACCACGGACGGGGCCAAGCGCAGCTGCTCGGCGACGGCTTCCTCCGGCGTCATGCGCCCAGCCTCCCACTGACGGCGACGCGGCCGACTCCACGCAAGAAGATGCGAGGATTATGCAATCCATCGGCCGCTCCAGAAAGCTGACGCAAACGTTCGCAAGCGGATGTCGTACTGTTGCCGACCATGAAGCATCGACGTCTGGCTGAAGTGGCCGCCAAGGTGGGCGTGAGCGAGGCGACCGTGAGCCGGGTGCTCAACGGGAAGGCCGGGGTGTCGGAGACGACCCGCTCAGCGGTCCTGACCGCGCTCGACGTGCTCGGCTACGAGCGGCCGACGCAGTTGCGGGGCGAGCGGGCGCGGCTGGTGGGACTGGTGCTGCCCGAGCTGCAGAACCCGATCTTCCCGGCGTTCGCCGACGTCGCGGGCAACGCGCTGGCCCAGCGCGGCTTCACCCCCGTGCTGTGCACGCGCACGGCGGGCGGGGTGTCCGAGGCCGACTACCTGGAACTGCTGCTCGAACAGCACGTCTCCGGGATCGTCTTCGCGGGCGGGCAGTACGCCCAGGCCGACGGCGCCCACGACCACTACCGGCAGATGATCCGCCGCAAGCTGCCCGCGGTGCTGATCAACGCCGCCGTCGACCACATCGGCTACCCGCGCGTGTCCTGCGACGACGCGGTGGCCATCGAGCAGGTCTTCGCCCACCTGACCTCGCTGGGCCACACGTGCGTCGGCGCCGTGCTCGGACCGACCGACCACGTGCCGAGCAGGCGCAAGCTCGACGCCCTCACCGCCTGCGCCGAGCAGGCCGGGGTCGACCTCGTCGCCGAGCACGCCATGTTCTCCCTGGAAGGCGGCCAGGCCGTGGCCACCCGGCTGCTCCAGCGCGGGGTCACGGCGATGGTGTGCTCCAGCGACCCGCTGGCCCTGGGCGCGATCCGGGCGGTGCGGCGCAGGGGGCTGCAGGTCCCGAAGGATGTCTCGATCGTCGGCTATGACGACTCGGCCTTCATGACCTGCACCGATCCGCCGCTGACAACGGTTCGGCAGCCGATAGAAGCGATGGGGCGCGCGGCCGTCGAGCTGCTCGCCAGTCAGATCGCGGGCAAGCCGGTGGTGAACGAGGAGCTGCTGTTCGAGCCCGAGCTGGTCGTGCGCAGCTCAACAGGCCCCGTTAGTAACTAAATTGCATTCTCTCGTGAGAATCTTGCGTCGTCTCGGTCGCGAGTCCTACTGTGTGCGCCAACACACTTTGCGACTAGGACCGGAGCAAGACATGGGAACGTCACGAACCTCCGCTCGGGTGGTGACCGCACTCGTGGCCGCCGCCACCGTCACGACCGCGTGTTCGTCGGAGCCGGAGGAGCCGCAGACCGCCGACGGCAAGGTGATCGTCCGCGTCGCCCAGAACGCGGGCCTGGAGAAGGCCGCCATCGAGGCGTTCAACGAGCGCGTCGCCCAGTTCGAGCAGGCCAACCCCGACATCGACATCCAGCCCCAGGAGTACACCTGGACGGCGACGACGTTCACCGCGCAGCTGGCAGGCGGCACCATCCCGGACGTGTTCAACGTGCCGTTCACCGACGGCCGCGGCCTGATCGAGCGCAAGCAGATCGCCGACGTCTCCGCCCAGGTCGCCGCCCTGCCCTACGCCGCGGCGTTCAACCCCAACGTCGCCGCCGCCGGGCAGGCTCCCGACGGCAAGCAGTGGGCCGTGCCGATCGCCGCCTACGGCCAGGCCCTGCACTACAACCGGACCCTCTTCACCGAGGCGGGCCTGGACCCCGACAAGCCGCCGACGACGTGGGCCGAGGTCCGCTCGGCCGCCAAGCAGATCGCCGAGCGCACCGGCCAGACCGGCTACGCCCAGATGACGCAGGGCAACACCGGCGGCTGGATCCTCACCACGCTGGCCTACGCCCAGGGCGGTCGCACCGAGAAGCTGGCGGGAGAGAAGGCCGAGGCCACCATCGACACCCCGCAGATGACCGAGGTCCTCACCTCGCTGCGCGCGATGCGCTGGGACGACAACGCCATGGGCGCCAACTTCCTGCTCGACTGGGGCACCATCAACCAGGAGTTCTCCGCGGGCAAGGTCGGCATGTACGTGACCGGCTCCAACGTCTACAACAACCTCGCCACGCAGAACGGCCTCAAGCCCGCCGACTACGGCGTCACCACCCTCCCGCTGGCCGACTCCCCCGAGGCGGGCGTGCTCGGCGGCGGCGACCTCGCCGTGGTGAGCCCGCACGCGGGCGACCGGGTCAAGGACGCCGCGGTGAAGTGGATCGACTTCTACTGGCTGGGCAGGCTCACCAACCAGGAGGCCGCCGCCCTCGACGCCAAGACGCAGAAGGCCTCCGACCAGCCCGTCGGCGCGCCGGAGCTGCCCGTGTTCGACCGCGCCACCCACGAGAACCGGCAGAAGTGGATCGCCGAGTACGTCACCGTGCCGACCGAGCAGATGGCGCCCTACACCGCCAAGATGTTCGACCAGCCGCTGGTCACCGAGCCGACCCGCTCGACCCAGGACGTCTACGGCATCCTCGACACGGTCGTGCAGACGGTCCTCACCGACCGCGACGCCGACATCCCCGCGCTGCTCAAGGGCGCGGACGCCGAGGCCCAGGCCCTGCTCGACCGGGGCTGAGGCGTGAGCGTCGACGTCAGTCGCGCTGCGGTGGCGGCCTCGGCCGCCACCGCTGTGCGCGTCAACCGCAAACGGCCCTCCCCCGCGTCCTGGGTGCGCGACGGGGGGCTGAGCACGCTGGTCTTCCTGCTGCCGACGCTGGCCGTGTTCGCCGTGTTCTCCTGGGGCCCGATCGCGCAGGCGGTCGTCATGAGCTTCCAGCAGACCAACCTGGTGGGACCGGCCGAGTTCGTCGGCCTGGAGAACTTCGAGCGGGTGCTCGGCGACCCCCTGCTGTGGACAGCGGTCGGCAACACGCTGTGGTTCGCGCTGCTGGCGCTGGTCTTCGGCTACCCGATCCCGCTGGTCGCCGCCGTGCTGATGAGCGAGGTCCGCAAGCGCAGAGGCCTCTTCGCGGCACTGGCCTACCTGCCGGTGGTCGTGCCGCCGGTGGTGGCGGTGCTGCTGTGGAAGTTCTTCTACGACGCCAGTCCCACCGGCGTCTTCAACACGATCCTCGGCTCGGTCGGCATCGGCCCGCTGCCCTGGCTGCAGGACGCCGACCTCGCCATGCCCGCCCTGGTGCTGGAGGCCACCTGGGCCGCCGCGGGCGGCACCGTGATCATCTACCTGGCCGCGCTGGCGGGTGTGCCGCCGGACCTCTACGAGGCCGCCGACATCGACGGCGCGTCGGTGTGGCGCAAGATCTGGCACATCACCCTGCCCCGGCTGCGCGGCGTCCTGTTCATCACGCTGATCCTCCAGGTCATCGGCACCGCCCAGGTGTTCATCGAGCCGTTCCTGTTCACCGGCGGCGGGCCCGCCAACTCCACGATGACCATCCTGCTGCTGATCTACGACTACGCCTTCGCCAACAGCCTCGGCGGCGACTACGGCGCGGCGACAGCGCTGAGCATCATGCTCGCCGCGGTCCTCGCCCTGTTCTCGGCGCTCTACTTCCGGCTGACCAAGAAGTGGGGGGACGCATGAGCTCCGAGCGCGGTCTGCTCTCCTCGGCCGACTGGCGCGACCGCGGCGTGCGGCGGGTCGTGCGGGTTCTCCAGAGTGCCCTGCTGGCGGCTCTGCTGGTCGCCGGACTCGGTCCGATGCTGTGGTTGGCGAAGGCGGCTGTCACTCCGACGCAGGACACTCTGCGCCAGCCGCTGGCGATCTTCCCCAACGGCATCGACCTGGAGAACCTGGTCACCGCGTGGACCCGGGTCGAGATCGACAAGCACTTCTTCAACACGGTCGCGCTGGCGGCGGGGGCGTGGTTCGTGCAGCTGCTGGTCGCCACGACGGCGGGCTACGCCCTGGCCATCCTGCGGCCTCGGTACGGGCCCATCGTCACCGGGCTGGTGCTGGGGACGTTGTTCGTGCCGTCGATCGTGTTGCTGGTGCCGCTGTACCTGACGGTGGTGGACGCGTCGCTGATCAACTCGTTCTGGGCGGTGTGGCTGCCTTCCGGGGCCAGCGCGTTCAACATCCTGCTGGTGCAGCGGTTCTTCGCGAACCTGCCGCGGGAGTTGTTCGAGGCCGCCCGGGTCGACGGGGCCGGCTCGTTCCGGATGTTCTGGTCGGTGGTGCTGCCGCTGTCGCGGCCGATCATCGGGGTGGTGTCGGTGTTCGCGGTGGTGGCCAGCTGGAAGGACTTCCTGTGGCCGATGCTGGTACTGCCTGAGCCGGACATGCAGCCGTTGTCGGTTCGGCTGCCTGCTTTGCAGCGGTACATCGAGTTGGACGTGTTCCTGGCCGCGTTGGCGATCTCCACGGTGATTCCGGTGGCGATGTTCCTGGTGTTCCAGCGGTTGTTCCTGCGGGGCGGGGCGCTGACCGGGGCGGTCAAGGGGTAGGTGCGTTGGTCGGTGAGCCCCCTCGGAATCGAGGGGGCTCTCGGCGTTGCCGGGTTCGTGGCAGATCTCCGGTTCCTTCCCTGCCAAGCAGTCGGCGGGGTGGGTGTCCGATGGGGTGGAGTCGTTTCGCAGGTGCTTGGCGGCCGAGGTCTGGGGCCGGAGGTCTGGCGGCTGGACACCGGGGCAGCTGGACACCGGGGCGGCTGGAGGTCTGGCGGCTGAAGATCAGGGGGGCTTGGGCCGGACATGAGTGTGGCCACGCGCACCTGGCGGGGTGCGCGTGGCCACGGTGAGGTGCGTGGTGTTGCTACCTCTGTACCAGCGTGAACGTCGGGGTGTTGCAGCGGACGTTCTCGTCGTTGTTGCCGAAGGTGGTGCCGTTGAAGGTCGCGGTGCCTCGGGCGGGGCCCTGGCCCTGCTCGGCGGCCTCGATGCACCAGATGCCGATGCCCGACTTGTTCGCGTACGCGTCCAGGCTTCGGCGGGCGCCGTCGATCGTGACGTTGGTGAAGATCGTGTCGGCGACGGGGAACTGGGGCTGTTGGCCGACATAGTTGGTCTGGAACATCACGCCGCTGTAGGTCGGGGAGATGATGTCCACATCAGACACCCTGATGCCCTGGAATACCTTCGACGCCGAGAAGATCCAGATGCCCGCGAAGGTCTGGCCGTTCCAGAACGTCCCGCCGGTGCGGACCAGGGAGATGTTCTCGAAGCGGGTGGGCGGGTCGGCGCCGAAGCCGTTCATCGGGTAGCCGAAGTCCAGGGAGCTGATGGTGATGCCCGAGTACGTCAGCGTGTCGGCCACGTAGATGTTGCGGAACACGTTGTTGTACCCGCCGTAGACCGCGATGCCCGCCGCGCGCCAGGTCAGGATCGCGGTCAGGTTCTCGTAGACGTTGTCCTTCATGTCCGCGCCGCCGGCGTCGATGGCCGAGAACAGGGCGAAGCTGTCGTCGCCGGAGGCGCGGGACTCGTTGTTGACCACCCGGTTGCCGGTGCTGCCGTTGGTCATGTTCACCGCGTCGGCGAACAGGTTGCGGCTGCGGGTGTCGCGGATGACCATGTTGTCGGTGTTGGCGCCCCAGTAGAGGCACACGAAGTGCTCGGCCCAGATGTGCTCGATGGTGATGTTGGCGACGTTCTGGAAGTCGAACACCTTGCCGGGGCCGTCGATGCGCCTGGTGTAGTTGCCCCACAACGAGAAGTGCGCGAAGCGGGAGCCGTTTGCGGTGGCGTCGGCGCGGAAGCCGACGTCGGTGTTCTCCTGGCCCGCGCCGGCGATGAAGCGGGTGAACCAGACGCCCGCGCCGACGATCTGGACCGGCTTGCCGTAGACCTGGAACTTGGAATTGGTGTCGTAGCTGCCCTTCGGCAGGTAGACACCGACGAGGGTGCCGGTGGTGTCCATGCGGACCCGGTCCATCGCCGCCTGGACGGCCTGGTGGGTGAAGCCGGTCGGCTGCGCGTAGCGGGCCGGGTCGGGGTTGGGGAGTTCGGTGGCCAGCTCGGTGCTGATGAAGTCGACGGCGAAGGTGCCGGTGTTCTGGGCGTCCTTCTGCAGCTTGATCTTGCTGCCCGCCGGGAACGTCGAGTCGAGCATGATGTTCGCCTCGTCGTAGATGTGGCGCTGCTGGCCCGGGATCGGGTCGTTGCCGGGGCTGTGCTCGGGGCCGTAGAGCCAGGCGTACTTCGCCGTCAGCGGGATCGCCTTGTGGAAGGCGCCGTTGACGTAGATGTTGAGCGTGGTGTTGGTGCCGTCGGGGATGGAGAAGCGGGTCACCAGGGTGTTGGTCGGGGCCCGGGTGGTCCACTCCACCGACGCGCCGTTCTGGTTGAGGGTGACGGCCTTGCGCCCGGACGCCTCGCCGTTGATCGAGCCGATCTGGCGGTCCCAGTTCGGGTTGTCCGGCAGGCGGTAGAGGGCAGCGCCGCCCGCGAGGGTGCCGTCCTCGGCCTCCAGGATGTCGAAGGGCATGTTCGCGCCGCGCCCGGCGAACAGCGAGGTGGTCACCGTGTTGTTGGCGCGCTTGACTTCCAGCTCGTTGGCGTCCGCGGCGACGGTGGTCTCGACGGTGTGCCTGCCCGCGACGGCCGTCCAGCTGCCGAGGGAGACCGCGGGCGAGGTCGTGCCCGCGGCGATGGCGCCGGTGTAGGTGCCGGTCAGGGTGCGCACGACCGTGCCGGACGGGCCGAGGACCCGCACCGTGATCGGGTGCGCGCCGCCCGCCGAGGCGATGGTGCCCTGGTTGCGCAGCGCCACCGAGAAGGTCACCGGCGAGCCCGGGTTGGGCACGTTCGGCGCGTAGGTCAGCACCGGGACCAGGTCCGAGCTGGGCACCGGGGTCACGGTGATCGTGGAGCCGACGAAACCGTTGTTGGTCTCGTTGGATTCGGTGACCGCGTTGTTCTCGTCGACCTTGGCGCTGATCTGGTACTGCCCGGCGTCGTGGGCGCCGAGGGCGGCCTGGACGGTGGCCGAGGCGCCCGCGGCGAGCGCGCCCACGGCGGCGGTGCCCGCGAGGTCGTCGCCGAGGTAGACGTTCACCGTGGTCGCGGGGGCGGCCAGCGCGCCCGCGTTGCGGACGGTCACCGAGGCGGTGATCGGGGAGGTCTCGACCGGGGCGGCCGGGGACGAGGTCAGCGCGGTGATCACGAAGTCCGGGTTCGGCGCGGAGCGGCCCATGACCTCCAGCTCGGCGACCTGCCCGCCGGGAGCGCCGGTGTTGGCGGTGAAGCGCAGCTGCACGTCGGCGGCGGTGGCGGTCACCGGGATGCGGACGACGTTGCTGCTCGCCGGGCTGAACGAGTACTGGCGCGCGGCCACCAGGCTGCGGAACGCCGATCCGCCCTGGTCGCGGCCGAGCACCTCGATGGTCTGCGTGCGCGGCCCCCACGCCGCGTCCGGGTTGAGCCGGACGACGACCGAGCTGAGGATGCTGTTGGCCCCCAGCGGCGCGGTCAGCGTCGCGGGCTGGCCGTTGCCCTCCCAGTAGGTGGCGACGTTGCCGTCGTTGGCGTTCTGCGCGCGGAACTCCCAGACGTGGCCAGAGGCGGTCAACGTCTTGCCCTGCGCCAGGTTGCGGTCATTCTCCCCCGACCCGCCCCGGGTGACCCGGTTGCTGTCGGCCGAGGCGTTGCCCGCGGCGTCCTTGGCCCGCACGGTGTAGGAGACGATCGCGCCCGCGGGCTGGGTGTCGGTGAAGGTCAGCACGTTCGCGCCGACGCTCGTGCGCACCGCGCCGTTGGCGTAGACGTCGTAGCCGGTGACGCCGACGTTGTCGGTCGAGGCCGTCCAGCTCAGGCGGACCTGGTTGGGGGCGGGCTCGGTGAACGCCAGGTTCCCGGGCGCGGTGGGCGCCTGGGTGTCGCCGCCGTTCTGCGGCCCGTAGGCCTCCAGCTCGGCGAGCTGCCCGGCGGGCCAGCCGGTGTTGGCGGTGATGTTCACCCTGATGAAGCGCGTCGGGGCGGCGGGGAAGTCGATGGTCACGGTGTTCTGCCGCGCCGGGCTGAACTCATAGCCCCGCGACGGCACGATGTCGGCGAAGCTCGACCCGTTCTCGCTGCCCTGGACGGCCAGCGTCTGGGTCCTGGCTTCCCAGCCCGCGGGCAGCTTGAGCACGACCCGCTCGACCGGGACGGCCGCGCCGAGGTCGGCCTGGGCCCACTGCGGGAAGGCGTTGTTGCGGCTCTCCCAGTAGGTGCCCTGGTTGCCGTCGCGCAGGTTCCCCGACCCGTAGACGTCGTTTGTGCTGCTCGTGCTGACCGTCGCGCCGGCGACGAGGTTGGGGCCTCCGGGGGCGGCCTGTGCGGTGAGTCCAGGAACCCCTAGCAGGGGCGGTATGAGCGCAGCCGCGACAACCGCGACTGACAGGTGACGCGCTCTCATCCGATCTCCAAGTTGCCGTCAGACTGTTGCTGAATTGCAGGGCCTTGTAGAGTTCTTGCAGACGGTGTGAGCAGAGTTACAGACTTGCTACAGGCAAGTCAAGGACGAACTCCCAGTTCAGGGCCAGACCCACCAGGACCGGCGTCTACGCGCATCACGGCTCGGCGAGCGCGGGGCGGGGTTGCCGTTCGCCCGGCGACGCGAACGGGAAACCCCGGCCTACGGCCGAATGTCGGAGTTGATCACTACAGTTCCGTGCGACCGAGCGACCGAATGGAGTCATGGCGCGCGATGCGAGTGTTCATCAACTACCGGACCGGGGACAGCAGGGGTGCTGCGGTGCTGGTGTCCACCTTCCTCAGCGAACGCCTTGGCGAGGACAACGTCTTCCTCGACGGGCGTTCGATCGAGCCCGGCACCCTCTTCGACCACGAGCTGCTCCGCCGCGTCTGGCGCAGTGACGTCCTGGTGGCGGTCATCGGGCCGAACTGGCTGACCGCGAAGACCCGCGGCGGCCTGGACATCACCCACGAGGACGACTGGGTGCGCAAAGAGCTGGCGGAAGCCTTCTCCCACCAGGTGAAGGTGATTCCCGTGCTGGTGGACGACGCCCAGCTGCCCCGGCAGCAGGACCTGCCCGACGCGATCGCCGATCTCGCCCGCTGCCAGTTCATCCGCCTCGACCTCGTCCACTCGGACAGCGCGTTCCAGCGGCTCGCCGCGGCGGTCGGCGCACCCGAGCGCGCCGCAGCCCGGGCGACACCCGCCCCGCCATCAGGCGGTGGGACCACGGTCACCGGGACAGCCACCGTCACCGGGGACCGCAACACCACGATCACCGGGGTGCACATCGGCGACGGGGGACGGTGGCGGTGACCGCCGAACTGGTCGCCGGGATCAGCGAGGTCTTCGGCGACGGCAACGTCACCGTCACCGGCGCGACCGGCCCGGTCACAGTCCACATGGGACTTGGCGCGGCCCAGGCCGCCCCTCGGTACCGCAGGCCGCTGCCCGTGGAACTCGTGCGGGAGCTGGAACGGGTCTTCGTGCCCGGACCGGGCCACGGCGGGGTCGAGCGGGCCCTGCGCGCTCCCGGCACGGTCGTGGTGTCCGGACCGCCCGGAGTCGGTCGGCGCACGTCGGCGCTCGTGGCGCTGGGCAACTCCGGCACGCCGAACGCGGGTTTCCGCGAACTGCCCGACGACGGGGCCGACAGCGGCCCGCGCTTCGACGCCGAGGCGATCGAACCGGGCGAGCGCCTGCTCCTGGACCTCTCCGCCGACACCCCGCCGCTGACGGACCGGATCTGGGCCGACCTCGCCTCCTACCGGGCCGCGGTGATCCAGAACGACGCCTACCTGGCGATCGTCCTTCCCCGGCACGTGCAGTTCGCCGACATCGGCACCCGGGTGGAACTCGGCAGGCCCAACGGCAGGCAGGTGCTGCACCGGCACCTGCATGCTCTGTCGATCCCCGAGCCGGACCCCACCCCCGCCGCGCTGGCCAGGCAGGCCGAGCACGAGCCGATGCGCGAACTCGCCGCGCTCGCCCTGCGCGTCAAGCGGGTGCACGCGGCGATGTCGGGGGCGGGCGGGTGGCCGGCGTGGCTGGCGCCCGCGCTCGACGCCGCCGAAGCCCACCGCGACGTCGTCGCCGAGCGGGTCGGCGCGCTGGACGACGGGCGCGGCCGGGCGCTGCTGCTGGCCGCGGCCGTGTTCGACCGCTCCCGACCGGAGGTCGTCGCGCTGGGCGCGGCGAGCCTGCTGGCGGCCGTGGACTACCCGGAACCCGATGGGCACCGCCTGGACCGCCCGGACCTCGGCGCGGCGCTGCGCCCGCTGCACGCGAGCATCCAGGACGGCCAGGTGCGCTTCGACTCGCTCACCTACGCCGAAGCCGTGCGCACCCACTTCTGGACCACCTTCCCGGACCTGCGCCCCCACCTGCGCACCTGGCTCGACGGCTTCCTGCGCGGGCGGGACGCGGCCGAGGACCGGCTGCGGGCGACCCGCCGGGTCACCCGCAGCCTGCTCGCCACCGGCTTCCCGGCGGACGTGCTCGACCTCGTCGAGGCGTGGGCGGGCCACCCGCACATGGCCGAGGCGTCGTCGGCGGCGCTGGCCTGCGGGCTGGAGGACGACCGGCACGGCAGGTTCTTCCGCCAGCGGGTCTACGGATGGGCCATCCAGCCCGCGCTGACCCCCCTGCTCGGCGGTCTGCTCGTCCGGCTCTGCGCGGACATCATCGCCCCCGCCCGGCCGCAGCAGGCACTCGTGCGGCTGCGCCACCTGGCCCGCAACCAGCACGCGGTGGTCGCCGACGCGGCGACGGCCGCGCTGTCGGAACTGGCCGACCGCGACGGGCACTTCGCCCGCCGCCTGCTGCACCTGCTGCACGACGACCTGACCGGCGAGGTCCGCCGGGCGGTCAACCCGGCCCACTTCCTCGCCGCCGCCGACCCGGCGCGCCTGACCGGGCAGTCGCGGGCGCACCCGCGGCTGAGCGAGCGGCACACCCGCGCGCTCGTGACCGGGTGCTGGTCGGCGCTTCTGGACAGCACACCGGCGACAGGGCTCACCGACGTCCTCCACCGGTGGCTGGAGCTCGGGCGGGCCCCGCTGACCGACTGCCTGGCCGACGCCGTCCGCGGCAGGCCCGTCCTGGTGGCCCGCCTCTACGCGGCCACCCGCGACTGGGCGCTGTCGGCGACCGACCCGGACGACACGCAACGCCGGACCACCACCGCGGCTCTGCTGCGCCGCGCCAGCACCGAAGGGAACACCCCGTGAGCAACAGCGATCGCACATTCATCGGCGTGGCCGTCATCATCACCGCCGCGCTCACCGTCCTGCTGACCCTGCTGGGCAACCCGTTCTGGCTCGGTCCGGTGCTGTTCGTGCCGATAGCGGTCGGCGGGTTCATGCTCAAGGTGCGCTTGGAGGAGAAGCCTCAACCGCAGGTCTACGCCCCGCCGCCACCCCCGCCGCCCGCTGCGCCCGCACCGCCTGCGGGTGAGCACATCCAGAACCAGCCGGTGCCCAGCGCCGACCGCGACTACCGGTTCCTGCTGCACGGCCACGTCCGCTGGCGCCCGCTGGGCGGCGACAGCTACCCCTCGTCGGCGGTGGCGGTCAACGCGCTGCTGCAGCGGGCGGGTGCGATCACCGCGCAGCTCAAGGCCGCCGACCACGACCTCCTGCGCCCGCGCCTGGCCGCCGAGCTGGGCTCCCCCGCCCCCGACCCCAACGGCCGCGTCGAGGCCTGGATCGAGGACCTCGCCGTCACCCTCCCCGACGCCGACTTCCAGCGCCTGGCCCGCCTCGCCGCCGTCCGCAAGGACGAGGAGGTGTGGGAGCACGAACGCGCCCACGAGCGCAACGTCCGCGCCTACCTGCGCGACGACGTGCTCCAGTCCCCCGGCAGCGCCGCGGTGTGGTGGCTGGCCAAGGACACCACCAAGGTCGAGGAGACCATGCGCCTGGCGGACTGCCTGACCAGGCTCTCCGCGGTGGCCCACGACCGCCCGCTGCCCGTCTTCGAGCCCGCGCCTGTCGATGCCGCGCCCGCGACCAGCACCCGAGCCCGCGTCGACGCCCTGATCGACACCATCAAGCCCGCGGCTGAGGAACCGATGCGCGCCGAGATCGCCGACCGCCTCGCCACCGTCGCCACGTCGGTCGGCGCCCACGAGGTGGCCCGCGAGATCCGCCTGGACTTCAACGCACCCGACCTGTCCACCGTCCTGGACCCCGAACCGCCCACCCAGGCCGACTGAGTCCTCCGACGGCCGGGCGGGTGCGCGCCCGGCCGTCCACACTGCCGACCGGCCCGTCGTGGACAGTCCCTAGACTGCGCGCGCGAAGCAGCGTGGCTTCGCGGAGGAGGCGACGGACGATGCCCGGTCTGGATGAGAAGCTGGCCGACACCTACGCTGAGGTGCTGCGCCGCAACCCTGGGGAAAGCGAGTTCCACCAGTCGGTGCACGAGGTGCTCGACAGCCTGGGCCCGGTGGTCGCCAAGCACCCGGAGTACGCCGACGCCGCGGTGATCAACAGGCTGTGCGAACCTGAGCGCCAGATCATCTTCCGGGTGCCGTGGGTGGACGACAGCGGCAACGTGCAGATCAACCGCGGGTTCCGAGTCGAGTTCAACTCCGCGCTTGGGCCGTACAAGGGCGGATTGCGCTTCCACCCGACGGTCTACCTGGGAATCGTCAAGTTCCTCGGATTCGAGCAGATCTTCAAGAACGCGCTCACCGGCATGCCGATCGGCGGCGGCAAGGGCGGGTCGGACTTCGACCCGAAGGGCCGCTCCGACGGCGAGGTGATGCGCTTCTGCCAGGCGTACATGACCGAGCTGTACCGCCACATCGGCGAGTACACCGACGTGCCCGCCGGGGACATCGGCGTCGGCGAGCGCGAGATCGGCTACCTGTTCGGCCAGTACAAGCGCATCACCAACCGCTACGAGTCCGGTGTGCTCACCGGCAAGGGCCTGGCCTGGGGCGGCTCCCTGGTCCGCCGCGAGGCGACCGGGTACGGGACGGTGTTCTTCGTCGAGGAGATCCTGCGCCACCGCCACGACAGCTTCGACGGCAAGCAGGTGGTCGTCTCCGGCTCCGGCAACGTCGCCGTCTACGCGATCGAGCGGGTCCAGCAGCTCGGCGGGATCGTGGTGGCGTGCTCGGACTCCGGTGGCTACGTCTACGAGGAGAAGGGCATCGACCTCGACACCCTCAAGCACGTCAAGGAACAGCGCCGGGGCAGGCTGCTCGACTACGCCACCGAGCGCACCGCCACCTTCGTGGAGAACCGCCCGATCTGGGAGGTTCCCTGCGACATCGCCCTGCCCTGCGCCACCCAGAACGAACTGAACGGCACCGACGCGGCGACCCTCGTGCGCAACGGCTGCACCGTGGTCGCCGAAGGCGCCAACATGCCGTGCACCCCGGAAGCGGCCCGCGTCTTCGCCGAGGCAGGCACCGTCTTCGCCCCCGGCAAGGCGGCCAACGCGGGCGGAGTGGCCACCAGCGCTTTGGAGATGCAGCAGAACGCCTCCCGCGACTCCTGGACCTTCGACCACACCCTCGACCGCCTCGGCGACATCATGCGCGGCATCCACGAGCGCTGCCTCACCACGGCCGACGAGTACGGGGCGCCGGGGAACTACACGGCTGGGGCGAACATCGCCGGCTTCACCAAGGTCGCCGACGCGATGCTGGCCTTGGGCGTCATCTAACCGCTCGAACGCCACCTGATCAGGTCGCTGCGGCGACCTGATCAGGATGCCGCGAGTGGCTCTGCCCGCGCCTTCGGCCAGACCACGACCGAGCCGACCCCGCCGGACGTGCAGCGGAAAGATGTCGAGGACGACCTGAGCACCGTCGCCAACTTCAGCGCCGCCGGGGCAGGCGCGATCATCGGTATCGGGAGGGTCGCCGCGAAGCGCATCTTCGGGGGAGAACCAGGAGTGGACAGGAAGAACCGGGTGGGCATGATCGTGGATGCGGTCGCCCTCCTCCTGCTCGTCGGAGCGGGCGCCTACACCCTTGAACAGGCCACCGGCCAGAGCTTCATCAAGTACCTCGCGCCTGCCGTCGCCATCATCCCGATGGTGGTCGTCTTCCCGCGCTCCAGTCTCATGGCACCACGCGGGTAGCAGCCTGCCGAGGCTCGAAGCGGCCCCCTCGCCGCCAACCATTCCGCCACCTCGGCGGCCACACCCTCCGCAACGGCACCACTTACCCCGGCTCCGTCGCCAAGCTCGGTCGAGATGGTTCACGGCAGCTACTCGGCAGGTGCCGGTCGGATCAAGGCCGCCACGGCCGCACCCAGCCGAACACGACAGAGACCACAGGATCAATCCGAACTGACGAGAACCAGGGTCTGACCTGCGGAAACGCAAGAGAACAAGAGTGCCCCCGGCAGGAATCGAACCTGCGACACACGGTTTAGGAAACCGATGCTCTATCCCCTGAGCTACGAGGGCCTGCGGCCGTCAGCCTACCGCACCTACCTGCGCGAACGTCACCGGTATCCGATGACGGCGTTGACCTGCGGGGAGGCGGATGGGGGCCTTTCACCCACTTCTCGGCACAGGCTCGTGCGTCGGGGACAGTGGACGGGTGGGTGACAACCGGTCCCTCGGACCGTCGCTGCGCGAATCCGGAGTGGGCCCGGTTTGTCCATTAGGGGTTCTTCCGGATGTACCGGACCTCCACCCGGGGCAGGATGGCACCCACCGGGTGCGCCCGGGGTGAGGTCGATGAGGGGAGAGCGGAATGGGTCGCCGACTGGAGATCGATGGGATCTCCAAGAGGTACGGGGACGTCGTCGCGTTGCGGGAGATGACGTTTGAGGTGCGGGCTGGTGAGCTGTTCGGGTTCGTGGGCAGCAATGGCGCGGGCAAGACGACGACCATGCGCATCGCGCTGGGCGTGCTGGCCTCCGACGGGGGCGAGGTGCGCTGGGACGGCGCGCCGATCACCCCGACGACGCGCAGGCACATCGGGTACATGCCGGAGGAGCGCGGGCTCTACCCGAAGATGAAGGTGGGCGAGCAGCTGGTCTACCTGGCCCGCCTGCACGGGCTCTCGCCGAAGGCCGCCGAGCGGTCGGTGGCCGAGTGGACCGAGCGTCTCGGGGTGGCCGAGCGGCGCGGCGATGAGGTGCAGAAGCTCAGCCTCGGCAACCAGCAGCGCGTGCAGCTGGCCGCCGCGCTGGTGCACGACCCGCAGATCCTGGTGCTGGACGAGCCGTTCTCCGGCCTGGACCCGGTCGCGGTGGACGTGATGAGCACCGTGCTGAAGGACAAGGCGCGCGAGGGTGTGCCCGTGGTGTTCTCCAGCCACCAGCTGGACCTGGTCGAGCGGCTGTGCGACCGGGTCGGCATCGTCCGCAATGGACGGATGGAGGCGTGCGACACCGTGGCGGCGCTGCGCGAGAGCGGCACCGTCCACCTTGTCGTGGACGCCCCGGGCGCCCAGCCCGGGTGGGCCGACGCGCTGGCGGGGGTCCGGGTGCACTCCCACGACGGCGAGCGGACCGTGCTGGAGCTCGGGCCCGGCGCCGACGACCAGACCGTGCTGCGCGCGGCCCTGGCCACCGGTCCGGTGACCGAGTTCAGCAGGCGGCGCCAGTCGCTGACCGAACTGTTCCGCAACGTGGTGACCGGGGGTGCGGCGTGAAGGACGTGCAGCTGGGCAACTGGCAGGCGGTCAGCCTCGTCGCGGGCCGCGAGATCAACACCAAGATCCGCTCGAAGGCCTTCATCGTCGCGACCGGGGCCACCCTCGCGCTGATGATCGGCTTCGCGCTCGTGATGAAGCTGATCGGCGGCGGTTCGGACGCGACCGTGGGGCTGGTGGGGCAGACCAGCTCCCTGGAGCAGCCGCTCAAGGCGACGGCGACGAGCATCGGGGAGTCCGTCGACACCCGGGCGGTGGCCGACGAGGCCGAGGCGAAGGCGAAGCTGGAGTCCGGCGAGCTGGACGCGGTCCTGGTGCCCTCGGGCGCGGGATTCGCCGTGCTGGTCCAGCAGGACCTCGACGGCTCGCTGAAGAACGCCCTGACCGTGCTCGCCCAGCAGAACGCCTTCAATGCCGAGATCAGCAGCCGCGGCGTCGACCCGGCCGAGGTCAACGCCGCCGTCGCCCGCGCCGACCTTGAGGTGCGCGCCAGCGAGCCGCCACAGGAGTACGACGGCCAGCAGCTCATCATCGGCATGGTCGCGGGCATCCTGATCTACATGTCGCTGCTGCTCAACGGCCAGATGGTGGCGACCGGCGTGGTGGAGGAGAAGTCCAGCCGCGTGGTCGAGCTGCTGCTGGCGACGATCCGGCCGTGGCAGCTGATGGCGGGCAAGGTGCTCGGCATCGGCGTCGTCGGCCTGGTGCAGATGGCGCTGATCGGCGGGGTCGGGATAGCCGCGGCCTTCGCCTTCGACGTGCTGACGATCAGCGTCTCCACGGCGGTGAGCACCGTCGTGTGGCTGGTCGTGTGGTTCCTGCTCGGCTTCCTGCTGTACTCGCTGATGTTCGCCGCGCTGGCGGCGCTGGTGTCGCGGCAGGAGGACGTCGGCGGGGTGATCACGCCGCCGCTGATGTTCGTGATCCTGGGCTACGTGCTCGGCATCTCGGTGCTGCCCGCCGACCCGGGCAGCAAGCTGGTGGAGGGGCTCTCGCTGGTCCCGCTGTTCTCCCCGACGCTGATGCCGATGCGCCTGGCGATGGGCGGGGTGCCCGCGTGGCAGGCGATCCTGGCCGTGGTGCTGACCGCGGCGCTGATCCCGGTGCTGGTGTGGCTCGCGGGCCGGGTCTACCGCAACGCGGTGATGCGCAGCGGCGGCAAGGTCAAGCTGCGCGAGGCGCTGCGTCCCGCGTAGGGGTTCTCGGCGAGGGGCGCGTCCGGCAACCGGGCGCGCCCCTTCCCGCGTTCAGGGGACGGTGTTCAAGGGACTGCGCCGAGGCGGGCGTGCAGGTCGGCGGTGGTCGGGGAACCCAGGTCCTCGCAGATCTCCAGGGCCGTGGCCCAGGCGGTGCGGCCCGCCCGGGTGTCGCCCCGGGAGTGCAGCAGGTCGCCGAGGGTGGTGAGGGTGCGCGCCTCGTACCAGCGGTCGCCGACGGAGCGCCATTGGCTGAGGGCGGAGGCGTAGCCGGTGAGGGCGGAGGCGGGGTTGCCCGCGTCCAGATGCGCGTCGGCCAGGCTCAGGGTGGTGCGGGCCTCGCCCCAGGCGTCGCCGATGGCGCGGCGGACCGTGAGTGCCCGGTCGAGGTAGTCGCGGGCCTCGGGAACGCGGCCGAGTCGCCTGCAGGACTCGCCGAAGGAGAACAGCGCCTGACCGAGGCCGTGCTGGTCGCCAATGGACTCGAAGACAGTCAGGGACGCGTGCGAGCAGGCCAGGGCGGCGTCGAAGCGGGCGGTCTCCAGCAGGGCGACGCACTTGCTGCCCAGCGTCCAGCCGAGGCCGTACTCGTCGCCGACGCGGTGGCAGATGTCCAGGGCATCGTCGAAGTGCGCCAGGGCCTCGTCGTAGCGGCCCAGGTCGCGCAGGGCGATGCCGAGGCCGCTGAGCATCCGCGCCTCCCCGACGGCCTCGCCGGTGCGCCGCGCCGCGCCGAGGCCGAGGCGGTAGGTGGTGATCCAGTCGACCCACGGGGTGCGCAGGGTGAAGTAGCCCCACAGCGCCAGCGGCAGCTTCCAGGCGATCTCGTCGTGGCCGTCGTGGACGGCCTGGCGCACCGCCCACACCAGGTTCGCCTGCTCGACCTCGCACCAGCGGATCGCGTCGACGGGGGTGCCCAGGCCGACGGCGTCCTCGCGGCGGGCCAGCGGCACGCGCCTGCGCTGCGGGCTCAGCATCCGGTCGGCGGCGTCGGCGGCGCGCAGGTACCAGGCCAGCACCCGGGTGCGCGCGGCACGCAGGTCGTCGGGGTGGTCGTCGGCGACGGCGCGCTCGATCGCGTAGACGTGCAGCAGGTCGTGGCAGCGGTAGCGGTCCCCGCCCGCGCGGGAGCGCGGCGGGCCCGCCTTCTGCAGCAGGTGCGCGTCGGCGAGGGCGGCCAGGAGCCGCCGGGTCGCGGCGAGCGGTTCGCCGAGCAGGGCGGCGGCCGCCTGCTCGCCGATCTCCTCCCCGCGGTGCAGGCCCAGCAGCCGGAACACCCGGCGGGCCTCGGGCGAGAGCGCCTGGTAGGACCAGCGGAAGACCGGGCGCACGGCGGCGGTCTCGTCCTCGGCGATGGCGAGCAGGTCGAGCCGGTCGCGCTCGTCGGCCAGCTCGGCGGCGAGGTCGGCCAGCGGCGCGCCCTCGTCGTCGGCGGCGCGCTCGGCGGCGATGCGCAGCGCCAGCGGCAGGCGTCCGCACTGGCGCACGATCTCCTCGGCCGCCGCCGGCTCCGCCGCCACCCGCTCGTCGCCCATCACCTCGCCCAGCAGCCCCAGCGCCTCGGCGGCCTCCAGCGGCCGCAGCGTGTGCCGCACCGCCCCGGCCCGCACCAGCAGCGCCCCGAGCCGGTTGCGCGAGGTGATCAGCGTGAAGCACGACGAGGACCCGGGCAGCAGCGGCAGCACCTGCTCAGCCGAAGCGGCGTTGTCCAACAGCACCAGGATTCGCTTGCGCGCCAACAGGGACCGGTAGAGCGCGCTCTGCTCCGCCACCGCTGTGGGCATCTCCTCCCACGGCACCCCGAGCGCGCGCAGCACGCGCTCCAGCACCCGCTCCATCATCACCGGGGGGCTCCCGCCGAACCCCTGCAGGTCGACGTAGAGATCCCCGTCGCTGAAGGCGTCCCGGTTCTGGTGCGCCCACCGCACCGCCAGCGCCGTCTTGCCCACCCCCGGCGGCCCGACGAGCACCGCCACCGCGGCCCGCCCGGCACCGCGCACCTGGCACAGCTGGCCGTCCAGCCACGCCGTTCCGGGCTCGCGCCCGGTGAAGTACCCGACGCTGGCGGGCAGCTGCCGCGGCACCGGCCCCGGCCGCCCACCCCCGTGCAGGTGCACCTGCCCGTCCCCACCTACTTGGACGATGGTGCCCGCCGACCCCTGGATCTCGTTGCGCCGTCCCACCACGCCCCCCTCGGGTCGCAGCCAAGGCCCCCGCAGGACGCGGAAGTACAGTGAAACGGCCGCACGTGGTTTGCGCGCTCCGCCGTCCGGATGACGCGCCTGCTCCTATCCGGTGACGGTCCTGCCTAATATCGGATTGTGGCCAAGGCATTGCTCGTGACCGGTGTGGTGGGTGTCGGCAAGACGTCGGTGACCGGGGCGGTGGGGGAGGTGTTCCGGGCCGCGGGGGTGGCGCACGGGGTGATCGACGTCGACTGGCTGGCGTTCTGCTGGCCGACTCCGGCGGAGGACCCGTACAACACGCGGCTGCGCGAGGGGAACCTGCGGGCGGTGGCGGGCAGCTTCCTGGCCGCCGGGGCGCGGCGGCTGGTGGTGGCCGGGGTGGTGGAGAGCCGGGAGGAGCGGGCGCGGTACCAGCGGGCGCTCGGGTGCGAGGTGACCGTGTGCAGGCTTCGGGCATCGGAGGAGACGGTGCGGGGCAGGCTGGCCGGGCGCTTCGGCGGGCGCGACGCCGAGGGGCTGCGGTGGCACGTGCGGCGGATCGGGGAGCTGGAGCGGGTGTTCGAGGCGGCCGGCGTGGAGGACTTCGCCGTCGACGCGGAGCCGGGACTGGACGCGGTCGCGGCCGAGGTGGTGTGGCGCTGGGACGAGTGGTCGGGGGCGCGGTGACCGCGCCCCCGACAGCTCGGCCTAGTGCGCGTAGACCTCCATCTCCCACAGCGAGTACCCGTGGCTCGTCCCGCGCGTGACGCCCTGCATGCGGACGAAGCGGGCGTCGGTCGCGGCGAAGACCGCGGTGTCCAGGCCGCCGTCGCCCGCGGTGGTCGACCAGGCCGTGCGCCACGTCGCGCCGTCGCTGGAGACCTCGATGCGGTAGGAGCGGCCGTAGGCGGCTTCCCAGTGCAGCCGGACCCGCGAGACCGAGCGCACCGCGCCGAGGTCCACGGTCAGCGACTGGTTGTCGCCGCGGTTGCTGGCCCAGCGCGTCGACGGGTTGCGGTCGACGGCCTGGCGGGCCGGGTAGCTGGCGAACAGCCCGCTCTCGTGGCTGGACGCGGTCGCCGTGGCCGAGAGGTTCGCGATGACGTCGCCGCGGCGGGCCGGGAACTCGACCAGCTGCTGGTAGGTCGGGCGGTTCTGGGTGGTGATCGGTTCCTGGGTGATGCCGCCGAGCGCGTTGTGGATGATCGCGTCGGCGCACCACTGGTCACCGGCGGCGCAGTCGCCGTCGCCCGGGTAGACGGTGGTCGCCGGGGTGGCGGCCGCCGTGCGCAGGGAGTCGACCAGGGTGGCGCGGCACTGGCCGAGGTTTCCGCCGCCGCAGTAGCGCGCGCCCAAGGGCGCCTGGACGGGATCGCCGAGCACCGAGCGCAGGTCCTTGTGGACGTAGCCCCACCAGCCCGCCTGGTAGGACGAGCCGCGGTGGCCGGTGGTCGAGGGGGCCTCGTCGACCTTCAGCACCCGGGTCAGCTCGGGGTAGGCCGGGCCGAGGCCGGGCTCGAACTGGGCCTTGACCAGCACCGGCCACCACGCGTCCATGATCCGGATCGCGTCGGCGTGGTGGTAGGCGCGCGCACCGCGGGCGGTGGGGGCGCGCAGGCCGCCGTCGGCCAGCCACGCGCGCAGTGAGCGCAGGGCCGCGTCCACGTTCGCGTCGCCGGTCGACTCGCCGATGACGCGCAGCAGCAGCGGCAGCACGCGTTCGGCGCGCAGGTCGGCCAGCGCGGCCTCGGCCATCGCCTTGGTCATGCCGACCCGGTCGACCTCGCCCGCCGAGATCAGCTCCCGCACGCGCGCGTCCAGCAGGTCGCCGCGGTGCACGGCGCCGCGCTCCAGACCGGCCGCCGCCGTGCCGGGCGCCTGGTTGTTGTTCCAGGAGATCAGGTAGTCCTGGTTGACGACCTGCGGGTGCGACTCGTAGGAGGTGTAGGCGGCGAGGTTGGTCTCCGGGTTCCACCCGCGCCAGTCGAAGCCCGCGTTGGCCAGCACCGGCATCCCCGGGTCCACCGACGGTTCGCGGACGGGGTTGTTCCCGGAGTTGTAGTAGGCGATGTCGTCGGCGTCGGCGTAGAACCAGTTGAACGTGTAGCCGATGTGCGAGGCGGCGCGCTGGAAGTCCGCGGCCGAGGTGATCGCCGACGGGTCGTTGAACTCCTGGAAGCCGATCACCGAATCCAGCTCGTGCAGGAACGTCGAGCGCAGGCGGGTGTAGGCGACGGGCTTGCCGCCGATGGTGGCGCGGTGGGTCACCGAGCCGTACGTGGTCCGGTAGACCCGCAGGGTGTAGGAGCCTGCGTCGACCGGGCTGCCCACCGACCGGTACCAGGAGTTGCGGCGCTCGATGACCTCCATCGGCAGGCACTGCCCGCGGTGCAGGTAGTGGGTGCTGTCGATCGTCGGCGCGCCGCTGGGCGAGCACAGCTCCACGGCGTAGGTGTCGATGATGTCCTGTGAGGAGGTGGTCGCGCTCCAGGCGTAGTCCTGGCCGCGGCCGAGGAGCACGTAGAAGCTGATGCCCGCGAACGACGCGCCGCGCGCGCTGATCCCCGGGCCCTGCAGCTCCTGCAGCATCAGCAGCTGCGGGGCGAAGTAGCCGGTCTGCGGCCCGAACAGCGCGATCGGGTGGCCGCTGGCGGTGTGCTCGCCGGAGACCAGCAGCGCGTTGGACATGCCGTGCTTGTTCTCCAGCAGGTCGCCGGGGAGCACGCCGTCGGCGAGGATGCCGCGCGCGGCCTCGGTGGTCAGCGGGCCCGCCTTCGGCTCGGCGAGGTCGGTGCGCTGCACGGCTTTCGCCTGCGCGCCCGCGCGGTCGAACACCATCGGCTGGGCCTTGACCGAGCCGCGGTCGGGCATCGCCGCGCCGCGCGGGTTCGCGGGCGGCAGCGCGTAGGGGAAGCGCTGTCCGTTGTGGACCGTCTGGATGTGCTCGGGGTCGTCGGCGGATCGGAAGGACTGCCAGACCCGTTCGCCCTCCACGACGCCGTAGCGCTCCTGGATGGCCAGTTTCGCCACAGCGGCCTGCACTTCGCCGCCGCCGCCGGAGCCGAACTGCGCGCCGATCACCGCGGCGATCACCGCGAGGTCGGTCATCTGGAACGGCGTGATCTCCCCGGCGTTGGTGATCGCGTCGACGTGGCCGAGCAGCACGTACTCGCCGGGGAAGTAGCGCCCGGACTTCGCCTGCCGGATGTAGGTGTTGATGCCCTCGACGTAGTCGCGCGCGTCGGCCATCGCCTGCGCGCCGCGCGGGCCCTTCGCCGCGGCCGTCTCGATCTGGCGCTGCAGGTCGGCCTCGGTGTACGGGGCGTCGGCGAGGAAACCCTGCTCCAACTGCTGGTTGGCGGCGGCGCCGCCGGCGAACGGGGTCAGCTGGCCGCGGCCGACGCGGCGCAGCACGTCCATCAGGAACAGCCGGTCCTGGGCGGCGGCGTAGCCCGCGCCGAACATCGTCCCGGAGCGGGTGGTGCCGGTGATGTGCGGTGTGCCCGTGGCCTTGTCGCGCACGATGGTGACGTCCGCGCGCGGGCGGGTCGTGCTCTCCACCTGGCTGGGCGCGACCCCGAACGAGGAGTCGTTGAAGAACTGGGAGATGGTCTCGGTGCTCAGCCCGCCGTAGCCGGTGGCGAGGGCGTCGTAGCGGCCGATCTGGTCGTCGGCGTGCTTGGGACGGGTGCCGAAGACCTGGTGGGCCAGGATCTCGGCGAGCGTGGCGCTGCCGTTCTGGCCGGGCGGGTTGATGTCGGCGCACTGGCCGACGCAGTAGTCGTTGGCGGCGAAGGCGGCGGTGGGCGGCAGCACTTGGGCTTCGGCGGGCTCGGGGGCCGCCAGCAGCGAGGCGATGACCGTCACACACGTCGCCGCAGGGATGAGGACGCGCATCCGATGAGCTCCTCTCGCGACGTGACGTTGGGTCACGCTACCGCCGCGCGGCGCATTCACGAAAGCCTTTCAGCTTTCTTGTTCCGAACGATCGGTGTCCGATTCGCTAAACTCGACGGACCGGCACCCTTTCGGGGAGGGCGCATGCTGAAAGTGATCGTCGCCGACGACGAGGACCTGGTCCGCTCCACCCTGCGGACCATTCTGTCGAGCGCGCCCGACGTGGAGGTCGTCGCCGAGTGCGCCGACGGCCACCTCGTCGCCGAGGCCGTGCGCCTGCACCGGCCGCACGTCGTGCTGCTCGACATCCGCATGGGCGACACCGACGGCATCACCGCCCTGCGCGCCATCACCGCGCTGGCCGACCCGCCCGCGGTGTGCATGCTCACCACCTTCGACATGGACGACTACGTCCGCGCGGCGCTGCGCACCGGGGCGTCGGGCTTCCTGCTCAAGGACGTCGACCCCGTCTACCTGCTCAAGGCCGTGCACGACCTGGCCACCGGCGGCGTCGTCCTCGACCCGACGGTCGCCGCGCGCGTCGTCGGCGCGCTCAACTCCGGCGAGCAGGTCGCCGAGCCCGCCCGGGAGGCGCTGTCGTCGCTGTCCGGCCGCGAGCGCGACGTCGTCGCGCTCATCGGGCGCGGGCTCTCCAACGCCGAGATCGGCCAGGAGCTGCACCTGTCCGAAGCGACGGTCAAGGGGTACGTCTCGGCGGTGCTGGGCAAGATCGGCGCCAGCAACCGGGTGCAGGCCGCGCTGGTGGCCTACCGCGGCGGCTTGATCGCGTAGGACTCCTCGACCGAGGAGTGCACCTCGACCCGGTTGCGCCCGCGCCGCTTGGCCCGGTAGAGCGCGATGTCGGCGTTGGCGAAGAGCTTCTCCAGCGTGTGCGGTCCGGTCGCCACGCCCACGCTGACCGTAGGGCGCTGGGTCGTGCCCAGGACCGCGGTCCAGTCGTGCTGGTCGACAGCCGTGCGCACGCGCTCGGCCACCGAGACCCCGACCGGCACGCCGGGGGCGTGGTCGGCGGGATTGTCGGTGATCAGCACGACGAACTCGTCGCCCGCCCAGCGCGCGATCAGGTCGCCGACGCGGCACTCGGCGCGCAGCACCTGGGCGATCTCGCGCAGCGCGGCGTCGCCCGCCGCGTGGCCCGCGGCGTCGTTGACGCCCTTGAACCAGTCGACGTCGATGAGCACCAGCCACGGTGTGCGGCCGCTGGCGACGGCGTGCTGCAGCAGCTCAGGGGCGGTGTGCTCCAGTCCGAGCCGGTTGGACAGCCCGGTCAGCGGGTCGCGCGCGGCGGCCTCCTGGGCGGCCATCGCCAGGCGCTGCGCCCGGATGGCCAGGCGGCGCTGCTCCAGCGCCTGCCCCAGCCCCTCCTGCAGCGTCTCCACCGCGGTGCGGCGGGCCAGGACGGTGCGGCGCAGCGCGGCGGCCTCGCCCGCGGAGTCGCCGTTGTCGCGGCAGATGTTGGACAGGTCCTCGGAGTAGCGCTGCAGCAGGGAGGTGTCGTTGATCTGCTCGGCGCACTCGACGGCGGTGATGCCGTACTGGGTCGCCTCGTCGAGGTGCCCGGTCTGCCAGCGGATGCGGGCCAGCACCCAGGTGCCAACCGACTCGGCCCACACGTCCGGCACGGCGTCGGGGCCGATGCCCGCCTCGGCCAGCGCCAGCGTCCGGTGGGCGATCCGCTCGGCCTCCGCCAGCTCGCCGATCCCGGCAAGCGAGGCGCCGTAGGCGGCGAGCAGGGCCAGGTGGATACGGCCCTCGGTGACCAGGCCGAGGCCCTCCTCGAAGGCGGCGATGGCCTCGCGGTAGCTGGCCTCGGCCTCGGCGGCGGGCTGGTCGCAGGCGCGGAAGTTGAGTGTGCCGCCGAGGTTCTGCAGGGCGTGGGCGAGGATCTCCACGTCGTCGCCCTTGCGGGCGACCTCGACGGCCACCCTGGTGATGTCCAGCGACGCCCTGCGGTGCCCGATGCCCTCCAGCAGATAGCCGAGCCGGTGCAGCGTGTCCGCGGCGAAGGAGCCGCGCGGCTGCTCGGCGTCGATGTCGCTCCAGCCCTCGGCGGCCAGCTCCAGGGCCAGCGGAATGCGCCGCAGCCGCCACGCCGAGACCGCGCGCCGCGTCAGGATCGCGGCGCGCGTCCAGGGTGCGAGGCCGGGCGGGACTTTGGCGAGCAGCTGGTCGAACAGCGCGTTCGCCTCATCAGCGCGGCCCGCGTCGATGAGCAGCCGCACTTCCCGGTCGGCCCGCAGCGCCTCCGCGGCGGCCAGTTGGTCGTCCTGTCCCACACCGTCCTCGGTCTTGGTCCTGGCCTTCCCGCGCAGGTGGGAGAGCCGTGGTCTGAGACACTATCCCGCCTCCCCGAGTTTATCTGTAGGGGTCGCGCGAATCGGCACGGTCCAGGTGGCCCGACGGCCGCGATCGGTGCCGCCCCAGCCTCTTGGCGTGGGTGAACGGTGTACTGGTTTACCGGCTGGACTTGCTCACGCCGGGCACCCGCTTGAGCGCGGCCCGGCGCTCGGCGTGGTGGGCCACGACCAGCGTGCGACGCTCGTTCTCGGCGATCTTGGACCGCTTGGCCATCAGCGCTCCTCCTCGACCTCGACGCGCTTCCTGAAAATGAGATCCGTTTTCATCTCGGCGTCCGACAAGGTAGCGTCTGCGACGGTCAGATGGAAATCGTTGTCAACAGGGAGGTCGCCAGTGGACAGGACCCGGCTGGTGGTCATCGCCGGTCAGCCCCGGGAGGCGGCGGGCCAGGTCGCCACCCGGCTGCTCGGGCCGGACACCGCCGTCGTGCACCACGACCTGCGCCGCGTCGCCGACGGCATCCTCCGGCGCAGGCTGCGCACGGCGGGCTCGGACGTGACCGCGGTGCTGGAGATGGCCCACGGCTGCGTGTCGTGCGCGCTGCGGGAGGACGTGCTGCCGCTGCTGGAGCGCCTGGACGGGCAGGTCGGCACGGTCGTGCTGCACCTGGACCCGATGGTCGAGCCGGAACCGGTGTGCCAGCTGGTCGACGTCGACCTGGTGGTGACGGTGGTCCACGAGCCCAGCTGGCTCACCGACTGCACCGGCGACGAACCCGTCCCGCACTCCCCCGAGCACGACGACCGCACCCTCGCCCAGGTCACCGTCGGCCAGACCGAGTGCGCCGACCTGCTGGTGCTCGCCGGCGTCGCCGAACCGTGGACGGCCGCGCGCACCGCCGCCGCGCTTGAGCGGCTCGCGCCGGGGATCGGCAGGCAGCGGCTCACCGACTTCGGCCCCGGTTCGCTGGTGGGCCCGCGACGCGGCGAGCTGATCGACATCCACGGCCAGCTGCTGCGCGGCCAGCCGCCGCTGGGCTCGGACTGCGGCGTCGCGGTGACGCTGTTCCGCGAGCGCAGGCCGTTCCACCCCGAGCGCCTGCACGAGGCGATCGACGTGCTGCTGGACGGCGTCATCCGGGCACGCGGCCGGGTGTGGGTGGCGACCCAGCCGGACGTCGCCCTGTGGCTGGAGTCCGCGGGCGGCGGCCTGCGCGTCGGCGACGCAGGCACCTGGCTGGCGGCCCTGGACGACGCGTCCTGGGACCGCGCCCCGGCCGACCGCCGCGCCAAGGCCGCCCTCGACTGGCACCCCCGCTACGGCGACCGCGTCCAGGAGATCGCCATCCTCACCCACGACGCCGACCCCGAACACCTCCACGCGGTGTTGTCCCGAGCCCTGCTCACCGACTCCGAACTCGCCTCCGACTGGTCGAGCCTGACCGACCCCTTCGCCATCGCCGCCTCGGCGAACTCCGGGCCCGCGGACAACCGGGGGCGGAGCTGATGGCCGTCCCCAAGCGAAAGAAGTCCCGCTCGACCACCCGCCACCGCCGCGCCCAGTGGAAGGCGACCGCACCGGAGCTGGTGGAGGTCCGCACCCCGGACGGCACCCGCGTGCGGGTTCCGCGCAGGCTGGCCGCGGCGGCGAGGCGCGGGCTGCTCTAGGCCGTTCGGGACGGTTCGGCTGACCCGGAGTCGATCATCGACTCTCCGAACGGGTTAACCGTGTTCACGATGGTGTTCCTCCCCTAGGCACCGGCGGACCCCGGCTGATTGCCTGTCCCGGCAGGTCGATCCGCCGGTGCGCGGCGGGGGAAGCGAGTCGTCGTGGCGCAGCCGTTCCAGTTGCCCGAGTTCTACGTGCCCTATCCGGCGCGGCTGAATCCGAACCTCGAGGCGGCGCGGGTCCACACCCGGGAGTGGGCCCGGTCCATGGACATGATCGATGTGCCGCAGAACGGCGTGCACATCTGGGACATGGACGACCTCGACGCGCACGACTACGCGCTGCTCTGCGCCTACACCCACCCCGACGCCGACGAGCGCAACCTCAACCTCGTCACCGACTGGTACGTCTGGGTCTTCTACTTCGACGACCACTTCCTGGAGCTGTACAAGCGCCCCCGCGACATCGCGGGCGGCAAGGCCTACCTGGACCGGCTGGCGCTGTTCATGCCCGCCGACGGCGAGATCACCGCCGAGCCGACGAACCCGGTCGAGCGCGGCCTGATGGACCTGTGGAACCGCACCGTCCCACACCGCTCGGACAACTGGCGGGCGAGGTTCATCGACAGCACCACCGCGCTGCTCGACGAGTCGCTGTGGGAGCTGGCCAACATCAGCGCCGAACGGGTGTCCAACCCGATCGAGTACATCGAGATGCGCCGCAAGGTCGGCGGGGCGCCGTGGTCGGCGAACCTCATCGAGCACGTCTGCGACGCCGAGGTGCCCGCCACCGTGGCCGCGTCCCGCCCGATGCTGGTCCTGCGCGACACCTTCGCCGACGCCATCCACCTGCGCAACGACCTGTTCTCCTACGAGCGCGAGGTGATGGACGAGGGCGAGCTGTCCAACGGCGTCCTGGTCTTCGAGAAGTTCCTCGGCATCGGCACACAGGAGGCCGCCGACCGGGTCAACGACCTGCTGACCTCGCGGCTGCACCAGTTCGACCACACCGCCGTCACCGAGGTCCCGGCGATGGCCGAGGAGTCCGCGCTGGACCCGGTGGAGAAGCTGGACCTGCTCGTCTACATCAAGGGCCTGCAGGACTGGCAGTCCGGCGGCCACGAGTGGCACCTGCGCTCCAGCCGCTACATGAACGCCGAGACCCGCTCGGACGCCCTGTCCGGCCCGCTCGGTCTGGGCACGTCGGCGGCGCGCATCCTCCCGTCCCTGCTCTCCCCCGCCCGCTTCACCCGCTTCTCCCACGTCCCCTTCACCAAGGTCGGCCACGTCCCGCCCCCGCCGATCACCATGCCGTTCCCGCTGACCCTGAGCCCCCACCTGGACCGCTCGCGGGAGAACACGGTGACCTGGGCGGCGTCGGTGGGCATCCTGTCCGAGGGCGTGTGGGACGAGACCAAGCTCCGCGCCTACGACCTGCCCCTCTGCGCGGCGGGCATCCACCCCGACGCCTCCCCCGAGGCCCTCGACCTCTCCTCGGACTGGCTCACTTGGGGCACCTACGGCGACGACTACTACCCGATCCTCTTCGGCCGCGCCGCGAACCTGCCCGCCGCGAAGGTCCTCACCGAACGCCTGAAGACCTTCATGCCCTTGGACGACAGCGCGCCGCCGCCCGCCTCCAACGGCCTGGAACACGGCTTGGCGGACCTGTGGGCGCGGACGTCGGCAGGCATGAGCACGGAGAACCGGGCCGCCTTCCGGCACACGGTCGAACTGATGCTGGACAGCTGGCTCTGGGAGTTGGGCAACCAGGCCCAGAACCGCATCCCGGACCCCGTCGACTACATCGAGATGCGCCGCCGCACCTTCGGCTCCGACCTGACGATGAGCCTCTGCCGCATCGGCCACGGCCGCGTCGTCCCCCCGGAGATCTACCGCAGCAGGCCGGTCCAGGCCATGGAACACGCGGCGATGGACTACGCGTGCCTGATGAACGACGTGTTCTCCTACCAGAAGGAGATCGAGTACGAGGGGGAGATCCACAACGCGGTGCTGGTGGTGCAGAACTTCCTGGGGCTCACGGCCGAGCAGGCGATGGGGGTGGTGGGGGATCTGATGGACGCGCGGCTGGCGGAGTTCCAGCGAGTGACGTCGGTGGATCTTCCGGTGCTGTTCGAGGACTTCTCGCTGTCGGAGGAAGCTCGGGAGACGTTGTCTGGGTATGCGGGGGAGTTGCGGAACTGGATGGCGGGGATTCTGTCGTGGCATGAGGGGTGCCATCGGTACCATCCGGAGGCGTTGCGGGAGCATGCGGCTCCGGCGGGGGTGAAAGGGTTGCTGGGGGCGGGATCGGGGACTGGCACTGGGATGGGCGCGGGTGTGCAGGGGCTTGGCGTGCAGGGGCTTGGCGTGCAGGGCCTGGGCATCGGGCCTGACCGGTTGGGCCTGTCGGCACTTCGAGTCACTGCACGCTAAGCAAAGAACAGAACCACCAGCCCTTCCACCGCACCCACCACACAGGACACCCGACCTTCGGGCGTGCCAGCCATCCACCCCGGCTCCACACCCTCACCTTGGCATGCCGACCACCCACCCACGCGAAACGACTCCACCCCATCGGACACAAACCAGACGCGCGTGGCGTTGGGAGGGTGGTTGGCAGCCAAGGCCCGGAGGTCGGCAATCCAAGGTGGCGTTCAGTGGGTGACTGGCTAGTGGGGCAAGGAGTCCAGGTACTCGGTTAGGGCGGTGTTGAAGGTGTCGGGGCGCTCAAGGTTGGGCATGTGGGCGGTGTCTTCGATGATGGTGAGGGTGGTGTTGGGCATCGCCTCGGCCATCTCTCGCGCCACCGGGACCGGGGTGAACTCGTCCTCGGTCCCCACCACGACCAAGCCGGGAACCGTCGCCCCCGCCAAGCTTTCCACGTAGTCAGGCCGATCAGCCCGTCCCCGCTGCGCTGCGGCAGCCCCCGCCGCGGGCGCGTCCAGCATCATCTGCAGGACGACCGCGCCCACCTCGGGGTTCTTCGGGGACACCATCTTCCAGATGACCTCGTCCGCGTACCCCTTCATCCCCTCCCGGTCCAGCTGATCCGCCATCGCCATGCGGTTGCGGCGTGACTCCTCGGTTTCCGCGTGGGGGGTCGTGTCGACCAGGGCCAGGCCGCGGACCCGGTCCGGGTGGCGGAGGTGGAAGTCCATCACGAGTTGGCCGCCCATGGAAAGTCCACACAGGACCACCGCGCCGACTTCCAGGTGGTCCAGCAGCTCCACCAGGTCGTCGATGTGCCGAGAGAACGGAACGGTCCCCGGGGTCACCGGGCTTTCGCCGTAGCCGCGCAGGTCGGGGGCGATCGCGCGGTAGCCCGCGGCGGGGAGGGCCATCAGCTGCGGGGCCCACATGGACCGGTCGAAGGGGTGGCCGTGGACCAGGAGGACCGCGGGGCCGGTTCCGATGTCGTCGTAGGTCAGCACTCGTTCGACACTAGTCGGGTTTGGTCACCAGTCCCACCGCAGCAGGTAGCGACCGGGTTCGGCGTCGACGGTGGTGGCTTGGGCGCTGTGGGAGTGGGTGGTGTGGGAGGTGTCCAGGCGCAGGGGGCGGGTGGTGGTGTCGGTGGGGGTGCGGTGTTCCCACTGGCAGCGGGTGGGGCGGGCGGTGCGGTCGAAGACGACTTCGACGTGCATGTCGCGGACCGGGTAGCGGAGTTTGCGCTCGTAGCAGGTGGCGCGGGTCGGGGTCGGCGGGCAGTGGATCTCGTACTCGACCAGGATGGCCTCGCCGCGGGCCAGCTCGCGGTCGAAGGACAGGGCGGCGACGAGTTTGCCGCGGGTGGGGTCGTAGACCGAGCGGGCGACCTGGCAGTGGCGCAGGGGGCGCAGGCGGGGGCCCGCGCGGTGGGGGGTGTCCAGGCCGTAGGCGACGAGGACCTCGCGCAGGCCCGCCCGTTCGGCGCGCAGGACCTGGCGGACGCGGGCCAGGCGTTCGGTCCGGTCCGGGCCGATGCGGACGAGGTCGTGCTGGCTGAGTCTGGTCAGGTGGCGGTCGTGGCCGGTGTCGACGCGGCCGAGCAGGTCGGGCATCGCGGCGTCGCCGGGCCAGACCGCCTCCAGGGGCAGGTCGGAGCGCCTGCGCCTGCCGCGCGGGCGCGGCGCGCCGAGCAGGCCGACCAGGGCGCCGCCGGGCACGGCGAGGACGTCTTCCAGAACGCCGAGGGCCACCAGGGACTCCCGGCGCTCGGGTCTGCTGCGGCCGGACTGCCAGTGGCTGAGCGCGGCCACGCTCACCGGGCAGCCGTGCCGGGCCAGCTGGGCCCGGACGCGCTCCAGGCTCAGCCCGCTGCGGTGGATGGCCGTGCGCAGCGCCACCTCGAACGGACCTGTGGCGAGCACGTCGGCGAGTTCCCGATCTTCGATCGGCATAGCATCCCCGCCTCGGCCTTCCCACAAGCGAATCGGACGGCGAACTGTAGCCCGACACCACATCCGGGTGTCGATAGGCCGTTCGTGCCGTGGTTTGTCCGGGCGCAGGTAGTTCGGGGTGCGCTCACCTTTCGAGGAATTCCACAGACAACGCCGCGGTCAGGAAGTCACCAGGACCACCGGATTCCGGTGATCCCGGGCGGGACGTCGCCGCAGACGATGTGCGGCGCGCGGGTGCGCTCCAGCGGGTGCTCCTCGTCGTCGCGGTACTCCGCGCACATCGATGGCGCCGCGCCCGGGTCGAACACCACCTGGAGGACGTAGTTCTGCGCGCTGCGGGCGAAGCGGCGCTCGAAGTAGGTCGAGGGCTCTGTCGGCGCGGTCGCCATGACGTAGTCCACGACCGCGGTCTCCCCCGGGCGCAGGGCGCGGCCGAACAGGATCTGGGCGTTGAGCAGGCCGCTGTCCTCGTGGGTGCGGACGCCGCCGAGCCAGCCGGAGACGACCCGCTCGAAGCGCGGGAACTCGCGGTCGGTCGGCTCGCAGGCCGCGGTGACGTGCAGCCGGTCGACGCCGGGCACCTCGGCGCGCACCACGATCCTGGAGTGCACCCGCCGCGCGAGCCCGTCGCGGTCGACGAACTGCTGGTCGTGCACCGACAGGTACGACAGCCGCCGCGGCGGCGGCGGGCCGAGGTCGCCGACGACCTCCGGCAGCTGGTCGGGGTCGACGTTCCACAGCCGGTCGAAGGAGATCACCCCGCTGCGGTCGGCCGCCCACCGCCCGCGCGGGCGCTTGGGCCCCAGCAGCGCGACGAGCCCGCCGGGGCGCACGTTGAGCATCGCCTCCAGCTCGCGCACCGCGCGGATTGACGCGGGCCGCTCCGGCCTGCTGCGCCCCCGCCGCCAGTAGCTCAGCGTCGACAGGCTGACCTCAAGGCCCTTGGTCCGCAACCGCTCCCGGATGCGGTCCAGGGTCAGCCCGCTGTCGTCCACGGCGCGCGAGAGCGCCGCGGCGAACCGGTCAGGGTGGCGCCTGCCGGAGTCCATCTCGTTCCTCTCCCCCGCCGGGGTGGCCCGGCCTGTAAGTGCGGCACAGCATGCCGGAAGGGAGCGAAGTCCGTAGTGACCCAGAGCACAGGCTAGATCGAGGCGGCGAGCCGGGTCCCCTGGTCGATGGCGCGCTTGGCGTCCAGCTCTGCGGCGACGTCCGCGCCGCCGATCAGGTGCACGGGGACGTCGCCGAGCTGCCCGGCCAGCTCGCGCACCGATTCCTGGCCCGCGCACACCACGACGGTGTCGACCTCCAGCACGCGCGGGTCGCGCCGCTGCGGGCCGAAGCTGATGTGCAGGCCCGCGTCGTCGACGCGCTCGTAGTTGACGCCCGCGATCTGCTCGACGCCCTTGCTCTTGAGCGCGGCCCTGTGCACCCACCCGGTCGTCTTGCCCAACCCCGCGCCGATACGGGAAGCCTTGCGCTGCAACAGATACACCTTGCGCGGCGAGGCCGCGGGCGTCGGCGTGACGAGGCCGTCGCCGCCGACGCCCCACTCGGCCTTCCAGGCCGCCAGGTCCAGCGCGGGCGACTCGGCGTGGGTGAGGAACTCGCTGACGTCCACCCCGATCCCGCCCGCCCCGATCACCGCGACCCTGGCCCCCACCGGCTTCCCGTGCCGCACGACATCCACATAGGACAGGACCTTGGGATGGTCGATGCCCGGGATGTCCGGCACCCGGGGGGCGACCCCGGTGGCCAGCACGACCTCGTCGTAGCCGCGCAGGTCCGCCGCGCCCGCCCGGGTGCCCAGCTTCACGGCCACGCCGGTCAGCTGGAGCCTGCGCTCGTAGTAGCGGATGGTCTCGGCGAACTCCTCCTTGCCGGGGATGCGCCGGGCGATGTCGAACTGCCCGCCGATGTGGTCGGCGGCCTCGAACAGCTCCACCCGGTGCCCGCGCTCGGCCAGGGTGACCGCGGCGGAGAGCCCGGCCGGGCCCGCGCCGACGACGGCGACCCGCTTGGCCCGCCGCGCCGGGGAGAGCACCAGCTCGGTCTCGCGCGCCGCGCGCGGGTTGACCATGCAGGTGGCCCGCCGGTTGCCGAAGATGTGGTCCAGGCACGCCTGGTTGCAGGCGATGCAGGTGTTGATCTCGTCGGCGCGGCCCTGCTCGGCCTTGCGCACCCAGTCGGGGTCGGCGAGCATCGGCCGGGCCATCGAGACCAGGTCCGCGCCGCCGCCGGCCAGGATCTCCTCGGCGACCTGCGGCATGTTGATCCGGTTGGTGGCCACCACCGGGATGCCCACGTGCGGCTTGAAGGCCCTGGTGACGTCGGTGAACGCCGCCCTGGGAACCGAGGTGACGATGGTCGGCACCCGCGCCTCGTGCCAGCCGATGCCGGTGTTGATGATGGTCGCGCCCGCCGCCTCGACCTCCGTGCCGAGGGCGACGATCTCCGCCCAGGTCTGCCCGCCCTCGACCAGCTCGGCCATCGACAGCCGGTAGACGATGATGAAGTCCGGCCCGACCGCCTCGCGCGTGCGCCGCACGATCTCCACCGCCAGCCTGCGCCGGTTCTCGGGGCTGCCGCCCCAGCGGTCGGTGCGCTTGTTGGTGCGCGGGGCCAGGAACTGGTTGATGAAGTAGCCCTCCGAGCCCATGATCTCCACGCCGTCGTAGCCGGCCTCGCGGGCAAGCACCGCGCAGCGCACGAAGGCGCGGATCTGCGCGCGCACCCCGTGCTCGGAGAGCGCGCGCGGGCGGAACGGGTTGATCGGGGCCTTGATCGCGCTCGCCGAGGCGCTGAACGGGTGGTAGGCGTAGCGGCCCGCGTGCAGGATCTGCAGGGCGATCTTGGCGCCCTCGGCGTGCACCGCGTCGGTGACCGGCCGGTGCCCGCGCGCCTCGGCCGAGGTGGTCAGCTTGCCGGAGAACGGCTTGAGCCAGCCGGTGCGGTTGGGCGCGTAGCCGCCGGTGATGATCAGGCCGACGCCGCCGCGGGCGCGCTCGGCGAAGTAGGCGGCCAGCTTGGGCACGTCGCGCGCGCTGTCCTCCAGGCCGGTGTGCATGGAGCCCATGATCACGCGGTTGCGCAGGGTGGTGAAGCCGAGGTCGAGCGGGGAGAGCAGGGTCGGGTAGCTCATGGCGTCTCCAAGGCGCTGGTGACCTCGTCGCACCAGGCGACGAAGGCGGTCTCGGCGGCGATGCCGCCGCGCAGGACGAGGTACTGGTGCAGCGTCGGGCCGGTGTGCGCGGCGCGGTCGGGGAAGTCGGCGGCCTCGATGGCGCGGTAGGCGGCCAGGCGCTCGGCGTGCGCGGCGCGGTGGCGCACGACCTCGGCGAGCACGGCGGCGAGGTCGCCGAACCCGGCGCCGCGGATCTTCACGGCGAGGTCGGTGCGCAGGTCGGCCGGGTCGCCGGGCTCGGCGATCCAGCGGGCCAGCTCGGCACGGCCGTCGGGGCTGACCGAGTACACCTTCTTGTCCGGCTTGCCGTCTTGGGCGACGTGCTCGACCGACACCCAGCCCTGCTCCAGCATGCGCTTGAGGACGCGGTAGATCTGCTGGTGGGTGGCCCGCCAGAAGAAGCCGATGGACTTGTCGAAGCGCCGGGTCAGGTCATAGCCGGACGCGGCCCGCTCCCCGAGCGAGACCAGGATCGCGTGCTCCAGCGCCATGTACCGGAGAGTAGCTATGACGCCAGGTAATGTGCAACCAGGTGCATATGGCCTCGGTCACCGCACCACGGCGAGCACCCGGGCGGCGGCCTCGGCGGGGTCCTCGTGCTCCCACACCCGCACGACCCGCCAGCCCGCCTCGGCGAAGCGCGCGTCGGTGTCGCGGTCGCGGGCCCGGTTGCCCTCGATCTTGGCCCGCCAGAACTCGGCGTTGTTCTTCGGCCAGGTCGCGTGCTCCGGGCAGCCGTGCCAGAAGCAGCCGTCGACGAACACCGCGACCCGCGCGCCGGGGAAGACCACGTCCGCCTCGCGGCGCACACCCGCCACCGGGCGGCGGTGCACGCGGTAGCGCAGCCCCAGGGCGTGCAGGGCCCGGCGCAGGGCCATCTCGACGGCGGTGTCGCGGGACTTCTGCCTGCTCATCCGCCTGCGGACCGGCTCGGTCGCGTCCATCGCCCACCTGTCCACACCGGACACCACGGACCCCCGCGGGTGACGCCGGATTAAGTTCCGTACCCCTACGGATACGTGCCCTGATTGTTCCTCACCGGGCGTCACCCGAAAGTGACGAGCAGCGAGTAGCCGTCGACCCCTGCCTAGAGGCGGCTGTTCCTGACCCGGAAAGGAACCATCGTGAAACGTACACCACGGTCTTGGGGCCTGGTGGCCTTGGCCGCGGCCACGGTGCTGGTGCCGCTGGGCACGACCATCGCGCTGGCCGCGGAGGAGAGCGGCGCGAACGCCCCCGCGGCGAACTACGAGGGTGGCGACGGGAGCGAGCCGCCGGGAGCCGGGGCGTTCTTCTACAACGGCCAGAACGCGACCGTCGGCGAGTTCCCCGGCGTCATCGCCGGCATCCGGGAGGGCGGTCCGCGTCCGCAGGGCCAGTCCTGCTCCGGCACGCTCGTGGCCCCCCGCAAGGTGCTCATCGCCGCGCACTGCGCCGACTCCAGCGGCACCAAGCGCTTCGTCTACGGACTCAACGACCTCAACGAGTGGAACGGCGGCAGCGGACCCGGCACCGTCGCCAACGTCGTCTCGTACAAGAAGCACCCGCAGTACGTCAACTTCGACCAGGGCTACGACGTCGCCGTCGTCACCCTCGACCGCGACGTCCCGCTGCAGGGCGGCGCGGCCTACCCGAAGTTCGCCACCTCGGCCGACTCCGGCATCGCCGCCCCCGGCAAGAGCGGGCTCGGCTTCGGCTACGGCAAGAAGAACCACGCCGACAGCCCCGCCGACGTCACCCTCGACAAGGCCACCCTGCCGATCGTCAACGGTGACTCCGTCTGCCAGGGCGTGGGCGCGGGCTTCAAGTCCGCGACCATGATCTGCGCGGGCTACTCCGACGGCCGCACCACCATCCTGCAGGGCGACTCCGGCGGACCGTTCATCGTCGACGGCAAGATCGTCGGCGTGGCGTCCTGGAGCCGCTCGGACTTCAGGTGGTACAGCATCTACGGCAGGCTCGACAACGCCATGGGCGACTGGGTCGCCCAGGAGGTCGGCACTCAGCCCGAGCCGCCGGACGGCGAGTTCGGCGTGGAGCTCAAGCCGTCGTCGGGCTCGGTCGCGGCGGGCAGGCACCTGTCGGTCGAGGTCGACACCAACGAGGGCGACCTCGGCGCGGTGGACGCCACCCTGTCGGCCACCGGGGTCCCGTCCGGTGTGCAGGCGGTGTTCCAGTCCAGCGAGATCACCCTCGGCGAGTCGGTCAAGCTGACCTTCGACGCCTCCGCGCAGGCGGCCAACGGCACCCACGAGGTGACCGTGAACGTGCGCACGGCGGGCGGGCAGACCTCCTCGGCGCGCTTCTCCCTGACCGTCACCGGCGGCGGCGACCCCGAGCCGGGCGACTTCACCCTGGGCGCGTCGCCCAACTCGGTGACCGTGGGCGCGGGCAAGACCATCTCGACGACGATCACCAGCCAGGGCAGCGGTTCCGGCATCAACCTGACCGCCTCCGGCGTCCCGTCCGGCGTGCAGGCCGAGTTCCAGCCCAGCACCATCACCGGCGGCGGCAACGCCAAGCTGTCCTTCACCGCGGGCTCGTCGGTCACCACCGGCACCCACACGGTGACCGTCACCGGCCGCGACAGCTCCGGCAAGACCGCCACCACCACCGTGACCCTGCGGGTCGAGGGCAGCGGCAACCCGCCGGTCGGTGACGTCCGCGTGACGGCGAACCCGTCCAGCGGCACCGGCACAGCGGGCCAGATGGTCCAGACCTCGGTCACCGCCTCCGGCGGCACGGGCAGCCTGCGGCTCTCGGCGACCGGCGTTCCGGCGGGCACCCAGGTCTTCTGGAACCCGCAGTCCATCGGCCAGGGCGGCACCAGCAACGTCTGGTTCTTCACCAACTTCCAGACGCCGGTCGGCACCCACACGGTGACGATCACCGCCACGAGCGCGGACGGCAAGTCCGGCTCGACCGCCTTCCAGCTGACGGTGACCCGCTTCGGGTACTCCGTCGGCGGGAACACCTCCCAGGCCTGGTAACGGCCCGTTCCACCTGAGACGGCAGACCCGCTGACCCGGGTCTGCCGTCTTGGCATTCAGGAGCAAGCGATGAACCTCGACACCTTCCCGTCCGTCCTGGACCGCACCATCGAACGCAGCGGCATGAGCCTGGAACACCTGCAGCGGCGGCTCTCCGCCCGCGGCGTCCGGGTCAGCCTGTCGACGCTGAGCTACTGGCGGCGGGGGCGGACCAGGCCGGAGCGGCCGGAGTCCATGAAGGCCGTCTCGGCCATGGAGGACGTGTTGGAGCTTCCTCGGGGGCACTTGGCGGAGCTGCTGCCGCCGCGCAAGCCGAGGGGGCGGTGGGCGTCGCGGGCCGGGGAGACACGGCAGCCGGACGTGCTGTGGCGTGATCCGACGGGTCTGGCGGCGGCGCTGTCGGCGCTGGAGGAGCCCTCGCCGGGGACGCTGACGTACCTGTCGATCCACGACCACCACCGGCTGGACTCGATGCGCCGGGACGCGAGCACGACTGTTCGGATGGTGTTGCGGGCTGAGGCCGATGGGGTGCGGTCGTGTGTTGTGCTGCATCGGGCCGAGGACGGGGATACGGCGCTGCCGGTGGTGGTGGCGGGGTCGGGGTGTGCGGTGGGGCGGGTTCGGTCGCAGCCGGGGAACCGGTTCGTGGTCAGCGAGATCCTGTTGGACCGGACGCTGTCGGTGGGGCAGACGGCGTTGGTGTCGTACGAGGTTCGGTGGTTCGGGACTGTTCCGGCGCTGCGGTACAGCCGGGCGTTGCGGCGGGCTCCTCGGTCGTATCTGGTTGAGGTTGGGTTTGATCGGTTGGCGGTTCCTGCGGAGTGTCATGCGTTCACGCAGGGGGATGCCTGGGCGGCCGAGCGGGGTGGGGGGCGGTTGCGGGTGGGGGCGTTCGGCGGGGCGCATCATCTGGTGAGTGATCCGCAGGAGCCGATCGTGGGAGTGCGCTGGGTCTGGTGAGTTCGTGGGCTGTGGCTTGCCTGGGTCCGCGTGTTGTCCGATGGGGTGGATTCGCCTCGGACACTTGTGCGGGCCTGTCGCGTCTCGCGGTCCATGCCATGCCGGCGGGCCCGTACCCGCCCGCGGCTGAGTCCACCCTCGCCCATCCGCCCATGCGGGCACACGAAAGCGCGGCCCCGGGGAGAGGGAACCCCGGGGCCGCGCCGTCACCGATCAGCTCAGAAGGTGAGCGTCCAGGTGTCGATGGTGCCGGTGTCGTGGCGGTAGATGTCGGTCACCCGCAGCTTCCAGGTGCCGTTCTTGGTCTCCGAGGAGGCGTCCACCGTGAAAGTCTGGTGGATGCCCGCCGCCGAGCCGATGCCCGCCGCGGCGTGCAGCAGGTAGGCGCGGCCGGAGGGGCCGACCAGTTCGACCTTCAGGTCGGCGGTGTAGGTGTGGTTGATGTCGACCTTCACCGAGGTGGTGGAGTCGGCGTTGCCGGTGCAGCCGGTGACCGCGACGTCGGAGGTGATGGCGGTGTTGGTGTCGGGGATGGTGACGTCGTTGGCGTTGGAGCCGCCTTCGCAGGTCGGGGGCTCCGGGTCGGGGCCGCCGCCGCCGATCAGGCTGTAGAGGAGCTTGTTCGGGGAGCCGGTGCCGGGGTTGGTGACCTTGCCGCTGGTGGCGCCGTTGACCAGCGCGTCGCGCAGGGCCTGGGGGGAGGCCGTGGGGGCGCCCGCCAGGTAGAGGGCGGCGACGCCCGCCACGTGCGGGGCAGCCATCGAGGTGCCGGACATGTTGGTGGCGCTGCCCGACAGGCCCAGCGAGGTGATGCCGTCGCCGGGGGCGAAGATGTCGGTGCAGGTGCCGAAGTTGGAGAAGCTGGCGCGGGCGTCGTTGCGGCTGGTGGCGTTCACCGTGATGAGTTCGGTGATGTTGGCCGGGCCGGTGCTGCACGCGTTGGTGCTGGAGTTGCCGGAGGCGGCGACCATCTGCACGCCCGAGGCGAGCATGCTGGAGATGGCCTGGTCGCCGATGTCGGCGCTGTCGAAGGTCCACGACGCGTTGACCACGGCGGGCTTGACGGCGTTGGCCGTGACCCACTCGATGGCCTGCACGCCGTCGGAGTCCGGCGCCGAGGAGCTGCAGTTGTCGCCGAGCATCTTGACCGAGACCAGCTTGACCTTCTTGGCCACGCCGTAGGTCTTCGACCCGATCGTGCCCGCCACGTGGGTTCCGTGGCCGTTGCAGTCCTGGCCGTCCTCGGTGACGAAGTCCGCGCCGACGGTGGCGCGGCCCTCGAAGTCGGCGAGGTTGGTCTTGATGCCGGTGTCGGTGACGTAGACGGTCACGTTCGAGGCGGTGGTGTTGTAGTTGTACTTGGTGTCCAGCGGCAGGTCGCGCTGGTCGACGCGGTCGATGCCCCACGTCGCGTTGTTCTGCACGTCGGCGGCGCGGATGGTGCCGGTCTGGAAGACCTTGGACACCTTCGGGTCCGCGGCGAGCCTGCGGGCCTCCTGGGGGCTCATGTCCCAGACCACGAAGCCCTTCATCGACACCGACAGCGATGCCTCCAGCTCGCCGCCGTAGATCGACGACAGCGACTCCGCGGTCTGCTGCACGGCCGAGGCGGACGCCGTCGCCGGGCCCGACTTCAGCGCGACGACGAAGCCGCCGCCGGGCCAGGGGTTCTTGGCGGGTACGAATGGCGCCTCGGCCGCGGCCGCGGTGCCCGCGCCTGCCAGCAGCGCCGCCGCGACGGACGCCGCGCCGACGGCCGCCAGCGCGACCCGCCCGTACGAGCGGGACTTTCCTTGCATGACTTGGTCCTTCCGCGAAGGTCGACAGCCGTCCCGGGCGAACGGCCGACAGGGTTTCGACTTGCGGGCCGGGCCGTCCCGCGCGATCGCACCGCGCGGGACGGCCCGGAGTCCTACGGGGTGAGCGTCCAGGAGGTCAGCGAGCCGCTGTCGTAGCGCCACATGTCGGCGACCTGGAGCTTCCAGGTGCCGTTGCGGGCCTCGCCGGACAGGTCGACGGTGTAGGTCTCGTTGAGACCGCCGTTGCCCTTGCCGCCACCGGCCTTCTTCAGGTTGTAGCTGGTGCCGTCCGGTGCGATCAGGTCGACCACGAGGTCACCCACGTAGCTGTGGGTGATGGCGACCTTCACCGTGGCGTTGGCCGAGCCGTTGCCGGAGCAGTTCGCGATCGCGACGTTGTTGGACACGGCGGTGCCGTTGTCCGGGATCGCCAGCGTGTTGTTGTTGCTGGCGGGCGAGCAGGTCGGGTCCGGCGGGTTGCCGCCGCCGATGAACCCGGTGTAGAGCAGCCGGTTGGGCGAGCCCTGCACGTCGGTGATCTTGTTCGGGGTGCTGTTGTTCACCAGCGCGTCGCGCACCTGCTGGTTGGTGGAGTTGGGGTTGGCGTTCAGGTACAGCGCCGCGGCGCCCGCGACGTGCGGGGTGGCCATCGACGTGCCGCCCATCTCCTGGGTGCCGCCGCCGTTGCGGGTGGAGAGCACGTTGGAGCCGGGGCCGAAGATGTCGACGCAGGTGCCGAAGTTCGACGAGCCCGAGGAGTAGATCGAGCGCTTGTCGTTGCGGTCGCTGGCCGCGACGGTGATCGCGGCGGGGACGCGGGCCGGGCTGACGTTGCAGGCGTTCTGGCCCTCGTTGCCCGCGGCGACCGCGGTGGTGACGCCCGCGTTGATCAGCCGGACGATGGCCTCGTCCAGGCTGGACGTGGCGCCGCCGCCGAGGCTCAGGTTCGCCACGGCGGGCTTGCGGGCGTTCTGGGCCACCCAGTCGACGCCGCCGATGATCTGCGACCACTGGCCCGAGCCCTGGCAGTTGAGCACCCGGACCGCGACCAGCTTGACCTTCTTGGCCACGCCGTAGGTCTTGGACCCGACGGTGCCCGCGACGTGCGTGCCGTGGCCCTGGCAGTCCGAGGCGTCGTTGTCGTTGTCGATGAAGTCGCGGCCGCTGGTGGCCCGGCCCTCGAACTCGGTGTGCCGCATGTCGATCCCGGTGTCCAGGATGTACGCGGTGACCGCGGAGCCGTCGTTGGCGTAGGTGTAGCTGTTGCTCAGCGGCAGGTCGCGCTGGTCGACGCGGTCGATGCCCCAGGTCGGGTTCTGCTGGGTGTCCTTGATGGTCGCCACGCCGTCCTGCTGGACGTAGGCGACGGCGGGGTTGGCGGCCAGTCGCTTGGCGGCGGCCTCGTTCATCGACACCGAGAAGCCGCGCAGGGCGGCGGTGTAGGTCAGCTTGACCGAGCCGCCGTACTGCTTGGCCAGGTCGAACGCCTTGTTGTTCACTCCGGGGGCGCTGGCCTGGGCGTCCTTGAGCACGACGATGTAGCTACCCGCGACCGGGTTGGGCGCCGCGAGGATGCTGCCGGTCGGCTGCGCGGCGCTCGCCGGGCTGGCCACCGCCACCGCGGCCAGGGCGCAGGCGCCGGCCGCGAGCCCGGCAACGGCGACCCGGCGGGTCTTGCGATCATGTCGCATCTGGGCTTCTCCATTCACTCCACCGGGTGGGGAACACCAACCGGAGGTGTGGCTGTCGGGCAGGGTTGAATTACTGACAGCCACTCGATCTCACAATCGGGTGGAGGTGCAGCCCGAACAATCCGGGTTTCGGTACGTAGGGATACGGCTCTTTCACTTAAGATCAACTTCCGGCGGCGTCCGCTCCAGGAGTTTCCGAACCCCGTTCGAGCGGCCTAGGCTGCGAGACCAGCCACAGCGAGAACGCGGGGGTGTCGATGATCCGACGGGCGGCGGACCCTCGAATCCGCACCAGCTCACCGGTCCTCGTGGGCCGTGACGAGCAGTTCGCGTCGCTGCGCGCGGTGACCGCGCTGCATCCGGCCGTCGTGCTCATCGAGGGCGAGGCGGGCGTCGGCAAGAGCAGGCTCATCGCCGAGCTGCTCGCCTGCGACCTCGGCCCGGCGCTGCCCCTGGTGGGCACCTGCGCGCAGGTGGGCGAGCCGTTCCCGTACGGCGCCGTGCTGGAGGCGCTGCGCGGGGCCAGGACCCGCCTGGCCGCCAGGCCCGCGCTCTCCCCGGTGACCGGCGCGGTCGCGCCGCTGCTGCCCGAGATCGGCGAGCACCTGCCGCCGCCCCCGGTGCCCATCGGCGACCCGCGCGCCGAGCGCCACCGCCTCTTCCGCGCCGTGCGCGAGCTGCTGGGCGCGGTGGGGCCCGTGCTGCTGGTGGTCGAAGACCTGCAGTGGGCCGACGACGGCACCCGCCAGCTGCTGCGCTTCCTGATGAGCGACCCGCCGTCGTCGCTGACCACAGTGGTCACCTACCGGCGCGAGGACGTCCCCGGCGGGCTGCCGCTGGGCACCGCCTACCGGCCGCCGACCGGGGTGGTGAGCGTGCTGCTGGAGGTCATGCCGCTGAAGGTGGAGGACGTGCGCGGGCTGGCCGAGGCCATCCTGGACGAGGAGTCGGTGTCGGCGGAGTTCGCCGCCCGGCTGCACGACCGCACCGCGGGCATCCCGTTCGTCATCGAGGAGACGCTGCGCGCGCTGCGCGTCTCGGCGGGCGGCTCCCCCATCACCGCCCACGCCGACGGCGCGAGCGCACGGCGGCTGCTGGACTCCGTCGAGGTCCCGGTGCTGCTGCGGGACGCCATGGCGGAACGACTGGGAGCGCTGCCAACCGCGGCGACGCGGCTCGTGCAGGCCGCCGCCGTGCTCGGCTCGCCCGCGCCCGCCGAGCTGCTCGGCGAGGTGTCCGGGGTGCCCGAGCCGCGGCTGCGCGCCGCGCTGACCCACGCGCTGGCCGGGCACGTGCTGTACGAGGTCGACGGCGGTCGCTACGGCTTCCGGCACGCGCTGGCCCGCCAGGCCGTCTACGACACCCTCGGCGGCCCGGACCGCATCCACCTGCACAACCGGGCCATCGACGCGCTCGACCAGGTCGACCCCCGGCCGCTGGTGCAGCTCGCCGAGCACAGCGAACGGGCCGGGCGGGTCGCCGCCTGGCTGCACTACGGCGAGGCCGCCGCGGACCGGGCGAGCGAGGTCGGCGACGCCGCGACCGCGACATCGATGCTGCAACGGCTGCTGCGCGAGCCGTCGCTGCCCGCCGAGCACGTCGACCGGCTGGCCATCAAGCTCGGCCAGGTCGCGCACACCGGCCTGGACCAGCGCGACCCCGTCGAGCTGCTGGAGCGGCTGCTCAGCGACCACCGGCTGTCCACTTCGGCCCGTGGCGAGGTCCGGCTCTACCGGGGCCTGCTGCTGCTGCGCGGCGCGGGCGGCATCGTGGAAGCGCGCAGCGAGGTCGAACGGGCCATCGCCGACCTCGGCGAACGCCCCGACCTGGCGGCCAAGGGCACCTCGGTGATGGCGATGCCCTACGTGGGCATGTCGACCCTGGCCGAGCTGGAGCCGTGGCTGGCGCGCGCCGAGGAGTACCGGGCCTCGTGCGCCGACGGCGAGCTGCGGCTGTCGCTGCTGGCCAACGAGCTGGGCTCCAAGCTGCTGCTCGGCGACCCGCACGTGCTCAGCCGCATGTCGGAGCTGCCGGAGTACGTCGAGACCGTCGGCGAGCAGCGGCAGCTGGCGCGCTCGTGGTGCAACCTGAGCGACGGCGCCACCGTCGTCGGGCACCTGCGCCTGGCCAACGAGCTGCTGCGCTCGGGGCTGCGGCTGGCCGCCGACTGCGGGGCGACGTTCGTGGTCAGCACCGCGCGGGCCACGCAGGCCAGGGTGGACTGGTTCACCGGCCAGTGGACCGGGCTGGCCGAGCGCACCTCCCGGCTGCTGGACGAGTACCGCGACCTGTTCCCGGTTGCCAGTGAGCTGGCGCTGGTGCTCGGGTCGCTGGCCGTGGCCAGGGGGGAGTGGGCCGAGGCGACGAGCTGGTTCACCGAGACCGGGGCGTTCGCACCCGAGGAGGCCATCTCGCAGATCGCGATCGCGGGGTGCGCGGGGCTGGCGTGGAGCCAGCTCTCGCAGGAGGACCCTGAGCGGGCCTGCGCGGACGCCGACCGGGGGGTGGAGATCCTGCGCGCCAAGGGGGTGTGGGCGTGGAGCGGGGAGATCGCGGGGATCGCGGTCGCCGCCTACCTGGCCGCCGGGCGGGCCGACGACGCTCGGAAGCTGGTGGCGGACATGGCTGACGGGCTGGCCGGCCGGGATGCTCCGCTGGCTCACGCGGCATTGGCCTTGGCGCTGGGGCGGATCGCCGAGCACGACGGTGAGTTGGATGTGGCGCTGCGGCACTACCGGGATGCCGGGGCTCGGTATCGGTCGATGCCTGCTCCGTACGCGGCTGCCAACGTTGCCGAGCGGGAGGCGCTGTGTCTGCTTCCTGATGACCCGGAGGGGGCTACGGCGTTGCTCTCCGAGCAGGTGGACACCTTCGATCGGCTTGGGGCCACGCGGGATGCGGCGCGGTGTCGGCACCATCTGCGGGGGGTTGGTGGGGCGAAGCCGTCTCGGCGGGGTCGGCGGGGGTATGGGAACGAGTTGTCGCCTCGGGAGTTGGAGGTGGCTCGGCTGCTGGCGGGGGGGCATACGAACCGGGAGATCGCTGAGGTGTTGTTCCTGTCGCCTCGGACGGTGGAGCAGCATGCGGCTCGGGTGTTGCGGAAGTTGGGGGTGGGGTCGCGGACGCAGCTGCACGCTGAGGATCTGGTGTAGGCCCGTGGCTGGTTCCGGTGGTTCCGCGGCGGTGTCTTGTGGTGGGTCCGATGGGGTGAAGCCGCTTCGGACAGGTGGCACAGGCCCCTTGCGTTGCGGGGGTGGCGACCTGGCGTGGCTTCACCCAGGCGGGTTGGCGGTAGTGCGGCACCACCCTTTCCCGGACCTTGGCGCCCCCCAGCCTCATGCTCGTTGTGGCAGATGGGTGAACTCCCCTGCCGGCTCGGGGTGGCGGCGGTGGGGTGGGGCGGCTTCGTCCGGACAGCAAGACGACGGGAGCGCGCCTGGGCCGCCGCTGGCCTGGCACGCTCCCGTCGGGGGTGGATCGCGAGGGTCGAGCCGCCCCCTGCGGTGCAAGCGGCTCGAACTGGGCGGCCGGTGCCGATGCGGCCGCTGGTGCGCGATCCCTCCTGTGGGGCGGGCGATGAGGGGCGCCCGCTGTGTCTTGTGGACGGACGGGGAGGGGCTGTGGTGGCGCCCCTCCCCGGTCCGGTCCGGCTTCGGTCGTCCGGCAGGGGGTGAGACGTTCGGGCGACCGGGGATGACGATGCCAAGTCGGGCAGAGCGGAACAATCGCGGCACCGATAGGTAGGGCTACCTATTTATTACGCCGCCGTGTCAGCTGGGAAATGGGAATGACGCCCTACGACCGCAGCCTTGTGGCCGATCGATGCGCGGGTCACTATTCGACCTGCCAGAGCCTGTCCGAGTGGTCGTGAGGGCGCCCGTTGGGTTCGATCACGAGGATGGGCACAACTAAACCTCCAGCGCCGACCGGCGCTCCCTGCAGGAGGCACGCGTGAAACGCAAACGCCTGTCCGTAGTGGTCGGGGCGGCGGCAGCCGTCGCTCTGATCGCGACCACCAACCAGAACGCGGCCGGTGGGGACACCGCCGCTGCCGCCCCTCGGGCATCGGCCGAGTACCACGTCCTCGGGGTGAACTCCGCCCAGCAGCGCACGGCGATCAGCAAGACCGGCGCCGCGATCAACGGTGTCGAGGACAGCCGGACGATGATCACGGCCACCGACGCCGAGGTCGCCAAGATCCGCGGGCTCGGGTTCCGGGTCGAGGCCGAGGCGGCACCCGACGTGCACATGCACGGGGCCGCCGAGGTCACCCCGATGGACTTCCCGTCCACCCACTCGGACTATCACAACTTCGCCGAGATGACGGCCGTCATCGACCGCGCGGTGGCAGACCACCCGGGGCTGATCACCAAGCAGGTCTACGGCAAGTCGTACCAGAACCGCGACCTGTACGCGATCAAGATCTCGGACAACGCGGGCACGGACGAGAACGAGCCCGAAGTGCTGTTCACCCACCACCAGCACGCGCGCGAGATCCTGACCGTGGAGATGGCGATCTACCTGATCAACCTCTTCACCGACAGCTACAACAGCGACTCGCAGATCAAGAACCTGGTGGACAACCGCGAGATCTGGATCCTGCCGAACGTCAACCCCGACGGCGGCGAGTTCGACATCTCCACCGGCAGCTTCCAGGGCTGGCGCAAGAACCGGCAGCCCAACTCCGGCAGCTCGGCCATCGGCACCGACATGAACCGCAACTGGAACTACCAGTGGGGTTGCTGCGGCGGGTCGTCCACCTCGCCCAGCTCGGAGACCTACCGCGGCCCGCGCGCGGAGTCCACGCCCGAGGTCAAGGCCATCGCCGACTTCGTGCGCAGCCGCAACATCGGCGGCAAGCAGCAGATCACCGTGGGCATCGACTTCCACACCTACAGCGAGCTGGTGCTCTGGCCCTACGGCTACACCTACAACGACACCGCGCCCGGCCTGACCGCCGAGGACCAGCGGGTCTTCTCCACCATCGGCCGCGCCATGGCGCAGACGAACGGCTACACCCCCCAGCAGTCCTCCGACCTGTACGTCACCGACGGGTCGATCGATGACTGGCTGTGGGGCGCGGAGAAGATCTACGGCTACACCTTCGAGATGTACCCGGGCAGCGGCGGCGGCCTCAACGGCTTCTACCCGCCCGACGACGTCATCGCCCGCGAGACCTCGCGCAACAAGGCCGCCGTGGTCTACCTGCTGGGCCTGGCCGACTGCCCGAAGCGCTCCATCGGCCTGACCTGCTCCGGCGGCGGCGACCCGAACCCGCCGGGCGGCACGTTCGAGAACACCAACGACGTGGCGATCCCGGACGCGGGCGCGGCGGTCACCAGCTCCATCGCCGTCACCGGCCGCACCGGCAACGCGCCCGCGAACCTGCAGGTCGGCGTCGACGTCCGGCACACCTACCGCGGTGACGTGGTCCTAGACCTCATCGCCCCGGACGGCACCGCCTACCGGCTGAAGAACTCCAGCTCCAGCGACTCTGCGGACAACATCATCACCACCTACACGGTGAACGCCTCGTCCGAGGTGGCGAACGGGACCTGGCGCCTGCAGGCCCGCGACGTCTACCGCAGCGACACCGGCTACATCAACAGCTGGAAGCTGACGTTCCCCTAGCCAGACCCGCTCCACCCCCTAGCGACGCCCCGGCCCGCGTGACCTCCCTGCTCCGCGGGCCGGGGCTTCGTCCACGGATTTCGGCCGCCACCCCCTGCGAGGCGCACACCGCGCCAGGCGGTCGAGGAAGGAACGAACCATGACAGAGGGCAAGTGGTTCAGGCGCGCCGCGCTCGGCGTGCTCGGCGCCGCGGTCACGATGACCGCCGCGATCGGGCAGGCCGCGTCCGCGGCGCCGCCGTCGTCGGAGCCGGGTGACATCACCCCGCAGGTCGTCGGCGGCACCCGCGCCGCCCAGGGCGAGTTCCCCTGGATGGTGCGGCTGTCGATGGGCTGCGGCGGCGCGATGTACACCGAGTCGCTGGTGCTCACCGCCGCGCACTGCGTCAACAGCACCGGCAACAACACCGGCATCACCGCCACCTACGGCGTCGTCGACCTGCAGAGCAGCAGCCGGGTCACCCGCACGTCGAACTACGTCTACCGCAACCCCGGCTACAGCAGCTCCGCGGGCGGAGACTGGGCGCTGATCCGCCTGTCGCAGCCGATCAGCGGCGCGGCCACCCTGCCGATCGCCACCACCACCGCCTACGACAACGGCACCTTCACGGTGGCGGGCTGGGGCGCGGCGTCCGAGGGCGGCGCGCAGCAGCGCTACCTGCTCAAGGCCGACGTCCCGTTCGTGCCGGACTCGACCTGCCGCTCGGCGTACCCGTCGATGAAGACCGCGGTCGAGATCTGCGCGGGCTACCCGCAGGGCGGCACCGACACCTGCCAGGGCGACTCCGGCGGCCCGATGTTCCGCAGGGACAACGCGGGCCAGTGGATCCAGGTCGGCATCGTCTCCTACGGCCGCGGCTGCGCCCGCCCGAACTACCCGGGCGTGTACGCCGAGGTCAGCGCGCTGTCGGGCGCCATCCAGGCAGCGGCCCGCGACCTGGGCGGCGGCGGCACCGACCCCAACCCGCCGGGCCGCACCTTCGAGAACGCCAACAACGTGAACATCCCGGACCTGGGCGCAGGCGTCACCAGCAACATCGCCGTGTCCGGCCTGACCGGCAACGCCCCCTCCGGCCTGCAGGTCGGCGTGGACATCAAGCACACCTACCGCGGCGACCTGGTGATCGACCTGGTCGCGCCGGACGGGTCGCTCTACCGGCTGAAGAACTCCAGCGGCTCGGACTCGGCCGACAACGTGATCGCCACCTACACGGTGAACGCGTCCTCGGAGGTCGCCAACGGCACCTGGAAGCTCCAGGTCCGCGACGTGTACTCCGGCGACACCGGGTACATCGACAGCTGGAAGCTGGTGTTCTGACGGCCAACCGCCGTTGATCCGGCATCATCACTCTGGGTAACGGCCCCGATCAGGTGCGCGAAGTCGCCTGGTCGGGGCCGTTTCCTGCCCGTGACCTGGCATTCGACCGGTATCTTTTGCGCCCACCCTCTGGCCGAAGCGGACATCGGCAGGCAAGATACCCGGCAAAGTTACCGATAGGTAGCGGCCGTGTGCACCGGGCGCTGCCTGCGTGTCTCGCCGAGGAGCAGATCATGCGCGAATTCGCCGTCCCCGCCGTGGAGAAGCGCGCGGAGGCGGGTGGTCTGGCCGACCTTGTCTTCACCAACGCCACCGAGGCCCCCACCCATGTGCAGTTCCGGCGGCGCGCGGGCTCCGGCTGGTCCGACGTCACCACCACCCAGTTCCGCGACGAGGTCGTCGCCGCGGCCAAAGGCCTGATCGCCTCGGGCGTCGGCGCGGGCGACCGGGTCGCGATCCTCGCGGCCACCCGCTACGAGTGGACGCTGCTGGACTTCGCCATCTGGGCGGCGGGCGCGGTGACGGTGCCGATCTACGTGACCTCCTCCGCCGAGCAGATCCAGTGGATCCTGTCGGACTCCGGCGCGGTCGCGATCATCGCCGAGACCGACGAGCACCTGGCCCGCGTCGAGCAGGTCCGGCCCGCCGTGCCACAGCTGAAGAACGTCTGGCGCGTCGACGACGTCGACAAGATCGTCGAAGCGGGCAAGGACGTCGACGCCGCCGAGGTCGAGGCCCGGCGCACCGCGGTGACCGCCGCCGACGTGGCCACCCTGATCTACACCTCGGGCACCACCGGCCAGCCCAAGGGCTGCGTGCTGACCCACGACAACTTCTTCCACGAGTGCGCCTCGGCCACCACCACGCTGGCCCCGCTCTTCCGCGGCGTCGGCAGCACCGAGGAGCCGACCACGCTGCTGTTCCTGCCGGTCGCGCACGTCTTCGGCCGGATGGTGCAGGTCGGCTGCGTGTACACGCGGGCGACGATGGGCCACGGGCCCGACGTCAAGAAGCTCATGGACGACCTGGCCACCTTCCAGCCGACGTTCATCCTCTCGGTGCCCTACGTGCTGGAGAAGGTCTACAACGGCGCCCGGCAGAAGGCGCACGCGGGCGGCAAGGGCAAGATCTTCGACGCCGCCGCGGCCACCGCGATCGCCTACAGCGAGGCGGGCGGCAAGGCCGGGCTGGGCCTCAAGCTCAAGCACGCCCTGTTCGACAAGCTGGTGTACTCCAAGCTGCGCGCGGCCCTGGGCGGCAAGACCAAGTACGCGATCTCCGGCGGCGCGGCGCTGGGCCTGCGGCTGACGCACTTCTACCGCGGCATCGGCCTGACCGTGCTGGAGGGCTACGGCCTGACCGAGACCACCGCGGCCTCCACGGTCAACGCCCACGACGGCTTCAAGGCGGGCACCGTCGGCCGCCCGATCCCCGGCATGGCGGTGCGCATCGCCGACGACGGGGAGATCCAGGTCAGGGGCCCGGTGGTGTTCAAGGGCTACTGGAACAACGACGCCGCCACCGCCGAGGTCATCGACGCCGACGGCTGGTTCTCCACCGGCGACCTCGGCGCGCTGGACTCCGAGGGCTACCTGTCGATCACCGGGCGCAAGAAGGAGATCCTGGTGACCTCCGGCGGCAAGAACGTCGCCCCGGCGGTCATCGAGGACCGCATCGCCTCGCACCCGCTGGTCGCCCAGGCCATGGTGGTCGGCGACGGCCAGAAGTACATCGCCGCCCTCATCACGCTGGACCCGGAGTACTTCACCTACTGGAAGACCACCGTCGGCAAGCCCGCCGACGCCACGATCGCCGCCTTGGTGGACGACGCCGACCTGCTCGCCGAGGTGCAGAAGGCCGTCGACGAGGGCAACTCCGCGGTCTCCACGGCCGAGTCGGTGCGCAGGTTCCGGGTGCTCTCGGCGGAGTTCACGCCCGAGACCGGGCACCTGACGCCGTCGCTGAAGCTCAAGCGCCGGGTCATCATGAAGGACTTCCAGTCCGAAGTAGACAGCCTGTTCGGCTGAGCGATGGGTCGGCACTCGACACCGGGACGGCGCCGCGGCGGCGTCGGCAAGCCCGTCGTGATCACGGCCGGGCTGCTGGCGCTCGCCCTCGTCGGGTGGCTCGGCTACGGGTTCGTGGCCGAGCGCCTCGGCGGGCCGGACTGCGCCGGGGCGCAGCCGCTCGCGGTGTCCGCGGCGCCGGAGATCGCCTCGGTGGTCGACGCCGCCGCGCGCCGCTTCGCCGAGGCCGACCCGTGCGCGAAGGTCGTGGTGAGCAGCCGCGCGTCCTCGGTGGTGGCCGAGGAGCTGGTGGTCTCGGAGTCCGGGGAGTACCCGGACGTGTGGATACCGGAGTCGGCCCGCTGGCTCCAGCACGCCCAGAGCAGCGGGGCGTGGGACGTGCCGGTCACCGGCACGTCCGTGGCGTCCTCGCCGGTGGTGCTGGCCGTCATCGAGGACACCGCGCGCGAGCTGGGCTGGCCGGACACCGCGCTGACCTGGGAGTCGGTGCTGAGCGCCGAGCAGGGCTCCGTCGGCCTGCCCGACCCGTCGTACGACCCGGTCGGGGTGTCCGCGCTGCTGGGCATCCAGACCATGACCTCGACGCAGGCCAACCCGGGCGCGGCGGCGACGGCGCTGATGCGCGCGCTGTCGCCGAACACGCTGCCGAAGACGGCGGACCTGTTCACCCGGCTGCCCGGCGGCGGCAGCGAGGCCAAGTCGCTGACGGCGTTCCCGTCCTCCGAGGTCTCGCTGATCAAGCACAACGCCCGGCAGGGCTTCGCGCCGCTGGTCGCCGCCTACGCCGAGGTCCCGGCGCTGGACTTCCCGTTCACCGTGCTGCCGCGCACCGCCCCGGCGGGCCGCGACCTCGCCCAGCGCTTCCTCGGCGCGCTGGTCGACCCGGCAGGCGAGGTCACCTTCGCCGACGCGGGCTTCCGCTCCCCCTCCGGAGCGGCGCTGCGCGACCGCTCGCAGGACGAGCGCACCACGGCGGTGCCCCAGGACCCGGTCGCCCTGCCCGCCCCCGACGACGTCGACGTGCTGCTCAACCGGTGGGCCGGGGTGAACAAGAGCGCCCGCGTCCAGGTGCTGCTCGACGTCTCCGGCTCGATGGCCGAACCGGTCCCCGGCACCGGCACCGACCGCATGGGCATCACGCTGCGCGCCGCCGAGCTGGGACTGAAGCTGTTCAAGCCCACGACCCGCTACGGCATGTGGCTGTTCTCCACCCGCCTCGACGGCGACCGCGACTACCGCGAAGTGATCCCGATGGCCACCGTGGGCGACCACCTCGATGGTGACGCCGTCCAGACGCTGCGCGGGGTCAAGGCGCTGGAGAACGGCGCCACCGGCCTCTACGACAGCGTGCTCGCCGCCTACCGCTCCTCGCGGCAGAACTGGGAACCGGGCCGCATCAACCTGGTCATCGTGCTGACCGACGGCAAGAACGAGGACAGCGACGGCATCTCCCGCCAGGCCCTGCTGGCCGAGCTGGCCAAGCTCCAGGACCCGCGCCGCCCGCTGCAGATCATCGGCATCGGCATCGGCCCGGACATCGACTCCGCCGAGCTGAAGTCCATCGCCGAGGCCACCGGCGGCCAGGCCTTCACCACGCCGGACCCGACCAAGATCGGCGACATCTTCTACGCGGCACTGGCGAAGCTGTCCGGCTGAGCTGGTCGGGCGGGCGGAGACATCCGGCCCCCGCCGCCAGGTCATGCCGTCGCGGGTGCGGGGTTCCACGTCGATGTCAGGGGGTGTGGACAGGGCGGTCGTCCTCGGGCTCGGGGGGCCAGTCGAGGCAGGCGGCGACCACGGCGGCCACGGCCAGGAGCAGGGAGCCCTGGGCGAGCCAGCCGTAGGCCCAGTCCTGGCCGTGGCCGCTCAGCCTGCCGATCACGGCCACGACGGCGGCCGAACTCGCGCCGGTGAGGGCGATCCAGGTGGGGGTCTGCCGCCAGAGGGACTTGGCCAGCAGGCAGACGAGCAGGGCCACCACCGACGGCATGCCGCCCAGGGCCACCACGAGCCCGGCGAGGGCCACCTGCACCCCGAGCCCACCCACCCGCGAGCGCACCGACAAGGTGACGACCTGATCGCGGGCCAGGGGTGCGGCGGCGGGATCGCGGCGGCGGACCGGGAGGGCGGTGACGACCAGGGCCGCCAAGGCCGCCAGCGCGCCGAGGGCGAGGCCGAAGCGGTACTGGCGGTCCGGGATGAACTCCAGGCGCACGGCGGTCTCCCCGCCCGCCGGCAGCCGCCACGCCTGCTGCCAGCCGTCGACCCTGGTGCGCTCCAGGACCTGGCCGTTCGCGGTGGCCACCCAGCCGGGGTTGGCGTTCTCCGGCACGGCGAGCACCGCGGCCGGGCCCGCCGCGACGGTGACGGCGCGCGAGGTGGGCTCCCACTCGTCCACCCGGACGTCGCGGGCACGGGTCGGGCCGGGGGGCGCGCTGCTGAGCCACAGGTCCTGCACGACGAAGGACGCCGACGGGGCGGTGCTCAGCTCGTGCTCGCCCGCCGGGAGCTCCAGGCCCGGCCAGCACACCCGCAGCGGCAGCGGGCGGTGGGCCACCACGTCGGCGTGGGTGCCCGCCACGGCGGTGTCGTAGCGCTTGCCGTCGACGGTGACCGCGGGCCCCTGTCCGCAGGGCAGCGAGAACGGCGTCGACGGGGTCACCGCGGGCAGCTCCGCGCCGGTGACCTCCAGGTCGCTCACCCCGACCAGGCCGTCGCCGGGCGGCAGGAGCACCAGTTCCAGGAACCGGGTCCGCGCGGCCAGCTCCACCGACCCGGTGCGGTCCAGGGCGACGCGCTCGCGGCCCGCGTCGGTGCGGACCTCGATCTCCGCGGGGCGGACCGCGGCCCTCGGGTCGGTGCTCAGGCGCAGGCCGGTGATGTCGCGCGGTTCGTCCCAGACCACCCGCAGGGTGGGGCGCAGGTCGCCGATGCCCGCCACCCACGTCGAGGTGACCGAGTCGTCGATGGCGGCGCTCGCGCCGACGGCGGGGTCGCCGCCCAGTGACGACGACGCCGTCACCGCGGTCACCGGCGAGACGCCGCCGGGACGGGGCAGGACGGTGCCGCCGACGGTGTAGGTCGCCCCGGCCGAGGTGCTGAAGAGGCGGTGCAGGCCCGCGGGCTCCTCGCCGGTCCTGGCCAGCGCCCGGTCGCAGCGGGGCGCGCCGTCCTCGGTGACGCACGGATACCGGGGCAGCGGGCCCCGGGTGAAGGCGAAGGCGACGCCGTCGGCGGGCACCTTCAGCGCCCGCTGCGCGGTGACCCCGGGGATGGCCAGCTCGGCGATGCCGACGTTGCCCTCGGTCCGCCCGCCCGCCACCGCGACCACGGTCACCCGCACCGAGCTGGTCAGCCCGCCCGCCGTCGGCAGCGCCACCTGCCCGGGGCGCAGGTCGTGCTCGACGGCGCCGGTGTCGGTCTCGACGCGCACGCGGGTGACCGGCCAGCCGACGCCGAGGTCGGCCACCGTCGTCAGCGCCACCTCCTCGACCACCCTCGGGGTGTCCAGCTCCACGCGCAGCCACTGGCCGACCGGGCCGGTGTAGGACGAGGAGTGCCACGCCGTGGCCGGGTCGCCGTCCACCGCGGCGAAGGGCAGCCGCGACGGGTCGCTCGCGCCGACCGCGTCGGCGAAGGCGGCCGAGGTGGACGCGGTGACCGAGCGGATGCCGCGCAGCACGGCCACGGTCTGGTCCTGCTGGAACGGCAGCAGGTCCAGCGAGCGCCGCGGCAGCCTGCCCCCCTCGGCCTCGGTGAGGGTGTGGCTGAGGTTGTCGTGCACCGAGCCGACGTCGCGCTCGCGGCGGCGCAGCCCATCGGTGGCCACGACCGCGCCGTCGCCGCCGTCGCCCGCCAGCACCGCGGGCGCGGCCGGATCGATGAGCCCGGCGTCCAGCAGCGGCAGCAGCGACTCCGGGCCGCCCGCGACCGTCGGCACGTCGGCGGCGGCCACCGCGCTCGCGCGCGGCACCGCGCCGCGCACCCGGTAGACCTCGACGGCCCGCACGACGCCGCCGTCCACCGGCGAGGCACCGGTCACCGCGGCGGTGTCCACCCCCGGCCCGAACTCGGCCACCTTCTCGATCCCGGGCGAGGCGGCCAGCCCGGCGCGCAGCAGCGCGATGGGCGGGGTGCCCGGCGGGGTGCGGTCGATGTCGTTGCGCAGCAGCACGAACCGGTGCCCGGAGCGGGCCAGGAACGGGGCGAGGCCGGGTGAGCCGCGCCCGGAGCCCACCGCGTCGGAGACCGCGTCCATGACCCGGGTGTTGCCCTCCGAGCCCAGCGGGATCTGCCCGCGCACCGCCCACGGCGCGCTCGCCAGGGCCTGCGCGGGCTCGTCCACGGTGCGGCCCCAGGTGTACTCGCCGAAGGAGGTGGCGGGCAGCAGCAGGGTGCGGGCGCCGGGGTCCTGGGCGGCCACCCAGTCCAGCGCGCTCGGCCAGTGCTCGGGGATCTCGTCCCAGCCGGGGCCCGGCCGCAGCGTCAGCAGCCACGCGGGGGCGGCGATCGCCACCACCAAGCCCGCCGCGACGGCGGTGCGCGCGCGCCGCGGGGCCACCGCGCGGGTGGAGACGGCGTGCATGAAGGCGAGCATGAGCGGCAGCCGCAGCACGGGCTCGAACTTGTGCACGTTGCGCAGCGGCGCCAGCGGGCCGTCGAGCAGACCGCGCACCACGGCGGCGAACGGGCTGTCGAGGGTGCCGACGTAGCCGATGCTCAGCAGCGTCAGGGCGGTGACCACCGACAGCACCAGGAAGCGGCGCTCGGGCAGTCCGCGCAGGGTGAGCCCGTAGAGCCCGACAGCGGCCACGAGACCGGTGACGAGCATCAGCGCGGGGTGGTCGATGAGCAGGAACCCCGATGGCCACCACGGTTCGCCCTGCACGACGTAGGCGACCCACTGGTTGGTGCCGCGCAGCGCCTGGAACAGCGACACCGGCGCCGTCGTGTTCGCCGAGGACTCGATGTAGTCCAGGAACGGCAGGCTGTACTGGCCGAGCAGCAGCAGCGGCAGGATCCACCACAGGCAGACGGCGATGACGAACCCGCACCACCACAGCACCAGCGCCACGTGCCGCCTCGTCCACGCGCGGGTCAGCAGCCACAGCCCCGGCAGCACCAGCGCCATGACGACCATCGCGCCGTTGATCCCGCCGACGCAGAGCACCGCCAGCGCCGAGAGCCCGGCGGCCCGGCGCGGCGAGCCGATCCGCTCGGCGCGCACCAGCGGCAGCATGATCCACGGCAGCAGGACCGCGGGCAGCATCTCGGCCGAGACCGGGCCGATCTCGGTGAGCATGCGGGGGGCCAGGGCGTAGCCGAACGCGCCGAGGTAGCGCGCCAGCGGCGTGCCGATCCGCATGGCCCGCGCCAGGGCGAGGGCGCCGCCGAAGGCCACGCACAGCAGCAGCGCGCACCACAGCCGCTGCGCGATCCACGGCGGCAGGCCCAGCGCGTCGCAGGCGGCGAAGAACGGCCCCATCGGGAACAGGTAGCCGTAGGCCTGGTTCTGGATCTCCCCCGCGGTGGACTCCGGATTCCACAGGCGCAGCGCCCTGAACAGGAAGCCGAGCGGGTCGACGGCGAGGTCGAGCTTGGTGTCGAAGGTGGTGCGGCCCGGTCGCTGCAGGAACGCGACCAGCACCAGCAGGGCCATGCCGATGACGGTGGGGTTGCGGTGCGGGGCGGCGAGGGCCCCGGTGCGGTGGCGGGTCAACCGACCCTCGGCTGTCCTACTTGGATGGTCGCCGCGCACAGGGCGGCGGCCTGGTCGGTGCGGCGGATGTCGACGCGGCTGAACGACCCGGACACCGCCAGGGTCATCCGGTGCAGCCCGGCCTCGACGCGCACCAGCTGCTCGACGCCGCCGGTGGTGACCGCGACCTCGCCCGCGTCGGCGGTGTAGTAGCCGATCACCAACAGGTTGCGCCCGCGCACGGGCTGGGCGAGCGGGACGGCGGTGGTCTCGTCGGTCACCGCGTAGCCGCAGTCGGCGACGGGCCCGAGGTCGCCCTCGACCGGCCGGTCGAGCCGCTCGACCGGCCGCGGCGCGCCCCGCTCGTCGACGACGTGCAGGGTGTCGGCCGGTTCGTCGTAGCGGGCGGGCAGCCCCAGCAGCGGGGTCAGCCGGGAGAGCATCGCCTCGTCGCCGAAGCCCCAGAGGACCATCGTGTGCGCGGGCAGGCGGGTGTCGTACAGCGGCAGGCCGGGGTCGGCGGTCAGCGCCGCGCGCACGCCGTCGACGTAGGCGCGGCTCTCGGTGAAGCGGGCGGCCGGGGCGAGCGACACCGTGCTGAACACCGCGCTCACCGCGACCATGGCGGTGACGGCGGTGGCGAACCCGTCGAAGCGGACCCGGCCCCGGCCCGGCTCGCCCAGGGGAGGCAGGAAGGCGAAGGCGCCCATCAGGACCGCGACGGGCACGGCGTCGACCAGGAAGCGCGGGTCGTTGCCGATGAGCACACCGAACTGCGGCAGCCGGTTCAGCGCCACCAGCACGAGGTCCACGGCCAGGTATCCGCCGAGCGCGGCCCAGGCGAGCAGCGCCCGGCGCCGCGACACCAGCACGCCGCCCACCAGCACCGCCAGCGCGGCGACCGCGACCGCGACGCGGGCGAGCAGGGGCGGGTCGGCCCAGGTCATGCCGGTCGCGGAGGCAGGCCACGGGCCGCCGAACAGACCGGGCAGGAAGGTGTCGAGCACCGCGCGCAGCACGTAGTCGACGGTGTCGGGGACCTCGGCCTGCTCCGGGGCGGGCGGCGAGGAGGTGGCGGCCAGGTAGATCACGACGTAACCCGCGATCAGGGCGGCGTGGCAGGCCCACAGCACGCGGTGGCCGGTGACCGCCGTCCGCACACCGCCGGAGATCAGGGCGGTGACGGTGACCATCAGCGCCGGGATGAGGATCGCCTTCTCGTAGAAGGCCAACCCGAACAGCAGCCACAGGGCGGCCCCGACGGCGTACCCGACGCGGCCGGTGCGCAGGTAGCGGACGTGGCAGTCCAGCGTCGCGGCCATCGCCAGCAGCAGCGGCACCATCTGCACGGCGAAGGCCCACCACAGCGTGCTGAACAGCACGATCGGCGACACCGCGAGCACGGTGAAGGGCACCAGCACCGCCCGGCGCGCGCCGAAGCAGACGACCAGCAGGCGCCAGAAGGCCAGCAGCGCGCCTGCGTGCGCGAGCAGCAGCGGAGCCGCGGCCAGCGGGTAACCCAGCGGCGCGATCGCGGTGACCACCCAGGCGAGCAGGAACATGCCCGGCGCCAGGTGGCCGTTGTAGTCCTGCAGGAGGTAGGCCGGGTCGTACGGCGCGGCGGCCGCGGCCCGCTGGATGATGACGAAGTCGTCCTGCCAGAAGAACCCCTGCAGCACGGTGACGGCGTGCAGCCCGACCGCGGCCGCGCCGATCAGCAGCGCCACCAGGCCCAGGCGCGCGTGCGTCCTGGGCAGCGGCGCGCGGTCAACGACCGCAGCGTCGTCGCTGTCGTCGCTGTCGTCGCTGTCGTCGCTCGGTTCGTCGAGCAGCACCGTTCACCTCCACCCGACGACCGACACCCGGACTGCGCGCATCTTGCCAAACCCGGTTACCAATCGGTAGTAATCGCGGCGCCGACCTCTTCCGAGCACAGACAGGTGCACCCTGATGGCTGATCCGTTCGACCACGCGTGGTCCGCCGCCGATGCCGTCCCCGGCTGGACGACGCGCGAGCAGGGCCGCGCGCTGTGGGACGCCGTGCACCGGTTGGCCCCCGGCGCGACCGTGGTGGAGATCGGCAGCCACCAGGGCCGCTCCACGATCGTCCTCGGCCACGCGGCGCGCTCGGTCGGCGCGCGGGTGGTGGCCATCGACCCGTTCCTCGACGGGCCGCCCTACGGCGGGCAGCGCACCCGCGACGCGTTCGAGGCCAACATCGCGGCCAACGACCTCGGCGGGGTGGTCGAGCTGGTCGTGGGCTACAGCACCAAGCTGCGCCCCACCTGGGACCGGCCCGCCGACCTGCTGTTCATCGACGGCAAGCACGACTACTGGACCTACACCGACGACCTGCGCTGGTCGGCCTTCCTGCCCGGCGACGCCGAGGTGCTGGTGCACGACTGCTTCTCCTCCGTGGGCGTCACCAGCGGCACGGTCGCCAAGGTGCTGCCCGGGTCGCGGCTGTCCTACCGCGACCGCGTCGGCACGCTGGCCCGCTTCACCGTGACCCCGCCGACGCGCCGCGACCGGCTGCGGCTGGCCCGCGAGCTGCCGTGGTTCGCGCGCAACGTCCTGGTGAAGGCGCTGCTGCGGCTGCGGCTGCGGCCGATCGCGCGCCTGCTCGGGCACCACAGCCCGGTGGACCCGTACTAGAGCGGCTTGCCGACCACGTAGGTCGTCAGCCGCCAGTGGGTCGAGCGGTCGTCCTCGGCCCGCTTGGACAGCACCGTCCCGCCCGCGGCGCGCACCAGCTCCTCGACGCGGCGCTCGGGCAGCGCGGTCATCCGCATGGGCGCCGGGTAGCCGAGGAAGAGCCGCTGCCCCAGGCCGATGAGCCGCGACGGCGCGAGCCGCCAGATCGTCCCCTTCACCGTCCACAGAGGGCTTGTCGAGCAGTGCAGGACGCCCGTTCCGCCAGGGGCGAGCACGCGCACGAACTCCGGCAGGTAGCCCTCGATCACCGGGCGCGGCAGGTGCTGCAGCACGAGTGCGGTGTAGACGAGGTCGAACGAGCCGTCGGCGAAGCGGCGCAGGTCGGGGGCGTCGTTGAGGACGAACTCGCAGCGCCCGCCGGAGCGGTCCAGCGAGCGCGCGGTGGCCAACATGGGCGCGGAGACGTCCACGCCGACGACAGACCCCGCGTGCTCGGCCAGCGCCTGGGAGAGCCTTCCCGCGCCGCAGCCGAAGTCCAGCGCGCGCTCCCACGACGTCGGCCTGCCCAGCTCGGCGAGCCGGGCGCGCTCGGCGGCGACGTCGGCGCGGCCGAGGGCGAGGAACTGCTCGACGTCCCAGCGGCCGCCGCGCTTGCCCGGCGCGACGTACACCGCCCACAGCGGGTCGCTCTCGCCGAGCAGCGTCCAGTCCCGCCGCACTTCCTCGAAGCTCATCGCCGCGAACCTACCCCCGGCCCGCGTTGGCGCGGACACAAAGCCCGTTGTCCCGGCGGACAAACCCGCGCCACTCCACCGCCGCGCCCGCGACGACGAGCAGACCGGTCGCCACGACCGCGGCGGTGACGACCTCGCCGACGTCGCCGTGCAGGACCGCCGCCACCAGGGCGACCTCGGCGGCGACGGCGAGCCAGATCAGCCGTGCCGAGCGGCGGTCGCCGGTGGCGATGCGGGAGAACAGCAGGATCTGCACCAGCGCCAGCAGGCTGCCGACCGCGGCGAAGCGCCACATCGGCAGGTCCGCTCCCGCGTAGGCCTGCCCGCCGATGAGCACGGCGAGTTCGGGCCCGAAGCAGGCGGCGGCGACCACGACCACCGCGTCGAGCCCGGCGCAGACGGCCAGCGCCAGGCCCACGGTCCGACCCCGGCCCGCGGTGGCGGCCAGCCGGGGCAGCACCAGCACCCCGACGGCCGACGGCAGCCAGAAGGCGATCTTGGTCAGGGTCGCGCCGACGGCGTACTCGCCCGCCTCGGGCGCGGAGAGGAAGTACCGGGCGAGCACCAGGTCGAGGTTGACCAGCAGCACCAGCGCGAGCATGGCCTGGGCGGCGTGGACCACCGCCCCCGCCCCGCGCACCGAGCCCTCCGGCCGCGGCGACCCGCACGCCACCCAGCCCGCGACCGCCACGACGGCCGAGCCCAGCGCGATCCCGGCGACGGTCGCCGACGTGGTCCCGAAGACCACCAGCCCGACCAGACCGCCACCGGCCTTGCCCAGCGCCTCCAGGCCGATCATGCCCGCGAGCCGGTGGAAGCGGCCGGTGCCCTGCAGGATGCCGTGGAACAGCCCGAGCAGCGACAGCGGCGCCAGCGACAGGGCCAGCCAGAGCGCCTGCCCGACGCCGTCGAGGCGCAGCACGACCGCCACCACCGGCGACAGCGCCGCCGCCGAAACGGTCACCGCGGCCGTGGTGGTCAGGCCGAGGGTGAGCACCCGGCCCAGCCGCACGGTCCCGCCGTCGGCGCGCTCGGCCGCGACCCGCAGGGCCACGACCGTCTGCAGGCCCATCGCGGGCACGACGCCGATGACCATGAGCGCCAACAGCGCGCCCAGCTCGCCGAACAGCGACGGTGAGAGCAGCCGCGCGGCGATCACGGTCAGCAGGTAGCTCGCGGCGTTGTTGGCGGCCAGTGCCGCGGAGACCAGCAGGGCTTGGACGCGGAGGCGGGAGGTGGTGGTGCCGGTGTGCGACAACGGAGCCTCCCCGCGGTGGATTACCGGACGGTAACTTGGCCGGACTGTAGCGTCCGGGCGTCAGGGGAGGAACCGCGTCGCATGGCCACCGCAGAGCGGACGCAGACCGGCCGGGCCGGGTGGGCGGCCGGGTGGGCGCTGCCCGCCGTGGCCGCCCTCGTCGCCCTCGCGGTGCTCGCCCCGCTGCTGGGCCGGGGGTTCGTCCTCGGCTACGACATGGTCTTCACCCCGCGCCTGTGGCTGACCCCGGACGCGCTCGGGCTCGGCTCCTCGCTGCCCCGCTCGGTCCCGGTCGACGCCGTGGTCGCCCTGACAACCGTGGTTGTCCCCGGTGACATCGCGCAGAAGGCGGCGCTGGCGGCCGCGCTCTTCGGCGCGGTGCTGGGCGCCGGGCGGCTCGTGCCGACCGAGGTCACCGGGGCCAAGATCGTCGCGGGCCTCTTCTACGGCTGGTCGGCCTACGTCGCCGAGCGACTGTTCATCGGGCACTGGGTGCTGCTGCTCGCCTACGCCGCCCTGCCGTGGGTGGCGCTGGCGGCGCTGCGCCTGCGCCACGGGACGGGCCGCCCCGCGCGGGACCTGGCCGCCCTGGTCCTGGCCTGCGTCCCCGCCGCGCTCACCCCGACCGGCGGCATCCTCGCCGCGGGTGTGGCACTGGCCTGCGCGGGCAGGCGGCGGGCTGCGGTGGTGGCGCTGCTGTCGGCGGCGCTCAACGCACCGTGGTGGGTGCCCTCGCTGCTGCACGCCGGCGGCGGGCTGTCCGACCCGGCGGGCATCGCGGCCTTCGGCGCGCGGGCGGAGAACTGGGGCGGGCCCGTGGTCGGCGTGCTCGGCCTCGGCGGGGTGTGGAACGGCGACGTCGTCCCCGGCAGCCGGGCGAACCCGGCGCTGCCGGTGCTGGTGCTCGTCGTGGTCGCGGTGGGGCTGTGGGGGATGCGCGCGATGGCGCTGCGCTGGCGGACGACGGCGCCGATCGCCCTCGGCGCGCTCGGGGTGCTGCTGGCCGCGCTCCCCGCGCTGCCGCTGGGCGTGGACCTGCTCCGCTGGGTGATCGAGGTCGTGCCGGGCGCCGGGCTGCTGCGGGACTCGCAGAAGTGGGTGGCCTGGTGGGCGCTGCCGCTGGCCGTCGGGGTCGCGCTGGCGGTGGAGCGCGCCGGGCGGCTCGTGCTGCTCGGGGTCGCCGCCTTCCCCGTCCTGGTGATGCCGGACCTGGCGTGGGCGGGCTGGGGGCGGCTGGCCGCGGTGGACTACCCGCCGGACTGGGACCGCGTCGCGGCGATCCTCGCCGAGGACCGGCGGCCGGGGGACGTGCTCGCCCTGCCGCTGTCGGCGTTCCGCCGGTTCGCCTGGAACGAGGGGCGCACGCAGCTGGACCCCGCGCCGCGCTACCTGCCCCGACCGGTCGTCATCGACGACACCCTGCACGTCGGCGGCCGACCGGTCGCGGGCGAGGACGCCAGGGTCGCGGCGATCCGCGCGGACCTGCCCGCCTCGCCGGGGCGCCACGGCATCGGCTGGGTGCTGGTGGAGCACGGCACGCCCGGCCTGGTCGACCCGGCGCTGCTGCGACGCCTGGAACCGGTGCACACCGGACCGTGGCTGACGCTGTATCGGGTTCCCGACCACCAGGAGCCGACCCGGCCCGGCCCGCACCCGCTCCCGGTGCTGGTCGCGGACTTCGCCGCGCTGGCACTGGTGGGCGGCGCACTATTGTGGCGCGTGTTACCGGGCGGTAGATTGTCGCCCAGTCGTCCCGGCCGATCCGAGGAGTAACCAGGTGGTCAAGCTGATCGTCGGAGCGTTCGCCGCGGTGTTCATCGCGGGCGCAGCGGCCACCGGTGTCACCTACGCCCTCGTCGCGGCCAAGGCGCCGGACAAGAGCGTGGACTTCAGCCCCATGGCGCCGGGCAGCTCCAGCACCGTCGTCAACTACGGCAACCCGTAAGCGGCCCTCAGCGCAGCCCGCGCCTGCGCGGCACGGGCATCGAGACGACCTCGCGCAGCGCGGACTCGAACCCGGCCACCGTGTTGTCCCAGTGCATCCCTCGCGCGCGCACCTGCCCGGCCCGCCCGAGCGCCAGGCGCTCCCCGCGCTCGGCCAGCAGTCGCTCGGCGTGCGCGGCGAACTCGGCGTAGTCGTCGGCGAGCAACCCCGTCTCACCCTCCACGATGGACTCGGCCACCCCACCGGCGGCGCGGTAGGCCACCGACGGCACCCCGTGCGCGGCCGCCTCCACGATCGCGATGCCCCACCCCTCCTTGACCGACGGGCACAGGTGCACCCAGGAGCGCGCGAGGATCTCGTGCTTGCGCTGCTCGTCCACCCAGCCGTGGAAGACGACCCGGTCGGCCACACCGCGCGCGTGGGCGTGCTCGCGCAGCTTGTCCAGCCACCACCCCGTGCCCACCACGTCCAGCCGCAGCCCCGGCCAGCGCTCGCCCAGCCCGGCGAGGACGTCGACGGCGTGCTCGATCCGCTTGTGCGGCACCACCCTGCTCACCACGACCAGCGACGGCTCCGCGCTGCGGCCCGACCGGGTGCGCGGCACCGCGTCCAGGCCGTTGGGCACCACGCGAGTGCGCTCCTCGGCGACCCCCAAGCCCGCCAGCTCGCCGCGGGTGACCTCGGAAACCGCTATGTAGCGGCATTTGCGGTGCACCTTGGGAGCCAGCCAGGACTCGATCCACCACCCCAGCCTGCCCGCCCACGGACCGACGGCGGAGCGCCACTGCTCGCGGTGCACGTGGTGCACCAGCACCATCACCGGGCAGCGGGCGACGAGCCTGGCGAAGAACGGCATCCCGTTCTGCACGTCCACGATCACGTCGGGCCGCCCGCGCAGCACCGAGAGCAGCGCCAGCGGGTACACCGTCAGCCTGCGGCCGCGCCTGCGGAAGCGCACCCCGGCCACCCACTCGCCGGAGGCGGCCCCGGAGTAGGCCGAGCACTGGATGGTGACCCGGTAGCCGCGCGCGGCGAGGCCTTGGGCGACCCGCTCGACGTAGCGCTCGGAGCCGCCGCCCTCGGGGTGGCCGGTGTCGCGCCAGTTGAGCAGGAGGATCTCCGGCCGGTGGTCGGATTGCACTGGGAGCACTCCATGCCGTCGCGGAAAGGTGCTAGGTTGCCGGGGTTACCGATGGGTACAGAGTAGAACGCGGTCCGGCGAAAGTGAATCCCCGATGACGATCGCACCACCCCGGGAAAAGGCGAGCCTGAGCCGTTCGGTCCGGCTGTTCCGCGCATTCCTGCGCGAGCAGTCCGATCCCGATCACTTCTACCGGGTGCTCGCCGAGGACTCGGTGCGCCAGCTCGGCGAGTACGCCACCCTGCGCGGCGCCGCCGTGCTCGACGTGGGCGGCGGGCCGGGCTACTTCGCCGACGCCTTCCGCGCCGACGGGGCCTTCTACCTGGGCTTGGACCCCGACGTGGGCGAACTGTCCGCCCGCGGCGCGCCCGCCGCCGGGATGATCAGGGCGAGCGGGACGGCGCTGCCGGTGCGCGACGGCGCTGTGGACGTCTGCTACTCCTCCAACGTCCTGGAGCACGTCGTCGACCCGAAAGCGATGTTCGCCGAAATGGTCAGGGCGACCCGCTCCGGCGGCACGGTCTTCCTGTCCTTCACGCCCTGGTATTCACCGTGGGGCGGTCACGAAACGGCACCGTGGCATTACCTCGGCGGGCAATTCGCGCGCAGGCGCTATCGACGCAGGAACGGCAGGGAACCGAAGAACAGGTTCGGCGAGAGCCTGTTCCCGGTCACCATCGGCCAGGCGCTGCGCTGGGCCAGGACCTGCCCGTCGGCCGAACTCGTGCGGGCGCTGCCGCGCTACCACCCGTGGTGGGCGCAGTGGGTGGTGCGCGTCCCCGGACTGCGCGAGGTCGTGTCCTGGAACCTGGTCCTGGTGCTGCGCAAGCGCTAGCGCCTCACCGCCGCCGGGCGCCGCCCCCGGAGCCTTCCCGCCGGACGAGCGCGAGCAGCACCACCCCGACCACCAGCACGGCGCCACCGGCGATCCAGAGGATCAGCGGGAACGTGGTGAGCAGCCACAGGCTCGACTTGTTGTCCGAGGCGGCGGCGACGTTCGCCGTGACCGTCTTGTCGTCGAACTCCAGGGTGCCGTCGAAGACCAGTGTGCCGCCGCCCTCGGGCTGGTCGAAGGTGCGCAGCTCCTGCTTGCGCTCCTCGCTGCCGTCGATGATCTGGCCGGTGACCGGCTCGACCCACATGGTGCGGCGGTTCTCGTAGTAGAGGTCGGCGCGCACCATCGGCTCGGACTTGCCGATCAGCGCGCCCGGCACGTCCCGCTCGCCGATCTTGCTGCGCGGGATGACCTGGACGAAGCGGTAGACGGCCAGCCCGTCGATCTCCTCCTCGCCCTGGAAGGTCGCGTCCACCGGCGCGCGCAGGGCGACGTCGTACATGGGGTAGTCGCGCTGTTCGGTGCCGAAGGGGAACTTCAGGCTCAGGCCGGGCTGCTGGACGTCGGTGTCGCGCTGGCCCTCGGCCTGGTCCTCGATGTACTGGTTCTGGCAGGGCGTCACGCCCATGTTGGTCGCCCGGTCGAGGCAGACCTCGCGGACGCTGGCGGAGACCACCGTGCCGGTGTCGTCGTCGGTGACCCTGGTCGCCTCGACCCAGGCGGCGATGTCGCCGTCCTCCTGGACCTCGGGCGCGCGCAGGTCACCGGTGACGAACCGGGTGGAGGTGAGGTTGAGGCCGGTGCGGATCTGCGGGTTCGGCACGCCGTTCTCCCGCAGCACCAGCAGCGCGGTGACGTCCTTGCCCACCGCGACCGATGTCGTCTCCGGCTTCACCGGCGCCTTGGCCAGGGACGGGTACGCCCACGCCCGCAGCAGCACCCCGAGGACGACCGCGAACACCCCGACGAACACCAGGGTGAAGCCCACAATGCGCCGCAACGCTCCTCCAACACGAGACGCAGGTCACATCGACCTGGGTTACCCAACGGTAGTCTCACACCCCGACCATGGAGAAGTGACCGGGCTCACTCGACCGGCAGTTGTGCCGCCGACCGTGGGCCATCAGGGCGAACAGCGCGGAGAACTGGGCCGTTCGGCGTAGCGCGACAAGCCGTTCTGTCCCCTGGAACAACCGAGTCGGGCACAAGATGTGCCGGGACAACAGAACTGCCGCCCGGTACTACCGCCCAGTACAGACGATTAGCACGACCACCCAAGTACGACCGATCGGTCCCCGCCGACCAGGAGGAGCCGCCGTGCCGCTGCGGATCGGGGTGCACCACCACGTCGCCCGCGCCACCCCCCGGGCGCGAACCGCGGTCGAGGACGTCGCCGCGCTGCTGTCGCTGCACGGCCACCGGGTCGTCGACCTCGCCGACGGCCACACCCTGCGGAGCAGGGTGTTCCGGCGGCGACCGGCCACCGACAACCTGCACGTGCTCATCCACACCGATCCGGTCGGCGCGGACTTCCCCTGCGCGGCAACGGTTCCGGTGGACTGCGCGGACGGGCACACCATCCACATCCGACTGTCTGGTCGCGCCGGACTCGCCTGCGAGGTCCGCGAGCTGGTGCGCCTGGTCCTGCTCGACCAGCCCGCCGCCGCCGAAGCGACCGCGTGATGGGCGCGGTCACCGCGGCGGTCTCCAGGCTGGCCGCGCTGGCGCCGGACCGGGTGGTCACCGCGGCGCTGTCGGCGACCTACCCGCGCTTCGAGCCGGAACTGGCCCGCCTGGCGGACTTCTGCCCGCCGCGCGGCACCGCCCTGGACATCGGGGCGTGGTACGGCCCGTGGTCGCGGGCCCTGGCCCGCCGGGTCCCCCGGGTGGTCGCGGTCGAGCCCAACCCCGCCGTCGCCGCCGTCCTGTCGCGCACCGCCCCCGGCAACGTCGACGTCGTCCGCGCCGCCATCACCGACGCCGCAGGCCCCGGCGTGCTGTACGTCCCCGAGACCGGACGCGGCACCGAAGCCGTCGCCTCCATGGCCACCCGTGTCGGCTCCGCGGTCCCGGTCACCACCACGACGATCGACCGCATCGCACCCCCGGACGTGTCGTTCATCAAGCTCGACGTCGAAGGCATGGAAGCCACCGCCCTGCGCGGCGCGACCGACGTCCTCTCCACCCGCGCCCCGGTCCTGCTGATCGAACTGGAGTACCGCCGCTCCCCCGTCGACGAGGTCGTCGACCTCCTGGCCGACCACGGCTACACCGCGGAGATCCTTGAGGACGGGCACTGGCGCCCCCTCACCGGTTTCGACCTCGCCACCCACCAGGAACGCGCACTGCCCGAAGTAGACGGACGAGGCTACTTGTCCAAAGTGCTCTTCGGCGGCCCGCGCTACATCAACAACGTGCTGTTCAGGAAACCCTCCGCGGGCTGAACTACAGAAGAGGGCCGGCACCTGTCCAGGGGTCGAGGAGAGCACCCAATCGGAGCCACCGGCGTTCTTGGGCGCTGTCGCCACGGCTGAACTCGGCCTGCACCCACTGTCCGCGCCAGAAGCCTCGCACCCGTGCCGCCCCGGGGCCGCCGTAGTACTCCAGGGATCCCGTCGCGCCGACGGGGTCGAACGGATTGATGTCCTGGGGCATGTCCCGCAGCACCGCCCAGGCGCGGCCCAGAGCGGGATGCGTGCCGATGGCCGGTTCCCCCGCGATCCACCACACGTGGGTGGGTTCGCGGTGGTCCCGCTGAACCTCCAGCACGAGCAGTGTGTCGGCTCCGTCGGGGTCGATCGCGCCGCGTGGGGCGCCGTCGCGGGCGGGCTGTGCCAGCACCGGACCGCGCCAGTCCCCGCCGGGACGCCCAAGGCTCAGTTCCAGGGGGATGTCGAACTCGTCGGCCACGTCGAACAGCACACGGAGGCCGTCGCGGGTCGCTCGACCCAGGTCCGCGAACTGCAGGTACCAGGTGCGCCGCATGTCGTTCCAGCGCGCGATCTCCTGCACCCGGTCGACGTGCGGGTACTGGTTGGGTCCGAAGCCCTGGGCGGGTTCGGTCTCCCGGATCGTGACGGTCACGAGGAGCGGGCGGCCGTCGGGCTCGGTGGTCACGGGAGGGAGTCTAGGAGCCCACGTCGCTCAGGCGGTGGGTCTCGATGGCCAGGTACAGCTCCGCGGCGGCGCGCGGGTCCGTCAGGTCGCGTTTGGTCAGTTCCTGGATTCGGCGGATGCGGTAGCGGACCGTGTTCGGGTGGACGAACAGGCGCTCGGCGGCGTCCTTGGCCGATCCCTGCTCGGCGAACCAGACCTGGAGGGTCTTGAGCAGCACGTCGCGTTCGGCGGCCGGGAGGGTGAGCAGGTCGGCGAGGATGTCGCGGGTCAGTTCTCTGGCCAGCGTGCCCGCGCCGGCCACGAGTGTCGTCAGTGGACGGTCGGCGAAGGCGACGACGCCGTGTTCGCCGGCGGCCAGGCAGCGGCGGGCGATGTGGGCGCGGCGCAGGGCGGCCGGGAGGAGGTTGAGGCCGGAGACCGGGGGGCTCATGCCGACGCCCGCGGCGAGGCGGTCCAGGCTCTGGCGCAGGCCGCGCAGGTCCACGGCGCGGGCGACGACGACCACGCCGACCTCGGCCTCGGGGGTCGAGCGCCAGACGGCGCGCCAGCGGGCGGGGTCCAGCACGGTCGACGGGCCGGGGTCGCCGGGGTCGGAGACCAGGACGACGAACGGGCCGGACGGGGGCAGGCCGAGGCCGCGGGCGGCTTCGTCGAACTCGGCCTGGCGGGTGAAGCGGCCTTCCAGCAGGCCGTCGACCAGGGCGGAGCGGGCCTTCTCGTCGTAGTGGGCGCTGTCGGCGGTCACCTCGGTGTAGGCGGTGGCGATGGCCTCGGAGTAGGCGTCGATGATGCGCCAGATGGTGTTGCTGACCGGCAGCAGCTGCTCCGGGGTGATCGTGCCCGGCGGGATGGCCCGCTCCACGATCGCCTCGTAGGAGAACGTCCCGGCGATGCGGAAGGCGCGCAGCACGGCGGGCAGCGGGATGCCCAGCCGGGCCTGCGCCCTGGCCGTTTTCCGCGCGCATTCCAAATCGACGTCGCGGGCTTCGATGAACGCGTGGAAGGCGTTGCGGAGATTGACCTCGCACACCTTCCGCAGCTCGGCGGGAGCGCTCTCGTCAATCCTGCGGTAGAACTCCTCCTTGTCCCGCAGGACGGAAGCGAGTTCGTCGGCAAGCGCCTGCAGCTGCCCGAGCTGGCCTTTCGCGACCTCGGCCAGCTCCGGCGGCAGCGGCGACATGATCGTCGGAGCGCCCATCGCATGACTGTAACGCGGACATTGCCATTTCCGTACCGGCCAGTAGGACGGTAGTTGTCACTCCGGATCGATTCCGAACGCACCGAGCAAGGTCGCGAATTTCGCCGTCGTCTCGGCCAGCTCGGCGGCCGGGTCGGACGCGGGCATGATCCCCGCCCCGGCGAACAGCCGCATGCGCGCGCCCGCCGCCTCGGCGCAGCGGATCGCCACGACCCACTCGCCGTCGCCCGCCGCGTCGCACCAGCCGACGGCCCCGCTGTAGAAGCCGCGGTCGAAGGGCTCCAGCCCGCCGATCACCGACAGCGCGGAGTCCGTCGGCGTGCCGCAGACGGCCGGGGTGGGGTGCAGCGCCGAGGCGAGGCGCAGCGACGACACCTCGGGGTCGGCGACCGTCCCGGTGATCGCGGTCGACAGGTGCCACACGGTCGGCGTCTCGACCAGCTCCGGTTCGGCGGGCACGGTGAGCGCGGCGCAGAACGGCCGCAGCGCCTCGGCGACGGCGTCCACCACGACCCGGTGCTCGGCGCGGTCCTTGGCCGAGGCGAGCAGCCCGGCGGCGGCCGCCCTGTCCAGGCCGGGGTCGGCGGAGCGGGGCCGGGTGCCCGCCAGCGGGTTGGCGGCCACGACCCGCCCCCGGCGCGAGAGCAGCAGCTCGGGGGTGGCCCCGAGCAGGGTCGCGCCCGGCAGGCCGACGGCGAAGGTGTACCCGTTCGGGTTGGCCGCGACCAGGCCCGGCAGCAGCGCGGGCACGTCGATCGGGGCGGCGAAGTCCAGGTCCAGCGCGCGGGCGAGGACTACTTTCCGCAGACCGGACCCATCACGCAGCGTGCGCACCGCGGTCGCGACCGCCTCGGCGTAGGCCGCGCCCGCGGGCACCGGCCTGCGCGCGACGGGCACCAATCCCGATCGGCCCGCGCGGCCCGACCGGACCCGTCCGGCGCGGACCGCCGTGTCCGGGATCACCACGTGCGGGGCCGCGTCGGGCCGGAAAGGGAGCGCGCCCGCGGCCAGCGGGGCGCCGGTGTCGGCCAGGAGCTTGGCGACGCGGCCCGCCAGCTCGTCGGGGTCGGGGTCGGCGACCACGGCGGCCGCGCCCGCGGCGCGCACCGTGCCCGATGGGCCTGCGAGCAGGAAGTCACCCGGCCGGTAGTCGGCTACCAGCCCGGCGGGGTCGGGGGCGTCGTCCACACCCCCATCATGCACACGGCCCACGGGTGTCCGCCGGGTGTGCTTGACCACGAGAAGCCGCAGGTGGGCACCCATACGGGTGCCCACCTGCGGGAAGGACCTAGGTCCTGTTCTAGCCGAGCGCCTCGATCAGCGCGGCGCGCTGGCGGTCGCCGAGACCGGCGGCGCGGCGGTCGGGGTCGATGCCCGCCTGCTCCAGCAGCGCGGCGACCTTCACCTGGCCGAGGCCGGGGACGGCCTTCAGGAGCGCGGCGACCTTCGTCTTGCCGATGGTCTTGTCGTCCTTGGCCTTGCCGAGCACGTCGGCGATGGTCTTGTCCCCCGCCTTGATCGACGTGAGCAGTTCCGAGCGCGCCTTGCGGGCCTCGGCTGCCTTGGCGAGCGCCTCGGCGCGCTGCTCGGGGGTCAACGTGGGCAGAGCCAACGTATTAGTCCTTTCCTTCCACCCCCGCCGCGGCAGCGGCGGGTCCAAGTTTGCGCGCGGCACCGCGACTACCGACGGTCACCACGTGAGGCGTCGTCGCACCTCGTGGTTCCCGGTCGGCCCGGGTGCCTTTCGCCAGTAAACGACACCTCAGGACGGAACATACCCCCGACACGCGGAAATCTCCTGTGGAGCATGGCGTCAGCGGGTGACGACGGAGCGTGACAGCATGATCAACTCCGATTCGGGAGGTGTCCTGAGCCACAGCGGCGCACTAGGCTCTACCCATTACTCACGGGTAACGGTCGGGGACTACGCCAGGGAGCTTGGACGACGATGTTGAGCACCATGCAGGACGGCAACCTGTCCATCGGAACGCTGCTGCGGCACGGGGCCAGGGTGCACGCGGGCAGCACCGTGCGCACCTGGACCGGAGACGGCGCGCGGACGGCGACCTTCGCCGAGATCGGCGCCGAGGCCGCCCGGCTGGCCAACGCGCTGCGCGGCCTCGGCGTCACCGGCGACCAGCGGGTCGCCACCTTCATGTGGAACAACGCCGAGCACCAGACCGCCTACCTGGCCGTGCCCGCCATGGGCGCGGTCCTGCACACCCTCAACCTGCGCCTGTTCCCCGACCAGCTGACCTACATCGCCAACCACGCCGAGGACAAGGTCGTCATCGTCGACGCGACCGTCGCGCCGCTGCTGGCGAAGGTCCTGCCGACGTTCACCACCGTCGAGCACGTGATCGTCGCCAACGGCCCGGCCGAGGCCATCGCGGCCCCCGACGGCGTCCAGGTGCACGCCTGGGCCGACCTGCTCGCGGGCCAGTCGGCGGAGTTCGACTGGCCGGACGTGGACGAGCGCGAGGCCGCGGCCATGTGCTACACCTCCGGCACCACCGGCAACCCCAAGGGCGTCGTCTACTCGCACCGCTCGATCTGGCTGCACTCCATGCAGGTCTGCATGAGCGACGGCCTCGGCCTGTCCCCCGCCGACACCTCGCTGGTGATCGTCCCGCAGTTCCACGCCATGTCCTGGGGCATGCCGTACGCGGCGTTCATGTGCGGCGCGTCGCTGATCATGCCCGACCGGTTCCTGCAGCCGGAGCCGCTGCTGGCGATGATCGAGGCGCTCCGGCCGACGCACTCGGCCGCGGTGCCGACCATCTGGCAGGGCGTGCTCGCGGCGCTGGAGGCCCAGCCGCGCGACATCTCCAGCCTGCGCGAGGTCGTCGTGGGCGGCTCGGCCTGCCCGCCGTCGATGATGCACACCTTCGCCGAGAAGCACGGCGTGCACATCATCCACGCCTGGGGCATGACCGAGACCTCGCCGTTGGGCTCGGTGTGCCGCCCGCCCGCCGGGCTCTCCGACTCCGAGACCTGGGCCTACCGCTACACCCAGGGCCGCATGCCCGCGGGGGTGCGGGGCAGGCTCGTCGGCGACGACGGCGCGGAGGTCCCGTGGGACGGGGAGAGCGTGGGTGAGCTGGAGGTCCGCGGGCCGTGGATCACCGGCTCGTACTACCGGCTGGAGGAAGAGGGCGAGGACTCCGACGGCGCGGCGAAGTTCGACGACGGCTGGCTGCGCACCGGCGACGTCGGCACGCTGACCCCCGACGGCTTCCTCACCCTGACCGACCGCTCCAAGGACATCATCAAGTCCGGCGGCGAGTGGATCTCCTCGGTGGAGCTGGAGAACCACGTGATGGCCCACCCCGCCGTCGCCGAAGCCGCGGTGATCGGCGTGCCGGACGCCAAGTGGGACGAGCGCCCGCTGGTCACCGTCGTGCTGCGCGACGGCGCCACCGCCGAGCCCGCCGAGCTGCGCGAGTTCCTCGCCGACAAGGTGGCCAAGTGGCAGGTGCCGGAGAACTGGGCGTTCATCCCCGAGGTGCCCAAGACCAGCGTCGGCAAGTTCGACAAGAAGGTCCTGCGCGCCCAGCACGCCGAGGGCAGGCTCGACGTCACGCGCCTGGACTAGCCGCCTCGGCCCGGCCCGGCCCGCGCGGGGCCGGGCCGGGCAGAGCGGGTGGGTCCGGGCGGAGCGGGTGGGTCCGGGCGGAGCGGGTGGGTAGTGTGCACCTGACCCGGCGAACGAGGAGGTGACCGGGCCTGCCGACCGAGAAGGGCAAGCGCCCCCGAAAGCTCACCGCGACGTCCTATGTGGTCCTGGGGATGCTCTCCTACGCGCCCGCCACGAGCTACGAGCTCAAGCAGCGGGTGGGCATGACTATCGGGAACTTCTGGGCGTTCGCGCACTCCCAGCTCTACGACGAGCCCGCGCGCCTGGCCGACGACGGCCTCGTCACCGCCGCCGTCGAGGAGGGCGGCAGGCGCAAGCGCACGTACTCGATCACCGACGCGGGCCGCGCGGCGCTGGCCGGGTGGCTCGCCGACGAGAGCCGGGAGCAGACCGAGGTCCGCGACATCGGCCTGCTGAAGCTGTTCTTCTCCTCCATGGGCGGGCCGGAGGACCTGCGCGCGCTGGCGGTGCACCGCTACGAGTCGCACAAGGCGCGGGCCGACAACTACCTCGCCCAGCGCGAGCAGATCATCGACTACGCCGACCGCTGGCAGGTCAAGACCCTGGAGCTGGGCATCCGGTTCGAGCGCACAGTCGAGGAGTTCTGGGCCGAGTTCCTCGCCGAGCTGGACGGCGAGCCGACCTGACCGGTCCGATGTGGAGGGTTCGGTGCCCGCCGAGTTCACCGACGCCGAGTACCCGGCCGCGCCCTATCCCGGTGCCCGGCCAGACTTCTCCTACCTGCACGACGACGGCCGCGGCCACCGGCTGACCCCGGCGCGCGAGGCGCGCTCGGGCTGGCGGGTCCACGGCGGAGAGCCTGCGGTGGACCTGGACGGGTGGCTGGTCGAGCGGGGGCACCCGCCGCTGGCCGAGCGGGTTCCCCTGCTGTCCTACGGGTCCAACCCGTGCCCGGCCAAGCTCACCTGGCTGCGCGCCCGGCACGGGCTGTCCGGCCCGGTCGTGGTGCTGCGGGCGCGCTGCGCCGGCCTCTCGGCGGTGTGGGCGGCCGGGCTGCGGGTGGTCGACGACCAGCGGCCCGCCGTGCTCGCCGCCGCGCCGGGCGCCGTCGAGCAGCACGCGGTGATCATGGCATCGGCCGGGCAGGTGCTCGCCTTCGACCGCTGCGAGGGCCGCGGTGACCGCTACCGGCTGGCGTCGGTCTCGACCGGCTCGGTCACCACCGAGGACGGCGGGACGTGGGGCGCGGTGCTGGCCTACCTCGGCGCGCGGGACACCCGCCGCCCGCTGCTGGTGCACGGGGCCCCGGTGGCCTGCGCGGACGTGCCGCGCTCGGCGGCGGCGCACCTGGTCGGCGCGCCCGCCGACGGCGACGGGCTCGACGCCGCCGAGGTGAGCGGGCCGCCCGACCCGCGCGCGCTGCCCGGCGAGCTGTTCGTCTACGGCACCCTGCAGCCGGGCGCCTCGCACTGGCGGCTGCTGGCCCCGCACGCCGCGGGCCCGGCGCGGCCCGCCGCGCTGGCCGGGTCGCTGCACGACACCGGCCGGGGCTACCCGGCGCTGGTGCTCGGCGACGGGCCCGGCGTGCGCGGCTGGTCGGTGCCGCTGCGCTCGGGCGCGGCACTGGCCGGGCTGGACTCCTACGAGGGCCCGGAGTACGACCGCGTGCGCGTGGTGCTCGCCGACGGGTCCGTCGCCTGGACCTACGTGTGGCTGCCCACCGTCGACGGCATGCCGCTGCTGCGCGAGCCGTGGCCCGCCACCACCTCGCCGGAGTGAGTCAGCGGACCTTGCGCCGGGGCATGTCCGACGGCTTCGGCCCGCGCTGGGCGGGGACCGGCGCGGGGGCGTCGGGCAGGCCGTAGTGGCGGAACAGCGCCACGGCGGCGTCGTCGTCGGGCAGCGGGGCCTGCGGAGCGTCCTTGACCGTGGCCATCGGCACGCCGACCCGCAGTCCAGAGTGGTCGTTGCTGGCGCCGCGCAGCGGCACGAACGTCTCCCTCGGCCCGAACAGGCCGGTGCGGACGGTCACCCACTGCGGCTCCCGGGTGGACCCGTCGACGTACACCGCGCCCACCTGGCCGATGCGCTGGCCCTCCGGGTCGTAGACGTCGTGTCCGATCAGGTCCTGGGGGTTCATGTGACCAAAATCGCGCCCTGACGGGCGGGGAGCAACCTCGGTCACCCGAAGGTGGGACGGTTCACCTGACCGGGCCCCGGGGTTTCTCCGCGCGCGTCAGGACAGCAGGATGGCCGCACCCACTCCCGCCGAAGGGCCAGGCCATGCCGCTCGCCGCGCTGCTCGCCGCCATCCCCGACCACGCCGAGGACGTCCGGCGGTCGCTGGCCGCGGTGCTGGCGGACTCGCCGCTGACCGACCAGCAGCTCTGGGGCACCGCGCTGGCCTGCGCCGTGGCCGCCCGCGAGCCCGCGGTGACCGCCGTGTTCGCCACCGAGGCCGAGCGCAGGCTGGCCCCGGCCGCGGTCGCCGCCGCCAAGTCCGCCGCGGCCGTCATGGCGATGAACAACGTGTACTACCGGGCCAAGCACCAGCTCGGCCCGGACTACGACGGGCTGCCCGCCCGGCTGAGCATGCGGGTCACGGCCCGCCCGGGGGTCGACCGCGCCGACTTCGAGCTGTGGGCGCTGGCGGTCTCGGCGATCGCGGGCTGCGAGGTCTGCCTGCGCAACCACGACGGCAAGCTGCGCGCCGCCGGGGTCGAGGTCGCCACCGCGCACGAGGCGCTGCGCGTCGCGGCGGCCGTGCACGCCGCCGCGGTCGTGCTGGGCGCGGAGCGGGCCACCCGGGAATCCCCTGGTCTTCCCCCGATCGGATGACAAAGCCGCGGGCGATGGGCCACCCTCTGCGTCATGACCACCGACCCGCTGGACCAGATCACCCTCACGCCGCGGGGCTTCGGCGCCGTGCTGGCGCTGCTGGCCATGCTGGTCGGGCTCGTCCTCGCCGTCGTGCCGGTGGGCGTCGCGCACCCCGACCCGGCCAGCGGGCACGGCGTGACCTGCGGCAACGCCATCGGCGGCGCGGAGACGGACTGGATCGTCGAGGACCTCGGCTACAACGTGCAGACCACGACCGTGGCCTACATCGCGCTGTGCGAGGAGGCGACCTCCGCGCGCGCGACCAAGGCGTGGCTGCTCTTCGCCGGCGGCCTGGTGGGGGTTCTCGCGCTCGGTGCGCTCAGGCGTCCCCTACCAGCTTCCCCGGGTTCAGCACCCCCGTCGGGTCCAGCTCCCGCTTGACCGCGCGCAGCACGTCCACGCCCAGCTCGCCGATCTCCTCGGCGAGGTAGGGCGCGTGGTCGACACCGACGGCGTGGTGGTGGCTGATGGTGCCGACACCCGCGATGGCCTCGCACGCGGCCCGCTTGGCCGCCGTCCACTGGCCGACGGGGTCGGCCGAGCGCGGCACGAGGACGGTGAAGTAGAGCGAGGCGCCCGTCTCGTAGCTGTGCGAGATGTGGCAGGCCACCACCGGGGTGCGCTCGGCGGTGGTGAGGCTGTCGAACAGGGCCGTGCGGACCGCCTCGCGCAGCTCGTCGAGCCTGCTCCAGCGGGTGGCGGTCTCCAGGGTCTCCACGCACACGCCGACCTCCATGAGGGCGTCGCGCTGGCGCGGTCCGGCGAAGCGGCCGTGCCGCCACGCCTCGCCCACCGGGGTGCCCAGCGCCACCTTCGGCAGCCCGCGCAGCGCCCGCAGCGTCGCGCGGCGCCGGGCGGCCAGGTCGGCCTTGTCGCGGCCCTCCCAGCCCAGGACCAGCAGGCACGGCTCGGCCACGCCGCGGGCCCGCAGGTAGCGGCGCACGACACCGGTCTTCCAGCCGCCCTTGAGCGCGAAGCCGACCTCGGTCTCCTGGGGGTCCGAGAGCCGGACCACCGTGCCGCGACCGCCGTCCTGGGCGAGCCTGCGCACCGCGTCGGTGCCCGCGGCCCAGCCGTCGAGCACGAAGCCCTCGTAGCGCCGTGCCGCGGGCTCGCGGCGCACGCGCAGCGCGACCTCGGTGATCACGCCGAAGGCTCCCTCGCTGCCCACGACCAGGTGCCGCAGGTCCGGCCCCGCGGCGGAGGCGGGCGCGACACCCAGGCGCCACTCCCCGCGCGGGGTGGCCACCCGCAGGCGCTCGACCATGGCCTCGAAGCGGCCGTAGCCCGCGCTGGCCTGCCCGGAGGAGCGGGTGGCCGCGAAGCCGCCGATCGTGGCGCGCTCGAAGGACTGCGGGAAGTGGCCGAGGGTGTGCCCGCTCGCGCCCAGCATCCGCTCGGCCTCGGGGCCGGTGACGCCCGCCTGCAGCACGGCGACACGCGAGACCGGGTCGAGCGCGACGAGCTTGTCCAGCCGGGTCAGGTCGAGCACGACGACGGCGCTCTTGCCTGCCCGCAGCGCCTTCACCCCGCCGACGACGGAGGTCCCGCCGCCGAACGGGACCAGGCCGACGTCGTGCTCCACACAGGACTCGATGAGGCTCTGCACCTGCCCGGGGTCCGCGGGCCGCAGCACCGCGTCGGGGACGACGACCTCGCCGCCGCGCCAGCCGAGGAGGTCCAAGTAGGACAGACCGCCTGCGCGGCCGAGCCGGTCGTCGCCGAGGACGAGCACGTGCTCGGGCCCGACGATGGCGGCGAAGGCAGCGCGCGCGGCCTCCGGCAGCGCGCTCTCGGGCACGGCGACCTCGGTGACCGGGGTGGCCGAGGGCCGCAGTCCGGTGCGCTCCCGCAGCCAGGCCAAGGCGTCGGCGGGCAGGTGCGCGCCGCCCCCCGCGGTCCAGGTGGCGCGGAGTCCGGGGTCGATCTGGTCGGGAGTGCTGGTCACGCGCTAGAGTGTGACACATGACGGCCAAACGTCACACCCCACCCACGACCCGGGTGGCCGACCGGGTGCTGCTCGACGCCGCCCGGGAGTGCGTCCTCGAACAGGGCGTGCGCCGCACCACCCTGACCGACGTCGCCCGCCGCGCGCAGGTCAGCCGCATGACCCTCTACCGGCGCCACCCCGACGTCCGGTCCCTGCTCGGCGCGCTGATGACCCGCGAGTTCGGCGAGCTGATGACCCGCGCGGCGGCCGGTGTCATCGACGGTCCCACCGCGCGCGACCGCCTCGTCCGCGGCGCGGTCGCCGGGGTGCGCGCGATCACCGCCGACCCGGTCATGCGCACCGTGCTCGACCGCGACGGCGCGATGGTCCTGCCCTACATCGTCGAACGGCTCGGCAGCACGCAGAAGATCGCCGAGGCCTACCTCGTCGGCCAGCTCACCGCGGGCCACGCCGACGGCTCCATCCGCAGGGCCGACACCGCCGCCCAGGCCCGCGCGCTGCTGCTGACCGTGCAGTCCTTCGTGCTCTCCCTCGCCCCCGCCACCGCCGACGTCCCGGTCGAAGACCTGCTGGCCGAGCTGACCCACCTGCTGGAGGCGTCGTTGCGCCCGGAGCACCCGTGAGGCGCACGGCCATCAACGCCGCCCGCCGCGCCGCCGAGCTGGCCGGCCTGGCCGGGCGCGCGGTCGACGTGCTCGTGGTCGGCGGCGGGGCCACCGGGGCCGGGGTGGCGCTCGACGCGGCCTCGCGCGGGCTGTCGGTCGCCCTGGTGGAGGGCGAGGACCTCGCCTTCGGCACCTCGCGCTGGTCCAGCAAGCTCATCCACGGCGGCCTGCGCTACCTGGCCAAAGGCGACATCGGGCTGGCCGCGGAGAGCGCGGCCGAGCGGCACGTGCTGCTCACCCGCACCGCGCCGCACCTCACCAGGGCCCTGCCGCAGCTGGTGGCGCTGACCCCGCACGTGTCGCGCCAGGCGGCCGCCCTGACCTACGCGGGGCTCGTCGCGGGCGACGGGCTGCGCCGGGCCGTCGGGACGCCGTCGTCGGTGCTGCCCGGTCCGCGCCGGGTGTCCGCGCAGGAGGCGCTGGCGCTGGCTCCGGGCCTGGACCGCGCCGGGCTGCGCGGCGGTCTGCTGTCCTTCGACGGGCAGGTCGTGGACGACGCCCGGCTGGTCGTCGCCATCGCCCGCACCGCGGCCGGCCGGGGGGCGGCCGTGCTGACGAAGGTCCGCGCGCTGTCGGTGGACGGCTCCGGGGCGCGGGTGCGCGACGAGCTGACCGGCGCCACGCTGCGCATCGACGCCAGGGCCGTGGTCAACGCGACCGGCGTGTGGGCCGACGGGCTCGCCCCCGACGTGCGCCTGCGCCCCTCGCGCGGCTCGCACCTGGTGCTCGACGGCGCGTCGCTGGGCATCGGCGGCGCCGCGCTCACCGTCCCGGTGCCGGGGCAGTTCGGCCGGTTCGTGCTGGTGCTGCCCCAGCCCGACGGCCGCGTCTACCTCGGCCTGACCGACGAGCCGATGGACCACGTCCCCGACGTTGCCGCGGTACCGGAGTCCGATGTGGACTTCCTGCTGTCGGTGGCGGGCACCGCGCTGGCCGCCCCGCCGACCCGCGCCGACGTGCTCGGCGCGTTCGCTGGCCTGCGCCCGCTGCTGGACACCCCCGGCGAGCGCTCGGCGGACCTGTCCCGCCACCACGCGGTGCTCACCGCCGCCGACGGCGTGGTCACCGTCGTCGGCGGCAAGCTCACCACCTACCGCAAGATGGCCGCCGACGCCGTCGACGCCGCCGCCCGCGCCGCCGACCTGCGGGCGCCCCGCTCCCGCACCCGCGACATCCCGCTGGTGGGCGCCGCCCCGCGCCGCAGGCTGGCCGACCTGGCGGCCCCGCCGTGGCTGATCTCCCGCTACGGCACCGAGGCCGAGACCATCCACGCCCTGGCCCAGGTCGACCCGGACCTGGCCAAGCCGGTCACCCCCGGCAGCCCGGTCACCGGCGCGGAAGTCGCCTGGGCGGTCCGCACCGAGGGCGCCCTGACCCCCGAGGACGTCCTCGACCGCCGGACCCGCGTCGGCCTGGTCGCCCCCGACCGCGAAGCCGCCCTCCCCCGCGTCACCGACCTGGTGGAACGCGCCCTCGCGGGACTGCGCTGAGCCGGCCGCGAACGCCCGCGGCCGCCCTGGCGTGGTCCAGGGCGGCCGCGGGCGTCGTCCGGTCGCGCTAGGCGGTCTGGGTGGTGAAGGCCGGCTGGGCCTCCATCGCCTGCATCAGGGTGCCGAACTGGGCCAGCATGTAGAGCACGCCCGCCAGCAGGTTGTCCACCGGCTCCCAGATGTTGCCGTGGCCGGGAACCTGGTGCTGGGCGAACTGCGGGTCCGTGATCTGCATCAGCCCCTTGGGCGGGTAGCCCTCCGCGGCCGACGGGGCGCCGGTGTTCATCGCGTGCGGGTTGCCCCCGGAGACCCGGTCGACGATCTGGGCGATCTCGCCCGGGTTGATGCGCTCCGGCGGAACGCCGTGGCTGATCAGCATCTCCACCGCGCTGCCGATCCAGCGGGCCCGGTCGACGCGGGAGGCAGGGGCGCCCGGGTCCGGCGGTGGGCCGCTCGGGCCGTACCCGCCGCCGCCGGTGGGGCCGGTGACGGTGGACGGGCGGCCGGGAGGCGGGGGTGTCTGGTAGCCGGGCCGCTGGCCGCCGCCGCCCGCGGGCAGGGTCTGGAAGCCGCCGTAGGACGGCGGGGGCGGGTTCTGGCCGTAGGACGGTCCGCCGGTCGGCTGGCCGGGGCGGTACTGGTCGTAGCCGTAGTTCGGGGTCGCCGCCTGGGCGTAGGTCGCGCCGTTGACCTGGCCGGGGTTGGTGTAGCGGGCGTCGGCGGCCGCGTCGATGCGGGAGGTGTCGATCGGGGTGTTGTGGGTGCCCTGGGCACGCGGGGAGGTGTTGGCCCGGCCGCCGATGGTCTCCAGCAGCTGCTTGACCGTCTTGGCCAGCTCCACCACCTTCTTGATCGTCGAGATGATCTTCTGCAGCTTGGAGACGAACTGCTGGACCTTGCTGACGATCTTCTGCGCCGTCTGCACCGCGGTCGCCACCGACTGGGCGATGCCCTGGGCGATGCTGGCGCCGAAGCTCAGCCAGGACGAGGCCAGTGCCTGGATGATGATCTGGATGACCTTCATCACGCACTTGTTGATCATTTCCAGGACGGTCTTGCGCACCTCGGCCAGCATCTGGCCTGCGGACTGGATCGCCTGGCCGATGGCGCGGCTCACCTGGGCCAGCGCCTCCAGGCCCTCGGCCTGGGTCTCGCTGGCCCTGCGGTAGGCGTCACCCGCCGTGCCGCGCCAGTTGCAGGTCTCCTGCTGCGAGGCCTGGCGGTAGCGCTGGGCGGTCGCGTCCAGCTCACCGCCCGCCCTGGTCCAGCTCTGCGCGCCGCCCATGATCGAGTTGGCGTCGCCGAGCAGGGCGTCGAAGGGCTCGCGCAGGAACGAGATGTGCTCGATGATCCAGCCGAACCCGGCGCTGGCCGCCGCGCCCAGCGGGTCGCCCGCGATGTTGATCACGTCCATGGCCACGTTCGTGACCGCCGAGGTGGCTTCGAGCCAGTCGCCGGACTCGATGGCGCTCTTGGCGGCGCGGACGTTGCCGCCGATGCTCTGCGCGGCCTGCTCCCCGTTGCCCTCCGGGGTGAAGCTGACCACCGTCGCGCCAGTGCTCGGGTTCGTCGTGCTCGGGTTCGTCGTGCCCGGGTTCGTCGTGCTCGGGTTCGTCACTGCCCGACCCTCCCGCCGAACGTCCTGGCGTTGCCCAGGTCGATCGACTCGTAGTCCTCGGCGACGGCTTCCAGGCCCTGCCGGACGTCGTCGATCGCGGTGGCGACCTTCTGGAAGCCCTCCAGCACGTCGCCGCAGGCGGAGAGGATGAACGAGGCGAAGAAGCTCCCGATCAGCCCGTAGGCGTCCTGCCCGACCTGCTGGGTGATGCCCTGCGCGCTGTGCACCTGCGCCGAGCAGTCCGAGACGGTGCGGGCGTGGCCGCGCATCTCGGCGATGTTGACGTTGAAACCGTCTCCCATGAGAGCCGCTCCTGTTTAGTTGACGACTTCCGGCGGGTTGTCGAAGTACTCGTCGTCGGACCGCTTGTCCCGATGCTTGACCAGGTCCATCGGCTCGTCGGCCCCGTCACCGCGGAAGCCCTCGGGCAGGTGGCTCTTGACGACGTCCAGCGCGGGCCCGTCCCCTACCAGCTCGCGCATGGTGTCGACGACCTTGGCGGCCGCGTCGCGCTGGGCCTGCCTGGTCACCTCCATGATCGTCCTGGCGAGCTGCTCGGGCTCCAGGTCGCGCACGCCCGGCCGCAGCACCAGACCCGTGGTGGCCCCGTTCGCACTGACCCGCACCGTGATCTCGCCGTCGGACGAAGTCGCCGCGCCGCCCACCTCGCGCAGCGCCTGGTCGGCCTTCTGCGCGCTCTTGGCAGCCGCCTGGAGTTTCTCGTCGTACTGCGCAAGCCACTGCTCGGGCTTCATCCGGTCCCTCCCATGGTCCAACCCGGATCATCGTCTTGGACGGAGCATGTCCCGCCCGGTTCCCGCGCGGGAGTGATTCGGCCAACTCGTTTGCAGGCGCACCCGACCACCCGGGCGCGGGCGGGTCCGAGATAATGGTCGCGCACAGCCGACCCCGGGGGCGCGAGGGGAGAGCGGGGCAGGAGAGGGGGGAGACGAGTGAGCCCGACCAGCACGGTGTGGCTGATCGCCCGTCGCGAGATCGACTCCCGCCTCCGCACCCGCTCCTTCGCGGTGAGCACCGCGGTGGCCGCGCTCCTGCTGATCGTCGTGGTCCTGATGCAGAGCTCCCTGTTCGCCGCGGCCGAGCGCAGCCGGGTCGGCCTGGTCGGGCAGGCCGCCGCCATCGCGGGCCCCCTCGTCACCCAGTCGGCCGCCCGCGGCCTCGACGTGGAGACCTCGCTGGTCCCCGACGTCGCCGCGGGCGAGGCGATGGTCGCCGGCGACGACCTCGACGTCCTCGTCAGCGGCTCCCCCTCCTCGCTGCGCGTCGTCGTCCGCGACGGCCTGGACGAGGACCTGCGCAAGGTGCTGAACAACCTGGTCCAGGACCAGGTGCTGCGGGCAGAACTCGCCGCCGTCGAGGACCTCGACCCCAACCGCGTGCTGTCCTCGGTCGCCGACGCCACCATCGACGTGCACTCCCAGTCCGCGCCCGACCCGGCCAGGGGGCAGCGCCTGGCGGTGGCCGCGGTGGTGGTGGCGCTGCTGTACCTGGCACTGCTGTTCTACGGCTCGACGGTGGCCCAAGGCGTGGTGGAGGAGAAGTCCAGCCGGGTCGTGGAGGTCCTGCTGGCGGCGGTGCGGCCGTGGCAGCTGCTGGTGGGCAAGGTCATCGGGCTGGGGCTGGTCGGGCTGGTCCAGTTCGCGGCCATCACCGCGGTCGGGCTCGGGCTGGCCCTGCTGACCGACGTGCTGACGATCCCGGGCCCGGCCATCGGCACGCTGCTCTGGGGCCTGGTCTGGTACCTGCTGGGGTTCCTGTTCTACGCCATGGTGTTCGCCACCGCCGGGTCGCTGGTGTCGCGGCAGGAGGAGACCCAGGCGGTGCTGCTGCCGATCACCATGGTGCTGGTGATCGCCTTCGTCCTCGGCTTCGGCCTGCTGACCCGCTCGCCGAACGACGGCCTCACCACGACGCTGTCGCTGTTGCCCCCGCTCTCGCCGATCATGATGCCGGGCCGCATCGCGCTGGGCGCGGTGCCGTTGTGGCAGATCGTCCTCGCCCTGGTGCTGACCTCGGCGAGCGTCGCCGTCCTCGCCTGGCTGGGCGCGCGCGTCTACAGCCGCTCGGCCCTGCGGACGGGCCCGCGCCTGGCGCTGCGCGAGGCCCTGCGCTGAGCGCTCAGAGTTCGGCGTAGCGGTCCAGGGCGACCTTGCGCTCCTCGGCGTGGTCCACGATCGGCGCGTGGTACCCCGATGCGCCCTTCGGCTCGTGGACGTCGCCGTCGTGGTCGCGGAGTTCGGGGACGTAGCGGCGGATGTAGGCGCCGTCCGGGTCGAACTTGCGGCCCTGGGTGGTGGGGTTGAAGACGCGGAAGTAGGGCGCGGCGTCGGTCCCGGTGCCCGCCGTCCACTGCCAGCCGTGCTGGTTGGAGGCGAGGTCGCCGTCGACCAGGTGGGTCATGAAGTGCCGTGCGCCCAGCCACCACGGCACGTGCAGGTCCTTGGTGAGGAAGCTCGCGGTGATCATCCTGACGCGGTTGTGCATCCACCCCTCCGCCAGGAGCTGGCGCATGCCCGCGTCGACGATCGGGTAGCCCGTCTCCCCCGCGCACCAGGCCTCGAAGCGCGCGGCGGCGGCCTTGCCGGTGTCGTGGCGCAGGGCGTCGAACTTCGGGTTGAAGTTCTCCCTGGCGCTCTCCGGCCGGTGCCACAGGACATCGGCGTAGAACTCGCGCCAGGCCAGTTCGGCGCGGTAGGTGGTGTCGCCGGGGCCGAGGTCGGCGAGCAGCGTGCGCGGGTGCACGCAGCCCCAGCGCAGGTAGGCCGACATCCGGCTGGTGCCGTCGAGGTCCGGGCGGTCGCGCCGCTTGGCGTAGTCGGGCAGCTTCTCGTCGCGGAAAGCCTCCCACGCGGCCAGAGCGGCGTGCTCGCCCGCCTCGGGCAGGGCCGCGTCCACGGCGGGACCTTCCGGAATCCGGACCCGACGAGGACCGCCATCCTTGGTGGACGGATCAATCCAGTCCACTGTGGACGCATCGGTGTCGGCGGGCTTGCGCCAGCCGTGTTCGGCCCACGCCCTGCTGAACGGCGTGAAGACCTTGTACGGGGTCCCGTCGCCCTTGGTGACCCGGCCCGGGGTGACCGCGTACGGCGAGCCGGTGCGGACGAACTCCACATCGGACAGAGCGGCCTCGACGGCCTTGTCGCGCTCCCGGCCGTAGGGGCCCGCGTCCGCCGAGACGTGGACGGAGTCCGAGCCGAAGGCGGCGGCGACCCTGGGCACGACGTCGACCGGGTCGCCGCGGACGACCAGCAGCCTGCCGTCCAGCTGCTCGTCCAGCGCGCGCAGGCAGGCGTGCAGGAACGCCAGGCGGGGTTTGCCCGAGCGGTCCCCCAGCCGCTCGTCCAGCACGTAGAGGGCCACCGCGGCCGAGTCACGCTCGGCGGCGGCGAGAAGCGCGGGGTGATCGCCCAGCCGCAGGTCGCGGCGGAACCACATGATCGACGGTGCCACGGCGGACAACGCTACCCCCGGACGCCGGAAGGGGCCGCCCCAACTCGGGGCGGCCCCTTCCGGGAGGGAGATCAGCGCTCGCTGAGCGACTTGTAGTCGCGCGCGGTGTGGCCGGTGTAGACCTGCCGCGGGCGGCCGATCTTGGTGGCCGGGTCGTTCATCATCTCGCGCCAGTGGGCGATCCACCCGGGCAGGCGGCCCAGGGCGAACAGGACCGTGAAGAACTTGGTCGGGAAGCCCATGGCCCGGTAGATCAGGCCGGTGTAGAAGTCCACGTTCGGGTACAGCTTGCGCTCGACGAAGTAGTCGTCGGAGAGCGCGTGCTCCTCCAGCTGCTTGGCGATGTCGAGCAGCGAGTCGTCGCCGCCGAGCTTGCCGAGGATGTCGTCGGCGGTGCGCTTGATGATGGCGGCGCGCGGGTCGTAGTTCTTGTAGACCCGGTGGCCGAAGCCCATCAGCTTGACGCCGTCTTCTTTGTTCTTGACCTTGCGCACGAAGGCCTCGACGTCGCCGCCGGAGTTGCGGATGCCCTCCAGCATGTCCAGCACCGCGCTGTTGGCGCCGCCGTGCAGCGGGCCGAACAGGGCGTTGATGCCCGCGGAGATGGAGGCGAAGAGGTTGGCCTCCGAGGAGCCGACCAGGCGCACCGTCGAGGTCGAGCAGTTCTGCTCGTGGTCGGCGTGCAGGATGAACAGCAGGTCCAGCGCCTTGACCAGGGCCGGGTCCAGCTCGTAGTTCTCCGCCGGGAACCCGAAGGTCATCCGCAGGAAGTTCTCCACCAGGCCCAGGGAGTTGTCCGGGTAGAGGAACGGCTGGCCGACCGACTTCTTGTACGCGTAGGCCGCGATCGTCGGCAGCTTGGCCAGCAGCCGGATCGTGGAGATCTCCACGTGGTTGGAGTCGAAGGGCTTGAGGCTGTCCTGGTAGAAGGTGGACAGCGCCGAGACCGCCGAGGACAGCACCGGCATCGGGTGCGCGTCGCGCGGGAAGCCGTCGAAGAAGCGCTTGAGGTCCTCGTGCAGCAGGGTGTGCCTGCTGATCTTGTGGGTGAACTCCTCCAGCTCCGCCCGCGACGGCAGCTCCCCGTAGATCAGCAGGTAGCTGACCTCGGAGAACGTCGACTTCTCCGCGAGCTGCTCGATCGGGTACCCGCGGTAGCGCAGGATGCCCTCGTCACCGTCGATGTAGCAGATCGCGGACGAGCAGCTGGCGGTGTTGACGAAGCCGGGGTCGAGGGTGACCAGGCTCGTCTTGGCCAGGAGCTTCCCCAGATCGACGCCGGAGGTGCCTTCGGTGGCCGGGACCACCTTCATCTCGTGCTCACCACCGGGGTGGTGCAGGGTGGCGGTCTGCTCGGTGCCGGTGGGCACAGCCGTCCCGTCGGGCATGCAAGTACCTCTCACACTCGTCAGGGCGGTCGGTCGGCCGAGCCGGTGCAGGCCTGGTCGGGCGCATCCGCGGCAAGGTCGCCGCCGCGGCGCAGCACCGCCCCGTTGGGGTCCTGAGCCCCCTACGCTAGTGCTCCACGCGCAATCCGGACACCCGTGGACCCGGCCTTCCGGCAGCGTTGGGACAGGCATCACAAGGGTTCACGGCGTGTCCGGGCCCCCGGAGCGCGCCAGGCCGCCGAGCAGCAGGTCGGACAGGGCCGCGAAAGCCTCGGCGTGCGAGACGTCGGCGCGCCTGCCGAGCACCCCGGTCTGGATGCCCTCGATGAGCCACCCGGCCATCTCGCCGACGAGGCGGGCGTGCACCTCGCGGAAGATCCCCTCGGCCACGCCCTCGGTGATGAAGGCGCGGATGCGGGCCGCCGCGGCCTGGGCGTTGCGCTCGTAGACGGCCTGCGTGGGGGCGTAGGCGGCGATGTCGGCGAGGAAGCGGTCCGAGGCCGGGGTCAGCTCGTCGGCGGCGCCCTGCAGGTAGGACGCGATCCGCTCGCGGGCGTCGGCTGCGGTGGCGACCCGCTTCTCCACGTGCTCGGTCGCGGCGCGGAAGAACCGGCTGACCACCCGCCTGGCCAACTGCTCCTTGCTGGGCGCCAGGGCGTAGAGGGTCGACTTGGAGCAGCGCAGGCGGGCGGCGAGGTCGTCGAGGGTGAACTGGGCGAAGCCCTCGCGCAGGAACAGCGCCAGCAGCTCGGCCATCAGAGCGGCCTGGCGGGCGGTCGGCGCTGGTCTGGTCACCCCACCAGCGTGCCACGGTACTCTGAGGTGTCCCACAGTACTGTTGGCAGTATCCCCAGCATCCCCCTGATCGGAGGATCACCGTGCCCGCTGAGCGTCTGCTCCCCTCCACCGAGGCCGAGGACCTGCTCAAGCTCACCCGCGAGATCGCCCGCGACGAGCTGGCCCCGCTGGCCGCCGCCTACGAGGAGGAGTCCCGCTTCCCGCGCGAGCAGTTCCGGCTGCTCGGGCGCAGCGGCCTGCTCGGGCTGCCGTATCCGGAGCGGTGGGGCGGCTCAGCGGTCTCCTACGAGGTGTACCTGCAGGTCGTCGAAGAGATCGCGGCCGCGTGGATGTCGGTCGGCGTCGGGCTGTCGGTGCACACGATGTCCTGCTACGCCCTGGCCGAGCACGGCACCGACGAGCAGCGGGAGCGCTGGCTGCCGGACATGCTCGGCGGCGAGCTGCTGGGCGCCTACGCGCTCTCGGAGATGCACGCGGGCTCGGACGCGGCGGCGCTGTCGACCAAGGCGGTGCTGGACGGGGACGCCTACGTCGTCAACGGGGCGAAGGCGTGGATCACCCACGGCGGCCAGGCCGACTTCTACACCACCATGGTGCGCACCGCCGACACCGGCGCGAAGGGCATCAGCTGCCTGCTCGTCCCCGCCGGCGCGCCGGGCTTCTCCGCCGCGCCGCCGGAGAAGAAGATGGGCCTGACCGGCTCGCCGACCACGCAGCTGCTGTTCGAGTCCGCGCGGGTGGACGCCGACCGGCTGCTCGGCGCCGACGGCGAGGGCCTCAAGATCGCGCTGACCTCGCTGAACTCCGGTCGTCTCGGCATCGCGGCGTGCGCGGTCGGGCTGGCCCAGGCCGCGCTGGACGAGTCCGTGGCCTACGCGAAGGGCCGCAAGCAGTTCGGCAGGGCGATCGCGGACTTCCAGGGCGTGGAGTTCCTGCTGGCCGACATGGCCGCCGCCGTGGAGTCGGCGCGGGCCACCTACCTGGAGGCCGCCCGCAGGCGCGACCGCGGGCTGCCCTTCGTCCGCCAGGCCTCGATCGCCAAGCTCGTGGCCACGGACGCGGCGATGAAGGTGACCACCGACGCCGTGCAGGTGCTCGGCGGGGCCGGGTACACCCGGGACTTCCCGGTGGAGCGCTACATGCGCGAGGCGAAGGTGCCGCAGATCTTCGAGGGGACCAACCAGATCCAGCGCGTGGTCATCGCCAAGGAGCTGAAGAAGGGCTGAGGCCTCAGCGCGCGTCGGCGAGGGTGTGGTTGACGATCCAGAGGACCGCGGCGAGGGCGGGCAGGATGATCAGGGTGAAGATCAGCACCCGCTTGATCGTGCGCAGCTGGAGCAGCTGGAGGTAGGCGACCTGCAGGCGGGCGGCCTCGATCGAGGCCGCCGAGGTGATCTGGCGTTCCCACGCCTCGACGATCAGCGGGGCCTTGGCGCCTCGGTAGGCGGAGTGCAGCGGGATCTCGGTGGCGTTCTCGTCCGGCATGCCGGGGATTGTCGCAGGCCAGCGCCTTCCGGGCGGCGCGTTCGGCGAACGCGCCGCCCGTCGGGTCAGCGCTCGCGGTAGTACGGGTCGGCGGTGACGCCGCGGCCGGCGGACTCGTCGTAGTGGTAGACCTCGCGGCCGTCCACGAAGACCCGCAGGGCCCGGCTCATGACGTCCAGCGGGTCGCCGGACCACAGGACGACGTCGGCGTCCAGGCCCGGGGCCAGGGCGCCGACGCGGTCGTCCAGGCCGAGGATGGCGGCCGGGTTGACGGTGATGGTGCGCAGGCCCTCGGCCGGGTCCAAGCCCTCCTTGACCGCCAGGGTGACCTGGTGGACCAGGAAGTCGATCGGCACGACCGGGGCGTCGGTGGTGATGGCGAGCTGCACCCCGGCGCGGGCGAGGATGCCGGGGTTGCGCAGGTGGCGGTTGCGCAGCTCGACCTTGGAGCGGGTGGTGAACAGCGGGCCGATGATCACCGGGATGCCGCGCTCGGCGATGGCGTCGGCGATCAGGTGGCCCTCGGTGCCGTGATTGAGCACCAGCTTGTAGCCGAACTCGTCGGCCAGGCGCATCGCGGTGGCGATGTCGTCGGCGCGGTGGGCGTGCTGGCACCAGGGCAGCGAGCCGTCGAGGACGTTGGCCAGCGCCTCCATCGTGAGGTCGCGGTCGAAGGGCTTGCCCTCCTCGGCGGCGTGCGCGCGCCGGGCGGCGTAGTCCTGGGCCTTGGTCAGCTGCTCGCGGATGACCGCCGCGACGCCCAAGCGCGTCGACGGCATGGTCTTCTTCTCGCCGTAGACGCGCTTGGGGTTCTCGCCGAGGGCGCTCTTCATGCTCACCGCGTCGCGGATGAGCATGTCGTCCACCGTGCGGCCCCAGGTCTTGAGCGCCACGGTGTGCCCGCCGATGACGTTGCCCGAGCCCGGCTTGACGACCACGGTCGTCACGCCGCCCGCGAGCGCGTCGCGGAAGCCCTCGTCGGCGGGGTTGACGGCGTCGAGGGCGCGGACCTTGGCGGTGACCGGGTCGGTCATCTCGTTGGTGTCCTGCCCCGCCCAGCCCTCGGCCTCCTCGTGCACGCCGAGGTGCGCGTGCGCCTCCACGAAGCCGGGCAGCACCCAGGTGCCGGAAGCGTCGACGATGTCGGCGCCGTCGGGGATGTCGACGTCCTCGGCCGTGCCGACCGCGACGATCTTGCCGCCGTCGATGAGCACCGTCCCGCCGTCGATCGGGTCGCCGCCGACGGGAACCACATATCCACCAGTAATCGCGATCGTCACGACAAAGACCTTAGCAAGGCGAAAGACCCCAGGACGCCGACCAGGTCGCGCCGGGGGCCAGTTCCAGCAGGTCGACACCGGAGTTGAGGGCGTCCGGCGGGCAGGTCATCGGCTCGATGGCAACGGCCTGGCCGTCGTTGCCGGGGAAGCTCGGCGGGGTGAACACCTGCACCCAGCCGAAGACCGCGTCGGCCCAGACGAGCACGCCGCCGTCGTCGCCGCGCAGCCAGTGCCGCACGACGCCGTCGCTGTCGGGCGCGCAGCCGCCGAAGGCGCTGTCCAGGCGCACCTCGCGCAGCGCGACGCCCTCGGCCAGGCGCGGGTCGATCGGCTCGACCGCGCCGGTGGGCAGCAGGCGCTCGGCGTCGACCGGCAGGTGCGTGGTCGCGGCCAGCGTCAGCAGGCACTCCCCCGCGTCGGCCTTGCCCGGCCGCGGGTACGGGTGCACGCCGACGCCGAAGGGCATCGTCTCGGTGCCGGTGTTGGCGACCTCGTGGGTGACGGTCAGCCCGGCGGCGTCCACGGCGTAGGTGATGGCCGTGCGGAACGGGAAGGGCCAGCCCGGCCGCGTGCCGACCTCGGTCTCCAGCCGCACCGCCGACCCGTCGTGCGAGGCCACTGCCCACTCCTGGTGCCGGACGAGGCCGTGGATGGCGTTGTTCCGCGCGCTCTCGGTGATCTCCAACTGGCCGCCGCGCCAGCGTCCGTCGGCGACCCGGTTGGGCCACGGCACGAGCACCGCCCCCGAGCCCAGGGGCGGGGCCTCGCCCTCGGCGAAGGTCTCGGAGTAGAGGACGCCCGCGACGGAGAACTCCCGAAGCGTCGCCCCCGTGGCGGTCACGACGGCGCGGACGTCGCCGTTGGTGATCACAAGTGCGGTCATGGTCGCACCATACGGCCAGATCCGACCGCCTTCCCCGGCACCGCACCGTTTCACCCGAGCGCGCGGGCCGACGATCCGATGACCGGTTCAGCGCCGCGCGCGGTCGCGGCGCAGCACCAGCTGGTTGACCCCCCACAGCAGCAGGCCGACGCCGAGCAGGATCGCGGCGATCCCGTACTCGCGCGCCGGGCGCCCCGACAGCGGGCTGGCCAGGAACGCGCAGGTGATGGCGCCGACGACCGGCAGCGCGGTCGGCGCGCGGAAGTGCTTGTGCTCCACCGGGTCGCGGCGCAGGACCAGCACCGCGACGTTGACCACGGTGAACACGATGAGCAGCAGCAGCGAGGTCGTCCCGCCGAGCACGGTGATGTCGACGGTGGCCACCAGCACCATGGCGATGGCGGTGGTGAACAGGATCGACGCCCACGGGGTGCGCCGGAACGGGTGCACCGTGCCGAAGACCTTCGGGATGATCCGCTCGTTGGCCATGCCGTAGACCAGGCGGGAGGCCATCAGCATGTTGATCAGCGCGGAGTTGATGACGGCGAGCAGGCCGATCAGCGCGAACACCCACAGCGGGAAGCCGGGCGCGCCCGCCGTCAGCACCTTCAGCAGCGCACCGCTCTTGGCCTCGGCCAGCTCGTCGGCGGGGACCAGCAGCGAGGAGGTCACCGCCACCAGGACGTAGATCGCCGCGGCGATGCCCATGCCCAGCAGCATGGCCTTGGGGAAGATGCGCGACGGCTCGCGGCACTCCTCGGCCATGTTGACCGAGTCCTCGAAGCCGACCATGGCGAAGAAGGCCAGCGCCGTCGCCGAGGAGATGGCCAGCCAGGGCGCCTGGCTGGCGGTGTCGATCTCGGTCAGCCGCGACGGCTCGCCCTGCCCAGAGGCCACGGCGTAGAAGCCGACCACGATGATGATCAGCAGACCGGTCAGCTCGATGATCGTGAGGACGACGTTGGCCCACAGCGACTCGGCCACGCCGCGGAAGTTGATCCCGGCCAGCAGCACCATGAAGCCCAGCGCGATCCACACCGTCGGCACGACGAGCGAGTCGCCCATCAGCTCGCGCAGGTAGGTGTTGCCGAAGGCCTGGGCGGCCGAGGACGCCGAGGTGATCCCGGAGCTCATGACCGTGAAGGCGACCATGAACGTCAGGAACTGGATGCCGAACGCCTTGTGCGTGTACAGCGCCGCGCCCGCGGCCCTCGGGTACTTCCCGACCAGTTCCAGGTAGCTGAACGCGGTCACGAAGGCCACCGCGAACGCCAGCAGGAACGGCAGCCACAACGCGCCACCGATGCGCCCGGCGACCGTCCCGGTCAGGGCGTAGACGCCCGTGCCGATGATGTCCCCCACCACGAACAGCAGCAGCAGCCCGGGGCCGATGACCCGCTTGAGCTGCGGCTGCTCCGCTTCCTTCGTCACCTCGGCCATAAGATCGAAGTGTCATGGATCACAGGCGTTCAGACAACCCGAGGAACGTACTTGTAGCGCCAGAAGGACGGCACGAACGCCACCGTCACCACGGTCAGCACCACCACCAGCACCCCGCCCGCGGTGGCCGCGAGCGCCGGGCCGACGGCCGCGCCGCCCCAGCCGTGCAGCAGGTCGGCGATGCGCGGCCCGCCCGCCACGACGACGGTGAACACCCCCTGCATGCGCCCGCGCATCTCATCCGTCGCCTCGGTCTGCAGCATCGAGGAGCGGTGCACGGCGCTGATCAGGTCGGCGCCGCCGCCGATGGCCAGCAGCACCACCGCCACCCACAGCGACGAGGTCAGCCCGAACAGCGCGATGGACACACCCCACAGCACGATCGAGACGGTGATCACCGCGCCCTGCCGGGTCATCCGGGAGAAGTAGCCGGAGAAGACGCCGAAGAGCGCCGAGCCGATCGGGATGGCGGCGAAGAGCCAGCCGAGGGCGACGCCGCCGCCGGGCGGGTCGCCGAAGGTGCGCTCGGCCATCTCCGGGAACAGCGCCCGCGGCATGCCCGCCACCATGGCGATGATGTCGACCAGGAAGCTCACCAGCAGCAGCTTGCGCGCGCTGAGGTAGCGGAAGCCGTCGACGATGTCGCGCAGCCCGGCCTTGCGCGAGGCGCCCTCGCCGGGCTCGATGGCGGGCAGCAGGCAGACCATGCTCAGTGCCAGCACCAGCGCGACCGTGTCAATCAGATACAAAGTGGACAGACCGAGCAGCGGGATGAGCGACCCGGCGGCCAGCGGACCGAAGACCATGCCGAAGGTGAAGGTCGTGAAGTTGAGCGCGTTGGCGGACGGCAGCAGCTCCGGCGGCACGAGCCGGGCGATGGCGGCGCTGCGGGTGGGCATGTTGACCGCCACGAACGCCTGCTGCATGCCCAGCAGCGCGAGCACGACCCACACCGAGTCGAAGCCCGCGAACGCCTGCAGCCAGAACAGCGCCGAGGTGACCGCTACGCCGGTGTTGCTGATGATCAGCACCTTGCGCCGGTCGAAGGCGTCGGCGATCGCCCCGCCCCACAGCCCGAACACCAGCAGCGGGACCAGCCCGACCGCGCCGGTCAGCCCGACCCAGGCCGAGGAGCCCGTCAGGTCGTAGATCTGCTTGGGCACCGCGACCGCGGTCAGCTGGCTGCCGATGGCGGTGATCGCCGTGGACGTCCACAGCCGCCGGTAGTCCTTGATGCGCAGCGGTCGGGTGTCGATCAGCGCCCTGCTCAGCAGTCCCTTGGGGCGCTCCTCCACCGTCACAACTGATTAGCTTAGCTCAGCTAACCAGTTGGGACGGCCGGATGTGACGTCCTGAGCAGCGGTGATGCCCGTCACGGGCCGAGGCGCTCCAGCTTCCAGCCGTCACGGGTCAGCTTGAAGCGCAGGCGGTCGTGCATGCGGTCGCGGCGGCCCTGCCAGAACTCCACCAGCTCCGGCTGGATGCGCCAGCCGCCCCAGTGCGGCGGCACCGGCACGGTCTCGGCGTCGGCGAAGCGGCGCTCCACATTGGCCAGCGCGTTCTCCAGCGCCGAGCGCCCGTTCACCACGATCGACTGCGGGGAGGCCCAGGCGCCCAGCTGCGAGCCGCGCGGGCGCTTGGCCCAGTACTCGGCCGTCTCGGCCTGGCTGACCTTCTCCACGATGCCGCGGACGGTCGCCTGGCGGTGCAGGCCGTACCAGGGGAACGTGGCCGAGGCGTAGCGCGAGGCGGACAGCTCGTGGCTCTTGGCCGAGGTGTAGTTGGTGAAGAAGACCAGGCCGCGGTGGTCGAGGCCCTTGGCGAGAACGGTGCGCGAGGACGGCATGCCATCGGCGCCCGCGGTGGCCAGCACCATGGCGTTCGGCTCGGCCAGGCCGGCCCGCCGGGCCTCGTCCAGCCAGTTCTGCAGCTGCTCGTGCCAGTTGCCCGCCAACTCGCCCTCGTTGAGGGCGCCGGTCTCGTAGGAGACCCGCATCGTCGGGAGTTCCAGCGTGATGTCCGCCGCGATGTCCGCTACGTCGTGGCCGTCCGCCATCGGCTTCTCCATCCCGAGAGTGGGGGTTCTCCGCACGCGAGGCCGACGGTACGGGGATTCCAGGTGAACGGGAACCGCCCGGACGGTGACACCGCCCACCTGGGGAAGCACCGGGCCACTGGATCGTTCCACTGGATCGTGACCGAAGACACCGGCGTGAACGATTGCTAACCTCGCGGCCGGGGAGCAGTGTGGCCGGACAGCCGCGCGACCCGCCGTCGGCGAACCCGGCGGGCGGTGCCGCGCGAGCGCGAGTCGGGGCTTGGCGCGAAAGGCGGACCACATGCACAACGCAGTGCAGGAGACAGCGGCGCGGACGGCCGAGGCCGTGCTGGACGACGGCTTCCGCGCCGGGCTGGAGGGCGTGGTCGCCTTCCGCACCGAGATCGCCGAGCCCGACCGCGACGGCGGCGCGCTGCGCTACCGCGGCGTCGACATCGAGGACCTCGCGGGCCGGGTCACCTTCGGCGACGTGTGGGCGCTGCTGGTCGACGGCCGCTTCGGCTCCGGTCTGCCGCCCGCCGAGCCGTTCCCCATCCCCGTGCACTCCGGCGACGTCCGCGTCGACGTGCAGGCCGGCCTGGCCATGCTCGCCCCGATCTGGGGCTACCGGCCGCTGCTGGACATCACCGACGAGGAGGCCCGCGGCCAGCTCGCCCGCGCCTCGGTCATGGCGCTGTCCTATGTGGCGCAGTCCGCGCGCGGCCTGCACCAGCCCGCGGTCTCGCAGCAGCGCGTCGACCAGTGCTCCACGATCACCGAGCGCTTCATGACCCGCTGGCGCGGCGAGCCCGACCCGGCCCACGTGAAGGCCATCGACGCCTACTGGGTCTCCGCCGCCGAGCACGGCCTCAACGCCTCCACCTTCACCGCCCGTGTCATCGCCTCCACCGGCGCCGACGTCGCCGCCTCGCTCTCCGGGGCCATCGGCGCGATGTCCGGCCCGCTGCACGGCGGTGCGCCCGCCCGCGTGCTGCCGATGATCGACGAGGTCGAGCGCACCGGCGACGCCCGCGGCGTGGTCCGCGGCATCCTCGACCGCGGCGAGCGCCTGATGGGCTTCGGCCACCGCGTCTACCGCGCCGAGGACCCGCGCGCCCGCGTGCTGCGCCGCACCTGCCAGGAGCTGGGCGCCGCCCGCTACGAGGTGGCCGCCGCGCTGGAGCAGGCCGCCTTGGCCGAGCTGCGCGAGCGCCGCCCCGACCGGGCGATCGAGACCAATGTGGAGTTCTGGGCCGCGGTCATCCTCGACTTCGCCGAGGTCCCGACCCACATGATGCCCGCGATGTTCACCTGCGCCAGGACGGCGGGCTGGTGCGCGCACATCATGGAGCAGAAGCGCACCGGCAGGCTCGTGCGCCCCTCGGCCTCCTACATCGGACCCGGTCCGCGCACGCCCGACGCGGTCGACGGCTGGGCCGCGGTGACCCCGCTCGCCTAGGCCGGGGATTCGCTGAATGGGGTGTCGGTCTTATCGGCTTGTTTTATGACCGACAATTCCCCTCATGCTGCAGACCACTGAACTCGCCCTGCTCCGCAGGATCGCCGCCGAGCAGGCCGACAGCCGCGCGCCCTCGCTCACCGCGGGCGTGGTGCGCGAGGGCGGTCTGGCCTGGTTCGGCGCGCGCGGGCGGGTCGACGGGGCCGCCCCGACCCGGGACACCCAGTACCGGATCGGGTCGATCACCAAGACGTTCGTCGCGGTGCTGGTCATGCGGCTGCGCGACGAGGGCAAGCTGGACCTCAACGACCCGCTGGACAAGCACGTGCCGGGGACGTCGTTCGGCGCGGTCACCGTCGCCCAGCTGCTCGCGCACACCGGCGGGCTGACCTCGGAGTCGCCCGGCGACTGGTGGGAGCGCGCCCCCGGCGGCGACTGGGCGGCGCTGGAGCGCAGCCTGGCCGAGAACGCCCTGCGGCACCGCTCGGGCGCGCGGTTCCACTACACGAACGTGGGCTACGGCGTGCTCGGCGAGCTGGTCGCCCGGCTGCGCGGGCACTCGTGGCTGGAGGCGCTGAACGCCGAGATCCTCCAGCCGCTGGAGATGAAGCGCACGACCCCGCACCCGCAGGCGGCCGCGGCGCCGGGCTGGGCGGTGCACCCGTTCGCCGACGTGCTGCTGCCCGAGCCCACCCCGGACTCCGGCGCGATGGCCCCGGCCGGGCAGCTCTGGGCGACCGCGGACGACCTGGCCCGCTGGACGCGGCTCATCGCCGGCGACACCGGCGGCGTGCTGCACCCGGACACCGTCGCCGAGATGCGCGAGCCCGCCCACGTCGACGACGCCGACGAGTGGACCACCGGCTACGGCCTCGGCCTGCAGGTCATGCGGATGGGCGGGCGCAGGCTGGCGGGCCACGGCGGCTCGATGCCCGGGTTCCTGGCGATGGTGCTGGCCGACGAGCGCACCGGCACCGGCGCGTTCGTCGCGGCGAACTCGACCTCCGGGGTGGCCGTGGGCACCGTGGCCTTCGACCTCATCTCGACCGTCGAGGCGCACGAGCCCGCGCTGCCGACCGAGTGGCTGCCGCTGACCGACCACGACCCGGCGCTGCTGGAACTCACCGGCCTGTGGCACTGGGGGCCGACCCCGTACCTGCTCAAGCTGCTCGGCGACCGCTGGCTGAACCTCGCGCCGGTCTCCGGGCGCGGACGCCAGTCGCGCTTCCGCCCGGCCGGTCCCGACAGGTGGACGGGCCTGGACGGCTACTACGCGGGCGAGACCCTGGAGCTGCACCGGGGCGCCGACGGCGCGCCTTCGCACTTCGACCTGGCGACCTTCGTCTTCACCCGCGAACCGTACGGCGTACCGGAGGCCATCCCGGGCGGCGTTGACGGGAAGGGCTGGCAGTCGGGCATCAGGTAGCGGTGCAAGACTGTGCGGGCCGCCGCCAACGCCGCCGGGGCCTGCACAGTCGACGCATGCGAAAGGCGCACCAGATGACCCAGACCGCCGACCCGAGCACGCTGCAGCTGCCCGCCGAGCTGCGCCCGTCCGACGGCCGCTTCGGCTGCGGCCCGTCGAAGGTCCGCCCCGAGCAGGTCGCCGCGCTGGCTTCGGCGGGCGCGGAGCTGCTGGGCACCTCGCACCGCCAGAAGCCGGTGAAGTCGCTGGTCGGCCGCGTGCGCTCCGGCCTGCGCGAGCTGTTCTCGCTGCCTGATGGCTACGAGGTCGTGCTGGGCAACGGCGGCACCACCGCGTTCTGGGACGCCGCCGCGTTCGGCCTGGTGCGCGAGCGCTCGCAGCACTTCACCTACGGCGAGTTCTCCGCGAAGTTCGCGAAGGTGACCAAGGGCGCGCCGTTCCTGGCCGACCCGATCGTCGTCTCGGCCGACCCGGGCGGCGCCCCGGAGATCGCCTACGCCGAGGGCGCCGACCTGGTCGGCTGGGCGCACAACGAGACCTCCACCGGCGTGGCGGTGCCGGTGTCGCGGCCCGCGGGCTCCGACGGCGCGCTGGTCGCCATCGACGCCACCTCGGGCGCGGGCGGCCTGCCGGTCAAGGCCGAGGACTTCGACGTCTACTACTTCGCCCCGCAGAAGTCCTTCGCCTCCGACGGCGGCCTGTGGCTGGCGCTGATGAGCCCGGCCGCGCTGGAGCGCGTCGGCGAGATCGGCGCCTCCGACCGCTGGGTTCCGGAGTTCCTGTCGCTGCCGGTGGCCCTGGACAACTCGGTCAAGGACCAGACCTACAACACCCCGTCGGTCGCCACGCTGTTCCTGCTCGCCGAGCAGATCGACTGGATGCTGGCGAACGGCGGCCTGGACTGGACCGTCGCGCGCACCAAGGACTCCTCCGACCGGCTCTACTCTTGGGCGGAGAAGACCTCCTACACCTCTCCGTACGTGGCCGACCCGGCCCACCGCTCCCAGGTCGTCGGCACCGTCGACTTCGCCGACTCGGTGGACGCCGTCGCCGTGGCCAAGGCGCTGCGGGCCAACGGGGTCGTCGACGTGGAGCCCTACCGCAAGCTGGGCCGCAACCAGCTGCGGGTCGCCATGTTCCCGGCCATCGACCCCGCCGATGTGACCACCCTCACCAAGGCCATCGACTGGGTGGTCGAGCGCCTGGGGTGACCCACCTCCCCCGATAGGGGATGCGGGCGGGGCGTCGGATACGGCAAGATCACAAGGTGATGTCACGGGGATCGCGGCGCGCCTAGCGCGTCAGGCCACTTCGCCGATTTACCGTGGGACGCTGACGAGTGATGTCTGCTCACGTCGTACGGGAGGTTCGCGATGCGCGCGCTGCGGGTCGTCGGACTCGCTGATGGCGGCAAGACCGTCATCTGCGAGGACCCGGCGCGCGGTGAGCGCTTCAGCCTTCCCGCCGACGAGCGGCTGCGGGCCGCGGCCCGCGGGGACGTCACCCGACTCGGCCAGATCGAGATCGAGCTGGAGAGCCAGATGCGTCCTCGTGAGATCCAGGCCCGCATCCGCGCGGGCGAGTCCGTCGAGCAGGTCTCCGAGGCGGCCGGGCTGCCCACCGCCAAGGTCGAGCGGTTCGCCTACCCGGTCCTGCTGGAGCGCTCGCGCACCGCGGAGCTGGCCCAGCGCGCCCACCCCGTCCGCGAGGACGGCCCCGACCTGCAGACCCTCGGCGAGATCTGCCTGCACGCGTTCACTCTGCGCGGGCAGGACTACGCCGTGGCCGAGTGGGACTCCTGGCGCGGCGAGGACGGCAAGTGGACCGTCCAGCTGTGCTGGACGGCGGGCCGCTCGGTCAACCGCGCGCACTGGGCCTTCCACCCCGGCGCGCGCGGCGGCACCGTCACCCCGCTGGACGAGCACGCCCACGACCTGCTGGACCCCCAGCCCTCCCGGCCGCTGCGCACGGTGCGGCCGGTCACCGAGCTGGCGCAGGCGGCGCTGAACATCGATCCGGCGCTGCTGCCCGCCCGCCCGGAGCCCGCCGCGCTGGACGCCTCGCCGCTGGAGCTGGGCGACTTCGCGCCGCCGGTCGCGCCGGTGCCCACCGCGGTGGTCGAGCCCGCTGTCGAACCCGCTGGGGTGGCGTCGGCCGTGGTCGAGCCTGTTGAGCCCGCCGTGGTCGAGCCCGCCGTGGTGGAGCAGGCCGCGGTCGAGCCCGCTGTGGTGGAGCAGGCCGCGGTCGAGCCCGCTGTGGTCGATCCTGCTGTGGTCGTGCCCGGGGACCCGGCGGCCGAGCCCGCGGCCCGCACCCAGCAGGACTTCGTCGAGGACTTCGAGCTGACGGGGCCCGCCGACCAGGAGAGCCCCGACCAGGCCGCCCTGATCGATGAGCCTGCCCGCAAGTCCGAGCCGCCCCGGCGCGGCAAGGGCAAGAAGGCCCGGCCGATCGTGCCGTCGTGGGAGGACGTGCTCCTGGGCACCCGCTCCAACCGCGGCTGAGCAGACGACGAACGCCCGCCGAGACCACGGTCTCGGCGGGCGTTCTCCTGTTCGCGGAGGTGGGCAGGGCGGACATCCGGCCCCCCGCCGCCAGGTTATCCGGGCGCGCGGGGACGGGGCAGGCTCGGATGGCGGGCTGTGGACAACCCGCTACTCGGCGCGCCAGAGGGCGGGGACGTTGGGGGGCTCCCAGCCCGCGTGGGCGGTGTGGGCCTGGAGGCAGACGTAGCCGCGGCCGCCGTAGGTGACGCGGGAGCCCACCGGGTAGGTGGTGCCGGGGGTCCAGGTGCCGCCGCCGGGGGAGGTCGTGGTGGTGGTCGGGCGGGTCGTGGTGGTGCCGGGGGCGCCGGGGACGTTGAGGACGAAGTCGAAGGCGGCTTCGCGGCCACCGCCCGCGTTGCGGACGGTCATCAGCAGGCGGGGGTCGTAGAGGGAGTCGGTGTTGTTGCGGGGTTCGCCGGGGAAGTAGAGCTGGGTGGTGAGGACGGGGCGGCCGGGGGCCTGGGCCTTGACGTGGATGTGGCGGGTGCGGCCCGGGTAGAGGCCGGGGACGATCGTGGTCAGGGAGAACGCGCCCTGGGCGGTGGTGAACTGGTGGCCGCGGAAGCGGAAGCGCACGTTGTCGTAGGCGCCGTTGGTGTCGGCCTGCCAGAAGTCCAGCAGGACGCCGGAGAGGGGCTGGCAGGCAAGGCCGAAGACGTAGCCGGAGACGGTCAGCCGGGTGCCGGGTCCGTCGCCGACCATCGACGTGCGCTGCGGGGAGTTCGGCTTGAAGTACGGGCCCTCCATCTGCGGCGGGGTCGGGTCGTCGCCGTCGTCGCACATCGGGGTCGGCTCCAGGGCCGGTCCGTCCGCCCGGGTCCTGGCCAGGGCGGGCGCGGCGACGAACGCCGCGGGCACCGCGACGCCCGCGGCCAGCGCGGCGCGCAGGACGGTCTTGCGGCTGAGGTTGCGGTCCTCTTCCATCAGGGCTCCTTGTTCGGGACTCCCCCGAAACTACGAAGCCGCCGCGCCCGCCGACGATGGACTAATCGCGGCCGTCGTGGTGAAAACCGTGGTTGCCGTTCCCAGCCCGGAAGGCACCGGGGCTCACCCCGGTCTCGCGCCGGAAGAACCGGCAGAAGTAGGCGGGGTCGGCGAACCCGACGCGCGCGGCGACCTGGCGCACGGTGAGCCGGGTGCCCGCCAGCAGCCGCTTCGCCTCCCGCACCCTGGCCTCCCTGACCAGCTGCGACGCCGGCCGCCCGGTGGCCGACTTGACCGCCTGCGTCAGGTGCCCCGGCGTGACCCCGATGCGCCCGGCGTACGCGGCGACCGACCACAGCGGCGCCCGGCTGCGCAGCCGGGCGAACTCCTCGGCGACGGCTCCCGGCCGGGACGGCCCCCGCGGTGCGCCGATCCGCGCGGCGCGCACGAGCAGCACGTGCAGCAGGGCGCGCAGCACCGAGTCGGTGTCCTCGGCGCGGGTGACGTACTCACGGTGCAGCTCGGCGACGAGGCCCGCGGTGGCGGCGTGTGCCTGCTCGTCGAGGGGCAGGCCGGGGTGGGCCGACAGGGCGCGCAGGAGGGCGGCGTCGCCGGGGTGGTCGAGGAAGTCGTCGGTGAAGAGCAGCACGTGCCCGGCCAGGCCGCTGGCGTCCCAGTGGTGCACTTGCCCGGCTTCGATGACGCACAGGTGCGGCGGGCGCAGTTCCGCTCGCGTCAGGTCGACTACGTGGGCTCCTTGGCCGCCGGTGAGGTACACGATCTCGTGGAAGGTGTGGCGGTGGGGGAAGTCGGCGCGGGACAGGGGGCCGATGGTGTCGAAGGTGCCGATCGCGAAGGGGAGGGTGGTGGGGGTTTCCAGGCGGTGCATGGGTAGGTCGTTGGTGGGTTCGCAGGGGGTGCCGGGGGGCACTGTGGTTCCGCGCATCGGGGCTCCCATGGTCTGGACCAATCCACGATGGCACGGGGGGTGCCGGAAGGGAACGCGGTGTGATCAGACGGGTTCCGTGGCGTTGGGGTGGGTCCGATGGGGTGGAGCATTGCTTTGGTGGCAAAGAGCCTCTCCGCCCTCGCCCCTGGCCGCCTGGCTCTTCCATCTCTCCTGCTCGCGGGCAGGTGGGGGCAAGCGCACGGCCGGCACCGCCCCCAGGGGCGAGCGGACTGGCAGCGGGCAGAACGGTCAGGCTCGGGGGACGGTGTCGAGGAGGGTGGGGGGCCAGCCTTCGCGTTCCAGCCAGTCTTCGGCGTCCTCGTGGGTGAGCCAGGTGGCGCCTGCGGGCCTGCCGCGGCCGAGGCGGGTCCAGCCGTCGGGGGCCAGGACGTGCAGCTGGGCGTCGCGCAGGGCGAGGAGGCGGCCCTCCGGGTAGGCCATGGTGGGTTCGGTGCGCAGGAACCGCACCGGCTCCGGTCGCGTCATGGGGTCAGTTTAGCGCGGCTTGCCAAGTCCACAGTGGATCTTCGTGGCGGGGGCTTGACCTCTACCGCGGTGCAGGTCCGAAACTCGGATGACGTTCGTCGGCGGGCGGCGTAGCGTCGGTCGCCGACCTGTCCTGGGGGTGCCTTGAACGACCTGGAGAGCGATCCGAAGCGCGGTGGCCTGCGGCACATCGTCCGGCTCGGGCCGTACCTGCGGCCGGTGCGGGGCCGGGTCATCGGGTCCGGTGCTGCTGTGCTCGTCTCGATGATGTGCGGTCTGGCGATCCCGCTGGTGATCCAGCGCATCCTCGACGGGCCGGTCGCCGAGGGGGACGCGCCGGGGCTGCTCTGGCCGGTGGTCGCCGTCGCCGTGCTCGGGGCGACCGAGGCGCTGCTGTTCTTCACGCGGCGCAAGCTCATCGCCGGGCCGAGCACCGCCGTCGAGGCCGATCTGCGGGCCGACCTCTACGCGCACCTGCACCGGCTGCCGATCGCCTTCCACGACCAGTGGCAGTCCGGCCAGCTGCTCTCCCGCGCGGTCTCGGACCTGTCCACGATCCGCCGGTTCATCGCCTTCGCGGGCATCTTCCTCGTGGTCAACTCGCTGACGATGGTCATCGGCCTCGGGGTGCTGTTCTTCCTCGACCCGGTGATCGGCGCGATCACCCTGGCCTGCTCGCTGCCGCTGATCGCGATCAGCACGGTCTTCGAGTCCCGCTACTCGGTGCTCTCCCGCCGCTCGCAGGACCAGGAGGGCGACCTGGCCACCACCGTCGAGGAGTCGGCGCTGGGCATCCGGGTGCTCAAGGCGTTCGGCCGCGGGCCCGAGCTGGCCCGCCGCTTCGCCGCCGAGGCGCGCGAGCTGCGCGGCACCGAGCTGGCCAAGGTCCGGGTGCTGGCGCTGCTGTGGGGCTCGATCATCATGCTGCCCGAGCTGGGCATCGCGCTGCAGCTGCTGGTCGGCACGTTCGGCATCGCCAACGGCACGATGACCATCGGGACGCTGGTCGCCGGGGTCACGATCGCCACCTACCTGCGTTGGCCGGTGGACTCCATCGGCTGGCTGCTCGCCGAGACCAACCAGACGGCGACCGCCGCCGAGCGCTACTGGGAGGTCCGCGACGCCGAGGTCACCATCACCGACCCGGCCGAGCCCCAGCGCCTGCCCGCCGATGGCGCGGGCCTGCTGCGCTTCGAGGACGTGCGCTTCGCCTACCCCGCCACGGGCGGCGAGCGCGGCGGCGAGGTGCTCTCCGGCGTCGACCTGGAGGTCCGGCCGGGCGAGACCGTCGCCCTGGTCGGCCCGACCGGCTGCGGCAAGACGACGCTGACCGCGCTGGTAGCGCGGCTGGCCGACGTCACCGGCGGCCGGGTCACCGTCGACGGCGTCGACGTGCGCGACCTGCGGCTGGAGGAGCTGCGGGCGGCCGTCGCCACCGCGTTCGAGGACGCCGTGCTGTTCTCGGCCAGCGTCGCCGAGAACGTGCGCCTCGGCGCGCCGGAGGCCTCGATGGAGGACGTGCGCACCGCGCTGCGGGTCGCGCAGGCCGAGGAGTTCGTGGACGCGCTGCCCTGGGGCCTGGACACCCGCATCGGCGAGCAGGGCCTGTCGCTCTCCGGCGGCCAGCGGCAGCGCCTGGCGCTGGCCCGCGCGGTAGTCGGCAAGCCGAAGGTGCTCGTCCTCGACGACCCGCTCTCGGCGCTGGACGTGCAGACCGAGGCCGAGGTCGAACACGCGCTGCGCAGCGTGCTCTCCGGCGTGACCGCGCTGGTCGTGGCCCATCGGCCGAGCACCGTGCAGCTGGCCGACCGGGTCGCCCTGCTCGACGACGGCCGCATCACCGCCGTCGGCACGCACAGCGAGCTGCTGGCCACCAACACCGCCTACCGCACCCTGCTGTCCACTCTGGATGACGCGGGCGCGGACTCGGAACGGACGAGGGTATGAGCACCGCCGAAGAGGAGTGGCGCGGCGTCGCCGCCGAGGACACCGAGACCCTGACCCAGCGGGCCACCCTGCGCCTGCAGCGCCGCTCGCGGGCCCTGCTGGGCTCGCTGCTGCGGCCGCACTCGCGCATGGTCGCCCTGGCGCTGGCGCTGGTGGTCGCCGAGAACGCCGCGTCGCTGGCCGGGCCGCTGATCATCGCCATCGCCATCGACAGCGGCATCCCCGCCGCCGTCGGCGGCGACCCGTCCACGCTGGCCTGGTGCGTCGGCGGCTACCTCGTCGCGAGCCTGCTGTCCTCCGGCCTGCGCTACCTGTTCCTGCGGCTGGTCGGGCGCATCGGCCAGGACGTGCTGCTCGACCTGCGGCAGCGCATCTTCCGGCACGCGCAGCGGCTGTCGCTGTCCTTCCACGAGAACTACACCTCCGGCAAGGTCATCTCCCGGCTGACCAGCGACGTCGACTCCCTGGACGACCTGCTCGACAACGGCGTCGACGGCCTGCTCTCCGCGGCGCTGTCGGTGACGGGCATCGCCGTGCTGCTGGTGGTGCTCGACCCGCCGCTGGGGGTGTTCGTGCTGGCGGGCTTCATCCCGCTGGTGCTGGCGGCGCGCTGGTTCTTCCGCAACTCCAACGCCGCCTACCGCGGCACCCGCGGGGCGATCGCCAAGATCATCGTGCAGTTCGTGGAGACGATGAACGGCATGCGCGCGGTGCAGGCGTTCCGGCGCGAGCAGCGCAACGAGTCGATCATGAGCGGCCTCAACGGCAGCTTCCGCGACGCCAACCGCAGGGCGCTGGACGTGGTGGCCGTGTTCACCATGACGGTGCGCATGGTCGGCAACATCAGCCTGGCCGCGGTGCTGCTGATCGGGGCCTGGCGGGTGGTCGGCGGCGGACTGGAGCTGGGCGTGCTCACGGCGTTCCTGCTCTACCTGCGGCGCTTCTACGACCCGCTGGACGAGATGGCGATGTTCGCCAACGCCTACTCCTCGGCGACGGCGGCGCTGGAGAAGATCTCCGGCCTGCTGGAGGAACAGCCCGACGTGCGCGAACCGGAGTCACCGGTGGACCTCCCCGCCTCCGACCGCGGACGCGCGGTGACCTTCTCCCGGGTGGCGTTCCGGTACTCGGCGGACGGGCCGGTGGTGCTGCCCGAGTTCGACCTGGCCATTCCGGCGGGGCAGACGGTGGCGCTGGTGGGGCCGACGGGGGCGGGGAAGTCGACCCTGGCGAAGCTGGTGGCGCGGTTCTACGACCCGAGTTCCGGTTCCGTGCGGCTTGACGGGGTGGACCTGCGGGAGCTTTCCGACTCGGCGCTGCGGGCGGCGGTGGTGATGGTGACGCAGGAGAACTTCCTGTTCTCCGGGTCGGTGGCCGACAACATCGCGCTCGGGCGGCCTGGGGCGAGTCGTTCAGAGATCGAGTCGGCCGCTGGGGCCGTGGGGGCGCACGAGTTCATCTCGCGGTTGCCCGAGGGTTATGGGACTGACGTGCGCAAGCGTGGGGGGCGGCTGTCTGCCGGGCAGCGGCAGATGGTGGCTTTCGCGCGGGCGTTCCTGGCTGATCCGTCGGTGCTGGTGCTGGACGAGGCTACGTCTAGTTTGGACATTCCTACTGAGCGGGCGGTGCAGGGGGCGTTGGAGTCCGTGCTGGCCGATCGGACGGCGTTGATCATCGCGCACCGGCTGTCGACGGTGTTGATCGCTGATCGGGTGTTGGTGATTGATGATGGGAGGGTGGTGGAGGACGGGTCGCCTGCTGAGCTGATCGCCGAGTCTGGGCGGTTCGCCGCGTTGCACTCGCGGTGGCGCGATTCGTTGGTGTGATGGGTCCGTCGGTCCGTGGCGCTGGTGGCCGGTCCGATGGGGTGGCGAGGGTGGCGACAAAACCGCGATCTAGCTGAAGATCACGAACGGCAGGGCGACCCACCCTGCCGCGATGCCCGCGCCCACGCCGAAGGCCACCCAGCGCCAGATCGGGACGCCTCGGGCTAGCCAGACCGAGGGGAGTAGGCCGCCGGTGACGACGACGTTGGCGCCGATGGCCAGGAGGGGGGAGTTCTCGTTCAGGGTGGCGGCGAGGGTGCCGATGGCGAAGACGACGAGGGTGAAGGCGAAGGCGGCTACCAGGAGGCCGGTGCCCCACGGTGTGGGCTCGGTGGGCTCGGTGGGGTCGGGGGTCTGCTCTGGTTCGGCGTCGGCCACGAGGAGGGGGGAGGTGGGATTGACCACCGATGCCTCGCCGGTCAGGGGATCGACGTAGGTGATCGGGGTTGTGGTGGCGTCGGCCAGGCGCAGGGCCAGTTGGCGGCCCCGGCGGGAGACGACGGGGGCGGCGGTGGGGTCGGCGGCTCGGGAGACGGCGGTGGCTACGCGGGCCCATTCGTTGAGGTCTTCGGTGAGGGCGGGGTCCAGCGGGAGGGTGTCGGGGTCGATGTCGCCGTTCTCGGTGACGAGGACGGGGCGCTCATCGCTGGCGCGCAGTTCCACCGGGGGCTCCTTCGGTGAGGGCGTAGAACGCGACCGCGGCGGCGGTCGCCACGTTGAGGGAGTCGACCGCCCGGGTCATGGGGATGCGGACGGGGGTGTCGGCGGCGGCGATGGCCTCCTCGGTGAGGCCGGGGCCTTCCGAGCCGAGGAGCAGGGCCACCCGGTCGCCGCCGCGGGCCAGCTCGGACAGCGGTACCGCGTCGGGGCGGGGGGTCATCGCCAGGACGCGGAAGCCCGCCGCGCGCAGCAGGTCCAGGCCGCCGGGCCACGGGTCGAGGGGGGCGAAGGGGACGGCGAGGACGTGGCCCATGGAGACGCGGACGCTGCGGCGGTACAGGGGGTCGCTGCAGCCGGGGCCGAGCAGGACGGCGTCGACGCCCAGGGCGGCGGCGTTGCGGAACAGCGCGCCCAGGTTCTCGTGGTCGCCGACGCCCTCCAGGACCACGACGGTCCGCGCGGTGGCCAGCAGGTCCGGCACCGGCGCGGGGGCGGCGCGGTCGGCGGCGGCGAGGACGCCGCGGTTGAGGTGGAAACCGACGGTCTCGGCCATCACCTCGGCGGGGACGGCGTAGGCCGGGATGTCGTGGTCGGCGAGGTCGGGGGCCAGGGCCTCGATGCGGCGCGGGACGCCGAGCAGGGCGCGGACCGGGTAGCGGGAGGCGAGCAGGCGCTGCACGACCACCACGCCCTCGGCGATCACCAGACCGCGGCCACCGGGCCGGTCCGGCCTGCGGTCGGCGGTGGTGAGGTCGCGGAAGTCGTCCAGCCGCGGATCTGCCGGGTCCGCCACGTCGATCACCTGCGCCACCCGCGCAGTGTCGCACGCCATAGCGGGCGCGCCCAGGCGTCCCCGGCGCTTGCGCTGCGTTACCCCGGGATAACGCACGGCACCAATTTGGGCGCTAGCAAGCAAGTCCGCCCTATGCCAACGTTGGCCTCCCGCGCATGTTCCGGCTGACGAGCCGGATGGACGGGAGGGCGTGTCATGGGGCAGAACGTGGTCATCGCATCCGACGGTCTCGACAGGCAGCGCTACCGGGCGAAGATGCGCCGGTGCCTCGACGCGCTGGGCCGGATGCTGACCGAGGGCGGCTTCGACGCGGCGCCGCCGCAGATGGGGATGGAGATCGAACTCAACCTCGTCGACGACGGGCTCGGTCCGGCAATGCTCAACTCCACGGTCCTGGAGAAGATCGATGACCCCTGCTACACCCTCGAACTGGGCCAGCACAACCTGGAGCTGAACGTGCGGCCGCGTCCACTGGGCGGGACGCAGTCCATCGAGCTGGAGGACGAGCTGACCGACTCGCTGGCGGGCGCCTCGGCCAAGGCGCGCGACGCGGGCGCCCGGCTGGTGATCATCGGCACGCTGCCGACGCTGCGCCCGGAGCACATGGACATCCGGTGGCTGACGCAGAAGGCGCGCTACCGCAGGCTCAACGACCAGATCTTCGCCGCACGCGGCGAGGAGCTGGTGCTGAACATGGAGGGCACCCCGCTGCCCGGCCGCCGTGCCGAGAAGCTGCGCAAGATGCAGGACTCGATCCTGGCCGAGGCGGCGTGCACGTCCACGCAGCTGCACCTGCAGGTGGCTCCCGAGCAGTTCGCGGCCAACTGGAACGCCGCGCAGTGCCTGGCGGGGGTGCAGGTCGCGATCGCGGCGAACTCGCCGTTCCTGCTGCGCAAGGCGCTCTGGCACGAGACGCGCATCCCGCTGTTCCTGCAGGCGACCGACACCCGGCCCGAGGAGCTGAAGAACCAGGGCGTGCGGCCGAGGGTGTGGTTCGGCGAGCGGTGGATCACCTCGATCTTCGACCTGTTCGAGGAGAACGTGCGCTACTTCCCCGGCCTGCTGCCCGAACTCGACGACGAGGACCCGCTGGAGGCCCTCGACCGCGGGCGCCCGCCGCGGCTGAGCGAGCTGCGCCTGCACAACGGCACGATCTGGCGCTGGAACCGCCCGGTCTACGACATCAGCGACGACGTGCCGCACCTGCGCGTGGAGAACCGGGTCCTGCCCGCGGGCCCGACGGTGGCCGACATGGTCGCCAACGCCGCGTTCTTCTACGGAGCCCAGCGCGCACTGGCCACACAGGACTATCCACTGTGGACGCAGATGTCGTTCCAGGCGGCCGAGGAGAACCTGCACGCGGGCGCTCGGCACGCCTTCGGCAGCCAGCTGTACTGGCCGGGGGCGGGCTGGGTCCCGCCGGATGAACTGGTGCTGCGCAAACTCCTGCCCATGGCGCACGAGGGACTGGCCGACTGCGGGGTCGCCGACTCCGCCCGCGAGCGCTACCTGGGCATCATCGAGCGGCGCTGCCTGGCCCGGCGCACCGGCTCGTCGTGGCAGCGGGAGTCGGTGGCCACCCTGGAGGCGAGCGGCCTGGACCGGGAGGCGGCGCTGACCTCGATGATGCGCGCCTACGTCGAGCTGAGCGAGTCCGGGGAGCCGGTGCACACCTGGCCGTCCCTCTGACGGGTGCCCCGGGCCGGGCCGGAGTACTGTTGCCAGAGAATTGCAGTAGCGACTGCCTGGCACCACCACGAGGAGAGAGCGCGTGGCCCCGTACGTCCTGCCCGACCTCGACTACGACTACGGCCAGCTTGAGCCGGTGATCATCGGCGATATCAACGAGCTGCACCACAGCAAGCACCACGCCGCGTACGTCAAGGGCACCAACGACACGCTGGAGAAGATCGACGCCGCCCGGGACAAGGGCGACTTCGGCTCGATCGTCGGCCTGGAGACGTCCCTGGCGTTCAACCTCGCCGGGCACACCCTGCACGCGATCTGGTGGAAGAACCTCAGCCCGGACGGCGGCGACAAGCCGACCGGCGAGCTGGCGGCGGCCGTCGACGAGCACTTCGGCTCCTTCGACGGCCTGCGCGCGCAGATGAACGCCGTCTCCGGGACGATCCAGGGCTCCGGCTGGGGTGTGCTGGCCTGGGACCCGATCGGCTCGCGGCTGGTCACCCAGCAGCTCAAGGACCACCACTCGAACCTGTCGATCGCGACCACGCCGCTGCTGGTGTTCGACACCTGGGAGCACGCGTACTACCTGCAGTACAAGAACGTGAAGACCGACTACATCGACAAGCTCTGGAACATCGTGAACTGGGCCGACGTGACCGCCCGGTTCGAGGCGGCCCGCGCGGGCGAGAACGGCCTGCGCCCGCCCGCCCCGAAGGCGTAGCGCACAGGACTTCGGCGGGGATGCTCCGACAAGCCCCCCTGCCGGATATGAATGGCCCCCGCTTCCGGACGCTGGGAAGCGGGGGCCATTCGGTTCCCGAACTGACTGCCGCTCCCACCACGAAGCGGACAAGACTTAGGTTAGCCTTACTTCATTCCCCTCGCAAGCCCCACGATCGGGTGACGCGCACCACTCGCCCCCGAACGCGCGGCGGACCCCTCCCGCACCGGGAGGGGTCCGCCGCGACCAGGGGTTTCAGCGCACGCGCTTGACGCCGTCGCGGCGCAGGACGCGCAGCCGCGTCCAGTTGGCGGGCGAGAGGCGCACGCCGCCTCGGCGCACGAGCACCAGGCCGCAGACGATGGCGGTCAGCGCGGCGACCGCGCCGCCGACGATGAACGGCGAGCGCCCGCCGAACTCGTCGGCGAGCCAGCCCGTCATCGGCGCGCCCAGCGGGTTGCCGCCGACGAAGACCAGCATGTAGAGGCCCATGACCCGCCCGCGCATCTCCGGGGCCGCCGCGAGCTGCACCGTCGAGTTCGCCGCGGTCATGAAGGTCATCAGCGCGAAGCCGACCGGGATCAGGCCGACGGCGAACAGCCCGTAGGAGGGCAGCAGGCCCAGCGCGACCTGGAGCACCCCGAACGCGAGCGCCGAGCCGAGCAGCAGCCGCGTCCTCGGCTGCCCCTTGGAGCTGCGCCGCGCGGCCAGCAGCGCACCGCACAGGGTGCCGACGGCCAGCATCGTGGAGAGCAGGCCGTAGCCGCTGGCATCCTGGTGGAAAACGTTTGCGGCGGCGACGGCGAGGGTCACGAAGAACGTCATGCCGAACGTGCTGACGAAGAACACCATCACCATCACGGTGAGGATGTCCGGGCGTCCGCGCACGTAGCGCAGGCCCTCCACCAGCTGGCCCCGGCGCGCCTTGACCCTCGGCGACGGCCGCAGCTCGCCGACCCGCATGGCGATCAGGCCCGCGATGACCGCGCCGGTCAGCACCGCGTTGGCCAGGAACAGCCAGCCGGTGCCGATCAGGGTGATCATCACGCCGGCGATGGCCGGGCCGACGATCCTGGCGAGGTTGAAGTTGGTCGAGTTGAGCGCCACGGCGTTGGTCAGCTGCCCGCGCCCGACGATCTCCACCACGAACGACTGCCGCACCGGCACCTCGACCGCGGAGAACGCGCCGAGCACCGCGCACAGCACGTACACGTGCCAGAGCTGCACGGCGCCGGTCACGTCCAGCACGCCGAGCACGACCGCGCTCAGCGCCATGCCCGTCTGCACGGCGATCAGCAGCTTGCGCTTGTCCATCCGGTCGGCGAGCACGCCCGCCCACAGCGACAGCAGCAGCGTCGGCAGGAACTGCAGCGCCGCGGCGATGCCGAGGGCGACGGGGTTGTTGTCGGTGAGGACAAGGACCAGCCAGTCCTGGGCGATGCGCTGCATCCAGGTGCCGGTGTTGGACAGCAGCGCGCCCCCGGCGAAGATGCGGTAGTTGCGCACGCGCAGGGACGAGAACATCCCGTCCTGAGTAGACGGAATCGGCGGACTGGGCGGCGGCTGTGCGGGGGTGGCCTTGGACTGCTGCTGCCTGATTCCCGCTTCCGCCGTCACTAGTCCGCTTTACCTGCCATCCTGTCGATGATCTCGGCGGCGCGGTCCAGGATCTCCCGTTCCTCGTCGTCGAGCTCGTTGAGCCGCCGGTCCAGCCACGCCTCGCGCGCGGTGATCTCGCCCTTGATGTGGACGAGGCCGATCTCGGTCAGCGCGACGATCGCCTGCCTGCCGTCGCTGGGGTGCGGCCGCCGCGAGACGTAGCCCATGTCCTCCAGCGCCGCGATCACCCGCGTCATGGACGGGGGCTGCACGCCTTCCTTCGCCGCCAGCTCGCCCGGGGTCAGCGGCCCGCACTTGTGCAGGCACGACAGGGCCGAGATCTGGGTCAGCGAGACGCTCTCGGTGGTGCGCTGGGCGCGGAGCCTCCGATTGAGCCGCACGACGGCGAGCCGCAACTTGCCGGTGAGGGACGATTGCTCCGCGGACACGATCGTTAGCATACCTCACTAAACGGCCCGGGGCCACGGTCGATCAGGTCACAACGCCTGAATCGGACCCATCGCGAAGTAGACGACGAAGGCCGCCGACACGATCCACATCAGCGGGTGCAGGCCCCGGGCGCGCCCGGTGACCAGGCGCAGCACGACATAGCTGACGAAGCCCGCGCCGATGCCGTTGGCGATCGAGTAGGTGAACGGCATGACCACGATGGTCAGGAACGCGGGCAGCGCGATGGTGAAGTCGCTGAAGTCGATCTCGCGGATCTGGGCCATCATCAGCGCGCCGACGACCACCAGCGCGGGGGCGGCGGCCTCGATCGGCACCACCTGGTAGAGCGGGGTGAAGAACATCGCGGCCAGGAACAGCAGGCCGGTCACCACGTTGGCCAGGCCGGTGCGCGCGCCCTCGGCGATGCCGGAGGCGGACTCGATGTAGACGGTGTTCGAGCTGGTCGACGCCGCACCGCCGGCGACCGCGCCGAGGCTGTCGACGAACAGCGCCTTGCCGGTGTTGGGGAGCTTGCCGTCCTTGTCCACGAGCCCGGCTTCCCTGCCCAGACCGGTCATCGTGCCGATGGTGTCGAAGAAGTCGGTCAGCACCAGGGTGAACACCAGCAGTGCCGCGGTCAGCGCGGGCACCCGCCACCACGCGCCGAAGGAGACCTCGCCGAGCAGGGACAGGTCGGGGATGCCGAAGACCTGCTCGGGCAGCGCCGGGTAGCCCAGGTTCCAGCCCTTGGGATTGACGCCCAGCGAGGGGCCCGCGTTGACCAGGGCCTCGATGGCGATGGCCAGGACGGTCCCGACGGCGACGCCGATGAGGATGGCGCCCTTGACCCGCTTGGCCACCAGGATCGAGGTCAGCACCAGCCCGACGACGAACACCAGCGTCGGCCAGGACGCGATCGAGCCGTCGATGCCCAGGCCCACCGGCACGGTGGTGCCCGCCGCGTCCGGGACGCGCCGCACGAACCCGGCGTCGACCAGGCCGATCAGCGCGATGAACAAGCCGATGCCGACCGCGATCGCCGACTTGAGCGCGGCCGGGACGGCGTTGAACACCGCCGTGCGCACGCCGGTGACGACCAGCAGCAGCACCACGATGCCGTTGACCACCACCAGGCCCATGGCTTCCGGCCAGGTCATCTGCGGGGCGATGGACACCGCGACCAGGGTGTTGATGCCCAGGCCGGTGGCCAGCGCGAACGGGAAGTTGGCGACCAGGCCGAACAGGATGGTGATGGCCCCGGCCACCAGCGCCGTCGCCGCGGCCACCTGGTCGACGGGCAGGATGCCGCCGAAGAGGTCGGTGTGCGCGCCGGTGTCGTCGGCGGCGAAGCTGCCGATGATCAGCGGGTTCAGCACGACGATGTAGGCCATCGTCACGAACGTGACCAGCCCGCCGCGCACCTCGCGCCCGACGGTCGACCCGCGCTCGGAGATCTTGAAGAACCGGTCGAGCCCCGACCGGCCCGCGGCGCCCGCCGCCACCGCTCCGCCGTTGCCCTGATCCGCGCCCCGGTCGGTGTCCCGGGCGGTGTCCCGGTCGGCACTCTGGTCGGCACCGCCGCCGGTGGTCCCCGCTGCCTCGTCCGCCATTGCCGTAGCCTCCCAGCTGTGTCTGAACCAGTCGGGCCCGCACCAGCCGCTCCGTTGCGCCCACCGCCGCCGCTGCCGCCCCGGCTGCTGGCGCTCGCGCCGATCGTCCACGTCGGCACCGGGGTCTGGCTGGTGGCGGCCCTCGCGCTGGCCATCGCCCACTACGGCTACAACGCCACCTCCGCGGTGTGGCTGTGGACGTCGGTCGCCGGAGCGGGCTTGGGAATCCTAGGCGCCGGGGTCATCGCCTGGCAGCGCCACGCCGCCGCGCGCGGCAGCCGGGGCGCCCAGAAGGTCGACTGAGCCCGGTCAGGTCCACGGGGCCACCGGGTACCAGGAGATCAGGTCGAGGAACTGCAGCAGCCGGACGTCCCAGTACAGGACCAGGAAGACCCCGGCGCTGACCAGCGACACCGCAGTGATCTTGGCGGTCCTGGTCGGCTCGGCCGACAGCCAGCGCTGCATCCGCGCGCCGAGGAAGTACGTCAGCGCCAGGAACAGCACGGCGAGCACGATGATGTTGCCGATGGACTGGAGGCTGAAGGCGGCCGCCCCGTAGAGCGGGTTGCCGCTCTCGGCGGCGTCGCGGAACATCTGGCGGAACAGCGGGTAGGGCCTGCCGACCAGGAACAGGCCGATCAGCACGCCCATGACGACCATCGGGGCGTTCGGCCACCGGCGGGTGAGCGGGCCGAGGGGGTCGCGGGCGACCCCGGCCGCGGCGAGGCCCAGCCAGAGCATGAACAGGCCGATCAGGCCGTAGACGACCATCGACTGCACCAGGAAACCGGGGATGGTCCCGGGCACCCTGGTCGTGGCGAACTGCGGCATGCCGGTGCCGACCAGCCCGACGAGCGCGCCGTAGACCACCGAGACGGCGAGCATGCCCGCCGACAGCCACCCCAGCGGCGGCAGCGCCCTGCGGACCCGTTCACCGCGGCCTGCGTTGTCCCCGAGCAGCGGCGCCACCGCGCCGAAGGCGGCGATGTTGCACGCGGTGAACGTGCCCGCGAGCCCGGAGACGAACGCGAACAGCGTGCCCGCCAGGACCCCGGTGATCGGCGTGGCCTTGGCGTCGTGGCCCAGGATGGTGTTGGCGACGCTGTCGCCGATGACGTGGTCGACGAACTCCGCCGACCACACCACGGTGAGCAGGAACCCGATCAGCGCGCTGACCGCGATCACCCTGCCCTTGTGGCGCGGGAAGTGCCCGTGGACGAACCCCGCCCTTCGAGCCGGGAGGGCCTGCTCGCCGAGCGCGGGATCGACTGCCTGGTTCTGGGTCATGAGTGATCCCTACCGGCCTGGACCGGAGGCACACAATCGGCTGATTGCGCAGGTCAGCACCGCATGCGGCCGAATGGTCGGCGCCGCTGGGCCTAGCGCAGGTACAGCGCCGGGTCCTCGATCAGCGCGGTGAAGGTGTGCCGCTCGGCCCAGCGGTCGGTGGTCCAGGCCAGGGCGCGGGCCAGCGCCTCCGGGGTGTCGGCGCAGTGCGCGACCCCGGCGTCGGTGACCCACCAGGACACCGGGTGGTCGCCGCCGTCGGTGCGCACGACGAGCTTGTCGTGCACGACCGCGCCGCCGGGCGGGACGGCCTCGCCGAGCAGGTCGCAGGCCGCGGCGACGGCGCCGAGGTCGGCCCACGGCACGTGCTCGCCCGCCGAGACCGGCTCGCCGAGGACCTCCTCGGAGGCCAGCGGCAGGTCGAGCAGGTCGGCCAGGGTCTCGGCGGCGGCGACGTCCGGGCCCGCCGAGATGACCTCGTCCTCGGCCAGCACCGCGAGCAGCCACGGGCCGTCGAGCACGGCGCAGTCGTCGGTGACCGGCCCGGCGACGGTGCGGAACTCCTCGGGCGGGTGCACGTCCTCGACGTCGAAGAGGTCGTCGCGGACCGCGTCGGCCAGGGCGCGGTGGGCGCGCAGGACGACGCCCTGCGGGATGTCGCGCTCGGGGTCGGCCAGGCGGCGCAGCAGGTCCTCGGCGTCCTCGGCGGTGTGCACGGCCAGCTCGGTGCGCACGCCGACGGCGATGAGGATGCGCGGGTCGATGCCGGTGTCGGGCAGCGGGTCGTAGAGGCCCGCCAGAGCGTCGGCGTCGGGCATGCGCCAGGTCGTGGGCGCGGCGCCGTGCAGGCGGGCGTGGCGCCCGACCCACCAGGCCGGGTAGCCGATCGGGTCGACCAGCGCGCGCCAGGTGTCGGGCTCGGTGGCCAGCAGGCGCAGCGCGGTTGGCCAGGCGTCGGCGGCGACCAGGTCGAGGTCGCGGATGCCGACCAGCCGGGTGGGCGGGGTCGGGTAGGAGTCCCACCAGGCGGCCTCGTCGTCGAGGTCGTGGTCGGGGCCGGTCGGGTTCTCGTCCACGACCACGGCGAACGCGTCGAGCACGCCCGCGGCGGTGAGCACGTGCCGGGGCCAGGCGTCGGCGACCTCGGCGGAGAGCACGCCGACGGGCGAGTCCGGGTCGAGCACGTCCAGCAGCGGCGAGCCGGGCACGGCCAGCTCGTCGGCGCGGCGCAGGTCGCCGACGGCGTCGGGCAGCGCGAGCGCGCCCAGCCACGGCCGCGGGTGCGCGCCGGAGTCGCGCAGCAGGCGCAGCACGACCGGGGCCAACCCGCTGACGTCCATCCCGGACTCGTGGTCGTCCACGCTGCGCTCGACGGCCTCCTGGAGGCTGTCGAGCAGGTCGGCCGCGGTGCCGGTGCGCGCGCCGAGCCGATCGAGGATCGGGTGCGCGGCCTCCGGGTGCACCACCCGCAGCGCGCCGACGTCGGCGCGGGAGAGCAGGCCCAGCAGCTCGGGGTCGCCGTCGTAGCGCACCGCGCCGCGCGGTCCGGGCAGGGTGCGGCCGTCGGCCAGCGGGACGGGCAGGCCGCCCAGCTCCTCGCGCGCGGTCGAGTCGGCGTCGGCGACCGGGGCCAGCGCGGTGTAGAGGCGGTGCCACCACGCGGGCGGGTGCGAGGTGCCGGTGATCGCGGCGACGGCCTCGGCCAGGCGCAGGCGCGGCACGTCCAGCGCGGAGAGCGCGCCCGCGTGCGCCGGGTCGGAGAGCGCGCCGTCGGCCAGGTCGGGGATGACCTCGGCGAGCAGGTCGGCCAGGCCGGGGGCGGCGACGTCGAGGACGCGGGCGCGAGCCGGGGTCAGCCAGCCGGACCCGGCGGCGGGCAGCCACTCGGCGCGGCGCAGCGCGGCCAGCACCAGACCGCGCACCCTGTCGTCCACTTCAGACAGCGGGAAGCCGGTGCGGGGCACCAGGGCGGTGCGGCGCTTGGCGGGCAGCTTGGCGATGAGGCCGGGGTAGGCCGCGCCCGCGGCGGCGAGCACCTCGTCGGCGGCGGGGCCGAGCCGGGCGCGGCGGCGGCTGGGCTCGATCGGCACGGTGGCGACCAGGCGCGCGGGCAGCGACATGCGCTCGTCGGTCGGGGTGGGGGCGTGCAGGACGTCCTCGGCCAGCGGGTGCGGCGCGCCGTCGGCGTCCAGCCGCAGCGCCCATGTGACAGTCCACTGAGGACGTTCGCGGGCCTCGACGCCGAGCGTGGCGAGCACGTCGGCCGACAGCTCGCCGGTGGCGCGGTGCACCAGCCACGCCTGCGGCTCGCCGGGGCCGTGGATGGTGAGCCGGTCGTCCTCGTCGGTGCGCTCCCACACCGTGCCCGCGATCTCGACACGGGACAGCGAGGACAGCGCCAGCAGCAGGTCCGGGGCTTCCTCGGCGAAGCGGGCCAGCAGGGCCTCGCCGTCGACGTCGGCGCGCAGCGGCAGGCGGACCTCGGTGGCGAACCCGGCGGGCGGGGCCTCGTCGGTCGGCCACACCAGGCGCAGCACCGGAACCCGGCCGCCGCGCTCGGCGGCCCGCGCGGCCAGGTCGGGGTGGTCGGCGATCGCCGAGGTCGTGTCCGCGGCCGAGAACGCGACGCCGCCGGTCTCCGACACCACGCGCGGGGCGTCGGTCACCGCGAGGACCGCGGCGAAGCCGAGGCCGAACTGGCCGACCCCGCGCTGCTTGGCCGAGGCGCGCAGCGACGACAGCGCCGCCACGCCCTGGGCGTCCAGCGGCCTGCCGGTGTTGGCCGCGCGCAGCTCGCCGTCGACCAGGGTGACCCGCAGCGTGCCGCCGGACCCGGCGGCGTCGGCGGCGTTCTGGGCCAGCTCGACCAGCAGGCGGTCGCGGTAGCCGCCGAGGTAGAGGTCCTCCTCGGCGTTGGCGTCCTCGCGGAAGCGCGTCGGCGAGGACATCCACGCCGCCAGCACCGAGGCGCGCAGGGCCGCGGTCTCGAACGGGTCCCGGCTCACCCTTCGGCGCCGGGTGCCTGCTCGGCGGCCTCGGCGTCGGGGGCCTCCAGCGCGGCGGCGGCGGAGTCGGCGGGCTCGGGCTCGGCGGCGCTGTCGGACCCCGGCTCGGCGGCGCTGTCGGCCTCCGGCTCGGGCTGCGAGACCTCCAGCTGGGCGTCGTCGTAGATCAGGTCGGCGACGAGGACCGGGGAGATCTGCTCGACCTCGGCCTCGGAGTGCGCGCCGCAGCCGTACTCGGCGTGCACGACCCGCGCGTCGGCCGGGGCGATCTCGTTGCCGCAGACGCCGAACGCCGCGCCGAGCAGGCCGGCGACCGGCAGGTAGAAGCCGCAGGTGCCGCAGTGGGCGGGCGCGCCGCGGGCCATGTCGGCGCCGGGACCGAACTCCCCGCCCGTCCAGCGGTCGGCCGCGTCCAGCCTGCCCTCGCGCGACATCACCCGCTTCCTGCCGAGTCCGACCTCCAGCGCCAGGTCCTCGACAGCGGGGTCGTCGGAGGCGGCGTAGCCCGCCACCAGGCGGTAGTCGTCGGCCGCGGTCGGCAGCAGGTCGCCGACGCCGAGGTCGCCCGCGCGGACCCGGTCCTGCCACGGCACCCAGGCGGGCGCGACCAGCGCGGCCGAGCCGGGCAGCAGCACGACCTCGCTGACGGTGACCGGATACCCGGGCGCGCGGGCCACGGTGACCGCCCAGCGCCAGCCCGCGTAGCCGGGCTTGTCCGCATCGAACAGGTGCGTGGCCGCGTGCGCGTCCTCCGCGGTGACGGCGACGTGCGCGCCCACCTCGTCGCCCGCCTCCTCCTGCGCCGCGGCGCGGGCGAGGTCGACGGCCGCGAGCAGCTCGGGGTCGGTCACGTCCTGGGGTGCGGGAGTCGGCGTCATCACCAGGGAGATTGTGCCGCACGCGCTGTGCGCCGCCACGCGCGCGTGCCAGGCTGGTCCGGTGCGCCCGCTCGCCCTGCTCCCGCTCGCCCTGCTGCTCGCCGCCTGCACGTCCGAGCCGCCCGCCCCCGGCGTCGTCGAGCTGCGGGTCGACGTGGTCGCCGAGGTGCCGCACGACCCGACGGCGTTCACCCAGGGCCTGGAACTGGTCGACGGCGTCCTCTACGAGGGCACCGGCCTGGTCGGGCGCTCCGAAGTGCGCGCGACCGACCCCGAGACCGGCGAGGTGCGCGCCCGCACGGCGCTGCCCCACGACATGTTCGGCGAGGGCATCACCGTCGTCGGCGACCGGATCTGGCAGCTGACCTGGCAGCACGGCATCGCCATCGAGCGCGACCGGGAGAGCCTGGCCGAGCTGCGCAGGGTCGGCTACCCCGGCGAGGGCTGGGGGCTGTGCCACGACGGCGGGCGGCTGGTCATGAGCGACGGCAGCGCCACCCTCACCTTCCGCGACCCTGCGACGTTCGAGCCCGTCGGGACCGTGGAGGTGACCGAGGGCGGCGAGCCGCTGCTGCGGCTCAACGAGCTGGAGTGCGTCGACGGGTCGGTGTACGCCAACGTGTGGCAGACCGACCGGATCGTGCGCATCGATCCGGACTCCGGCGCCGTGGTCGCCGCCGCCGACCTCTCCGGTCTGCTCAGCGCCGACGAGCGGGCGGCCACCGACGTCCTCAACGGCATCGCGCACGTGCCGGGGACCGAGGAGTTCCTCGTCACCGGGAAGCTGTGGCCGACGATGTTCCGGGTGCGCTTCGAGCAGGCGGACGGGTAGCCACGGCGGCGGGGCGGAGCGCTATCTCGCACATCCCGCCGGTGTCAAGACCTCGGATACGGCAGGATGGGTGGTGTGATTCGGTCCGGCTCCCCCGATCAGCCCCCGCGCCGCGGCAAGCGCGGGCGCAAGGGCTGGACGGACGCGCCGCAGCCGGAGTGGCGTCCCAGCGAGCCGCCGCCGCGCAAGCGGCCCACCAAGCCCTACGGGCAGGCCGAGGAGCGCCCTGACCACCGGCACGACGAGCCGGAACTGGAGACCTTCGGCGACCGGTACCCGCACGACTACCCGTCCGGCCCGCGGCCCCGGCCGCCGTGGCGGGAGGACGAGCGCTACCCGCGGCGGTACGCCGACCAGCACGAGGACCGTCGGCCGTCGCGGCCCAGGGAGTCGCGGCACTGGAGCGACGGGCCGCCCGCGCGGCGCTGGGACGAGGCCGGGCGCGGCGAGCGCGACCACGGGCCTTCCCACCGGGGGCCTTCCCACCGGGAGCCTTCCCACCGGGAGCCTTCCCACCGGGAGCCGCCGCGCCGCGAGTCCGCCCGCTACGAGCAGCCTCGCTACGACGGCGACCACGGCGACCACGGCAACTACGGCGACTACGAGCCGCGCCGCCGCCCGTCCCGCTACGACGAGGACGGGCACGACGACCACCTCCCCGCCCGCCCCGGCGACCGCGCCGACCCGTCCGATCGGCCGACCGACGAGGTTCCCGGGTCGCCGCGGTACCCCAAGAAGCTGACGGTCACCCGGGTCGCGGCGCTGCGCAGCAAGCAGCTGACCACGCAGGCGGTCACCGCCTTCCGCAAGGCGGCAGGGGCCGACGGCGCGGAGAAGTCCGGGCTGACCGCGCTCACCTACGCCACGATGTTCAACTACGCCAGCGACGCGGCGATGGCCGTCGCGCTGGCCAACACGCTGTTCTTCTCCGCGGCCAGCGGGGAGAGCAAGGGCAAGGTCGCGCTCTACCTGCTGATCACCGTGGCGCCCTTCGCGCTGGTCGCCCCGATCATCGGGCCCGCGCTCGACCGCATCCAGCGCGGGCGCAGGCTGGCCATGTGCGCGGTGTCGGCGGGTCAGGCGCTGATGTGCCTGATCATGGCGCTGAACTTCGAGACGTGGCTGCTCTACCCGGCCGCGCTCGGCAAGATGGTGCTGTCCAAATCGTTCACCGTGCTCAAGGCCGCGGTCACGCCCAGAGTGCTGCCACCGGAGATCACCCTCGCCAAGACCAACGCCCGGCTGACGGTGTTCGGTCTGTTCGCCGGCGGGGTGTTCGGCGCGGTGGCCGTCGGGCTGACCAATCTGTTCGGCTCGCCGGGCGCGCTGTGGTTCACGGTCGTGGTCTGCCTGGTCGGCGCGGCGCAGGCGCTGCGCATCCCGGCGTGGGTCGAGGTCACCGAGGGCGAGGTGCCCGCCTCGATCAAGGCGCACCCCGGCAAGGCGCACCGACAACCCATGGGCAGGCACATCGTCGTCGCCCTGTGGGGCAACGGGACCATCCGGGTGCTCACCGGCTTCCTGATGATGTTCGCCGCGTTCGCCGTGCGCGCCGAGTACGAGGCCGAGGCGTTCCAGCAGGTGCTGCTGCTCGGCGTCATCGCGGGCGCGGCGGGCCTGGGCAGCTTTGTGGGCAACGCCGTCGGCGCGCGGGTGCACGTCGGCAAACCCGAGCAGGTCGTCATCGGCTGCGCCATCGCCGCGCTCACCTCCACGGTCGTGGCGACCTTCGCCGCGGGCATCACCACCGCGGCCATCGTCGGCCTCGTCGGGGCGATCGCCAGCGCGCTGGCCAAGAACAGCCTCGACGCGGTCATCCAGGACGACCTGCCCGAGGCGTCGCGGGCGTCGGCGTTCGGCCGCTCGGAGACGGTGCTCCAGCTCAGCTGGGTGCTCGGCGGCGCGACCGGCGTGCTGCTGCCGCCGATGTGGTGGCTGGGCTTCCTGGTGGTGTCGCTGCTGCTGGGCGTCGGCATCGCGCAGACGCTGCTGTCGCGGCGCGGGCAGTCGCTGATCCCCGGCCTGGGCGGCGAGCGGCCGATCCGGCCCGACCAGACCGGCGCGCTGCCGGTGCAGAAGCCGCCCGCGGGCTGGCGGGCGGCACCACTGCACGAGGGTCCGCCGCCCGGACCCGCCGACCGGGCCCCGTAGGGTCTGGGTCCGTGCGCACGTCCACCAAGCTCCTGGCCGTCCTCGGCGCGGCGCTGGCCGCCCTCGCCGCGGGATGCGGCGCGGTGCCCCCGCCCGAGGTGACCTTCTACGCCGACGGCGCCGCCGTGCGCGCCCACCCGCAGATCCTCTGCGACCTGGCCACGCTGACCTGCGACGAGGACGAGGACGCCGTCGTCACCCTGGACATCCGCCCCGGCTACCCGGTGCAGATCTCGGTGCCGCCGTCGCTGGCCGCCGAGCCGTGGGGCGTGGTGTTCTCCTACCTCGACCGCGACGGCGAGCGCGTCGACGGCAGCAGCAAGCTGTTCGTCCCCGGCCAGTTCAAGCAGTTCGCGTACACGCTGGAACTGCCGAACGAGGGCGACCGGCTCCTCTTCGCCGCCGTGCAGCGCCTGGCGATCGTGCAGGGCGAGACACCCGTCCCCACGGGCTACTGGGTGCTGCAGGCAGGCGAGCCGCCCGCGGCGTAGGCACTTCCGGTTACGGGTCCAGCTCCCGCGCGACGGCGCGGACCACCTCGGCGACCCGCTTGACCACCTTGCGGTCGGGGTAGCGGCCGCGCTGCAGGTCCGGCTGCACCGTCGACTCCAGCATCTTGATCATGTCCTCGACGAGGCCGTGCAGCTCCTCGGCCGGGCGCCTGCGCGCCTCGACCACCGACGGCGGGGCGTCGATCAGCCGCACCGACAGCGCCTGCGGACCGCGGCGGCCGTCGGCCACGCCGAACTCGATGCGCTGGCCCGCTTTGAGCCCGGTGACACCCGCGGGCAGCGCGGAGGCGCGGACGTAGACGTCCTCGCCGCCGTCCTGGGTGACGAACCCGAAGCCCTTCGCCGTGTCGTACCACTTGACCTTGCCGGTCGGCACCGCACTCACCATTCCCTCGTCGTCTTCCCCAACCGCCGTGCGCGGGCGGATCGCCACCCCCGCAAGACGAACGCGTCCTGGGCACCAGCCGGGACGCGTGCTGTCCAGACTAAGCCGGCAGGAGCGCGATCGGCTCGTCCCCCTCCCGGTATCACCGCGCGGGGGCTACGCCCGCAGCGAACTATCCTGCTGGCATGACCGCCCCCCGGACGATGACCGTCGCCGTCGCGCTGTTCGCCATCGGCTTGCTGGCGGTGATCTCCATCTTCGTGCTCGGCGCGCTCGACCGGCAAGCCAGTTGGCTCTGGGCGGTCACCATGGCGCTGCCGATCGGCATGGGCGTCGCCGTCGTGCACGCGGTGCGCAAGCGCTAGCTCTGGGCCAGGAACGCCTTCAGCCAGTCCGGGAATTCGGTCAGGTCGGCCAGGACGACGTCGGCGCCCGCGGCCAGCAGCATGTCCGCGTCGCACGGCCCGGTGGGCACCGCGACGGCGAGCGCGCCCGCCGCCTTGGCCCCCAGCACGTCGCCCTCGTGGTCGCCGACGTAGACCGCCGCGCCGTGCTCGCGCAGCACGTCGCCCTTGGCCGCGGCCCACAAGCCGCCCACGACGACGTCGACCCGCCAGCCGAAGTGCTCGACGTGCAGGCTCGCGTTGGGCCCGTGCTTGCCGGTCACCACCATCGTCCTGCCGCCCAGCGCGTGCACCGCCGCCAGCGCGTCCGCCGCGCCCGGCATCGGCGTCGTGGCCGAGATCACCACCCGCGGGTACAGCTCGCGCCAGCGCGCCACCAGGGCGGGGATGCGCTCCTCGGGGGCCTCGAAGCCGCGCAGCACCTCATCCAGCGGCGGGCCGAGGTTCGCGCCGAAGTGCTCGGCGTCCAGCGGCAGCCCGCTCTCCTCGGCGAGGGTCCGCATCACCGCGACCATGCCGGGCCGGGCGTCGATGAGGGTCATGTCCAGGTCGAAGCCGACCACCAGATCGCGCACACCGCCGAACCTACCCGCGCCCGTCCGCCGGGAGGTCCAGGATGTCCAGGGCGGCGGCGCGCATCTCCACCTTGCGGACCTTGCCGGTGACCGTCATCGGGAACTCATCGACCACGTGCACGTAGCGCGGGATCTTGTAGTGGGCGAGCTTGCCGGAGCAGAACTCGCGCACCGCCTCGGCGGTCAGCGGCTCGGCGTCCGGGCGCATCCGCACCCACGCCATCAGCTCCTCGCCGTAGCGCTGGTCGGGCACGCCGATCACCTGCGCGTCGAGCACGTCGGGGTGGGTGTAGAGGAACTCCTCGACCTCGCGCGGATAGATGTTCTCGCCGCCGCGGATGACCATGTCCTTGATGCGGCCGGTGATGCGCACGTAGCCGTCGTCGTCCATCACCGCGAGGTCGCCGGTGTGCATCCAGCGCGCGGCGTCGATCGCCTCGGCGGTCTTCTCCGGCTCCTCCCAGTAGCCGAGCATCACCGAGTAGCCGCGGGTGCAGAACTCGCCGGGCTCGCCGCGCGCCACGGTGCGCCCGGTCGCCGGGTCGACGATCTTGACCTCCAGGTGCGGGTGCACCCGCCCTACCGTGCCGACGCGGCGCTCCACGGAGTCGTCGGCGCGGGTCTGGGTGGAGACCGGGGAGGTCTCGGTCATGCCGTAGCAGATGGTGACCTCGGTCATGCCCATCCGGTCGATCACCTGCTTCATGATCTCCGCGGGGCACGGCGACCCCGCCATGATCCCGGTGCGCAGCGAGGACAGGTCGTGCTCGCCCAGTTCGGCCAGCATGGCGATGAACATGGTGGGCACGCCGTAGAGGGACGTGCAGCGCTCCCGCTCGCAGGCGCGCAGGCTGGCGACCGGGTCGAAGGCGGGCGCGGGGATCACCATGCACGCGCCGTGCGAGGTGGCCGCGAGGTTGCCCATCACCATGCCGAAGCAGTGGTAGAAGGGCACCGGCAGGCAGATCCGGTCGGCCTCGGTGTAGCCGCACAGCTCGCCGACGAAGTAGCCGTTGTTGAGGATGTTGTGGTGCGACAAGGTCGCGCCCTTGGGGAAGCCGGTCGTGCCCGAGGTGTACTGGATGTTGATCGGGTCGTCGGCGGAGAGCTCGATCGCCGCCAGCGCGGCCGGATCTCCGTCGCGCGGCAGATCGGCGAAGTCGGCGCCGATCAGCACCACATCGCGCAGCGCCGGGCAGGACGGGCGGACCTGCTCGACCATCGCCCGGTAGTCGGAGGTCTTGAACGACTCGGCGGCCACCAGCGTGCGCACGCCCGCCTGGTTGAGCACGTACTCCAGCTCCGAGACCCGGTAGGCGGGGTTGATGTTCACCAGCACCGCGCCGATGCGGGCGGTCGCGTACTGCGTCAGCGTCCACTCGGCGCAGTTGGGCGCCCAGATCCCGACCCGCTCGCCCACACCGACGCCCAGCGCCAGCAGGCCGTGGGCGACCCGGTCGACCTCGGCGGCGAACTCCGCGTAGGTCCAGCGGCGGCCGGTGGCGCACTCCACGAGCGCGTCGCGGTCGGGGTGGCGGGCGGCGGTGGCCGCGAGGTTCGCCGGGATGGTCTCGCCGAGCAGCGCGGCGGTGGAGGTCCCGGATGCGTAGCTGATCATCGGCCGTCCCTTCGCTAAGCGGACCGCGCTCACGCGGGCACCTGCCAGCTTCCTGGACAATGGGGACATGCGCACCCTGCTGAACCTGATCTGGCTGGTCCTGTCCGGCTTCTGGATGTTCCTCGGCTACGTCCTCGCCGGGATCATCTGCTGCGTCCTGATCATCACGATCCCGTTCGGCATCGCGTCGTTCCGGATCGCCAACTACGCGCTGTGGCCCTTCGGCCGCACCATCGAGGTGCACCGCGAGGCGGGCGTGGCCTCAGCCGTCGGCAACGTCGTCTGGATCATCTTCGCGGGCTGGTGGCTGGCCATCGGCCACATCGTCAGCGGCATCGCGCTCTGCGTCACCATCATCGGCATCCCGCTCGGCATCGCCAACTTCAAGATGATCCCGGTCTCGCTCATCCCGCTCGGCTCCCGGATCGTCCCCGCAGGCTGACCCGGCCGGCGCGTCCGGGCCCGGGTCGAGCCGGACCACCAGGCACGGACCGCCGACGAACAGCCCGGCGTCCACCCCCAGGACCTTGCCGCCCGCGTAGGAGTACGGGCCGTCGATGTCGGCGGGCAGGACGCCGAGCTGGTCGGCGATCACGCTGTGCCCGTGCACCACCCGGCTCCCGCCGAGCGCGGCCAGCACCTCGTCGGCGATGTCCTCGCCCTCCGGGCCGCGGAAGGCGTAGCGGGTGGTCATCCGCCGCCACACCTCCCACCACTCGACGATGTCGTCACCGCGCAGCACCTCCTGGATGCCCGCGTTGATCTCCTCGATGCCGGCGCCCCAGGCCAGGTACTCCAAGGTGTCGGAGTGCATGAGCAGGTCCTCGCCCACCAGGGCGAGCACCGGCCGCGACACCAGCCACTCCACGTGCTCGGCGGTCAGGCCGTCCTGGTCGGAGCGCAGGCCGCCGTTCATCTCCCAGCTGCGGGCGAAGCTGCGCGGGCCGAAGTCCGACGGCACCTCGGTCTCGCCGAAGCGGTGCATGCCCAGCAGCAGGATCTCGTGGTTGCCCAGCAGCGTCTCGACTTTGCCGCCCGCCGCCTCCGCCTGCGCGGACAGGCCCATGACCAGGTCGATCACGCCGATGCCGTCCGGGCCGCGGTCCACGAAGTCGCCCAGGAACCACAGGTGCGCCGTCCCGCCCGCCCAGGCGTCGTCCAGGTCGAGCAGGCCGCGTCCGCGCAGCGCGTCGGCCAGCGCGGCGCGGTGGCCGTGCACATCCCCCACCACGTAGGTCGGCCCTGGGATCGGCTGCACGGCACTGACCCTAGGCGAGCGAACGCTCACGCGCCCTCGCCCAGCGGATCGTGGGACCGGCCGACCAGCTCGGCGACCGAGTCGATGACCCGGTTCGGCCGGTACGGGTACAGCTCGGCGGTGTCGCGGGTGGAGATGCCGGTGAGCACCAGGATGGTCTTGAGCCCGGCCTCCAGGCCGCTGCGCACGTCGGTGTCCATCCGGTCGCCGATCATGAGCGTGGTCTCCGAGTGCGCGCCGAGGGAGTTCAGCGCCGAGCGCATCATCAGCGGGTTGGGCTTGCCGACGAAGTACGGGGAGCGGCCGGTGGCGCGCTCGATCAGCGCGGCGACCGAGCCGGTGGCGGGCAGCGAGCCCTCGCGGCTCGGGCCGGTGGCGTCGGGGTTGGTGGCGATGAACCGCGCGCCCTCCTCGACCAGCCGGATGGCTCTGGTGATCGCGGTGAAGCTGTAGGTGCGGGTCTCGCCGAGCACGACGTAGTCGGGGTCGCGGTCGGTGAGGACGTAGCCGATCTCGTGCAGGGCGGTGGTCAGCCCGGCCTCGCCGATGACGAACGCCGAGCCGCCGGGGCGCTGCGTCTGCAGGAAGCGGGCGGTGGCCAGCGCGGAGGTCCAGATGGCCTCCTCGGGCACGTCGAGCCCGGTGCGCAGCAGGCGGGCGCGCAGGTCGCGCGGGGTATAGATGGAGTTGTTGGTGAGCACGCGGAACGGCGTGCCGCTCGCCGTGAGCTCGGCGACGAGCTGGTCCGCGCCCGGGATCAGGTGCTCCTCGTGCACGAGCACGCCGTCCATGTCCATCAGGTACGCCCACATGGTGCGCAGGCTACCGAGTACAGGTCCGCCCGGTGACCGCCGCGTGGAACCGGTTCCTGGCGAGCGCTCGCGGATCGGATACCAGATCCGGTGATGCGGACCTGTCACCCTCGGAAAGCCGCATCCGCGCCATAGTGGAGACCCCTGAACCGCAAACGCTTGCCATGCACTGCCGCCGAGCGGCCCACGACACACCCGACCGCTCTTTCCCCGGACTACGCTTCAAGGGGTGACCTCAGTCGACCTCGGACTCCCCGCCGTTCCCGGCCGGACGACGCCGGGGCGGGCGGACGCGGCGGACCGGCCGGACGCACCCGGGCTGGTGGACCGCTTCGGCCGGGTCGCCACCGACCTGCGGGTCTCGCTCACCGACCGGTGCAACCTGCGCTGCACGTACTGCATGCCCGCCGAGGGCCTGAACTGGATGCCCGGCGAGGAGATGCTCACCGACGCCGAGCTGCTGCGCCTGCTCGGCATCGCCGTGACCCGCCTCGGCGTCACCAACGTCCGGTTCACCGGCGGCGAGCCGAGCCTGCGCAAGGGCATCGGCGGCGTCATCGCCGCGACGGCGGCGATGGACCCGCGGCCGACGATCTCCATGACCACCAACGGGATCGGCCTCGCCCGCCGGGCGCAGGAGTTCGCCGCGGCGGGCCTGGACCGGGTCAACATCTCGCTGGACACCCTCGACCGCGACCGCTTCGCCGCCCTGACCCGCCGCGACCGCCTCGCCGACGTGCTGGCCGGGCTGGCCGCCGCCCGCGACGCCGGGATGACCCCGGTGAAGGTCAACGCCGTGCTGCTGCGCGGGGTCAACGACGACGAGGCCGTGCCGCTGCTGCGCCACTGCCTGGACAACGGCTACCACCTGCGCTTCATCGAGCAGATGCCGCTGGACCCCCAGCACGGCTGGGACCGGGCGAACATGGTCACCGCCGAGGAGATCCTGGGCCTGCTGGCCGAGGAGTTCTCCCTCAGCGAGAGCCCGCGCCCGCGCGGTGGCGCCCCCGCCGAGCGGTGGCTGGTCGACGGCGGGCCCGCCGAGGTCGGCGTGATCGCCTCGGTCACCCGCCCGTTCTGCGCCGACTGCGACCGCACCCGGCTGACCGCCGACGGCGCGCTGCGCTCGTGCCTGTTCAGCCAGCACGAGACCGACCTGCGCGGCCCGCTGCGCGCGGGCGCCTCCGACGAGGAGGTCGCCGAGCTGTGGCGCACGGCGATGTGGGGCAAGCTGGCGGGCCACCGGATCAACGAGGCGGGCTTCGCCCAGCCGATCCGGCCCATGAGCGCGATCGGCGGCTGAGGCGGTGACCCCGGTGGGTTCGGTGACGGTGCGGGTGCGGTATTTCGCGGGTGCGCGCGCGGCCGCGGGCGTCGCGGAAGAGGATGTGGCGCTGCCCGCGCCCGCGACGGTGGCCGAGGCCATCACCGCGCTCGGCGACCGGCACGGCCGGGCTCTGGAGAAGGTGCTCGCCGCCGCGAGCTTCCTGCTCAACTCCGTCGCCGTGCGCGACCGGGAGCACCCGCTCGGTGAGGGCGACGGCCTCGACGTCCTCCCGCCGTTCGCGGGAGGGTAGTCGCTGGATCGGCCCAGCGCTCGGCCGAGACGTGACCCAAACCTCACTTAGAGTGAATTATCTCGGGTAGGACACAGCCGCATCACGGCGCCCTTCAGAACGCTCCACCTGCGGGTTTAGCTGCGATCGACGCAAGTTGCCTGCCGTTACCGTGACCACGGACACATTCTCTTCGATTTCCGCAACCCCCGACGGTTACGTACCGTCGCTTCCGGTTGGTCCCCGAACCAGCCGAGCACCACCCGGGAGACCGTGGCGCCGAGCCCCTGTCCGGCGGCCTCCTGGGAACCAACCCCGAGCGAAAGCGAACTTCCGGGCAGGGAACGAGGGACCACGACGAGCGGGCCGCGACGGCCGCGAGGCGTGGCGGCCGGGACGGCGGTCCCGGACGGGTCACGAGTGCGGACCCGCCCGCCAGCACGGAGGCGCGGGAGGAGAGACGGCAATGGGTTATCAAGGTAAGCACCGCAAGTCGTCCGTCAAGCGCACCCTGGCCCGCGTCGTCGTGGCCGGTGTCGCCTTCGGCGCCCCGATGGCCTTGGCCGCGAGCCCCGCTTCCGCCGACAGCGTCAACTGGGACGCCATCGCCCAGTGCGAGAGCGGCGGCAACTGGGCCATCAACACCGGCAACGGCTACTACGGCGGCTTGCAGTTCCTGCCGAGCACCTGGCGCGCCAACGGCGGATCGGGTATGCCCCACCAGGCCTCTCGCGGCGAGCAGATCCGCGTGGCCGAGAACGTGCTGCGCACCCAGGGCATCGGCGCGTGGCCGTCGTGCGGCAAGCGCGGCGGTTCGGCGGCCCCGGTGCAGAAGAAGACCTACAGCCAGCCCCAGCAGCGGTCCACGGGTCAGCAGAGCCGGCAGACCCAGCAGGCGCCGCAGCAGCAGCGCAGCTACACCCCGGCCCCGGTGGCCGTCGTCGCCAAGAACCACCCCAAGGGCGACTACACGGTCAAGGCGGGCGACTCGCTGTCGAAGATCGCCGGTGAGCTGAAGGTCGAGGGCGGTTGGGCCGCCCTGCACGAGAAGAACAAGGACTACATCGGCGACCCGAACCTGATCCTGGTGGGTCAGAAGATCGCCACGAAGTAGTTCGCGCGCCCTTCGGGGCGGTGAAGCTCCGGACCCCACCCGCAGTCCCCCGGCGGGTGGGGTTCGGCCTTTCCTACTCCTCGACCAGCGCGACCGCGGCGATGCGGTGCAGCGGCAGGCGGTGCGTCTGCTCACCCGCCACCCCCTCCACCACCCCGGCGCCGACCCGCGTCGGGGTGATGACGTGCCTGGACGCCATGCCGTGCCCGTCCACCAGCGACACCACGACCCGCTGCCCGGAGCGCGCGGCCTCGGTCAGCACCGCGACCGTGCTCGCCGACGTGCCGCCCAGGCCCGCGCCCGGGGTGACCGCGCGCCCGTGCCGCGCGGACGCGGCCTGGTCGCCCAAGCGCATCAGGCGCACCAGCTCGGCCAGCGCCTCGGCGTCGACGGCGCGGGGCGCGGCGGGGCGCCGGGCCGCGCGCGGCGGCACCGCCACCCGCCGCCCGGCGGGCCGCAGGTCGACCACCTGGCCCTCGGTGTCCTCGGCGGCGGGGGCGAACCCGGCCGCCCGCAGCTCCTCCAGCACATCCAGCAGCGGGGCCTGGCTGACCACGACCGTCGGCGCGATGCGGCGCAGCCGCAGCGCGATCAGCAGCGGGTTGGCCAGGACCTCGGTGAGCAGCGCGGGGTCGTCGCAGCGCAGGAAGCAGGACGCCGCGCCGCCGCGCAGCCTGCCGTGGCGGCGGGCGACATCATCGATCAGGTAGCTCAGGCCCTGCGGGACCGGGGTGCGCGAGCGGGTGCGGAACAGCTCGTGCAGGTCCTCGGCGGTGCGCCCGGCGTCCAGCGCCCTGCGCAGCGAGGTCTCGGTGACCCGGTAGACCGACGCGCCGCCCGCGGACTCCAGCTCGGCGGCCTCGGCCACCCGCACGGCCAGGTCCGGCTCCAGCGGGCCGGGGGCGACGACGGTCAGGTCGGCCTGCACCAGGACGTGGTCGACGGGCTCGGGCATGGCCGCGGCCATCCGCTTGGCCGCGGCGGCGACGTCCTCGTCCAGCAGCGCCCGCCCCGGGTCGCTGAGCGCGCCCAGCGCCACGACCCCCAGCGCGGTCGCCTCGGCCACCGTCCAGCGCACCACGTCGTCGCGCAGCCGCCCGCCGCGGCGCGGGGCGCGCCAGGCCAGCACGGCGGCCAGCTCCTCGGCCGAGACGACCCCGGTGCCGGGCGGCAGCTCGGCCAGCGCCCGCAGCACCCTGGTGCGCTCCAGCGGCGCGGGCGGGCGGCGCAGGTCGTCCGACAGCGGGGCCAGCAGCTTGTCCTTGCCGTCCTTGCGGCCCGCCAGGCCCGGCAGCCTGGGCAGGTCGACCCAGCCCGCGGCGAGCGCGGCCCAGCGGTTGGCCTGGCCCGCGGTCAGCCACGAGTCGGCCAGCGTCGTCGGGGCCCACTCCGGCTCGGCCTCGCCGCTGTCGCCGACCAGGCCCGCCGCGGCGGCCAGCTCGACCAGCAGGGCGGCCCTGGCCTCGGTGACCTCGGCGGCCTTGGCCACCCTGCGGATCTCGCGCACCCCGAGCCCGCCCGCCTTGCGCACCGGCGCGGGCTCGGCCGACCACAGCCGCAGCAGCGCCTCGACGTGGCGGACGACCTCCAGCGCCTCGCCCGCCGCGGTCGCGTCGACCGAGGTGCGGGCCGCGGTGCGCAGCGGCGGCTCGGCCAGCGACGTGGGCGCCCCGCGCACGGCGACGGCCACCTGGCCGGGCATCACCACCGTCTCGTCGTCGCGGCGGACCAGCAGGCCCTTGGCCATCAGGCGCTGGATGGGCGTGATCGCGTCCTCGGCCGCCCCGGAGAAGGCCGCGTCCCTGGTGCGGCCGACGCCGGTCCCGGTGGCCAGCGCGCCGAGCACCTGGCGCTCCTCGGGGGCCAAGGCCGCCAGCAGGTCGGGCACCGACTCCGGGCGCGGCTCGGGCGTGGCGGGCGGCAGGTCGCCGATCTCGCGCGCCGCGGGCACCAGCGCGACCGGCGCGTCCGGCCCGTCGCGCCAGGCCAGCGCCAGGCCGCAGAGCACGCCGACGGCGTCATCGACCCGCTCGGGCGCCAGGCCGACGCCGAGCGCGGAGAGCGGGACCGGGCCCGCGTCGGCCCCGGCGACGAGGAGGGCGTCGAGAACGGCCAGCGTGGCGGTGTCCAGGCCGTCGGCCGCGCGCGCGACCGAGGCCCGGCTGGCCGCCCGCGCCGCGAGCACCGTGGTGTCCGCCGGGCGCGGCGTCGCCAGGTCCGGCCGGGCGCGCAGCAGCGCGACCACCCGGGACTCGTCCGCGGCGCGCAGCCACTCGGTGAGGGTGGACACGCTGACCACGGTATACGCACCTCCGGTAACCTCGGGTACTGCCGCTCAGCCGAGGAGGAACAGTGGGCAAGGCCGCCAAGTCCGACCGCATCGACCCCAGCTGGAAGGCCGACGACGACAACGGCGCCCACCCGGTGTCCGAGCTCGTCGCCGACCGCCAGGGCGCTCTGTCCCCCTACGGCGACGTCACGTTCCCGCTGGAGTCGGTGCCCTACGTGCACCCGAGCACCGAGATCAACCGGCAGAGGTAGGGTCGGCGGGCCGCACAGTCCACTTCGGAAGGCCCTCCGCCATGCCAGTTCCCGGCCCCGGTTACTCCATCACCATCCGCGTCGATGCCCCGCCGTCGGCGGGCGTGGCCGGGGACCTCACCAGCGCGGTCGGCCGCGCGGGCGGTGTCATCACCGCCTTCGACGTCGTCGACTCGCACACCGACAGCGTCGTCATCGACATCACCTGCAACGCGCTGTCGGCCGACCACGCCCGCGACATCACCGACGCCGTCGGGGCGCTCGACGGCGTGCACGTGCGCAAGGTCTCCGACCGCACGTTCCTGGTCCACCTCGGCGGCAAGATCGAGATCAGCGCCAAGGTCGCCCTGCGCAACCGCGACGACCTCTCCCGCGCCTACACCCCGGGCGTGGCCCGCATCTGCCAGGCCATCGCCGACAACCCCGAGGACGCGCGCCGCCTGACCATCAAGCGCAACACCGTGGCCGTCGTCACCGACGGCTCCGCGGTGCTGGGCCTGGGCAACATCGGCCCGGCCGCCGCGCTGCCGGTGATGGAGGGCAAGGCCGCGCTGTTCAAGAAGTTCGCGGGCGTCGACGCCTGGCCGGTGTGCCTGGACACCCAGGACACCGAGGAGATCATCCGCACCGTGGAGCTGATCGCCTGCGTCTACGGCGGCATCAACCTGGAGGACATCGCCGCGCCGCGCTGCTTCGAGATCGAGCGGCGGCTGCGCGAGAAGCTGGACATCCCGGTCTTCCACGACGACCAGCACGGCACCGCCATCGTCGTGGTCGCCGCGCTGCGCAACGCGCTGCGCGTGGTCGGCAAGTCCATGGCCGAGGCCAAGATCGTGGTGTGCGGGGTGGGCGCGGCCGGGTCGGCGATCATCCGGCTGCTGCTGCAGCGCTCCCCCGCCGACATCATCGCCGTCGACGTCGACGGCATCGTGCACGGCGGCCGCGGCGACACCGACGCCAACCTGCGGTGGGTGGCGTCCAACACCAACCGTGACGGCCGCACCGGCAGGCTGCACGACGCGCTCGTCGGCGCGGACGTCTTCATCGGCGTCTCCGCGCCCAACCTCTTCGGCGCCGAGCAGGTCGCCACCATGGCCGACAAGGCGATCGTGTTCGCCCTGGCCAACCCGGACCCGGAGATCGACCCGCTGGAGGCGCAGAAGCACGCCGCCGTGGTCGCCACCGGCCGCTCGGACTACCCGAACCAGATCAACAACGTGCTGGCCTTCCCCGGCGTCTTCCGCGGCCTGCTCGACGCCCAGGCCCACTCCATCACCGACGCGATGCTGCTGGCCGCCGCCGACGCCATCGCCGACGTGGTCGACGGCGACAAGCTCAACCCGTCGTTCATCGTCCCCTCGGTGTTCGACGCGGCGGTGGCGCCCGCGGTCGCCGAGGCCGTCCGCAAGGTCGCGGGATCGCAGTAGCCGTAGCATTTCGACCGTGGGTGAGCTGAGCCACGTCGACGAGTCCGGGGCAGCCCGGATGGTCGACGTCTCCGGGAAGGCGGTGACCGCGCGCGCGGCGGTCGCCACGGGCACCGTGCGCACGACGCCGGACGTGGTGGCGCTGCTGCGCCGCGACGGGCTGCCCAAGGGCGACGCCCTGGCCACCGCGCGCATAGCCGGGATCATGGCGGCGAAGAAGACCCCCGAACTGATCCCGCTGTGTCACCCGATCGCGCTGTCCGGGGTGAAGGTGGAGTTCGAACTCGGCGAGTCCGACGTCGTCATCACCGCGACGGTGCGCACCAACGACCGCACCGGCGTGGAGATGGAGGCGCTGACCGCGGTCGCCGTCTCCGGTCTCACCCTGCACGACATGATCAAGGCGGTGGACCCGCGCGCCGTGCTCGACGGCGTGCGGGTCGAGCACAAGCACGGCGGCAAGAGCGGGGAGTGGGACAGGTGAGCCGCACCGCGCGCGTGGTCACCGCGTCCAACCGGGCCGCCGCCGGGGTCTACGAGGACACCACCGGGCCGCTGATCGTGGCGTGGCTGCGCGGGCGCGGCTACGCGGTGCCCGACGCCGACGTCGTCCCCGACGGCGACCCGGTGGGGGCGGCGCTACGCGCGGCCGTGGGCGCTGGGGTGGACGTGGTGGTGACCACCGGCGGCACCGGCGTCACCCCGACCGACCGCACCCCCGAGGCCACCCGCGCGGTCCTGGACTACGAGATCCCCGGCCTGGCCGACGCGATCCGCGCCGCGGGCCTGCCGAAAGTCCCCACCGCGGTCCTGTCCCGCGGCCTAGCGGGCGTGGCGGGCCGCACGCTGGTGGTGAACCTGCCCGGCTCCCGCGGCGGGGTGAAGGACGGCATCGGCGTGCTCGACGGCGTCCTCGACCACGCCGTCGACCAGCTGCGCGGCGGCGACCACCCGAGGCCCGCCGCTGTACCCGACGAGCGGCCCGCCGCTGTACCCGACGAGCGGCCCGCCGCTGTACCCGACGAGCGGCCCGCCGCTGGTTCCGATGAGCGGCTCGCCGCTGGTGCCGATGAGCCGCGGGCTTTGGTCTTGCGCGCGGACGTCACCGACGCGCCCATCGAGGTCGCCGCGCACGCGGAGCTGGTGGAGCACGCCTCGGCGGGCGCCGTGGTCACCTTCGCCGGGGTGGTGCGCGACCACGACGGCGGGCGCGGGGTCACCGCGCTGGACTACGAGGGCCACCCGAGCGCTCAGGAGGTCATCGCCGCCGTCGCCGCCGACATCGCCGCCCGCCACCGCGGCCTGCGGGCCCTGGCGGTCTCGCACCGCGTCGGCCCGCTGTCCATCGGCGACACCGCCCTGGCCTGCGCCGTCTCCGCCGACCACCGCGGCGCCGCGTTCGCCGCCTGCGCCGACCTGGTCGACGAGGTCAAGGCCCGGCTGCCGATCTGGAAGCACCAGCGCTTCACCGACGGCACCGACGAATGGGTCAACTGCCCCTGATAACGCGCCCTTCCGCGCACCCCTTCGGGCGGTGCGCCGCCACCGCGGCGCGCGCATGCTTGGCCGACTGTGGCGGGGCCTGACGTCGGGGGTGGGTCCCCTGAGACGGAAGGCGCGGGGCGATGGCGGGAGACACCGGTTTATCCGAGCGGGCTGTGGTGGGGGCGCGGGAGCTGCCCAGCGCGGTGGTGGCGCACGAGTACGGACCCAGGGTGGTGGTCGGGGCGTTCCCCGCGGGCGCGACGCCGCCCGCCGCCGAGCACGCCGACGACCTGGACGAGACCGGAGCGCTAGGCCTGGCCGCCTTCGCGCTGCGCTCCTCCGATGAGTACGCCGAGGCGAAGGCGAACCGCCCGCTGGACGGCGCCGACTGGGGCGACGCCGACGCCCCCGACCACTTCGACGGCGACCCCGGCGATCCCGACGCCCCGGGCCCCGAGGACGCCGGGGCCGCGCTGAGCGCCCGGCTGACCGGCCGCGTCGCCGTCGGCGTGGTGATCGTGGAGGGGCCGACCGCCGACCTGCGGTTCAGCCAGGACGAGCGCACCAAGGTCGTCGCCGAGGTGCAGAACGGCCTGAGCTGGCTGGGCGCGCAGAGCTCCCCCGGCGGCGTGACCTGGGTACACAGCATCCGCGTGGTGACCCTGGCGGTGACCCCCGACCCGAACGCCACCGACGCGGAGAAGGAACCGCTGTGGCGCGACCCGGCGATGGCCGCCCTCGGCTTCGGCGCGGGCCTGGCGGGCGTGAGCGCCTACGCGGAGTCCCTGCGCACCGGGCTGAGCACGGACTGGGCGTACGTGGCGTTCTTCACCAAGTACCCGCTCAAGCACTTCGGCTACGCCTCCATCGGCGGTCCCCGCCTGGTGATGGCCTACGCCAACAACGGCTGGGGCCCGGACAACATCGACCGCGTCTTCGCCCACGAGACCGGCCACATCTTCGGCGCGCCCGACGAGTACGCCTCCTCCGGCTGCACCTGCGGCGGCTCCTGGGGCTTCTTCGGCAAACCGAACGCCAACTGCGACAACTGCGCCACCGGCCCAGTGCCCTGCATCATGAAGCAGAACAGCTGGGAGATGTGCGACCACACCCCGTACCACCTGGGCTTCCCCCAGGGCCAGCGCTACTCGGGCGTCTTCACCGCGGGCACCGGCGGCTACGGCCTGTGGGTGAACGCGGACTGGAACGCGTTCGTGGCCAAGTGGCAGCAGTGGAGCGCGGCGGGCCTGCGGCTCGACGAACTGGAGGTCAGCAGACCGGGCGGCCAGCTGCGCTACTCCGGGGTGTTCACCGCGGGGACGGGCGGCTACGGGCTGTGGGCGCTCACGGACTGGAACAGCTTCGTCGGCAAGTGGCAGGAGTGGTCGGGCCAGGGCCTGCGCCTGGTGGACCTGGACATCACCGACGTGGGCGGCCAAGCCAGGTACTCGGGGGTGTACCGGGCCGGCTCGGGCGGGTACGGGCTGTGGGTGAACGCCGACTGGAACAGCTTCGTGGCCAAATGGCAGGAGTGGAGCGCCGCCGGGCTGCGACTGGACGACCTGACGATCACGACCTTCGGTGGCCAGGTGCGCTACTCCGGGGTGTTCAACGCCGGAGCCGGGGGCTACGGGCTGTGGGTGAACGCGACCTGGGAGAGCTTCGTGGCCAAGTGGCAGGAGTGGTCGGGGCAGGGGCTGCGGCTCGTGGACCTGGACATCGCGGAGATCGGCGGACAGCGGCGGTACTCGGGGGTGTTCCGGGCCGGGGCGGGCGGGTACGGGCTGTGGGTGAACTCGGACTGGTCGAGCTTCCTGGAGAAGTGGCAGCAGTGGAGCGGAAACGGGCTACGGCTGGTCGACTTCGACGTGACACTGACGGGGATCGAGGCGTTCGCGGAGGCCGCTGGGTCTGTTGTGGACGGAGAGGGCGGGGTGGAGGTGCTTGACCTCATACCGGAGGGGATGGGGTTCAGTTCGCTGGCGCCGGAGATCGCTCTGGTGAGCGAGGCTTACAACGGGTCTGATGATGGGTCCGGGGAGGTTTCGGTGGGGAGCGGGTTCTTCTCGGAGGGCGTGGTTTCCGGCATGGGCGAGAGCGTGCTCAACGGGACGCCCGGGCCGGTTGAGGCGGGATTGGGGGCCAGGTCGGCGGATTGACCCCACCTTGCCCACCTTCCTCCCTGCCCTCACTGCCCAGGCCCACTCAACCGACCACCCTCCACACGCGACACGACCAGAGAAGTGCCGATGGGTGAAGTGGGGAGGGTGGTCGGCAGCCTGGCCCGGAAGTCGGCTGACCACGGTGGCGGCCGGAACCAGCGAGGCCGCCCCCCACACAGGGGAGGCGGCCTCGGAAGCTGGGCGGGAAGAGGTCAGCCCGCGCGGGACATGCGCTGCTGCATGGCGTGCTCGACCAAGGTGATGAGGACTTCCTTGGTGGATTCGCGGTCCCTGGCGTCCGTAGTCACTATCGGGACGCTCTTGTCGATCGTGAGGGCTTCGCGGACGTCGTCGATGCGGTGGTGCAGGACGCGGTCGAAGCAGTTCAGGGCGATGATGTAGGGCAGGCCTCGGTCCTCGAAGAAGTCGATCGAGGCGAAGGCGTCGGCCAGGCGGCGGGTGTCGACCAGGACGACGGCGCCGATGGCGCCGCGGACGAGGTCGTCCCACATGAACCAGAAGCGGTGCTGGCCGGGGGTGCCGAACAGGTAGAGGATCAGGTCGGAGTCCAGGGACACGCGACCGAAGTCCATGGCGACGGTCGTGGTCACCTTGTTCGGGGTCGACGAGAGGTCGTCGACGTCCACGCTGGCCTCGGTCATGACGGCCTCGGTGGTCAGCGGGACGATCTCGGAGACCGACCCGACCAGCGTCGTCTTGCCCACGCCGAACCCGCCGGCGACCACGATCTTGGCCGAGGTGGTGGGCTGCGGCGCCGCGCCGCGCGCGCTGAGGGGACTAGAGCCTGCGGAGCCCACTGAGCACCCTTTCCATGAATTCGATCGAAGGCCGGTCACCGACGACCATGCCGCTCTGGTGGATGGAGACCAAGCCGAGTCCGGCCATGTCGCCGATGAGCACCTTGGCGACGCCGAGCGGCAGCCGCAGGTGCGCGGCGACCTCGGCGACCGAGCGCGTATCCAAGCACAGGCCGCAGATGGTGCGGTGCTCGGCGCGCACGTTCGGGTCGGGCATGCGGCCGCGGTCGCTGGTGGAGACCAGGGCCTCGATGGCCAGGTCGTAGTCCGAGCGGGTGCGGCCACCGGTCTTGGTGTACGGGCGGACCAGCGAGCCGGTCTCGTGCGGCGCCGGTTCCTCCGGGTCGGGCAGCGGGTCCGGCTCGATGGCCGGGATCTCCTTGGAGTCCCAGTCCGACTGGGCCGGGATGCCGGAATCGCCGTACAGGGTCGCTCCCGGACCACCGAACAGCCTGGCTTGGAATCCGTTGATGTCGAACCTGTTCGGTGGCTCGCCGTGCTCCGGCAAGTCCTCCCAGCCGCGCTCCGACATCTCGGTCCTCCGCTCGTCCGGGCTGGGGTGGTCCGGTCCGGTCTCGGCGTCGAACAGGTCCCGGTACGGGTAGTCCTCCTCGGCGCGCCTGCCGGCGGCCCTACGACCCGTGGTCATCGACCGCCCCTTACCTGCGCTGGGTGCCCTGTAGCTGCGCGCGCAGCTCCGGCGTCATCTGCTGGCCGACCCGCTCGACGAGCAAGGTCATCTCGTAGGCGACCAGCCCGATGTCGCAGTTCGGAGCGGCGAGCACGGCCAGACAGGAGCCGTCGGAGATGGACATCAGGAACAGGTAGCCCCTGTCCATCTCCACCACGGTCTGGTTGACCCCGCCCGCCTCGAAGCAGCGCGCCGCGCCCTGGGTGAGGCTGACCAGGCCGGAGGCCACGGCCGAGAGCTGCTCGGCGCGGTCCCTGGGCAGGCCTTGCGAGCTGGCGAGCAGCAGGCCGTCCGCCGACACCACGACGGCGTGCGCGACGCCTGGCACCTGGCGGACAAAATCGGTGATGAGCCACCCGAAACTGCCGGGCTGCTGTGCGGACGCGGTCACTCCTGCTCCTCGTCTCGGCGGCTCTCGTCGGAACCGTTCTGGTCACCAGCGTAAGCGTCGATGAGCGCGTGTCGACCTCGGCGCACCCCCTGCTGGAAGCTGGACATGCGGCCGCGAATCGCGTCTGCGGTGCGCGGGGGCAGCGGGGGCAGCAGCGGCTCGGCCGTGCCGCCTTCCTGCTGCGTCTCTCGGGGCGCTGCCGACCCGGGAACCAGGTGCTGCTTGGGGACGCGCTTGGGCAGGCCCGCCGTGGTGCTGGCGGTCTCCGGCGGCGAGTCCAGCAGGGCGCGGGCGCGCTGCCAGCCGTCGTCGCCGGGGGAGGTCCACGCCGCGGCGCGGGTCTCCTCGGGCTCCTCGGCGGGCTCGGTCGCCGCGGGTGCGGCTTCCTCGGCGGGGATCGGGGGCTCGCCGGGGCCGTCCTGGCCGCCGTTCTCGCCTGCCTCGAACCACTGCGACAGGACGGCCTCGTAGATCGGCAGCCGCTCGGTCGGGGCGTCCACGACCTGGTCGGGCGGCCGGATGAAGGCCGTCGCGGTGCCGTTGGACCCGGACGCGGGCGCCGAGTCGGCCGGGGTGTCCATCGGGGCGCCGAAGAGCAGGTGGGCGTCCTCGTTGTCGACGAGGTGGCCGTTGAGCCGGGCGCGGATCTCCTCGGGCGAGGCGGGCGGGCCCCAGCCCCCGGTGTCCTCCGGGTCGTCGTTGACGGTGAACGGCGGGAACCCCGCGACCTCGTCGGCGTGCCGGTCGACCTGGGACTCGCTGAGGAAGCCGCCCTCCGTGCGCACCCTGGGCACACCGCCGGTGAAGGCGCCCGCGATGCCGCTGGCCTTGGCCGCGGTCTCGCCCACCTCGCCCGGCCGCTGCGGCAGCGGGAAGCCGCCGGACGGGGTGGCGGGCGCGATCGGCGAGGACAGCGACAGGCTCGACAGCGACTGCCCCGACAGCGAGGACTCCGACGGCGAGGCCGCCGACAGCGACGCCGAGGTCGCGGAGGTGGCCGACGGCAGCGGTGACATCGACGACATCGACGACAGGGAGGTCATCGTCGGGTGCTGGCCCGCGGTCGGGCTGCTGTAGACCAGGGCGGCGGGGACGGTGATCCGGGCGATGAGGCCGCCCTCGATGTCCTCGTTCTCCCGGAGCCTGACCTTGATGTCGTGCCGCTTGGCCAGCCGCGCGACCACGTACAGGCCCATGCGCCTGGTCACGGCGACGTCGAGGTCCGGCGGGTCGGCCAGGCGGGTGTTGGCCGCGTCGATCTCCTCGGCGGTCATGCCGACGCCGGAGTCGGTGATCTGCACGGCCAGCTCCCGCTTGCGGGTCACCGCCATGCGGACGTAGACCTTCTTGTCCGGCTCGGAGAACGACGTGGCGTTGTCCAGCAGCTCGGCGATGAGGTGCACGAGGTCGGAGACCGCGCGGCCCTGGACGGAGATCTCGGGGGCGGAGAGCACCTCGATGCGGGCGTACTGCTCGACCTCGGAGACCGCGGCGCCGACGACCTCGGAGGCCGGGACCGGGCGCGAGAGCTGGCGGGAGAGGCCGGAGCCGGAGAGCACCAGCAGCGACTCGGAGTTGCGCCGCATGCGGGTCGCGAGGTGGTCGAGCTCGAACAGCGAGGCCAGCTGGTCGGGGTCCTGCTCGTCCTGCTCCAGCCGGTCGATGAGGGCGAGCTGGCGCTCGACCAGGGTCTGCGACCGGCGGGACAGGTTGACGAAGATGCTGTTGATGTTGTCGCGCAGCAGCGCCTGCTCGGTCGCCATGCGGACCGCCTGGTCGTGCACCGCGTCGAAGGAGCGGGCCAGCTGGCCGGTCTCCTCCCTGGTGAACACCGGCACCGGCTCCACCGCGTTCTTCGCGGCCTCGACGGGGTCGGGGTCGGCGAGGATGCGCTGCACCGTCTCCGGCAGCCGCCGGTTGGCCACGTCCAGGGCGTCGCGGCGCAGCACGCGCAGCGGCACCAGCAGCGAGCGGGCGACGACGAAGGTGACGACCATGGCGGCCAGCACGGCCAGCAGCACGATGATCGCATCGCGCCAGGCGTTGGCCAGGGCGTCGTCGGCGGCCTCCAGCGCGGACTCGCGCAGCCGGTCGAGCAGGGCGATCTCGACCTTGCGCAGGGCCTCGCTGGCCGCGCGGGCGGCGGCGTTGAAGTCGTTGCGGTCGATGCCCAGGCTCAGACCGCGCTCGGAGCGGCTGATCGCGGTCAGCTTGAGCCGCTCGCGGGAGTCGATCTCGGCGCCGGTGAAGGTGTCGGCGAAGAACTGCGCCTCGGCGGGCTGGGCGTTGGCCCGGAAGTTGGCGACCGAGGCGGCGAAGCTGGCGTCCGCGGCACGGGTCAGGTCCAGGAAGCCGGGCGGGAACGCGTTGCGCTCGATGGCGATGGTCAGCGCGGCGTTGCCCTGGCCGAGGAACTCCTTGGCCTCGACGATGGCCAGCGAGGCCGCGCCGAGACGCGACAGCTCGGGCTGCACCAGCGACGAGGTGAACTCCACGCCCGCGGAGAGCACCGTCTCCAGGAGGCTGGTGTAGGAGCGGTAGACACCGACGTCGGGGTAGTCGCTGTTGACCGCGGCCTCGCGCACCGAGGCGATGGCGCCGAGGCGGTCGCGCAGCCGGACCAGCAGGTCGCCGCGCTCGGTGGAGACGTTCTCCACGGCCTGCTGGAGCCTGCCCAGGCTGGCGTTGGTCCGCTGGATCTGGCCCTGCATGGGGCCGGTGTCGCCGGTGCGGCCGCCCGCGACGAAGGCGACGACGAGGTTGCGCTCGTTCTGCAGGTCGTGCACGAGGGCGACGACGTCGAGCGTGGCGGTGACGCTGGTCGCGGCGTCGTCGAAGGTCTGCGCGCGGTCGAGCTCGTTGGTGGCGCGGAGCACACCGAGCGCGATGGCGGCCATGACGGGGATCAGCAGAACCGCGATCAGCTTGGTCCGCAGCCGCCAGTTGCGCAGCTTCCAGCGCGAACCGCCCTCGACGGTCCTGCGGGCAGGCGAGCGGGGCGCGGGCGCGCTCGTCTCTATCTCGGACACGGCGACACCGTCTTTCCCTCGGCCTGCGTCGACCCCACCGGGGTGGTCGGGCACTGCATGCGCACTCCCTGCATCTGAGCCGTGCCCGTTAGTCGGTGTTCAGCTCTAACCGGTCAATCCACGCGGACGCCCCCGGCGCTCCATGATGCAGCACGCCGCCGGCCCCCTCGGGACCGCCGTGGTCTGCGCGCATCACGACCGCTCCTACCGCTGCAGGGCGGGCGCGCTCCCAGCGCGCACCCACACTGTGGACACAGAAGGTAGCGAAGTCTAGGCCACGATGTAACCCTTCCAGGGCATCATCACAGGCCGTATCAGGTAGTTAGCCTCTGCAAGTTTCTCTGTCAGTGATCCATTTACCGGAATTCCGACGTCATCCTTCACTCCAATGGCGGCATTGTGAACGGCCGTTCACTGAACCGGTCACGGACGGTAAACCCCAGGTCAGCAGCGCCCGGTAATTGCGCCAAGTGGGCCAACGACATCCACTGATTCAGTGAGAGAGTTCACCGCGTGGAGAGCCCTGCGCACTCATTGTGACTGTGGTGCTAAGTCTCTAGAGTGCATGCTGGTGCCAGGGGGGCCCACAACCTCGACAATTGCCAACCTCCTACGAGGAGAGCTTCATGCTCCGAAGCGTTACCAGGCGGACTGCCCGCGTCCGCCTGCCGATCGCCGGCCTCGCCGTCGCGCTGGCCGCGACCCTGACCGGCTGCGGTCTGCTCGGCGGAGACGACGAAGGTGCCGCCCCCGCTTCCGGGGCGGGCGGCCTGGAGAAGACCAAGATCAAGGTCGGCACCATCCCCGTCGTCGACGTCGCGCCGCTGCACTACGCGATCGAGCGGGGGTACTTCAAGGAGGAAGGCCTCGAGGTCGAGACGGTCGTCCAGCCCAACGGGCAGGCGGCGGTCGCAGGCATCATGAACGGCAGCCTGGACATCACCTTCTCCACCTACGCGGCGACGTTCACCGCGCAGAGCCAGGGCGTGGCCGACTTCAAGATCGTGGCCGACGGGCTCTCGGCCAAGGCCAACCACCTGATGGTCGTGGCCACGCCGAACTCCCCGGTCAAGAAGGCCACCGACCTGCCCGGCAAGAAGATCGCCATCACGGCGAAGAACACCTTCACCGACCTCGCCCCGATGGCCGTGATGAAGGTCCAGGGCATCGACTACAACGAGATCGACTGGATCCCCATGGCGCTGCCGGACATGCTCGGCGCCATGACCAAGGGCGACGTCGACGCCGCCGTGGTCGTTGAGCCGTTCGTCACCATGGCCATGAAGGAAGCGGGCGCCGTCCCGGTGCTGGACGCAGCCTCCGGCCCGACCGCCGAGCTGCCCATGTCGGGCTACATCGCCGTCGGCGGCGCGGGCAAGTTCGCCTCCTCCTCGCCCAACACCATCGCCGCGTTCCAGCGCGCGATGGCCAAGGCGCACTCGGAGTCCAGCGACCGCACCAAGATGGAGCCGATGTTCGTCAAGTACGCGCGGCTGGACGAGAACACCGCGAAGCTGGTGACCATCTCGACCTACTCCACGCGGCTTGAGGCCAACCGCATCCAGCGCACGGCCAACCTGCTGCACGAGTTCGGCGCGATCCAGGCACCGCTCGACGTCGCCCCGATGATCGTCAGCTCCCCGGCGACCGGCTGATTCAGGAGGTGGGCCCCGGGGCGTCGCCCCGGGGCCACGCGCAGTGAAACACCTTCTCCGCTTGGTCCCGCCGGGGCTGGTCGGGGTGGTGGGCCTGTTCGCCGTGTGGGAGCTGGCCAGCCGCACCGACCTCGTTCCGAGCAACTACCTCGTCCCGCCCAGCGTCGTCCTGCCCACCATGGTCGGGCTCCTCGGCGACGCCGAGTTCCTCCGGGCCCTCATCGCCACCACGCTGGCCACGCTCATCGCCGTCGTCATCGCGGTCTGCGTCGCCGTGCCCGCCGGGCTGCTGCTGGGCAGCGTCTCGGCCGTGCGCAGGGCCGCCATGACCCTGGTGGAGTTCCTGCGGCCGATCCCGTCGGTCGCGCTGATCCCGCTGGCCGCGATGACCTTCGGCACCGGGCCCGACACCAAGATCATCCTGGCGGTCTACGCCGCCGTCTGGCCGATCCTGTTCAACACCATCTACGCCCTCGACGAGCTGGACCCCCTGCACGTCGACACCGCGCGCGCCTTCGGCACCAGCCGGGTGGGCGTGCTCGGCCGGGTGGCGCTGCCCAGTGCGGCGCCGTTCGTGCTGACCGGCGTGCGGCTCTCCACCGCCATGGCCCTGGCCGTGGTGATCAGCGCCGAGCTGTTCGCGGGCGGGTCGCTGGGCATCGGCCAGTTCATCATGCTGGCGGGCAGCGGCGGGGCCTACATGGACCAGGTGCTGGCCGCCACCGTGCTCGCCGGCCTGATCGGCTACGCGGCCAACGCGGGCCTGGAGCGGCTGCACCGTCGGCTGTTCTTCTGGACCGCGCCGAAGGAGGCGGACCGATGAGCGCCCGCGCGCGGACCTGGCTCACCGGCGTGACGCAGCGCTGGGCGGTGTTCCTCGTCGCGGTCGCGGCCTGGGAGCTGGCCACCCGACTGGCTGAAGACGTGTTCTTCCCGCCGCCGACGACCATCGTGCCGACGATGCTGGAGCTGTGGTTCTCCTCGGCCTTCGGCGACCACATGGTCCCCGGTGTCGGGCGCATGCTGCTCGGCTGGGCGCTGGCGGGCGTGGCGGGCGTCGCGCTCGGCATCCTGCTCGGCCGTTCGGCGCGGGCCATGTCCTATCTCGGCCCGCTGTTCAACTTCCTGCGGTCGGTGCCCCCGCCGCTGCTGGTACCGTTCTTCGTCGCCTCCGTCGGGGTGACGAACATGCAGCTGCCGACGATCATCTTCGGCGCGCTGTGGCCGGTGCTGCTCAACACCGTCGACGGCGCCCGCGGCGTCGACGCGACCAAAGTGGCGACCGCCGAGGTCTTCCGGCTCACCCCGGTGCAGTGGACGTTGGGCGTCGTTCTGCCCGCCGCGCTGCCCAAGGTGTTCGCCGGACTGCGGCTGAGCCTGTCCATCGCGGTGATCGTCATGGTCATCTCGGAGCTGGTCGGCTCGGTCAACGGCATCGGCTACCTGCTGGTGCTGGCGCAACAGAGCTACGCCATCCCGGAGATGTGGGCGTGGATCATCACCCTCGGCGTCCTCGGGCACCTGTTCAACTCGCTGCTGCTCATCGCCGAACGCCGGGCGCTGGCGTGGCAGCCCCGGCACTCCCTCGAAGCCCAGACCCTGGCGACTGGAGGATGACGTGAGCCCCATGCTTGAGGTCACCGGCCTCGGACACACCTATCAGGGCAAGGACGGCGCGCACACCGCGATCTCCGGCCTGTCCTTCACCGTCGCCGAGCGCGAGCTGCTGTGCGTGGTCGGCCCGTCCGGCTGCGGCAAGTCGACGCTGCTGCGCACCATCTCGGGGCTGATCCGGCCCACCGAGGGCAGCGTCAGCCTGCACGGCACCCCGGTCGACGGCGTTCCCTCGGACCTGGCGGTGGTGTTCCAGGACTACAGCCGCTCGCTGTTCCCCTGGCTGAGCGTGCAGCGCAACGTCGAGTTCCCGCTGCACGACCTGCCCAAGGCCAAGCGGCGCGAGCGCGCCGACGAGGCGCTGGCCGCCGTGGGCCTCTCGGCGGCGGCCCGCAAGCACCCGTGGCAGCTCTCCGGCGGCATGCAGCAGCGCGTCGCCATCGCCAGGGCGCTGGCCTACCGGCCCGCGCTGCTGCTGATGGACGAGCCGTTCGCCTCCGTCGACGCGCAGACGCGCTTCGAGCTGGAGGACCTGCTGCTCAAGGTCCGCCGCGAGCAGCAGACCACCGTGCTGCTGGTCACCCACGACATCGACGAGAGCGTGTACCTCGGCGACCGGGTGCTGGTGCTGTCCAAGTCCCCGGCCACCGCGGTCGCCTCGCTGGAGGTGCCGCTGGGCGCCGAGCGCGAGCAGATCGCGACCCGCGCCTCGGAGGAGTTCGTGGAGCTGCGGGCCAAGGTCGCGGGCCTGCTGCAGAGCAGGGAGCCGGTCCAGGCATAGCGAAGGGGTGGGGAAGCGCGCTTCCCCACCCCTGTCCGCCCGGTCTCAGACCGTCTTGGCGCAGATGATCATCGCGGGCTCGCTGTAGCCCATCGCCGCGGTCGCGCCCTCAACGCCCTGGCACTCGTTCGGGTCGGTCTTGCCCGCCATGACGTCGAGGATCTCGACCTCGACGCCGCTGTCGTCGCACGCCACCTTCCTGGCTTTGTCCGCAGCGTCGGGCTGCGACAGGCAGTCGCCCTTGGCGACGTTGTAGACCAGGCAGAGCGTGAAGTCGGTGCCGCTGCCGGACTGCATGTAGCTGACGTAGTCGCCGTCCGGGCACGTCGCCGAGGCGCTGTCCAGCTTCTTGCCGACCTTGAAGACCGCCTCGGGGCCCGCGCAGTCGATCTTCTCGACGTCGGCGTCGTTCTCCTCGGCCTTGTTGACCTTGATGCAGTCCCCGGCCTCGGCGCTGGCGGGCGAGATGTTGAAGAAGTAGAAGCCGACGCCGCCGACCACGAGCAGCGCCACGATCACCGCGATCGCGCGGACCTTGACGTTCGACTTCTTCTGCGGCACGCCCTCCGGCGCAGCGGCCGGGAAGGGCTGCCCCTGCTGGCCGTAGGGCTGCTCACCCTGGGGCTGCCCGCCGTAGGGCTGGCCCTGCGGCGGCGGACCACCGTAGGGCTGGCCCTGCTGGCCGTAGGGCTGCCCCTGCGGCGGGGTGCCGGGGAACGGCTGGCCCTGGGGCTGGCCCTGCGGCGGGGTGCCCGGGTACGGCTGGCCCTGCGGCGGCGTGCCGGGGAACGGCTGGCCCTGCGGCGGGGTGCCGGGGAACGGCTGGCCCTGGGGCTGGCCGTGCGGCGGCGTGCCGGGGTGGGGCTGCCCGTGCGGCGGCTGCTGGCCGTAGGGCGGCTGCTGGCCGTAAGGCGGCTGGGGGTTGGACATCTGCGGCAACTCTCTGTGGGGGCCCTCAAATCGCTCACCGCCTCGCGGCGGCGCTGCAATCTAACCCGCGCTTGACCCGTGCGTCGGCTGTTCGGACCGATAGGCGCGTCGTCACTCCGCGCTGGGTGTCTCGATGCAGAAGACGACCGGCGGGTCGGGGTAGCCCAGCCCGCTGCCGTCCGGGCAGCCCGACGGGTCGGTGGTGCCCTCGATCACCTCGGAGATCCGGATGGCGACCTCGTCGGCGCAGTCGCCCGCCTTGAAGCCCGCGTTGGGGTCGTCGGGCACGTAGCAGGTGCCCGCGACGAAGTTCGGCATCAGGCACAGCAGCTCCGAGTCGGTGCGCACCTCGCGGTAGGCGCCCTCCGGGCAGCCCGCGTCCTCAAGGTCGAGGGCGGAGGCCAGCTTGAAGCCCGCCGTCGGGGCAGCGCAGTCGACGACCTCGGTCTTGGCCGCGTCGTCGACGCCGGTCACCGCGACGCACTCGCCGGAGGCGCTGCTCGCGCCCGGGGCCACGGCCTTGTAGATCGCGAACCCGCCCGCGCCGAGCAGCACGGCGACGACCGCGACGAGCGCCCACAGCGGCAGGCCGACCACCTTGCGCGTCCAGGTCCCGGCCGCGCCGTCGGCCCGCACCGCCGCCGGGGTCTCCTCCGGCGCGTCCGCCCCGGTGTCGGCCCGCTTGTCCTGCTCGCTCATTGGTCGCCTCCGGTGGCTGATCGGGGGTGCGCCGGGAGTGGGGTGGCGCGGCCGGCAGGACGGTACCCGATGCCCCCGGCCCGCTCCTGGGACAATGGCGGGATGACCGACGGACCGCTGATCGTGCAGTCGGACAAGACCCTGCTGCTGGAAGTCGACCACCCCCGCTCGGCCGACGCGCGCACCGCCATCGCGCCGTTCGCCGAGCTGGAGCGCGCGCCCGAGCACGTGCACACCTACCGCGTGACCCCGCTCGCGCTGTGGAACGCGCGCGCCGCCGGGCACGACGCCGAGCAGGTCGTGCACGCCCTGACGACGTACTCGCGCTACCCGGTGCCCCAGCCGCTGCTGATCGACGTGGTCGACACGATGGCCAGGTTCGGGCGGCTGAGCCTGCACAACCACCCGGCCCACGGCCTGGTCATGTCCACCACCGACCGCGCGGTGCTGGAGGAGGTGCTGCGCAACAAGAAGGTCGCCCCGATGATGGGCGCGCGCATCGACCCCGACACCGTCGTCGTGCACCCCAGCGAGCGCGGGCGGCTCAAGCAGGTGCTGCTCAAGGTCGGCTGGCCCGCCGAGGACCACGCGGGCTACGTCGACGGCGAGGCGCACCCGATCGAGCTGCAGGAGGACGGCTGGGAGCTGCGCGAGTACCAGCGCCAGGCCGCCTCGGCGTTCTGGGACGGCGGCTCCGGCGTGGTGGTGCTGCCCTGCGGGGCGGGCAAGACGCTCGTCGGCGCGGCGGCCATGGCGCACGCCAAGGCCACCACGCTGATCCTGGTGACCAACACCGTCGCGGGCAGGCAGTGGAAGCGCGAGCTGATCGCGCGCACGTCGCTGACCGAGGAGGAGATCGGCGAGTACTCCGGCGAGCGCAAGGAGGTCCGCCCGGTCACCATCGCGACCTACCAGGTGATCACCCGCAAGTCCAAGGGCGAGTACAAGCACCTGGAGCTGTTCGACTCCCGTGACTGGGGCCTGGTGGTCTACGACGAGGTGCACCTGCTGCCCGCGCCGGTCTTCCGGATGACTGCCGACCTGCAGTCCCGGCGCAGGCTGGGCCTGACGGCGACGCTGGTGCGCGAGGACGGCCGCGAGGGCGACGTGTTCTCCCTCATCGGTCCCAAGCGCTACGACGTGCCGTGGCGCGACGTGGAGGCCCAGGGCTGGATCGCCCCGGCCGAGTGCACCGAGGTGCGCGTCACCCTCACCGACGCCGAGCGCCTGGAGTACGCCACGGCCGAGCCGGAGGAGCGCTACAAGCTGTGCGCCACCGCGCGCACCAAGATTCCGGTGGTGCGCTCGATCCTCGACCGCCACCCCGGCGAGCCCACCCTGGTCATCGGCGCCTACCTGGAACAGCTGGCCGAGCTGGGCGAGGCGCTGGACTGCCCGGTCATCCAGGGCTCGACCCGCAACGCCGAGCGCGAGCAGCTCTTCGACGCCTTCCGCTCCGGCGAGCTTCCGCGCCTGGTGGTCTCGAAGGTGGCGAACTTCTCCATCGACCTGCCCGAGGCGTCGGTGGCCATCCAGGTCTCGGGCACCTTCGGCTCCCGCCAGGAGGAGGCCCAGCGCCTCGGCCGCCTGCTGCGCCCCAAGGGCGACGGCAGGCAGGCCCACTTCTACTCGGTCGTCTCCCGCGACACCCTCGACACCGACTACGCCGCGCACCGCCAGCGCTTCCTGGCCGAACAGGGCTACGCCTACCGCATCTGCGACGCCGACGACCTGCTCGGCCCGCTGCCCGAGGTCGGGTAGGACCCGGGCGGCGCGGGTCAGCCGCGCAGTTCGGCCAGCACGGCGTCGGTGAACGGGGGCCACGCCTCGACGGCCCAGTCGCCGAAGGGGCGGTCGGTGAGCACGACGCAGGCGGCGCCCGCGTCCGGGTCGACCCACAGGAACGTGCCGGACTGGCCGAAGTGGCCGTAGGTGCGCGGCGAGCTGGTCGTCCCGGTCCAGTGCGGGGACTTGCCGTCGCGGATCTCGAAGCCCAGTCCCCAGTCGTTGGGCTTCTGCATGCCGTAGCCGGGCAGCACGCCGTTGAGGCCGGGGTAGGCGACCGAGGTGGCCTCGGCGAGGGTCTCGGCGCTGATGAGCGTCGGGGTCTGGAGTTCGGCGGCGAAGCGGGCGAGGTCGGCGGCGGTGGAGACCGCGCCCGCGCCCGCGCTGCCCGACAGGCGGGTGGAGGTCATGCCCAGGGGGCCGAAGACGCCTTCGGCCAGGTAGTCGGCGAAGGCGATGCCGGTGTTCTTGTAGAGGTGGTCGGCGAGCACGGCGAACCCGGTGTTGGAGTAGATGCGGCGCGCGCCCGGCTCCGCCTGCCGGGCGTCGGTGTCGAAGGCCAGCCCGGAGGTGTGCGCGATGAGGTGGCGCACGGTGGCCGGTCCCGCCTCCTCGTCCCACTCGACGGCGCCCTCCTCGACGGCGAGCAGCACCCCGTAGGCGGTCAGCGGCTTGGTGACCGAGGCGAGCCCGTACTCCCGCCCGGTCTCCCCGCGCTGACCGACGATGGACCCGTCCGCGGCGACGACAACGGCGGCGACGTGGTCGACGGGCCAGTCGCTGAGGAGACGCAGGCTCTGCATGCCAGAACCCTATGCGCTCACCCTGGCACCACCGCTGATGGGCGATGTGTAACGAGCGTGATCATTCCCCCGGTTTCCCCTCAGTGACACGCGTGGGTGTCACTGAACCCTATGGATGGGGTGGGCTTGTGTTACTCGGAGGAAAGTCCAGACGGATCGTCCCGGCTGTCATCGCCTGTCTGGTGGCCGGTCTGGCGGTGACGGGCTCGACGCCCGCGGTGGCCGCGGTGCCCGCCGACTTCACCGACACGGCGGTGATCAGCGGTCTCACCATGCCGACCAACGCGGCGTTCGCCCCCGACGGGCGGGTGTTCGTCGCCGAGAAGAGCGGGCTGGTCAAGGTCTTCGACTCGCCGTCGGACACCACCGCGACGGTGTTCGCGGACCTGCGCCCGCAGACGCACGACTTCTGGGACCGCGGCCTGCTGGGGCTGGCCGTCGACCCGCGGTTCCCGGCCCGGCCCTACGTCTACGTCGGCTACACCCACGACGCGCTGCCCGGGGGGACGGCGCCGCAGTGGGGCGACCAGTGCCCGACGCCGCCGGGCGCGACCGACAAGGGCTGCGTGGTGACCGCGCGGCTCTCGAAGCTCGTCATGGGCTCGGGCGGCACCGCCGTGCAGGAGCAGCCGCTGATCACCGACTGGTGCCAGCAGTACCCGAGCCACTCCATCGGCAGCGTGGTCTTCGGCCCCGACGGCATGCTCTACGTCGGCGGCGGTGACGGCGCCAGCTTCAACTTCGCCGACTACGGCCAGGTCGGCAACCCGTGCGCCGACCCGCCGTCGCCCGCCGGGGTCACCCTGTCCCCGCCGAACGCCAAGGGCGGCGCGCTGCGCTCCCAGTCGGTCCGGCGGCCCGCGGGCGAGCCGGTCTCCCTCGACGGCACCGTCATCCGCGTCGACCCGGACACCGGCGCGGCGGCCCCCGGCAACCCGTTCGCGGCCGGCGCCGACGCCAACGCCCAGCGGATCGTGGCCTACGGGCTGCGCAACCAGTTCCGCTTCGGCTTCCGCCCCGGCACCGACGAGCTGTGGCTCGGCGACGTCGGCTGGGGAACCTGGGAGGAGATCAACCGCGTCCCGAACGCCACCGACGCGGTCGCGGAGAACTTCGGCTGGCCCTGCTTCGAGGGCAGCGCCCGCCAGTCCGGCTACGACGGCGCGAACGTCACCGTGTGCGAGTCGCTGTACTCCTCCGGCGGGCAGAGCGCGCCGTACTACGCCTACAACCACGCCTCGAAGGTCGTCGCCGGTGACGCCTGCCCGACCGGCGGCTCGTCGGTCTCCGGCATCGCCTTCGAGGACGGCACCAGCAACTACCCGGCGGCCTACCGCGGCGCCCTGTTCTTCGCCGACAGCTCCCGCGGCTGCATCTGGGCCATGCGCCTGGGCCCGAACGGCCAGCCCAACCCCAACGACATCGTGGCATTCGTGACCGGTGTGAACGCCCCGGTCCAGCTCCTCACCGGCCCCGGCGGCGACCTGTACTACATCGCGCTCGGCGCGGGCCAGCTGCGCCGCGTGTCCTACGTCGGCGGCGGGAACCGGCCGCCGACCGCCGTCGGCACCGCGACCCCGTCCTCGGGCCCGGCCCCCCTGTCAGTCCAGTTCGACGCGAGCGCCTCCACCGACCCCGACCAGGGCGACACCCTCACCTACGCCTGGGACCTCGACGCCGACGGCCAGTACGACGACTCCACCGCCGCGACCCCGACCCGCACCTACCTGAGCACCGGCGTCGTCGAGGTGGGCCTGCGCGTCACCGACCCCGACGGCGCCTCGTCCACCACCGCCGTCCCCGTCACCGTCGGCGCACCCCCCGGCCAGGACCCGGTCCCCCACATCGACACCCCGACGACCGCCCTGCGCTGGACCGTCGGCCAACCCCTGACCTTCTCCGGCCAGGCCGTCGACCCCCAGGACGGCCCCCTGCCCGCCTCAGCCCTGACCTGGCGCCTGACGATCCAGCACTGCTCCACCCAGGGCTCCTGCCACGAACACATCGTGCAGAACTGGAACGGCATCTCCTCGGGCTCCTTCATCGCCCCCGACCACGAATACCCCTCCCACCTAGAACTCACCCTCACCGCCGAGGACTCCACCGGCCGCACCGCGACGAAGACCCTCGCCCTGATGCCCAAAACGGTCGACCTGACCTTCACCGCCAACCCCTCAGGCGCGAAACTGGTGGTCGGCGGCATCCAGTCGACAACCCCGTTCACCCGCACGGTGATCGCGGGCAGCAACAACTCGATCAGCGCGCCCAGCCCCCAGAACTACGGCCTGCTGAACCTCAAGTACAAGTACACCGGCTGGTCACACGGCGGCGCCCAGTCCCACAACATCGTGGCACCGTCCACAAACACCACCTACCGCGCCAACTACACCATGTGCTGGCTACTGAACCCCTGCTAACCCCAACACACCCATAACGAACGTCAGGCGGGGACAGTCCACCCGTCCCCGCCTGACACCAACAACACCACCACCAACTACCACCTACCAACAAGTTCCTTTAAGGACAAACGCACCCCCAGCCCCCGCCCCACGCAAGGGGTCACTGCCAACTGTCCGATGGGGTGGAGTCGTTTCGGTGGGGGAGAAGAATCGCCGCTGAACTGGCGTGCGTGAGACCGGCTCGCCGATCCCACGCTTTGTCTCACGCAGCGGCGATTCTTCGTAGGGGCCCCACCGAAACGACTCCACCCCCATCGGACCACCCCCGCCAACCGCCACGGAACCCTCACGGAACCCGCTGAACCCTCGTGGAACCGCGGATCACACAGGCGGATGTATCCCCGAGAAGTGCCCCTCTTTGTCGCACATCCCACATGGCGCCCCGTTGTCCACCAAGCGGGGCACCCCACCAATCACCGCCAACACCGGATTGGCCACCGACCCCGACCCCCCACACCGGTGGCAGATCGTCTGCAGCGTGGGCGGAACCCCCCGCGAGTCGGAATCGGAATCAGAGTCGGGATCGTTCACCACAAGCCCCTGTGCAGGGCGAAGGCCCGACCCTCCGAAGAGGACCGGGCCTTCGCGGCGTACCTGGCGCGGATCAGAAGTCCATGCCACCGGTCGGGTCGCCACCCGGAGCGGCCGCGGCCTTCTCCGGCTTGTCGGCGACGACGGCCTCGGTGGTGAGGAACAGCGCCGCGATGGAGGCGGCGTTCTGCAGCGCGGAGCGGGTCACCTTGGTCGGGTCGAGGACGCCGGCCTTGACCAGGTCCTCGTACTCGCCGGTGGCCGCGTTGAGGCCGTGGCCCGCGGGAAGGTTCTTGACCTTCTCCACGACGACGCCGCCCTCAAGACCGCTGTTGACGGCGATCTGCTTGAGCGGGGCCTCGACGGCGACCTTGACGATGTTGGCGCCGGTGGCCTCGTCGCCGGTCAGCTTCAGGCTCTCGAACGCGGTCTTGGACGCCTGCAGCAGGGCGACGCCACCACCGGCGACGATGCCCTCCTCGACGGCGGCCTTGGCGTTGCGCACCGCGTCCTCGATGCGGTGCTTGCGCTCCTTGAGCTCGACCTCGGTCGCGGCGCCCGCCTTGATGACGGCGACGCCACCGGCCAGCTTGGCCAGGCGCTCCTGCAGCTTCTCGCGGTCGTAGTCGGAGTCCGACTTGTCGATCTCGGCGCGGATCTGGTTGACCCGGCCCTCGATCTGCTCCGCGTCGCCCGAGCCCTCGACGATGGTGGTCTCGTCCTTGGTCACGACGACCTTGCGGGCGCGGCCCAGCAGGGAGATGTCGGCGTTGTCCAGCTTGAGGCCCACGTCCTCGCTGATGACCTGGCCGCCGGTGAGGATGGCCATGTCCTGCAGCATCGCCTTGCGGCGGTCGCCGAAGCCCGGGGCCTTGACGGCGACGGACTTGAAGGTGCCGCGGATCTTGTTGACGACCAGGGTCGCCAGGGCCTCGCCCTCGACGTCCTCGGAGATGATCAGCAGCGGCTTGCCCGACTGCATGACCTTCTCCAGCAGCGGGAGCAGGTCCTTGACCGAGGAGATCTTGGAGCCGAACAGCAGGATGTACGGGTCCTCAAGGACCGCTTCCTGGCGCTCGGGGTCGGTCACGAAGTAACCGGAGATGTAGCCCTTGTCGAAGCGCATGCCTTCGGTGAGCTCAAGCTCCATGCCGAGGGCGTTGCTCTCCTCGACGGTGATGACGCCTTCCTTGCCGACCTTGTCCAGCGCCTCGGCGATGAGCTCGCCGATCGTGGAGTCACCGGCGGAGATCGAGGCGGTGGCCGCGATCTGCTCCTTGGTCTCGACCTCGGAGGCGTTCTTGTGCAGCTGCTCGATCACGGCCTCGACGGCCTGCTCGATGCCGCGCTTGAGCGACAGCGGGTCGGCGCCGGCGGCCACGTTGCGCAGGCCCTCGCGGACCAGCGCCTGGGCCAGCACGGTGGCGGTGGTGGTGCCGTCACCGGCGACATCGTCGGTCTTCTTGGCGACCTCTTTGACGAGCTCGGCCCCGATCTTCTCCCACGGGTCCTCGAGCTCGATCTCCTTGGCGATCGACACACCATCGTTGGTGATGGTCGGCGCGCCCCACTTCTTCTCGAGCACGACGTTGCGGCCACGCGGGCCGAGCGTCACCTTGACGGCGTCGGCGAGGATGTTCAGGCCGCGCTCGAGGCCGCGGCGCGCTTCCTCGTCAAACGCGATCAACTTGGCCATTGGGGTGTAGTCCTCCGTACGGGTGGAAACACGAGTGGCCAGGCTCGGTGCCCGCGACGGACGGCCCGCTCATCGCGCGAGCCTCACCGTCCCGACCTCATTGGCACTCGATGAGCCCGAGTGCCAATGTCGTGTTTAGCACTCTGGGGCGGCGAGTGCAAGCGAATGTCAGCCGGCCGTGGTGGTGACGATGGGGATCGACGGCAGGGTCGCGCCGGTCGGCAGGGTGGGCCGCGGCGCGGTCGTCGTCGCCGTCACCCCGCTGCCCTGCGGGCCGACCGGGATCGACGGGTTGGTCGTCGGCCCGGGGCCCGGGCCGGGATCGCTCTGCGAGGTGAGGATGAGCACCACCGCGACGATGATCGCGATGGCCACCGCGCCCACCACGGCGGGAGCGACCCAGCGGGTGCCGGACTTCTCCTCGCGGAAGGCCGACGCGCCGATCGCCGCGGGCGGGCGCAGCCGCACCGGGTCCGCCGGCGCGGGCGGCCGGGGCGGCTGGTGCGGCGGCTGCTGGTGGGCCTGCGGCTGGTGGCGCACCGGCGGCGGGGGCTGCGGCGGGCGTGGACCCGCCGGGCGGCGGCCGGGCGGCACGGTGGACTGGGCGGCGGCGCCGAGGGCGTGGCGGGCGGCGGCGACCAGCTCGCGGCAGTTGCCGTAGCGCCCGCCGGGGGTCTTGGCCATGCCCCTGCGGATCACCTCGTCGATGCCCGGGGGCAGCACGACCTGGTCGGTGACGGCGGGCACGTCGCGGTGCAGGTGGCCCTGGATGACCTCGGGCACCTGGCCGGTGAACGGCGGCCTGCCGGTGAGGCAGGCGAAGATCACGCAGGCCAGCGAGTAGGCGTCGGTGCGGCCGTCGACGGGCTCGCCGCGCAGGTGCTCGGGGGCGGCGTAGGTGGGCGAGCCGAGGAAGTCGCCGCCGCGGGTGCGGTGGCCGGTCGCGCCGCGGCGGGTCAGGCCGAAGTCGGCGACGTAGACGTGCTCTTGGGTGGACTCGCGCGCGGTGACCAGCACGTTCGCCGGCTTGACGTCCAGGTGCACGAGACCGCGGTCGTGCAGGTTGTCCAGCGCCTCGGCGACCTGGGCGAGCAGGGCGAGCGTGCGCTGCGGGGAGAGCGGGCCGTCGGAGATCAGGCTGGCCATGTCGGAGCCGTCGACCAGCCGCATGGCGATGTAGAGCAGGCCGTCGACCTCGCCGAAGTCGTAGAGCGGGACCACATTCGCGTGGTCGATGGCCGAGGTGTTGCGGGCCTCGTCGACGAAGCGCTCGCGGAACTCCGGGTCGGCGGTCAGGTGCTCGGCGATGACCTTCAGCGCCACCTTGCGGCCGAGCCGGACGTCGGTGGCCCGGTACATGACGCTCATGCCGCCCTTGCCGAGCACGCCGTCGATCCGGTAATGGCCGAGGCGTCGCCCGGTGAGATCCTCCGACACGTCCGGCAGCGTAACGGCTCAGGCCCCGGCCGCCGGGCGCGGCCTGCGGGTTTGCACCAGCACCCGGCCCGGTCCGGCCAGGTCGAGCAGCAGACCCGCGCCGGTGCGCAGCGACTGCGGTCCGGCCGGGTCGACCGCGCGCAGCCGGACCTGGGTGGTGTCGGTGTAGGCGAGCAGGTGCGCGGGGTCGACGGTGATCGCTTCGCCGGGCTCCAGGGCCACGGTGTCGAGCGCGCCGCAGCAGGCCAGCACGGTCACCCCGACGCCGGAGACGTGCTCAAGGAAGCCGTGCTCGGCGCCGAAGAGCGGGTGGAAACGCGCCCAGCCCGGGTCGGCGCGCAGCGTGGCGGGCAGGGCGAGGCGGGCGCCGCGGGCCACGCACCAGCCGGAGGTGCCGTCGAACTCCAGCACGTGCGCGTCGCCGGGCAGCTGCGGCGCGACGTCCACCCAGCCGCCCTCGGCGGGCGCGGTGAACACCGCCGGCCGCGAGCGCCCCCGGCCGCGGCCGGAATCGATGAGCACGCCGTAGCTGGTGGAGATCATCGAGTCGTAGTCGGCCTGGACGGTCTCCCCCGGGGCGAGGACCAGGCGCGCGACCGCGAACGTCGGCGTGTGCCGGGTGCGGACCTGCACGGGCTCCTCTCCTCCCCCGGCTCCCCCGAGCCGGATGCGCGGTGGAGTCTCGCACGGGGGCAAGATGGCCGGGTGACGAGGAGCCGGGAGATCAGCCTGTGTTGGAGCGCGGCGTGCTGAGCGCCGAGCAGTACCGCGAGCGGGTGGCCGGACTGGTCCCGCCGATGCCGGTCGTGCGGCTGCCCCTGGACCGGTGCGCGGGCCTGGTGCTGGCCGAGGACGTGGTGGCCGGGGTGTCGCTGCCCCCGTTCGACAACTCGGCGATGGACGGCTACGCGGTGCGCGCCGCCGACCTGGCGGGCGAGGAGACGGTGCTGCCGGTCGCCGACGACATCCCGGCCGGGCGCACCGACGTCGCCCCGCTGGCCCCCGGCACCGCGCACCGGATCATGACCGGCGCGCCCATGCCGCCGGGGGCGGACGCCGTCGTGCAGGTCGAGCTGACCGACGGCGGCACGGAGGGGACCGTCGTCATCCGCGCCACCGTCGAGCCCGGCAGGCACGTGCGCCGCACCGGTGAGGACGTCGTCGCGGGCACCGTCGTGCTGCGTGCCGGAACCCCGCTGCGGTCCGCCCAGCTCGGCCTGGCCGCCGCGGTCGGGCTGGCCGAGCTGCCCGTGCGCCGCGCGCCCCGCGTCGTGGTGCTCTCCACCGGAACCGAGCTGACGCCGCCGGGCGAGCCGCTGGCGCCGGGGCGCATCTACGAGTCCAACAGCGTCCTGCTCGCCGCCGCGGTCCGCGAGATCGGCGGCGAGGCGAGCGTGCTGCGCGCGGTCAGCGACGACGTCGAGGCGTTCCTGGCGACGCTGGCCGGGCTGGACGGAGCCGACCTGCTGATCACCTCCGGCGGGGTGAGCGCGGGCGCCTACGAGGTGGTCAAGGACGCGCTGGCCGACCGCGGTGTCGAGTTCCTCAGGGTGGCCGTGCAGCCGGGCGGGCCGCAGGGATCGGGCCGGGTGGCGCTGCCCGGCGGCGCGGAGCTGCCGGTGGTGGCGCTGCCGGGCAACCCGGTGAGCGCGGCGCTGTCCTTCGAGCTGTTCGCCCGGCCCGCGCTGCTGGCTGCCATGGGGCACACCCGCCTGGACCGCCCGCGCGCGACCGCCAGGACCGTCGAGCCGCTGTCCTCGCCCGAGGGCAAGGAGCAGTACCGGCGGGGCCGCCACGACGAGGGCGTGGTGGAGGTGGTGCCCGTCGGCGGGCCCGGCTCGCACCTGCTGGCGTCCTTCGCCGAGTCCAACTGCCTGATCGTGCTGCCCGTCGGGGTGGCCGACGTGGCGGGCGGCGACCTCGTGGAGCTGATCCTCCTCGACTGATCGCCGCAGGTCAGCGGGGCTGTCGTCGCACATCGTGGTCGGCGGCCGCGGCGTGGTCGTTCGCCGAGCGTAGAATCGGCGGTGTCGTCCGGGCACCGCGTGCGACGTCGGGGGCGCACGCGTTGCCCGGGCCCTCCCCGCGTACCGTGGATGGCATCTCGGGCCCGGACAAATCAGGCCCGGACCACCCGCTCGCTCAAGACCAACGGGGACCAGCCAGCCGATGAGCGCCGCACCTGAGAAGACCTCCGCTCTGTCCCACGCCGTCGCGCTGGCCAAGAGCGTCGTCCCGCCCTTGCACCCCGCGGGCAGGCCGTTCGTCGCGGGCGGCGCGCTCGCGACGCTGCTGATCCGCGCCAAGTCCCGCAAGCTGGGCGTCGTCGTCGGTCTGCTCACCGGCTGGCTGGCCTGGTTCTTCCGCGAGCCGGTGCGCGTCACGCCCAAGCGCCCCGGCATCGCCGTGGCCCCGGCCGACGGCGCCGTCTCGCACGTCGTCGAGGCCGCCCCGCCCGCCGAGCTGGGCCTGGGCAGCGACCCGATGCTGCGGATCAGCGTGTTCCTGTCCGTCTTCGACGTGCACGTCCAGCGCGCCCCGGCCACCGGCCAGGTCGTGCGCGCGGTGCACGTGCCCGGCCAGTTCCTCTCGGCCGACTTGGACGAGGCCAGCGAGGTCAACGAGCGCGTCAGCGTGCACGTGCGCTCCGACGACGGCCACGACCTCGCCGTCGTGCAGATCGCCGGGCTGATCGCGCGCCGCATCATCTGCTCGGTCGCCGACGGGGAGAAGGTGCTGGCCGGCCAGACCTACGGCCTGATCCGCTTCGGCTCCCGCGTCGACCTCTATGTCCCGCTGGGCAGCCGCGTGCTGGTCGAGCCGGGCCAGCGCACGGTCGGCGGCGAGACCGTGCTCGCCGAACTGGCGCGCTGATGGCCCCGGCCGGGCCCGGCGTGCGGCTGCTGCCGAACGCCATCACCGTCCTGGCGGTGTGCGCGGGCCTCTCGGCGGTGCACTTCGCGCTGAACAACCAGCCCGCCGCCGCCATCACGGCCATCGCCGTGGCCGCCGTCCTCGACAGCCTCGACGGCCGCATCGCCCGGCTGCTCGACGCCACCAGCAAGATGGGCGCCGAGCTGGACTCCCTGGCCGACGCGATCTCCTTCGGCGTCGCGCCCGCGCTGGTGCTCTACATCTGGAAGTTCGAGACCTACGACCGCTTCGGCTGGGTCGTCGCGCTGATCTTCGCCGTGTGCATGATCCTGCGCCTGGCCAGGTTCAACACCCTGCTGGACGACACCGAGCAGCCCCCGTACGCCAAGGAGTTCTTCGTCGGGGTGCCCGCGCCCGCGGGCGGCCTGCTGGTGCTGCTGCCGCTGATCCTGGCCATCCAGGTCGGCGGCACCGACCAGTGGTGGCAGTCCGAGGCGGTCGTGAGCGTGTGGACGGTCGCGGTGTCGATCCTGCTGATCAGCCGCATCCCGACGCTGTCGGTGAAGACGACCAGGGTGCCCGCGCGCGCCGTGGCCCCGCTGCTGGTCGGCGTCGGGCTGCTGGCCGCCGCGGTGATCACCTACCCGTGGATCGCGCTGTCGGTCGTGCTGGTGCTCTACCTGCTGCACATCCCGTACGCGGTCCGGCGCAAGCACTGGCTGGCCGGGCACCCCGAGGCGTGGGACGTGCCGCCGCGCGAGCGCCGCGCCATCCGCCGCGCCCACGGCAGGCGCCTGGGCCTGCGCCCGCCCGGCCTCGCCCGGGTCTCCGGCGCGGCCCGGCGCGCGGTCGGCAGGCGCGGCGACCGGCTGCCCGAGACCCGCACCCCGGTGCGCCGCTCGTGGCGGCGCACCGGCATCCGTCGGACGCACCGGCCCTCGGACCAATAGCCTGGACGGGTGAGCGCACAGATCACCCTGACGGTCCGGCTGTCCCCGTCCGCACTCGACAGCAGGCGCGGCGTCGTCCGGCTGCACCCGGAGGTCCTGGACGCCCTCGGGCTGCGGCCGTGGGACGGCGTGCGGCTGACCGGCGCGCGGATCAGCGCCGCGCTGGCCGCCGAGGCCGGTGTGGACACTCCGACCGGGGTCGTGCTGCTCGACGACATCACCATCTCCAACATCGGCGTGGCCGAGGGCGGCGAGGTCGTCGTCACCCCCGCCGACGTGCTCCCGGCGAAGTCGGTGACCGTCGCCGGGTCGCGGCTGGCGGGCACGTCGCTGCCACCGGAGACGGTGCGCCTGGCGCTGGTGGGCAAGGTCCTGACCGTGGGCGACGCGGTGTCGCTGCTGCCCCAGGACCTCGCGCCGCCGCCGGGAGCCGACCTGACGGCGGTGCGCGGCAAGCTGGCCCGGGCCATCGGCACGACCTGGACCAACGAGCTGCTGACGATCACCGCGACCGAGCCGGCGGGCGCGGTCACCGTGCACCCGTCGACCGTCGTCGGGTGGCGCGACGGGGCCAGGACGGGCGAGCGCGCGGCGGTCGCCGTCGGCGGGCCCGCGCTGCTGCGGCGCGAGACCCCGGCCCACGGTGACGTGCTCGGTGACGTGCTTGACGACGTCCTCGACGCCGAGGTCGTGCCCGACACCCCGACGGCCGAGACGCCGATCCCGCTGACGGACCTGGTCGGCTCGCGGGAGGCCGCGCGCACGCTCGGCGAGTGGCTGGAGCTGGCCTTCACCCGCCCCGAGCTGCTGCGGCGCCTCGGCGCGGCGGCCCGGCTGGGCGTGCTGGTCACCGGGCCGGAGGGCGTCGGCAAGTCGTCGCTGGTGCGGTCGGTGGCCGACGCCGCCGACGCCGAGGTCGTGGAGCTGACCGCCCCGACGGTGGCGGTGCTGGAGCCGAACGCGGCCGCGGCCAGGGTTCGCTCGGCGATCGATGCGGCGACGGCGGCGAGCCCGTCGGTGCTGCTGATCACCGACGTCGACGCGCTGCTGCCCGCCGCCGATCCGCCGCCGGTCGCCCCGGTGGTGCTGGAGGCGCTGCGCGCGGCGGTCGAGCACCCCGGCCTGGCCCTGGTGGCGACCACCGCGCACCCGGAGGGCGTCGACCGGCGCCTGCGCGGCCCCGACCTCATCGACCGCGAGCTGTCCCTGCCGCTGCCGGACGCGCGCGGGCGCACCGAGCTGATGCGCGTGCTGTTCCGGGACGTCCCGGTGGAGTCTGATGTGGACTTCGGCGCGCTGGCCGAGCGCACCCCCGGCTTCGTCGCCGCCGACCTGATCGCCGTGCGCCGCGAGGCCGCCATCCGCGCCGCCCTGCGCGACCGCGACGCCGAGGACCCCAAGGTCGTCCAGGCAGACCTGCTGGGCGCGGCCCAGTCGGTGCGGCCGACGTCGATGTCCTCCAGCCTGAACACCGGCGGCATCGCGCTGGAGGACGTCGGCGACATGGTCGAGACCAAGCAGGCCCTCACCGAGGCGGTGCTGTGGCCGCTGCGCTACCCGGACTCCTTCGCCCGCCTCGGCGTCGCCCCGCCCCGCGGCGTGCTGCTCTACGGCCCGCCCGGCGGCGGCAAGACGTTCCTGGTGCGCGCGCTGGCGGGCACCGGCCAGCTCAACGTGTTCGCCGTCAAGGGCGCCGAACTGATGGACAAGTGGGTGGGCGAGTCCGAACGCGCCGTCCGCGACCTCTTCCGCCGCGCCGCCGACGCCGCCCCCGCCCTGGTCTTCCTGGACGAGATCGACGCCCTGGCCCCCCGCCGCGGCCAGTCGTCGGACTCCGGCGTCGCCGACCGGGTCGTCGCCGCCCTGCTCACCGAACTCGACGGCGTGGAGCCCCTCCGCGACGTCGTGGTCGTCGGCGCCACCAACCGCCCCGAACTGGTCGACCCTGCCCTCCTGCGCCCCGGCCGCCTGGAGCGCCTGATCTACGTCCCCCCGCCGGACACCGAGGCCAGGACCGCCATCCTGACCGCCACCGCCCGCAACACCCCGCTGGCCGACGACGTGGACCTGGCCGCCTACGCCGCTGCCCTGGAGGGCTACTCCGCCGCCGACTGCGCCGCCCTGATCCGCGAGGCCGCCCTCACGGCCATGCGCGAATCCCTGGAGGCCTCCGTGGTCACCGCCGCCCACCTGGAATCCGCCCGCGAGCGCGTCCGCCCGTCCCTGGACCCGGCCCAGCTGGCGGCCCTGGAGGCCTACGCCAATCGCGACTGAGCACTCGGCCCCGGACTTGTCCACACCCCCGAAACTCCAGCCGCACCCCCACTGCCGCACCGACAACCTGGCGGCGGGGGTCGGGGATACGTGCCTCAGTGCCTCAGTGCCTAATGCCTCAGTGCCTTAATGCCTCAGTCGCCGAACGGATCCGCACTGGTGGCCGGGTCCCAGGACAGCCCCGGCACCCCCCACCGATTAGCCTTCAACATCCTCTTCGCATCCCGCGAGTTCCGCCCGATCAACCGATCCAGGTACAGGTACCCATCCAGATGATCGGTCTCGTGCTGCAGGCACCGGGCGAAGAACCCCGTCCCCTCGACCTCGATCGCGTTGCCGTCGGAGTCCTGCCCGCTCACCTTCGCCCACGCCGCGCGCCCCGTCGGGAACGCCTCGCCGGGCGCGCTGAGGCAGCCCTCCATGTCCTCGTCCGGGTCGGGCATGTTCTGCGGGATCGCGCCGGTGGTCAGGGACGGGTTGACCACGTGGCCGACATGGCGGACGCCCTCGTCGTCCGGGCAGTCGTAGACGAACACCCGCAGGTCGACGCCGATCTGGTTCGCCGCGAGGCCGACGCCGCGGGCGGCGGCCATGGTCTCGAACATGTCATCGATGAGCGCCTTGAGGGCGGCGTCGAAGGTGTCCACCGGCTTCGTCGGGTTGTGCAGGACCGGATCGCCCGCGATGCGGATCGGGTGAACTGTCATACCCGCAGGGTAGAGAAGCAGAAGTCGGGGACTCGCCGAGGGACATGACGATCTCCACGGGCCATCACGTGGTGTAATGGCCGCACGCGCAAGAGCAGTTGCCGCGAGGAGCGAATGGACGCCGCCGAAGTGCCAGACGAGCCCGCCGGACTCACCGAACGGGACCGAGCCTTCCTCGCCTTCGAGCGCCAGTGGTGGAAGGCGGCGGGGGCCAAGGACCAGGCCGTCCGCGAGCTGTTCGACATGTCCAGCACGCGCTACTACCAGCTGCTCAACGCCCTCATCGACACCCCCGAAGCCCTCGCCGCCGACCCGATGCTGGTCAAGCGCCTGCGCAGGCTCCGGGCGAGCAGGGCCCGCGCCCGCGGCGCCCGACGGCTGGGATTGGAGCCCCGATGACGACCGAACCGATGCGGCCCGCCCGGATCGCGGGCCTGGCGCTGCTCGGCGTGGCCGCGGTCGCCACGGTGCTCGGCGTGGTCACCCTCATCGGCGGCGACGGCGACAGCCAGGCGGGCCAGACCACCCCGCCCGCGGCCACCACCACCGCCACCGCGCCCCCCGCGGACACCACGACCAGCGCCCAGGCGCCGACGACGACCGCCCCGCCCACCACCACGACCACCACGACCACCGAGGCCCCGGCGACCACCACCAGCGAGCCCACCGCCAAGCCCACCACCCCCGGCGGCGGCGCACCGTCCTCTCAGGACGAGCCGGTGCGGGTCTACAACAACAGCACCGTCAAGGGCCTGGCGGACAAGGCGAAGGCCGACCTTGAGGCCGCGGGCTGGGAGGTGGTCGAGGTCGGCAACCACCAGGGCCGCCTGTACGAGACCACTGTGTACTTCCGCCCCGGCACCGGCGAGGAGGCCGCGGCCAGGGCCCTCGGCAAGCAGTTCGACCTGCGCGTCGAGCCGCGCTTCGACGGCATCGCCGACGCCAGCCCGGGTGTCATCGTGATAGTGACCAAGGACTGGTCCGGCACCCCCAACGACAAGGGCTGACGCGCGCGGATACCCCATCCAGACTAGATTCCTACTCCTAACAGAGTAGTGACTGGTCGGAGGGCTCATGCGCGTGGGTTTCGCGGCGCTCGGCGCCGGGATCGCGGCCGCGGTGGTCGCGGTCGGGCTCGCGGTGGCCGCGCCCCTGCCGGGCGGCCTCGGCCCCTGCGTCCCCGGCGACTGCCCCGACCCGTTCCCGCCGGTCGGCAATGGCGGGTTCGCGGGCCGCGACAACGCGGTGAACACCTTCGTCGGCGGCGACATGCGCGTGCGCGGCAGCGCGGCGGAGGCCGAAGGCCGGGTGGTCGTGCTCGGGTCCTTCGACCAGAACAAGGCCGCGGGCGGCTCCAACCGCTACAACATCGGCGTCGCGGGCGTCGGCTCCCGCGTCCCGCCCCCGGACGGCGCCGACTTCCTCACCACCGGCGGCGGCGTGACCGTCGCGGGCGGCCAGGTGCTCGACGCCGTCGGCGACTCCGCGGGCGGCGTCGTCCGGCACGCGGGCCCGGCGAGCGGCACCATCGACGGCACCGTCGTCCAGGACGAGGACGCCGCCACCCCGTACGCGGGCCTGCGCGCCCAGTTGACCACCGCCAGCCAGTGCTACGCCCGCCCCGACGGCGCCGACCCGCGCACCCCGACCGGCACGGCCGTCAACCAGGGCTACCAGACCCTCTTCACCGGCGACGGCACCAGCCCCCTCCAGGTCTTCACCGTCGACTTCCCGATGCGCAACGCCTCCGGCGGCGCCCAGGACATCGTCTTCACCGGAATCCCCGACGGCGCGACAGTGCTGGTCAACGTCCTCGGCCCCACACCGATCATCAACACCACCGCGGGCTCCTTCGACGACACCCACCCCTTCAACCGCCTGCGCGACCGCCTCCTCTGGAACCTCCCCGACGCCACCACAGCCACCTTCACCGGCGGCGCCCAATTCCAGGGCAGCATCCTCGTCGGCAACCCCACGAGCACCACCACCGTCGACATGCCCGGCGTCAACGGCCGCTTCTTCACCACCGGCGACCTGACCCACACCTCCCCCGGCAACACCACCAGCACCGGCACCGAAATCCACGCCTACCCCTTCAACGGCGACCTTCCCGACTGCGCCCCCACCCCCACCAGCACCACCACAGTCACCACCACCACCCCGACATCCACCACCACAGACCAAACAACGACCACAGACCCGACAACTACCACCGACCAGACCACGACCACGACCACGACCACGACCACGACCACGACCACGACCACGACCACGACCGGGCCTACTACGACCACCACCGAAGTCACCACAACGACCGAGCCCACAACCACCACCGACCCGACCTCGTCCACAACGGACACCAGCACCACCACACCGACTTCCACTACACCCACCGGCCCCACCTGGCCGACCGGCCCCACCACCACGGACACACCCGGCCCAGGCCCGTCGCCAGACCTGCCCGACACCGGCCCGAACGTCGGCCCCGCCGTCGCGGCGGGCGCCCTTCTCCTCACCGCAGGCACCGCCCTCCTCCTCATGGTGCGTCGCAGGAACACCTGACCGGCCCTGCCCCCGCCAGGAACCTGCCCGGCCCGTCGCCCGATCAGCCGTGAACGTTGCCCCGGGCGCCCCGACCTCCCCCCAGGCACCCCACCCCCGACTGGCAAACTCGGTTTACCGCCCCCTCCCCCGCAGGCACCATCCCGGCATGACCGGTTCCAGCGTCGTGGCGTTCCTCATCGCCTCGTTCACCCTGGCCATGGTGCCGGGAGCCGGGACGGCGACGCTGCTGCGACAGTCCGCGCGCGGGGGTCGCAGGGCGGCGGTGGCCACGGTGGCGGGGTTGGAGGTCGGGGTCGCGGTGTGGGCGGTGGCGGCCGCGCTCGGGCTCTCCGTGGTGCTGGTCGCCTCCGAGGTCGGCTACCAGGTGCTGCGGGTCGCCGGGGTGGTCGTGCTGATCGGGTTCGGGGTCAAGGCGCTCGTCGGTCGGAGTGGGCCGAAGGCGGGGGCGCCGCGCGGCGGGGGGTTTCGGTCGGGGCTGCTGGTCAACCTGGTCAACCCGAAGCTCGCCGTGTTCGCGGTGTCCTTCCTGCCGCAGTTCGTCTCCCCCGGCGCCGGGCGGTGGGTGCTGGTGCTGCTCGCCGTCGCGTGGGTGGTCGTCGACACGATCTGGTACCTGCTGGTCCTCGCCCTGCTCGCCACGCTGGCGGACGTGCTCGGGCGGCCCCGTGTGCGGGTGGTGCTGGAGCGGGTCTCCGGGGTCGCGCTGGTCGGGCTCGGGGTGCGGTTGGCGGTGGCGGGTTAGCCGCGCCAGGGCAGGTCGGGCAGGGCGGTCATCTCGGCGTAGCCGCGCGCCTCGGCCAGTTCGTCGTAGCGCCCGGCGAGCAGCAGGGTCTTGATCCGGCGCGCCTGCGCGGTGGTGAAGGTGTCGCCGACCAGCAGGAACGGCAGGACGAGGCGCCAGAACGACACCACCGTCGAGCGCCTGCGGGTGCTCGCGCGCAGGATCGCGACGGCCATCCGCAGGGCGTGTTCGTTGGCCGTCATCGCCTTGGGCATGCCGCCGTGGTCCCAGGCCCAGCGGGCCTGGTCGGCGCGCGAGCAGGTGAGGCAGCCCGCGTCGCCGGTGGCCAGCTCCACCCGGCAGGCCGGGCAGGGGACCAGGCGCAGCGCCCAGTCGGTGCACGTCCACGGGTAGACGCCGGCGACCTCGGCGAGCACGGCGGCGGCGAGCTCGCGCTCGTCGTCGTCGCCGCGCAGGGCGTCCCAGTCGGCGCGCCAGTAGGCGTCGACGGTGTCCGCGCAGGTCGTGCAGCCCGGGTAGCCGCGCCCCAGCGGGTCGCCGCAGGACGCGCACGCGCGCACCACCTCGGGTCGGGCCAGGAGACGCGCTCCGGGCGGGTACGGACGCACCATGGTCGACAACCCTAATGCTCACTTGGCAGCCACGCCCCCGCGAACTAGGGTCGAGTTCCGGTAGAGAAACACCTCACCGCGGGAGCTCGCGCCATGGCGGGCTGAGAGGGCGGCCGGAAACGGTGCCGCCGACCGTTGAACCTGACCGGGTAATGCCGGCGTAGGAAGGAATACCGTGACCGCTCTCGACGACCGTTCCGTGCGCCCTGCCGTCACCACGGGACCGATCGAAGGCTCCCACAAGCGCTATCTCGACGCGGACGGCCTGCGCGTCCCCGTCCGCCGGGTCGAGCTGACCAACGGCGAGCACGTCGACCTCTACGACACCTCGGGCCCCTACACCGACGACACCGCCGCCGTCGACGTCCACTCCGGACTCCCGAAGCTGCGCGCGCCCTGGATCGCCGCGCGCGAGCCCGTCGGCGGCGCGGTGACGCAGCTGGCCTACGCCAAGGCGGGCGTGATCACCGACGAGATGCGCTTCGTCGCCGCGCGCGAGGGCGTCGAGGCGGAGCTCGTGCGCCACGAGGTGGCCATCGGCCGGGCCGTGATCCCGGTCAACCGCAGGCATCCCGAGGTCGAGCCCGCCATCATCGGCAAGAAGTTCCTCGTCAAGATCAACGCCAACATCGGCAACTCGGCGGTGACCTCCTCCATCGAGGAGGAGGTCGAGAAGATGGTGTGGGCGACCCGCTGGGGCGCGGACACGATCATGGACCTGTCCACCGGCAAGCGCATCCACGAGACCCGCGAGTGGATCATGCGCAACTCCCCGGTGCCGGTCGGCACCGTGCCGATCTACCAGGCGCTGGAGAAGGTCGGCGGCGACCCGGCGAAGCTGAGCTGGGAGGTCTACCGCGACACCGTGCTCGAACAGTGCGAGCAGGGCGTGGACTACATGACCGTGCACGCGGGCGTGCTGCTGCGCTACGTGCCGCTGACGGCCAAGCGGGTCACCGGGATCGTCTCGCGCGGCGGGTCGATCATGGCGGCGTGGTGCCTGGCGCACCACCGGGAGTCGTTCCTCTACACGCACTTCGAGGAGCTGTGCGACATCCTGCGCGCCTACGACGTCACCTTCTCCCTCGGCGACGGCCTGCGCCCCGGCTCCATCGCCGACGCCAACGACGCCGCCCAGTTCGCCGAGCTGCGCACGCTGGGCGAGCTGACCCACATCGCCCGCGCCAAGGACGTGCAGGTGATGATCGAGGGGCCCGGCCACGTGCCGATGCACAAGATCGCCGAGAACGTGCGGCTGGAGGAGGAGCTGTGCGGCGAGGCGCCGTTCTACACCCTCGGTCCACTCGCGACGGACATCGCGCCCGGCTACGACCACATCACCTCGGCCATCGGCGCCGCGCAGATCGGCTGGCTGGGCACGGCGATGCTCTGCTACGTGACGCCGAAGGAGCACCTGGGCCTGCCCAACCGCGATGACGTCAAGACCGGCGTCATCACCTACAAGATCGCCGCGCACAGCGCCGACCTCGCCAAGGGGCACCCGCGCGCCCAGGAGCGCGACGACGCGCTGTCCAAGGCGCGCTTCGAGTTCCGCTGGACCGACCAGTTCAACCTGGCGCTGGACCCGGACACCGCGCGCTCCTTCCACGACGAGACACTGCCCGCCGAACCGGCCAAGACCGCGCACTTCTGCTCGATGTGCGGGCCGAAGTTCTGCTCGATGAAGATCACCCAGGACGTGCGGCGCTACGCCGAGGAGCACGGCCTGGACTCCGCCGAGGCGATCGAGGCGGGCATGGCGGCCAAGTCCACCGAGTTCGGCGAGCAGGGCGGCAAGGTCTACCTGCCGATCGTGCCGTGACCCCACCGCGCGTGCTCACCATCGCCGGGTCGGATTCCGGCGGCGGCGCCGGGCTGCAGGCCGACCTGCGCACGTTCTTCGCGTGCGGGGTGCACGGCATGACGGCCGTGACGGCGGTGACGGTGCAGAACTCGGTGGGCGTCAGCGACTACCACGTCATCCCGCCGGAGGTGGTGGCCGCGCAGATCCGGGCGGTCGCCACCGACATCGGCGTGCAGGCGGCCAAGACCGGCATGCTGGCCACCGCCGAGACCATCGCCGCGATCGCCGACGCGCTCGACCAGGTCCACATCGGACCACTGGTGGTCGATCCCGTGGCCGCGTCGATGCACGGCGACCAGCTGCTGCGCGACGAGGCACTGGACGCGCTGAAGTCGCTGCTGTTCCCGCGCGCGGAGATCGTCACGCCGAACCTGGACGAGGTCCGGCTGCTCACCGGGATCGACGTCACAGACCGCGTCCGGCAATACGCGGCGGCGGAGGCTCTGCACGCGATGGGCCCGAAGTGGGTGCTGGTCAAGGGCGGGCACCTGTGGACCGATCCGTCCTGTGTGGACCTGCTGTTCGACGGCGCGGAGTTCACCGAGCTGGACGGGCCGAGGTTCGACGTCAAGGACACCCACGGCAGCGGCGACACCCTCGCCTCGGTGATCACCTCGGCGCTGGCGAAGGGCAGGACCGTTCCCGAGGCGGCACGCCTGGGCAAGGCGTTCATCGTGGAGTCGGTGCGCGCGGCCTACCCGCTGGGCGCCGGTGTCGGGCCGGTTTCACCGCTGTGGCGGCTGCCGGACGCCGAGACGTTCCTCCATATGGAGTAATGTTCCGGCGGTGATCAGTCGCTCCGCAGCCCGGTCGTTCGTCGAACGCCCCCGGTTCCAGCAGGTCGTCATCGGGGTGATCGTGCTCAACGCGGTCACCCTGGGCCTGCAGACGTCCCGCTCGGTCACCGCCGAGCACGGGGAGCTGCTCATGGCGCTCGACCGGGCCGCGCTGGTCTTCTTCGTGACGGAGATCGCCGTGCGGCTCTACGCCCACGGCCGCGAGTTCTTCCGCGACCCGTGGAGCCTGTTCGACCTGGTCGTCGTCGGCATCGCGCTGATCCCGGCGGTGGGCCCGTTCGCCGTGCTGCGGTCGTTGCGCGTGCTGCGGGTGCTGCGGCTGTTCACCGCGATCCCGGCGATGCGCCGCGTCGTCGGCGGGCTGCTGTCGTCGCTGCCCGGCATGGCCTCGATCATCGTGCTGCTCGGCCTCGTGCTGTACGTGGCGGGCGTGCTGGCGACGACGCTGTTCGGCGCGGTGCGGCCCGAGGAGTTCGGCTCGCTGGACCACTCGCTGTTCACCCTGTTCCAGATCATGATCGGCGAGGTCGGCATGGACGTCGCCAAGGACGTCATGGCCGCCGAGCCGCTGGCCTGGATCTTCTTCGTGGTCTACATCGTGGTGTCCAGCTTCGCGGTGCTGAACCTGTTCATCGGCGTCATCGTCTCCAGCGTCGAATCCGAGTTCACCCGCGAGCAGTTCGCCGCCGAGGAGCAGCGCGACGCCGAGGAGACCGTCGTCGTGGCATCGATCCTGGCCGAGCTGAAGGCCCTGCGCGCCGAGGTCGCCGACCTGCGCGGGGTCACTCGGGAAGAAGCGTCTCCAGGACGGGGATAGCCGCCATCAGCAGCGCCCGCTCGTCCTCGCCGAGCCGGTCCAGGCGCCGCCCCAGGTCCTGCACCCGGCTCGACCGCACCCCCGAGACGACCCGCTCCCCGTCCTCGGTGGCGCGCACCAGCCACGCCCGCCGGTCGGCCGGATCGGGCTCGCGGAGCACGTATCCGGCCTCCACCAGCCCGGCCACGACCCGCGACATCGTCGGCGCGGCCACCCCTTCCTTCGCCGCGAGGTCTCCGAGCCGCTGCTCCCCGGCATGCACCAGTGTGGACAGTGCCGACAGCGACCCGTGCCCGATCCCGGCGCCGCCGGAGCGCCGCAGCGAGCGCGAGAGCCTCCCGATCGCCAGGTAGAGGCGGGCGGCGATGTCGGTCTCCGCGAGGGCAGGCGCGGCGGGGTCCACCGGGTTCGGGTCCGCCGGGCCAGAGTTCACCGGGCCAGAGTTCACCGGGCCAGAGTTCATCGGGACATTGTCGCCGAATCCGGACAGCCGCCCAACGCCCACCCGGGCGTTGGGACGGCCTCAGCGCGGCGGGCTGGACGCCTGGGCCCAGAAGCGCTGGGGAATCCGGCCCGCCGACCGGGCGAGGCGGCCGGCGATCACGGCGTGGCGCATGGCAGTGGCCATCCGCTCGGGGGATTCGGCCCGGGTGACGGCGGTGGCGAGGAGGACGGCCGCGCAGCCGAGTTCCATGGCCAGGGCCGCGTCGGAGGCGGTGCCGATGCCCGCGTCCAGGATCACCGGGACGGCCGCGCGGGCGACGATCAGCTCGATGTTGTGCGGGTTGCGGATGCCGAGGCCGGTGCCGATCGGCGAGCCGAGCGGCATGACGGCGGCGCAGCCCGCTTCCTCCAGCCGCAGCGCCAACACCGGATCGTCATTCGTGTAAGGGAGAACGACGAAACCGTCCTCGACCAACGTGTGGGCGGCTTCCAGCAGCTCCACCGGGTCGGGCAGCAGGGTGCGGTCGTCGGCGACGACCTCCAGTTTCACCCAGTTCGTGCCGAGGGCCTCGCGGGCGAGGCGGGCGGTGAGGACGGCCTCGGCTGCGGTGCGGCAGCCCGCGGTGTTGGGCAGCGGGTCGATGCCGGTGCGGCGCAGCAGGTCCAGGACGCCGGTGCCGGTCCCGGCGTCGACCCGGCGCAGGGAGACGGTGGTCAGCTCGGTGCCGGAGGCGAGCAGGGCGCGTTCCAGCACGGCCAGGTTGGCCGCGCCGCCGGTGCCGGTGATCAGCCGCGATGAGTACTCGCGGCCGGCGATGACGAGTGGGTCGTCCACGGTCAGCCTCCCTGCACGGCGGTCAGCACTTCCAGCACCGCACCCGGCGCCACCACGGCCGTCGCGTGCGCCGCCCTGGGCACGACGGCCCCGTCGACGGCGACGGCGACCCCGGCCGACGGCAGCCCGAGCCCGGCCAGCACCGCCGCCACCGTCGCGCCGTCGGCGACCTCGCGGTCGACCCCGTTCACGGCGATCCTCATCGGACTCCTTCCCTGACCAGCTCCAGCACCGCGTCCGCCGTGGTGGGCGCGAGGAGCAGGCCGTTGCGGTGGTGGCCGGTGGCGGCGATGACGCCCGGTTCCAGCCACCCGACCTTCGGCACGTTGTCCGGGCTGCCCGCGCGCAGCCCGGCGGCGGACTCGACCAGCGCGTACTCGCCGACGCCCGGCAGCACGACCTCGGCGTCGGCGATCAGGTCGCGCACGCCGCCCGCGGTGACCTCGGTGTCGTAGCCGACCTCGTGCTGGGTGGCGCCGAGCACCAGCGACCCGTCGCCGCGTGGCACGAGGTAGACGGGGCGCCCGGACACCAGCGCGCGCACGGTGCGCGTGGGCGGGGGCAGGACCCCCGGGCGGGCGCGCAGGCGCAGGATCTCGCCCTTCACCGGCCGGACGAACCCGCTCAGCGCCGGGTGCAGGTCCCGGCTGCGGGCCCCGGCCGCGACGACCACCGCGTCACACTCCACAGTAGACTTATCCGGCGCTTCCGGGGCAGGGTCGGACAATTCGACCACTCCGGGCCGCACGGCGGTCGCCGGCGCTGTGAGAAACCGCACACCCCCGGCCGCGCACGCACGGAGCAGCGCGCCGATCAGCTCGCGGTTGTCCACCGCCAGGTCGCCCGGCACGGACAGCCCCGAACGGACCCGCGGCCCCAGGCACGGCTCCAGCCGCCGCGCCGCCCGCCCGCTGATCCGCTCGACCTCGCGCCCACGCCCGGCCAGGTACCCGGCCAGCGCCGCCAGCACCGCCGCGTCGGCCGGGTCCACCGCCAGCACCAGCGTCCCCGCGCCGAGCAGCCCGACGCCCAGCTCCTCGGCGAAGGACGGCCAGCGCTCCAGCGCGGCGGAACCCAGCTCCAGCGCCGCCTCCTCGCCCGGCCACGACTCGGTGACCGGGGCCAGCATGCCGCCCGCCACCCACGACGCGCCCCGGCCGGGTTCGGGATCGATGAGCCGCACGGCGTGCCCGGCGGCGGCCAGCCGCCACGCGCACGCCAACCCGATGACACCGCCACCCACGACGGCCAGCTGTCCCACTTGTCCCACGCTCCCTGCGCCGGCATGACCCGGATCAGGTTCGACGGTCGGAGCGCGCCAGCTCCCTCTCAGCCCGTACCCGGACTCCCGTGCGACCAGACCCCAACCGTAGCGTGCGATCCATGCCCGGACTAGACGCCGCCCAGATCCGCGCCCGCCTGGCCTCGGCGCGGCTGTACCTGTGCACCGGGCTGCGGCCCGACCTCGCCGAGTTCGTCGACGCCGCGCTGCGCGGCGGCGTCGACATCGTGCAGCTGCGGGAGAAGGGCCTGGAGGCCAGGCCGGAACTGGCCGCGCTGGAGCCCATCGCGCAGCTGTGCGCCGAGCACGGGGCGCTGCTGGCGGTCAACGACCGCGCCGACGTCGCGCTCGCCTCCGGCGCCGACATCCTGCACCTCGGCCAGGACGACCTGCCGGTGCCGCTGGCCCGCCGGGTCGCGGGCGCGGACATCGCCGTCGGCCGCTCCACCCACGACCTCGCCCAGGCCCGCGCCGCCGCGGCCGAGCCGGGCGTGGACTACTTCTGCACCGGCCCCTGCTGGCCGACCCCCACCAAGCCCGGCAGGCCCGCCCCCGGCCTCGACCTCGTGCGCGCCACCGCGGCGCTGGGCCAGGACCGTCCGTGGTTCGCCATCGGCGGCATCGACGCGGCCAGGATGGGCGAGGTCACCGCGGCGGGCGCGGAGCGCGTCGTCGTCGTGCGCGCGCTGACCGAAGCGACCGATCCCACTGCCGCGGCACGCGACCTGCGCGCCGCGCTGGGGCAGACTGGCTGACGTGGACCTGGTCACCCTCGCCGACATCGAAGCCGCCGCCGGGCGCGTCGCCGGAACGGCCGTGCGCACCCCGCTGCTCCCCTGCCCGTGGGCCCCGCGCAGCCCGCTGTGGCTCAAGCCGGAGAACCTGCAGCCCATCGGCGCCTTCAAGATCCGCGGCGCGTACAACGCCATCGCCCGGCTGACCGACGAGCAGCGCGCCCGCGGCGTCGTCGCCTACTCCAGCGGCAACCACGCCCAGGCCGTGGCCTACGCCGCCCGCGAGTTCGGCATCCGCGCCTGGATCGTGGTGCCGAAGGACACCCCGGTGGTCAAGATCGAGGCGACCCGCTCGCACGGGGCCGATGTGGTGCTCAGCGAGGTCGGGCAGCGCGAGGCGAAGGCCGCCGAGATCCAGGCCGAGACCGGCGCGGCGCTGATCCCGCCGTTCGACCACCCGGACGTCATCGCGGGCCAGGGCACCATCGGCCTGGAGATCGCCGAGGACCTGCCCGAGGCCGACGTGGTGCTGGTGCCGGTCAGCGGCGGCGGCCTGATCTCCGGGGTAGCCACCGCGATCAAGCACCGCTCGCCGAAGACGCAGGTGTGGGCCGTGGAGCCGGAGCTGGCCGCCGACACCGCGGCGAGCCTGGCCGCGGGCGAACTCGTCGACTGGTCGGTCGCCGACCGCAACCGCACCATCGCCGACGGCCTGCGCAGCCAGCCGTCCCCGCTCACCTTCGCCCACCAACAGGCCTATGTGGACGGCATCGTCACGGTGTCGGAGGCGGAGATCCGCGCGGCCGTGGCGCTGCTGGCCGAGAAGGCGAACCTGGTGGCCGAGCCCAGCGGCGCGGTCTCCGTCGCCGGCTACCTCAACCGCGACCTGCCCGAGGGCAGGACGGTCGCGGTGATCTCCGGCGGCAACATCGACCCGGCGGTGTTCACCGAGATCCTGGCCCGGTAGCGGCCAGGACGTTGCCGCGCACGCCGACGGCCATCAGCCCGCCGAGGGCGGCCATCACCGCGCAGATGACCAGCGTGGTCTTCCACGCCGCGGTGAGCGCGACCGGGTCGGCGTAGGCCGCGCCGGAGAGCCCGGCCGCCACAGGCAGCACGGCGACGGCCAGCAGGCTGCCGGTGCGCGCCACCGCGTTGTTGACCCCCGAGGCCACGCCCGCGTACCGGTCGGGGGCGGCGGCCAGCACGGTCGCGGTCACCGGGGCGACGACGACGGAGAGCCCGAGGCCGAAGAGCACCACGCCCGGCAGCACCCCGCCCAGGTAGGACGCCCCGGGCACGGCCCTGGTGAGCAGCAGCATCCCGGTGGCCACCAGCAGCGGCCCGGTGACCAGGAACCAGCGCGGCCCGACCCGCGCGGCCCACGCGCCGAAGCGCGAGGACAGCAGCAGCATGAGCACGGTGATCGGGGCGCCCGCGACTCCGGCGGCGGTCGGCGGGTAGCCCAGCGAGGTCTGTAGTTGCAGGGCCATCATCAGCGTGACCCCGCCGAGCGCGCCGTAGACGACCAGCGTCAGCGCGTTGGAGATGGTGAAGGTGCGGTCGGCGAACAGCGACGGCGGCACCAGCGGCTCGCTGTCGCGGCGCAGGTGCACGACGAAGGCGGTCATCGCGACCACGCCCAGCACGCCGGACCCGACGACCAGCCAGTCCGCGCCGCGCACGGGGGCCTCGACCAGGCAGGTGGTCAGCCCGGCGAGGCCGAGCGCGCCGATGACCGAGCCGCGCACGTCGATGGCGGTGTCCGAGCCGCGGGTCTCCGGCACGCAGCGCAGCGCCAGCACGACGCAGACCACCGCGATCGGAATGTTGATCAGGAAGACGAGCCGCCACGACCACGCCTGCACCAGCAGGCCGCCGACCAGCGGACCCGCGGCGGCGGCGATGCCGGACAGGCCCGACCACGCGCCGATGGCCCTGGCGCGGTCGTCGTGGGAGAAGGTGGCCTGGATGATCGCCAGCGAGCCGGGGGTCAGCAGCGCCCCGCCGACGCCCTGCAGGACGCGGGCCACGATGAGCGAGGTCGGCGACCAGGCCAGTCCGCAGAGCACGGACGCCGCGCCGAACCAGACGACCCCGACGAGGAAGACCCGCCGCCTGCCGAAGCGGTCGCCGAGCGCCCCGGCGACGAGGATGAGGGCGGCGAGGGCGAGCAGGTAGCCGTCGACGATCCACTGCAGGTTCGCGACGGAGGCGTCCAGCTCGGCGCCGATGCGCGGGAGCGCGACGTTGACGACGAAGCCGTCGAGCATGGCCATCGCGGAGCCGAGGATGGCCGTGGTCAGGATGCCGCGGGCGACCGGTGTGCCCCACCGGACCGCGGTGGTCACGGGCGGTTCAGCGTGGCGACGAACTTGTACCGGTCGCCGCGGTAGGTGGAGCGCACCCACTCGAACGGGCGCTCTTCGACGTCGAAGGAGTGCCGCGACAGCAGCAGCATGGGCATGCCGACGTCGGCGCCCAGCAGCTCGGCCTCGTGCGGCCCGGCCAGCGCGGTCTCGATGGTCTCCTCGGCGTGGCCCATCTCGACGTCGAAGCGCTCGCGCAGGATCTGGTAGAGCGACCCGCCGGAGCTGACGTAGCGGCGCAGCCCGCGGAAGCGGCCCAGCGGCAGGTGGGTGGTCTCCATGGCCATGGGCTCGCCGTCGGCCAGGCGCAGGCGGTGCAGGCGCAGCACCTTGGCGCCCGCGCGGATGCGCAGCAGGCGGGCCAGCTCGGCCTCGGCCGGGATCTCGGAGACGTCGAGGAGCTTGGAGGACGGCTCGCGGCCCTGGGCGAGCATGTCCTCGGTGTAGGAGGACAGCTGCAGGCGCTGGGCGACCTTGGGCTCGGCGGCGAAGGTGCCCTTGCCCTGCACGCGCAGCAGCCTGCCCTCGACGGTCAGCTCGGCCAGCGCCTGCCGGACGGTGGTGCGGGAGACGTCGAACTCCGTCGCCAGGGAACGCTCGGTGGGGATGGGCGAGCCCGGTGGCAGGCTGCCCAGCAGGTCCAGCAGGTGCCGCTTCAGCCCCCAGTACTTCGGCTCCCGCTGCCCCCTCGCCACCGAACCATCGACGGCGGACATCTCCAGCATGGTGTCCTCCTGTGTCTCGCTCCCGGATACAGAATGCCCTGTCCAGGCCCCTCTCCGCGATCACACCCCCGGTGAACGGGCATGAACGGTTGTGAACCACCCCCGATCTGCGCGCCGATCGAGCGGTCCACGCGCTATGATTGGTCTAGACCTTAACGCGTGAGGAGCCGTGGATGACCAACCCGCCCCCCGGTGAGCGGATGCGCGCCGAGATCGCCGCCCAGCCCGACGTGCTGGCCGGGCTGGTCGAGCACCGCTCGGCGCTCGCCGAGGTCGCGGCCAGGATCGCCGCGGCCAAGCCCCGGTTCGTGCTGTTCGCCGCCCGCGGCACCAGCGACCACGCCGCCCTCTACGCCAAGTACCTGACCGAGGTCCACCTGGGCCTTCCGGCGGGCTCGGTGTCGCCGTCGACCACCACCCTCTACGGCGCCGAGCCCGACCTCACCGACGTGCTGTACGTGACGGTGAGCCAGAGCGGCGGCTCCCCCGACCTGGTCGAGGCCACCCGCTCGGCCAAGGCGCGCGGCGCGCTGACGGTCGCGGTGACCAACACCGGCGACTCGCCGCTGGCCGAGGCGGCAGAGCTGGCCGTGGACGTGGCCGCCGGGCCCGAGGTCGCCGTGGCGGCCACCAAGACCTACACGGCCACGCTGCTGTCGCTCTACCTGCTCATCGACGCCGTGCGCGGCGGCACCGCCGAGGCCGTCGCCGACATCGGCGAGCTGGCCGCCGCGGCACTGGCCGCCGAAGGCGTGGACGAGGCCGTCGCCCGGCTGCGCTTCGCCGACCGGGTGCTCACCACCGGCCGCGGCTACTCCTCGGCCACCGCCGCCGAGGCCGCGCTCAAGCTGGCCGAGACCAGCTACCTGCCCGCCCGCGCCTACAGCGCCGCCGACCTGCTGCACGGCCCGGTGGCCGCCGTCGACAAGGACACCGCCGTGGTCGCGGTGGCCAGCGCCGGACGCGGCGGCGACGCCGTGCGCGAGGCGCTGGAGGTCGTCGCGGGCAACGGCGCCGACATCATCGCCGCCGGGTCCGCCGCCGCCGACGTGCCCGCCACCCTGCGCATCGGGCTGCCCACCACCGCCGAGGAGATCGCGCCGATTCTGGAGATCCTGCCGCTGCAGCGCCTGGCCCACGGCCTGGCCCTGGCCCGCGGCGGCGACCCGGACGCCCCGCGCGGGCTGAGCAAGGTGACCCGCACCCGCTAGCCGGAGCCGTTCGGTAGCCGTTCGGTCGCTGTGCGGAAGGTCACGGCCTCCCTAGACTGGACCGATGCGGAGGACGTCGTTCGCGCGCTGGCCCTGTTCCATCGCCCGGACGATGGACCTCATGGGCGACCAGTGGACGCTGCTGGTCCTGCGCGAGTCCTTCTACGGCACCCGACGCTTCGACGCGTTCCAGGCGGCACTGGGCATCGCCAGGAACACCCTCACCGAGCGGCTCGACCGGCTCACCGGGGCAGGCCTGCTGACCAGGGTGCGCTACCAGGAGCGCCCGACCCGCTACGAGTATGTGCTGACCGACATGGGCCGCGACTTCTTCCCGGTGCTGGCCGCGATCATCCGCTGGGGCGACGCCTGGCTCGGCGACGGCCCCGACGCCCCGCTGGTGCTGCGCCACCGCGCCTGCGGCCACCCGACGGCCGCGGTGGTCAACTGCGGCGAGTGCGGCGGCGAACTGACCGCGGGCGCCGTCGCCGTCGAACCCGGCCCCGGCATGCCCGCCGACGAACGCGCCCGACTGGCCGGAGCATGACCGATGTCCCGCCCGCACGCCCTGCGGGGATGTCGAGGTCAGAGCCGAGCCGCTCCGCATCCGCACCCAAGGGGACCGACCCGCGACTGACCCACGGGCGCCCCGTCGACCGGCTGGTCGAACCCGACGCGACCACCATGGAGAGGGCCGGGGAGGCGGGCAGCCCGCTCCGTCGAGGGGGTGGGACGGAGCGGGCCACCCCCGATGCTACGCCGAATGGAGCAGCGGGGGCAGGCGCGGGTCCGGTCGCCGTCGGCGTGGACGCCGGAGGGTCGAGCACAAGGGCCGTCGCCGTGGACGCTCACGGGGCCGTGGTGGGTCGCGGCTCCGCGGGTGGGGCGAACCCGAACTCCAACGGGCTCGCCGCCGCGGCCTCCAACGTCGCCGCGGCCGTGGCGGCCGCGCTGGACGGGCGGGTGTGCGCCGGGGTCGTGCTGGGCATGGCCGGGTCGTCGAAGCTGCTGGCCGAGCCCGCCGCCATGGAGCGCTACGCCACCGCGCTGGCCGGGGTGGGCGCGCCGCGCCCGCGGGTGGTCTCCGACGCCGAGGTGGCGTTCGCCTCCGGGGCGGCGGAGGCCGACGGGGTGGTGCTGATCGCCGGGACCGGGTCGATCGCGATGCGGATCACCGGACACCGGCGGGCCGCGGTCGCGGGCGGCTACGGGTGGCTGCTCGGCGACGAGGGCTCGGCGTTCTGGCTCGGCCGGGAGGCGGTGCGGGCGGCGTTGGCCGCGCTGCTGGCGGGCGACGCGACCGGCCCGCTGGTGCGCGCCGTGCTGGACGACACGGGCGCAAGCGCTTTCGGCGAGCTGATCACGGTGGTCAACAACCGTCCGCCCATCGCACTGGCCCAGCTGGCCCCGCTGGTCAGCGCGCACGCGGGCGACCCGGTGGCCGACGACATCGCCGAGCGGGCCGCGACCGGCCTCGCCGGGCTGGCCCGGCAGGTGTGGCGGGGCGGGCCGGTGGTGCTCGCCGGGTCGGTGGCCGGGCCGGGCACCCCGGTCGGCACCCGGCTGCGCAGGCTGCTGGACGGCTTCGACGTGCGCACCGCCGACAACGGCGTGCTGGGCGCGGCCCGCCTGGCCGCGGTCGCCGCCTTCGGCGAGCGGGTCGGGCGAGCGGTCACCAGGGCTTGAGCTAGGCCTGTCCGGTGGCGGAGACTTCGACGCGCGGGTGTCGGATGCCCGGGTGGTCGGCGGGCAGCGAGCGGTGCAGCACGACCGCGCTGGCGGCGAGCACGGCGGCGATCAGCGGCCAGGACAGCGCGACCTGCGCCACCGTGAGCCACCACACCGACCCCGACCACCACAGCAGCGCGAACACCGCCGAGCGCAGCGTGTACTGGCCGAGCACCCACACCCAGCTGGCCCGCCCGTAGGCGCGCACCAGGTCGGGGTCGCGTCGCCAGCGCGCCTTCTGCCCCAGCACCGCGCCCACGACCACGCCCAGCAGCGGCCAGCGCACCAGGACGCTCACCGCCCAGGCCAGTCCACTGGCCACATTGGACAGCAAACGGATGAGGAAGAAGTCCTCGGCCCGTCCGGTGTAGAGGACCACGAGCGCCGCGGCGGCCACCGCGGCGAGGCTGCCCAGCACGGCCGTCGCCTTGCCCCCGGTGGCGACCCGCCACCCGGCGATCACCAGCGCGACCGCGCACGCCGCCGCCGCCGCCCACCCGATCGAGTGACCCGGCAGCAGCCAGACGAGACCGAACGCGACCGGCGGCGCGGTGGCGTCCAGGGCGCCGCGCCTGCCCCCGAGGAGGTCGGCGAGGGAGTCCCGCCGGGCCGCCTTCCCGGATTCACCCGTGCTGGTCACCCCACCAGCCTGCCTTACCGCGCTGAGGTTAGGTAGCCCTAACCGGGAATGCCGTCGGGCCGAACCCGGTTGGCCCCGAAAGGCGTCGACTCTACGCTGGGGCCGACCGACGGTGGCGTACCTCCGACTCGGCTTGAGATATTGGTCGAGTTGGTTGGGGAAGCCAACGGGTTCGAGGGGAGGGCCGTGCGGTGTCCGTCTGGGAGAGCTGGATAGCGCTGGGGGACAGCTTCACCGAAGGGGTCGGCGACGATGGGCCGGACGGCTGCATAGGCTGGGCCGACCGGCTCGCCGCCGCGCTGGCCGAGCAGTACCCGCGGCTGCGCTACGCCAACCTGGCGCTGCGCGGCAAGATGCTGGCCGAGATCGTGGACGAGCAGGTGCCGGTCGTCGAGGAGCTGCGCCCCCAACTGGTCACCCTCTGTGGTGGCGGCAACGACATCATCACCCCGGGCAGTGACGTGGACGACGTCGCCGCGCTGTTCGAGTCGGCCGTGCGCAGGCTGCGCGCCGCGGGCTGCGATGTGGTGATGTTCACCGGGCCGGACCCGCGCGTGCAGCCGCTGCTGCGCCGGGTGCGCGGCAAGGTGGCGATCTACAACGGACACCTGCGGGCCATCGCCGAGGCGCACGGCGCGATGGTGGTCGACCTGTGGTCGATGCGCGTGCTGCACGACCGGCGCTCCTGGTGCGAGGACCGCCTGCACTTCTCCACCGAGGGCCACCGGCGCATCGCGCTGCGCGCCGCCGAGGTGCTCGGCGTGCCCGGCCAGGCCGACTGGCGCGAGCCGCTGCCGCCGGAGCCGCCGCAGCACTGGCTCAACGAGCGCCGCGCCGACCTCGCCTGGACCACGACGCACCTGCTGCCCTGGGTCCGCCGCCAGCTGACCGGCGAGTCCCTCGGCGACGGCCTGCAGCCCAAGCGCCCCGAGCTGACCCCGATCCGGCTGCGGTCGCGGTCCTGAGCGGACGGACGCCGGAGAGGAAAATGCCGGCCGGCGCCATCCCCCTCCAGGCGCCGACCGGCGGGGCCGCGCGGAGCTCCCCCACCGCGGGCCGCGTCCCGAAGGACACGGGCGAAGCCTGCCGGCCCGCGGGCCGCCACGGCTAAACGCCGGCTAAACGCGGGTCGGCGGCGAGTCGGGCGGCAGTGAGTCGGGCGGCAGTGAGTTGAGCGCAGCGACGGCGGACTCGGCCAGCGGGGAGCCCACCTGCTCGTAGAGCGCCACGGCCAGCTCAAGCTCGCGCCTGGCCGAGGTGATGTCGCCCAGATCACGGCGCACCCTGGCCAGCACCTCGCGGCCGAAGGCCTCGGTCAGCGTCTGCCCGTTCAGCTCGGCCAGCGACACCGCCTCGTCGGCGTGCGCCGCGGCGGCGGCGAACTCGCCGGTGGCGTGCTCCAGCTCGGCCAGGTTGGCCAGGGCCAGGCCCACGAAGCCGAGGTCGCCCACCTCCCGGTAGGCCGCGACGGCGGCGCGCTGCGGCGCCACGGCGGCGGCCGGGTCGTCCAGGTTGAGGTGCGCCTGGGCGATGTTGTTGAGCAGGTTGGCCTCGGTGCCGCGGTTGCCCGCCCGCTGGGCCAGCTCCAGCGCGCGCTCGTAGCCCGCGAGCGCCTCGCGGTAGCGGCGGGCGGTGAAGTGCGCCGAGGACAGGCCGTTGTAGGCCATCGCGAGGATGTGCGGGTCGTCGAGGTCCGCGGCGATCGTGACCGACCGCTCGGCGTCGGCGACGGACTCCGGCCCCGCGCCGAAGCGGCTCAGCATGACCAGGCGGTTGAGCAGCACCAGCACCTCGCCGCGCCCGTCGCCTGCGGCGCGGGCGCTGTCGAGGCCGACGCCGACCAGCCACTCCCAGTCGTCGCGGCGCGGGCGGACCCTGCGGTACTCGCCCGCGATCCTGGCCAGCCGCCACACCAGGTCGTGGCAGCCCGCCTCGGCGCCCGCCGCCGCGCAGGCCAGCAGGGTCGGCCACTCGCGCTCGAACCAGTCCAGCGCGGCCGCGCGGTCGGGCAGGTCGGGGCGGGCGAGGTCGGGGAAGTCGGTCGCCGGGGTGAGTCCGTCGGGGATCGTGCGCAGGTGGCGGCGGGCGGAGTCGGCGGCGACCAGGTAGTAGCGCAGCAGCTCGCGCAGCGCCGCGACCGCGTCGACCGGCTCGCCCGCGCCGTCGAGCTGGTCCCTGGCGAACAGGCGCACCAGGTCGTGCACGCCGAAGAGGTCGGCGTCGACCTCGACCACCAGGAAGGACTCGGCGAGCCCGTGCAGCCGCTCGCGCGCGCCCGCGACCGTCGTGCCGCAGAGCGCGGCGACGGCGTGCACGTCGAACCACTGGCCGGGGAACACCCCGAGCAGGGCCAGCGCGCTCCCCTGCTCGGGGGCGAGGCCGCGGACGGTGACGTCGAGCGCGGCGCGCACACCGGTCTCGTCGTCGAGGCCGAGGCCCGCGAGCCTGCCGCGCTCGTCGGCCAGCTCGGCGACCAGGTCCGTCGTCGTCCACTGCGGACGGACGACGAGCCGGGCCCCGGCGATGCGCAGCGCCAGCGGCAGGTAGCCGCACAGCTCGACCAGCCGGGCCCTGGCCGCGGTCTCCTCGGCGTCGCGCGGGGCGCCCGCCACGTGCTCGACCACCCGTTCGGCCGCCGCGGCGGACAGGATGTCCAGCACCAGCAGCCTGGCGCCGTCGGCGACCAGGCCGTCGAGCCTGCGGCGGCTGGTCACCAGCACCAGCGACGTGCCGCCGCCGGGCAGCAGCGGGCGGACCTGCTCGGCGTCGCGGGCGTCGTCGATGACGACGAGCACGCGCCTGCCCGCCAGCAGCGTGCGGTAGAGCGCGGCGCGGTCGCCGACCTCGGCGGGCACGTCGTGCACGGCGACGCCGAGGGCGAGCAGGAAGCGCGCCAGCGCCTCGGCCGGGTCCAGCGGAGGGCGGCGCGGATCGAAGCCGCGCATCGCCACGTGCAGCACGCCGTCGGGGAACAGCTCCGCGTTGCGCGAGCCCCACAGCACCGCCAGCGCGCTCTTGCCGATGCCCGCGGGTCCGGCGACCACGCCGATCACCGGCGCGGTCCCGTCGGCGCTGGTGCGCAGGCCGTCGAGCCAGGCCAGCTCCGGCTCGCGCCCGGCGAAGCCGCGCGGCGGGGCGGGCAGCTCGGCCGGGGTGAGCAGGCCGACGCGCGGGGTCACCACCGTCGGCTGGCTCAGCAGGCCGGTGTCGTCGCGCAGCACCCGGCTGTGCAGCTCGCGCAGCGCGACACCGGGCTCGATGCCGCGCTCGGCGGCCGCGCGGCGGGCGAAGCGCTGGTAGACCTCCAGCGCCGCGGCCCGCCTGCCGCCGCGGTAGAGCGCCAGCACGAACTGCGCGGTGAAGTGCTCGCGGAAGGGGTAGGTGTCGACGAGGGCGGCCAGCTCGCCCATCACCTCGTCGTGGCGGCCGAGGTCGAGGTCGGCGTCGATGCGCGCCTCGATGACGGTGAAGCGCAGCTCGGTCAGCTCGGGCGCGCGGACCCTGCGGTCGATATCGGAGAGCTCGGGGCCGCGCCAGAGCGCCTGGGCCCGGCCCAGCAGCTCGGCGCGCTCGGCGGAGCCCCGGCCGCGGGCCCTGGCCAGCAGCGAGCGGGCCAGCGTCACGTCCACCCGCCGCGGGTCGACCACCAGCCGGTAGTCCGAGCCCTCGGTCTCGATCACCGCGCCGCCAGGGTCCACATCGGACAGCCACTTGCGCAGCCGGGAGATGTAGCCCTGCACGATGGTGCGCGCCGTCGTCGGCGGCTCGTTGTTCCACAGCACGTCCACGATGCGGGCGATCGGCACCGACTGGCCCGCGTCGAGCAGCAGCATGGCCAGCAGCGCCCGCGCCCCCGGCCCGCCCACGGCGTGCACGGTGTCGCCGCGGGTCGCGCACACCGGGCCGAGAACGCGGAACAGCACCTGTTCCGCGCTCTCGGGTGTTTCCGTCTCCACCACGTCATCCCCCTTGTGCGGCTCCTCCCCGAGCGCGCAAAGGACAATTTAGCGGCAACACGTCAACGGTCGGCCCAATTGGTGATTTCCCGTCGAACCCACCCGAATGGCGTAGGCATTACTAACTCACGGTTAGCGCGAAAGAGGTGTGAACGTCCGCGAGGCAACGAAGTCCGGCCGCGGACTCGGCGCGGCGTACGGCTCCACAAGGGAGTTCTCCACGCTGTTGAACACCACGAAGATGTTCGACCTCGGGAACGGGGTGATGTTGTTGCCCGAGCCGTGCATGATGTTGGAGTCGAACAGCAGCGCCGATCCGGCGGGCCCGGTGAACTGGTCGATCCCGTAGGTCTGGGCCAGTTCGGCGATGTGCTCGCGGCTGGGCACGCCGATCTCCTGCTCCTTGAGCGAGGCCTTGTAGTGGTCGGCGGGCGTTTCCCCCACGCACGGCACGAATGTGCGCTGCGAGCCCGGCATGACCATCAACCCGCCGTTGAACGGGTAGTTGTCGGTCAGCGCGATCGACATCGACACCGCGCGCGGCAGCGGCATGCCGTCCTCGGCGTGCCAGGTCTCGAAATCGGAGTGCCAGTAGAAGCCCTTGCCCTTGAACCCGGGCATGTAGTTCACCCGGCTCTGGTGCACGTACACCTCGGAGCCGAGGATCTGGCGCGCGCGGTCGAGCACCCGGGGATCGGCCACCAGCTCGGCGATCAGCTCGCTGATCCGGTGCACCTCGAAGATCGAGCGGACTTCGGCGGACTCCTTCTCCACGATGGTGCGCTCGTCGGCCTTGACCTTCTCGTCGGCGGCCAGACGGGCCAGCTCGTCGCGGTACGCGCTCACCTCGTTGGGCGACAGCAGGCCGGCGTACTGCGAGTAGCCGCGCGCCTCGTGCCCGGCGAGCGTGGCCGCGTCCAGCGGGCCGTCGGCGCCAGGCCAGACGGTCGGCTCCACCCGCTCGATGAGCCCGGTCGGCTCCGGGGTGCGGGTGCGGTAGCGGTCTTCTGTCCGCACGTCGGTCAGGGTCATGGGTCCTCCTCGATGTCCCAGCGGTGACGTCCCCAGCGGTGGCGTCCCCAGCGGTGGCTGCCCGGGCCGTCAGGACGCGGCGGGCTCGGTCACCAGCGGGTAGACACCGTTCTCGTCGTGCACCTCGCGGCCGGTGACCGGCGGGTTGAACACGCACACCGTGCGCATCAGCGTCTTCGGGCGCAGCTGGTGGCGCTCGTGGCCGTCGAGCAGGTACATCGAGCCGGGGGTGAGCCGGTGCGTCTCGCCGGTCTCCTTGTCCAGCAGCTCGCCCTCGCCCTCGACCACGAACACGGCCTCGACGTGGTTGGCGTACCAGAAGTCGTTCACGGTCCCGCCCTGCAGCACGGTCTCGTGCAGCGAGAACCCGACCCCGTCGCCCGCCAGGATGATCCGCTTGCTGCGCCAGTTCGGCGTCGTGATGTCGCGGTCGGTGCCGGTGATGTCCTCCAGCGTGCGGACGATCATGCGGTTCCCTTCCCCACCACGGCGCGGACGGATTCGGCGAACACGGCCAGCCCGTGGGTGATCTCGTCGTCGGTGATGGTCAGCGGCGGCATCAGCTTGGCCACCTCGCCGTCGGGCCCCGCGGTCTCCAGCAGCAGGCCGCGCTCGAAGGCCGCGCGGCACACCGCGTCCGCGGTCTCGCCGTCGGCGAACTGCAGCCCGCGGGCCAGACCGCGGCCCTTGGCCTTGAGGTCGTGCTCCTCGGCGAGGTCGGTCAGCGTGCGGCCGACCTGCTCGCCCTTGGCCAGGGTGCTCTTCTCCAGCGTGTCGTCGGTCCAGTACTCGCGCAGCGCGGCGGTGGAGGCGACGAAGGCGGGGTTGATGCCGCGGAAGGTGCCGTTGTGCTCGCCGGGCTCCCAGACGTCCAGTTCCGGGCGCAGCAGCGTCAGCGCCAGCGGCAGGCCCATGCCGCCGATGGACTTGGACAGGCAGACGATGTCCGGGGTGATCCCGGCCTGCTCGAAGCTGAAGAACGGACCCGTGCGCCCGCAGCCCATCTGCACGTCGTCGACGATCAGCAGCATGCCGTGGCGCTCGCACAGCTCCGCCAGGCCGCGCAGCCACTCCGGGCGCGCGGCGTTGATGCCGCCCTCGCCCTGCACGGTCTCCACGATCACCGCGGCGGGCTCGTTGAGGCCGCTGCCGCTGTCGCCGAGCAGCCGCTCGAACCACAGGAAGTCCTCGACGCGCCCGTCGAGGTAGTTGTCGTAGGGCATCGGCGTGGCGTGCACCAGCGGGACGCCGGCGCCGCCGCGCTTCATCGAGTTGCCGGTGACCGACAGCGCGCCGAGCGTCATGCCGTGGAAGGCGTTGGTGAAGTTGATGACCGACTGGCGCCCGGTGATCTTGCGGGCCAGCTTCAGCGCGGCCTCCACGGCGTTGGCGCCCGCCGGGCCCGGGAACATGACCTTGTAGTCGAGTTCCCTCGGGGCGAGCGCGACGTCCCGGAAAGTCTCCAGGAAATCGCGCTTGGCCACGGTGTTCATGTCCAGCGAATGGGTCACTCCGTCGGCCATCATGTAGTCGATGACGGCTTGTTTCAGCACCGGGTTGTTGTGCCCGTAGTTCAGCGCTCCCGCGCCCGCGAAGAAGTCCAGGTATTCGCGGCCGGATTCGTCGTACAGGTGCGCGCCGACCGCCCTGTCGAACACGACGGGCCAGCTGCGGCAGTAGCTGCGCACCTCGGATTCGGTCGTCTCGAAGACGTTCACTCACTCACTCCAGGGTTTCGGCGGGCGTTTCTCAGACCGGCACGGCGGCAGGCAGCAGGGGGCCGATCCGGTGCAGGTCCTCGCGGTCGTGGTCATCGGGGAAGGCGTCCTCGGCGAACAGCGCCGTGGCCTCCCGGCGCGCGCCCCAGCGTCTGGCCAAGGCCTCGAACAGGGCGATCGATGCGGAGTTGTCGGGGGTGATGGTCGTCTCCACGTAGCGGACGCCGTTCTCGGAGAGCCGCTCGGCCAGGTGGTCGAGCAGTTTCCCGGCGAACCCGCGGCCGCGCTGGGAGGCGTCGACGGCGATCTGCCAGACCACCACGGTCGCCGGGTCGGCCGGTCGCACGAATCCGATGACGAATCCCACGACCTGCCCGTCCACGCGCACTACGGCGGAAGTGTCGGCGAAATCGCGGCACCACAGCAGATATGCATAGGAGGAGTTGAGATCCAGCTTCCCGGAATCCCTCGCGATTCGCCACAGCGCGGAGCCGTCCCCCGCGGACGGCTTTTCGATCAGGTGTTTTCCGGACATACTCAAGCAACGTAACAGGGATGTTTCTCGGATACCGGTCCTGACATCCGCGCCACCCCCGTCCACCAGGGGATACACAGAACCCCCGGTGAGGAGTACAACAGTACGGTTGCCGCTGCTTCGAGCGCTGTGCTACCGAAAGGGCGGGCGTCCGCGCTCAGCGGGAAAGGTGCTCCACGAGGATCACCTGAAGCTCGCCGACGCCGAAGCCGAGCACCGCGCCGACGGTGATCAGAATCCACTCGTCGGCCTCGAACGCCGGGCGGATCAGCGCCTCGAACTCCTCCTCGGTCAGCTCCTGCATCTTGGCCACGAGGGTGTTGCGGATGTCCATGGCGTCGGCGGCGTAGTCCTCGATGTAGGACATCGTCTCCGGCAGCCGCTCGATCACCTTCACCGCGATCGATTCCTTGATCTCGCGGTAGCGCCCGCTGCCCACGGCGAGCACCACGAGCGGGCGCGCGGGCCCGGCCTGGCGGTCCAGCGTCTGGCGCACCTGCCGGGAGACCATGGCGAAGAGACGGTCCGACAGCGGGCCGCGCAGCACCGCCTCGATCACGTTGTGCGGGGTGATGATCTCCTTGGCGATCAGCTCGCCGTAGTCGGCGGCGACCTCCTTGCGCCGCTTGAGGAACAGGCCCTGCCATTCGAACAGCCCGAGGTAGCGCGTGGGCTGCTTGGGATTGAAGATCATCTTGAGCGCGAGCCAGTCGGTGAACCAGCCGGTGAGCCCGCCGAAGATCGGCATGACCCACGGGTTCTTCAGCGCCGCCCACGCCAGCATCTGCACCAGGCCGATGGCGAACCCGAAGTAGATCCCCGAGTGCGCGATGAACCGGAACTCCTTGCGCCCGGCCTGCTGGAAGATCCGGTTCAGCAGCGCCTTGTCCTTCACCAGGTTGGTGACGACCATGTCCTTGAGGTCGAAGACGTTGTCGACGTCCTCCTTGACCATGTCCAGCAGCTCGCGCACGACCGAGGGCGCCTCGTCCTGGATGCGCCGGATGATCCGCCGCCGCACCTGCTCGGGCAGCGACTCCCACAGCCCGGGTTGGTACTCGGCGGCGATCTCCTCGGCGATCTCGGCGATCCCCGCCCGCAGCGGCGCCTCGATCTCCTTGACGATCCGCTCGGCGTCCAGGCGCGCGACCACCTCGCCCGCGGAGATGAGCCGGTCGGTCATCGTGTCGCAGGCGATCGCCGCCATCCGCGCCGCGCGCCGGGGCACGATGCCCTGCCAGCCGAAGAACGGCTTGATCCCCTTGAACTCCACCGGCTGGAACATCATCCGGATGGCGACGATCTTGGTGCCGTAGCCGATCAGCGCCGCGATCACCGGCATGGAGGCGTAGACGGGCCAGTTGACGGCGAAATCGCGCAGGATCTCCCCGATCACCGGCCCACCCCGCGCGCGGACGGGTCGCTCGCCGCCCAGAACTGGGCGCCCAGCTCCGAGATGTGCAGCGAGAGGCGCACCACGCGCGGGCCGAGCCTGCCGCCTTCGAGCGCGCGCACGCGCTCGTCGGTGAGCAGCAGCTCGTACTGGGTGGCCAGGCCGGCGACCTCGTCGCCCACCTCGGCCAGGCCGAACTGGATCAGCCGGGTCACGTAGAACGGCACCAGTCCGGGCTGCACCACGCCCGCGGCCCGGCCGACGGTGGAGGCGTTCTCCAGCAGGTAGCGGGTCGGGCCGGACAGGCCGGTGCGGGCGGCCAGGTGCGCCAGCGGAAAGACCGCGCCGTCGGACAGGGCGGCGAGGATCCTGGCCTCGTCGGGCAGCAGCTGGCGCATCACCAGGGCGAAGTAGTACTCGCGGGAGGCCTCGCGGCTGTCGGTGACCGAGCGCTCCAGCAACTCGGCCATCGCCGCGCGCAGCGGCTCGCGCGGGGACTCCCCCGCGGTGATCACCCGCCGCAGCTCGGTCGGGCCGTCCTCGTCCAGGCGCTTGCGGACCTCGTCGACCACCGCCCGCTCCACCCGGCGGGCCTGGCGCTCCACGGCCTCCCCGCCGGGCAGCCTGCGCGCGACCTCCCAGCCGCCGCGGTACAGCCACCCGAGCACCCGGCCCGCCTGGCCCACCAGCTCGGCCGCCGGATCGCCGGGACCGTTCGCGCGCTCGTCCATGGCCCTCCCCCGATAAGGGTTACTGGTGTACCACAACGAGCGACGTAACCGCTGGTCACGCGCGTCCCGAGACCACCCCCAGCGGCCTCGGGCGGCGCCGTCAGAGACCGGCCAGCAGATCCGTCTCGGTGATGCCGGGACCCGCGCCCCTGCGGATGTAGAACTCGGTGCCGAAGGCGATGGCGAACGCCTCGTCCGGCATCGCCAGGAAGAAGGAGTCCTCGGCGATCTGGCTCGGGTGCGCGCGCATCGCCGCGCGCTTGGCCGCCAGGTGCGCGCGCACGTCGACCGCGGCGGTCAGCTCGGCCTCCGGCTTGCCGATCTCCAGCTCCTCCGGCGGTCCCCAGTCGTGCTCGCCGCGCTCGGCGGCGGCGCGGGCCTCGGCCTGGAGCTGGTCGCGGTTCATCGTGCTCTCGTAGACGCGCGGTGTGCCCGCCAGCTCGGCGGCGCGGTAGCCGACCCGGTGGACCTGGATGTGGTCCGGGTGGCCGTAGCCGCCGTTGTCGTCGTAGACGGTGAGGACGTCGGCCTTCTCATCGATCAGGATGTCGGCCAGCTTGCGGGCGGCGTCCTCGACGTCGGCGCGGGCGAAGGCGCCGGGGTGGTCGTTGTCCTCGGTGCCCGCCATGCCGGAGTCGCGGTAGCCGAGGAACTCCACGCGGGCCACGCCCAGCACCTCGGCGGCGGCGTTGGTCTCGGCGACGCGGCGCTGCCAGAGCTGCTCGCCCTCGTCCAGGAAGCCCTCGGGCACCTCGCCGACCTCCCCGCGCGTGGCCACCACCAGCACGACGCGGTGGCCCTCGTCGGCGGCCTTGCGCATCACGCCGCCGCAGGCGATGCACTCGTCGTCCGGGTGGGCGTGGAAGGTGACAAGGGTGGCCATGGGGCCGAAGCTACGCGTGGGCCCCGACAGCGCGCACCGGAGTTCGCTGAGGGCGAGAACCTGTGAGCAGCGACTGCAGGATCTCCCCGACCCGCACCGCGGTGTTGGACAGCAGCGTGGAGGTCAGCCCGTGCGAGTGCTCGGTGCCGCCTTGCAGGTAGATCCCCGCGGAGACGGCGTCGGCGGTGCGCGCGCGGTGGTCGCGCTCGACCACCGGCAGGCCCGCCGCGTCGCGCTCGACCAGCGCGCCCGCGCGGCCCAGCAGCGAGAACACGTCGCCGGGGCGGTAGCCGGTGGCGTAGACGACCGCGTCGCAGCGCAGCGTCTCCACCGCGCCGCTCGGCAGGTGCTCGACGGCGGCGTAGACGGCCTCGTCGGTCTCCCTGACGAACTGCAGCCGCGACGCCGGGCGGATGTCCAGGCGGCGCCTGCCCGCCACCTTCTCCCGGTACTCGCGCCGGTACAGCTCCTCGATCAGGTCCAAGTCGACCACCGAGTAGTTGGTGGCGCGGTGATAGCCCATGAGCATCGCCTTGACCTCGGCGCTGGCGCCGTGGAAGTCGTCCACGGCCGCCGGGTCGAAGATGCGGTTGGCGAACGGGCTGTCGTCGGCGGGGGTGTAGCCGTACTTGGCGAAGACCGCGGTGACCTGGGCGTCGGGCAGCGCCGAGTGCAGCTCGGCGACGGTCTCGGCGCCGCTCTGGCCCGCGCCGACGACGAGCACGCGGCCCGCGCCCTTGAGGTCGCCGACGCGGTGCATCAGTTCGATGTTGTGCCACACCCGGTCAGTGATCTCGGCCTCGGCAGGCAGCACCGGGGACAGACCGGTCGCCACCGCCAGGTTGCGGGTGCGGAAGGTGGTCACCGCGTCGGTGCCCGCGGGCCGGGCGACGACGTCGAGGTGCGCGACCTCGCCGTCGACCTCCACCGGGCGCACCGAGATCACCTCGACGCCGTAGCGGACCTGGTCGGCCACCCGCGCAGCGGCCCACTCGAAGTAGTCGTGGAACTCGGTGCGCAGCGGGAACATCGTCTTGTGGTTGATGAAGTCGACCAGGCGGTCCCGCTCGCGCAGGTAGCACAGGAAGCTGAAGTCGCTGGCCGGGTCGCGCATGGTGACCAGGTCCTTGAGGAAGGACACCTGCATCGTGGCGTCCGGGATCAGCATCCCCCGGTGCCAGCCGAAGCGCGCCTGGCGCTCGCAGAACAGCGTGCGCAGCGCGCGCTGCGGGTGCCGGCGGTTGTGCTCGTCGACGGCGACCGCCAAGGCGAGGTTGGATGGGCCGAACCCGATCCCGACCAGGTCGTACACCTCAGTGGTCACGTCAGCCCCTCCGTCGTGGACACAGCACTCTGGTCACCGGACCAGTCGCAGAACCAAGGGAAGGCTAACCTAACGACCGTCCCGCGGGGAGTGGTCTGCGTCTCTGCTCAGGGGTGCGCGGTGAGGTATCCGCCCATGTGGGCGAAGTACTGGTGCGCGGACAGCTCAGTGCCGTCGTCCATGCGGACCTTCGTCACCAGCAGCGCCTTGCTCTTGCCGCGCCGCGCCTCGGCGCCCGCCACGACCGCGACGCCGTCGCCCTCGCGGTAGAACACCCGGCCCGGGGTGCCGCCGTAGACGGCCTCGGAGACCTGGGCCTGCACGATCTCCAGCCTGCGGCCGCGGTGGAAGGTGAACGCGCTCGGGTACGGCGCGCACTGGGCCCGCACCAGCCGGTCCAGCTCCTCGGCGGTCCAGGTCCAGTCGATCAGCAGGTCCCGCTCGGCGCGCTTGTGGAAGAAGCTGGCCTTGGAGCGGTCCTGCTTGACGAAGTCGGTCTCGCCGTCGGCGATGCGCTTGAGGCCCTGGACGGTCAGCGTGCCGAACAGCGGCAGCGTCTTGTCGAACAGGTCCTTGGTGGTGTCGCGCGGGCCGATCTCCACGGCCTCCTGGGCGACGATGTCACCCGCGTCGAGGGTCTCGTCCATCATGTGCGCGGTCACGCCGACGTGCGACTCGCCGTTGATCAGCGACCAGATGAGCGGGGAGAACCCGGCGTAGGCGGGCAGCAGCGAGTCGTGCACGTTGAGCGTGCCCTTGGGCGGCAGGGTGAACACGCGCGGCGGGATCCAGGTGCGCCAGTTGGTGGCGACGATGACGTCGGGCGCGGCGTCGGTGAGCGCCTGGAGCAGCTCGTCGTCCTCGGCCTTCTCCCGGATGAGCACGGGGATGCCGTTCTCCTTGGCCAGGTCCTCGACCGAGTCGGCGAAGATCTTCTCGTAGGCGCCCTCGCCGCGTGGGTGCGTGACCACCATGACCACGTCGTGCTCGGATTCCAGCAGCGCCGTCAGGGTCGTGTGGCCCCAGGTCTGAAAGCCGAACATGACGACGCGCATGAACCTTCTCCTCGGTTAGGTAAGGGTTACCTAGCCCGAGGCTAGCGGGTCACCCCGCCAGATCCACAACCACCGCTGTGACGTTGTCGCGCCCGCCCGCGGCCACGGCCAGCTCCACCAGCCGCTCGGCCGCGGCCTCCGGGTCGTCGGTGTCGCCGAGCACACCGGCGATCTCGGCGTCGGCCAGCTCCAGGGTCAGCCCGTCGGAGCAGATCAGGAACCGCGCGGGGGCCGTGGCCGGGAACACATCGATGTCCGGCTCGGGCGCGGGCGCCATCCCCAGCGCCCTGGTCAGCACATTGCCGAGCGGGTGGCCCCTGGCCTCCTCCTCGGTCAGCTCGCCCGCGGCGACCATCTCGGCGACCTCGGTGTGGTCGGTGCTCAGCTGCGCGACGGCCCCGTCGGCGTAGCGGTAGACCCGCGAGTCGCCGACGTTGAACAGCACCCAGTGCGGCGCGCCCTGGAAGTCGACCAGGCACAGCCCCGTCAGCGTCGTCCCCATCCCCCGGTTGCCCGGCTCGCGGCGCGCCGCCGCCAGGATCGCCGCGTTGGCCTCCAGCACCACGGCCCGGACGTCCTCCGGCTTGACCGCCCGCCCGCCCAGCCCCTCGGCGACCTGCACGGCGATCCCGCTGGCCACCTCGCCCGCCGCGTGCCCGCCCATCCCGTCGGCGACGGCGTACACCCCGTCGGCCACCAGGTGGGAATCCTCGTTGCCCGCCCGCACCGCCCCCACGTCGCTCGCCGCACCCACGTTGATCACGACCCCGGACACCCCGCCTCCCCGTCCCACCGATCCCCCGGACGCCGCCACGAGTATCCCCCGCGAACCTGCCCGCGGCGACCTCTAATGATCGGCGGCCAGGAACCGGTCGAGCGACGCCGCCATCCCGGCGACGAACTCCTCGCGGACGCGGTCGGGGACCAGGCCGAGGGACAGGAAGGGATTCAGGTCCTCCAGCTCGACCAGGAGGAGCCCGCCATCGCCCGTGCGGCAGGCGTCGACGCGCTGGATGCCGTGGTCGAGGGTGTTCCAGTCGATGAAGCGGCGGGCGAAGTCCAGGTCGGCGCCGGTGGCCTGGTAGGGCTGAAGGTCCCAGCGGCGCGCGGGATCGGGGGCGTGGAGGGCGTAGTGGAAGGTGTCGTCGATGAAGTAGAAGGACACCTCGTAGCGGAAGTCCACGCGCGGCTGCACCAGGAGGTCGCCGTAGGCGAGCCCGGCCAACCGCTCCGGCGGCAGGAACTCCAGGCCGATGGAGTCCGACCCCGCCTTCGGCTTGACCGCGTACTGCCCGGCATCGGGCAGCAGGCGCAGGTCCTCGGCCCGGTCGACGGTCGGGATGACCGGGAACCCGGCGGCGGTGAGGTCCAGCAGGTACCCCTTGCCCGCCATGTCACCGCGCCCGGTCAGCGGGTTGTAGACCGCGGCCCCACTGGCGGCGGCCCGCTCCCGGAAGGCGCGGTAAGCCTCCTGGTACCCCAGCACGGGACCGCTGTTGCGGACCACGACCCCGTCGAAGGCGTCCATCAGCGCGGCGGCCTGCATCGGGTGGCAGAGGGCGATGTCGAAGTCCTCGCGCAGCCGCGAGGTCAGGAAGATGTCCTCATCGCCGTAGCGCCGCCCCCGCGCCTGGTAGGCGAGATCGGTCACGTACAGCACCTTCCGTCGGTCGGACACCGCACGCCTCCCCGGTCGCCTGGCGCGGCGGGTTCACCGCGCACTGCCCAGAGTGAACTCGACCAGCAGTTCGGCCATCGCGGCGGCGTCCCAGATGTGGTTGCGGCCCGCCACCACGCCGGTGTCACCGCGGGGCGCGGCGGCGGCGACCGCGGCGGCGGCCTCGGCCATGCCGGGGAAGGTCTCGGCGCCGACCAGGGTCAGCACCGGCGCCGCGATCGGCCGCAGCAGCCGCGCCCAGGGGGCCGAGCCGGTCCACACCAGCGCCTCGCCGTCGGCGCGGTAGCTGACGACGCCGTCGACGATCTGCCGGTAGGACGGGTCGCGCCGAGCGCCGTCGAGCCACTCGGGCGGCATGTCCCTCATGTACTGGGCGAGCGCGCCGTCGAGGTCGCCCGCGTCGAGCAGGCGCTCGAACTCGCCGATCCAGGCCCGCACCTGCGCACCGGGCAGCGTGAACGGGGCCTCGAACAGCACCAGCCCGGTCACCGGCAGCCCGGCCGCGGCGGCCGCGAGCGCGATCGCGCAGCCCGAGGAGTGCCCGACGAGCACCGCGCTCCCGCCCGCCGCGTCGATCACCGCGCGCAGGGCGGCCAGCTCCCGCGCGAGGTCGATCCGCCCGGCGGCGGCGCTCTCCCCGCGACCGAGCCGGTCGGGGACGGCGGTGCGGACACCGCGCCGCGCGGCGAGTTCGGCGGTCTCGGTGGTCGTCGGGTCGACGGCGCGGTAGGGGCCCGCACCGGCCACGAACACGATTGCCGGTCCGGTGCCGCGCAGGTCGAAGGCGACCGTGTCGCCGAGGGCCGTGGTCGCCAGTTCGCTCATCGTCCTCAGTGCTTCCGGTCGAGACGGATGCGGACCACGTCGCCGTCGCCCTTGTCGACCAGCGCCCGCAGCGCGGCCCTTACCGGGACCATGTGCGTCCCGTCGCCCATCGGCAGCAGGGTGGCGTCGAACCGGTGCCCGTCCATGAGCCCGGACACCTTCACCGGGCGCCGCGTGCCCAGCAGCGCTCCGGACCCGGGCAGGACCGCGATCGTCCACGCCCCTTTCCCCTCGTCCCGCCGCAGCGGGACCTCGAACTCGTGGTCGAGCGGAGTCATCGCGTCCCCAAACTGAACTAATCGGTGTAGTTTGGATGAAACTAAACCGTTCAGTGTTATCGTGTCAACGTGGTCGTCCCGCAGATCTCGCGCTCCGAGCGCAAACGCGCCGACATCCTCACCGCGGCGCGGGAGCTGTTCCTCGCGCACGGCTACCTCGGCTCCAGCGTCGATGACGTGGCGAGCCGCGCCCGCGTGTCCAAGCCGACGGTGTACTCGCACTTCGGCAGCAAAGAAGCCCTGTTCGTCGCGGTCGTCTCGACCATGACGAACGAGGCGAGCGACCAGGTGCGGCGGCTCCGACCAGAGCAGCACACCCACCCGGACAGCGACGTGTCCGGCTTCCTGCGCGCCTACGGCCTCCGCCAACTCCAAGTCGTGCTCGACCCCGCACTGCTGCGACTGCGGCGACTGGTCATCGGCGAGGTGTCCCGCTTCCCGGACCTGGCCCGAGCACTGTTCGACGGCGGCCCCGCCCGCGCGATCACCGAACTCGCCACCATCCTCACGACCTTCACCGAACGCGGCCTGCTCCACGTCGCGGACCCCCGCACGGCCGCCACCCACCTCAACTGGATGATCATGGGCGGCCCCCTCAACGAGGCCATGCTGAGCGCCGACGGCCCAACCGACGAAACGGCCTTGCGCCACCACGTCGACGAAGCGGTTCGCATCTTCCTCGCCGCGCACAGCTGACAGCGCGCCTCTCAGGCCGCGGCGGGAGATCAGCCGAGCGACCCGCGGAACCGAACCAGATCTGAGCCGGCAGCGGGACTTGAACCCGCAACCTTTCGCTTACAAGGCGAGTGCTCTGCCAATTGAGCTATGCCGGCGCGGCCGCCCCCAGGCGGCCCGGGACCATCCTAGGCGGTCCGGGGTTGCGGGCACCCGGGGATTCCCCCACGGTCGGAACAAGATCTGCAACGCGGACGTGGGTTCATCCGATGACACCGCCAGGAGGTGGTAGCCGTGTGGTTCGCTCAGCGGGGGCGGGCGAATGGGAGCTGGTGGCAGACGAAAGCCGAGCCGGTGGCCTGGGGCGCGATGCACGGGCCGGAGCTGCCCGACGACCGGACCGTCAACGTGGTGCTCGACCTGGCGCTGCGGGTCGGGGACGTGCAGATGGCGTCCGGGGCCGGGGCGGCCGACGTCACGGCGACGATCCTGGCGGTCGCGGAGGCCTACGGGCTGCCGCACTGCGAGGTGGACGTGATCTTCACCTCCATCACCGTCGCCTGCCACCGGGGCACCGAGATGTCGCCGGTCACGTCCTTGCGGGTGGTGCGCTCGCGCAGCCTCGACTACACGCGGCTGGCGCACCTGGAGAACCTCGTGCGCGACATCACCGCGGGCCGCATCCCGCTCGCCGAGGCGCACACCGAGCTGGACCGCATCGTCGCGGCGAACCACCCCTACCCGCGCTGGGTGGCGACGCTGGCCTGGGCGGGGATGGCCGCGGCCGTCACCATCCTCATCGGCGGGGTGCCCGCGATGGCGGCGTGGGCGGCCCTGATCACCGCGGTCGTGGACCGGGTCGGGCGGCTGCTCAACCGGCGGGCGCTGCCGTTCTTCTTCCAGCAGGCCGTCGGCGGCGCGCTGGCCACCGGCGGCGCGCTCGCGCTGCTGGCCAGCGGGGTCCTGCCCGCGGCGAGACCCACCGTGTTGGTCGGCGCGGCGATCACCGTGCTGCTGTCCGGGCTGAGCGTGGTCTCCACCGTGCAGGACGCGATCTCCGGCTACAACGTCACCGCCGCCGGCCGGGCGATGGAGGTCTCGCTGATGACAGCGGGCCTGATCGCGGGCGTCGTGCTCGCGCTGAACGTCTCCGTCGCCCTCGGCATGCCGTACCAGCCGCTGGCCGACCCCCTTCCCCAGACAGCGCTGCGACTACCCGTGCAAGCCCTGGCAGGCGCCGCGGCGGCAGGGTGCTTCGCCCTGGCCAGCTACGCCACGCCCAAGGCGCTGCTCATCGCCGCCGCCGCGGGCGGTCTCGGCACGGCTTCCTTCGGCGCTCTGGCGCTCAGCGGGGCGGGCGCGCTGACGGCCAGCGGCGGCGCGGCGGTCGCCGTCGGGTTCGCGGGCGGGCTGATCGCGCGCAGGCTGCGGATGCCCCCGCTGATCATCGCGGTGTCCGGCATGGTGCCGCTGCTGCCCGGTCTGACCACCTACCGCGCGCTGTACGAGCTGGCCATCGAGAAGTCCACCACCGGCATCCCGACCCTGATGACCGCCGCCGCCATCGCGCTGGCGCTGGCCGCGGGCGTGGTGCTCGGCGAGTTCCTCGCGCAGCCGGTGCGCACCGGCCTCGGCAGGCTGGAGCGCAAGATCGCCGGGCCGCGGATGTCGGGCCCGCTGCGGCCGATGTGGCGGCGCCTGGAGTGAACGTTCGGGGTAAACGTGAGGGTTGCCACGCCTCGTGCCCACCAGACGCAGGACGCGGGACGCGCGGCGGCCAACTAGCCTCGAAGCAGACGATCCGCTGAGGAGGCTACCCCGCGTGAGCAGCAGAAACGGCTCGGACTTCATCGTCGTGGCCAACCGTCTGCCGGTGGACCTCGAACGCCTTCCCGACGGGTCCCAGCGCTGGAAACACAGCCCCGGTGGACTCGTCAGCGCGCTGGAGCCGTTCCTGCGCAACCACAAGGGCGCCTGGGTCGGCTGGCCCGGCGTGCCCGACGCCGAGGTCGACGACTTCGAGGAGGACGGCCTGCGGCTGCACCCGGTCACCCTGACCGGCGCCGAGGTCCGCGACTACTACGAGGGCTTCTCCAACGGCACCCTCTGGCCGCTCTACCACGACGTCGTCGCCCCGCCGGTGTTCGACCGGACCTGGTGGGACGCCTACGTCAAGGTCAACCACCGCTTCGCCGAGGCCACCGCCCAGGCCGCCGCGCCCAACGCCACCGTCTGGATCCAGGACTACCAGCTGCAACTGGTGCCCGCGATCCTCCGCGAGGCGCGCCCCGACCTGCGCATCGGCTTCTTCCTGCACATCCCGTTCCCGCCCACCGAGCTGTACATGCAGCTGCCGTGGCGCGCGGAGATCGTGCGCGGCCTGCTCGGCGCCGACCTCGTCGGCTTCCACCGGCCCGGCGGCGCGCAGAACTTCCTGTGGCTGGCGCGGCGCCTGCTCGGCCTGGAGCCCACCCGCGGCGCGGTCGGCGTGCGCACGCGGCCCGGCGTCATCCAGGTCGGCGACCGGGCGGTGCGGGTGGGCGCGTTCCCGATCTCGATCGACTCGGCGGGCCTGGACACCCTGGCCCGCAAGCGCGAGACCGTCGCCCGCGCGCAGCAGATCCGCGCCGACCTCGGCAACCCGAAGAAGATCATCCTGGGCGTCGACCGGCTCGACTACACCAAGGGCATCGACCTGCGGCTCAACGCTCTGCGCGAGCTGCTCACCGAGGGGCGGGTCGATCCGTCCGAGGTGGCGATGATCCAGCTGGCCACCCCCAGCCGCGAGCGCGTAGAGCACTACCAGCGCATGCGCGACGAGATCGAGCTGACGGTCAGCCGCATCAACGGCGAGTTCGCCAGGGTCGGCCACCCCGTCGTGCACTACCTGCACCAGTCGGTCGACCGGGCCGAGCTGGCCGCGTTCTTCTCCGCGGCGGACGTGATGCTCGTGACGCCGCTGCGCGACGGCATGAACCTGGTCTGCAAGGAGTACGTGGCGTGCAGGCACGACCTCGGCGGCGCGCTCGTGCTCTCGGAGTTCGCGGGCGCGGCCGCCGAGCTGACGAGTTCCTTCCTCGTCAACCCGCATGATCTCGACGGTGTCAAGAACGCCATGCACGCCGCCCTCACGATCGATCCAGCAGAGGGCCGCCGTAGGATGCGCGCTCTGAGGCGCCAGGTCCTCACCCACGACGTCGACCGCTGGGCTCGATCGTTCCTCGAGGCCCTGGACCCCGAGCACCACCACTAGTTCCGCCACTAGTCCGCACAGCCCCAAGGAGAAGGCGTTGACCGCCGAGGCCCTCCCCGCCGAGCTGCGGCGCGCGATCGTCCAGATCGCGCGCACACCCCGTCTCCTGGTCGCCTGCGACTACGACGGCACGCTGGCGCCCATCGTCGAGGACCCCGAGCAAGCCCGCCCGCTCCCGGAGGCGGTGCACGCCCTGCGCGCGCTTGCCGGGCTGCACGAGACCACCGCCGCGGTGATCTCCGGGCGCGCGCTGCGCGACCTGGCCACGCTCTCCCGGCTGCCGTCGGAGGTGCACCTGGTCGGCTCGCACGGCTCGGAGTTCGACGTGGGCTTCGTGCACGCGCTCGACGCCGAAGCCCGCCGCCTGCACCGGCGGCTGGAGTCGGATCTGTCGATCCTGACCGACGGCGCCGAGGGCGTGACGCTGGAGACCAAGCCGGCGAGCATCGCCGTGCACGTGCGCCGCGCCCCCGCCGAGGTCGGCGAGCGGGTGCTGGCCGACGTGCGCAAGGGCCCCTGCACCTGGGACGGCGTGCACGTCACCGAGGGCAAGGCGGTCATCGAGCTGGCCGTCATGGAGACCAACAAGGGCCACGCCCTGGACGTGCTGCGCCACCAGGCGGGCGCGACCGCGACGGTGTTCGTCGGCGACGACGTCACCGACGAGAAGGCCTTCGCCCGCATCAGCGGCCAGGACCTGGGCGTCAAGGTCGGCGACGGGGAGACCCTGGCCGGCCTGCGCATCGACGACCCGGCCGCGGTCGCCACCATGCTGGCCTTCCTGCTGGAGGAGCGCCGCGCCTGGCTCTACGGCGAGCAGGCCGTGCCGATCGAGCGGCTGACCATGCTCGCCAACGAGCGCTCGGTCGCCCTGGTCACCCCCGACGCCCGCCTGACCTGGCTGTGCCACCCCGAGCCGGACTCGGCCTCGGTGTTCGCCGACCTGCTCGGCGGGCCGGGCGCCGGCCACTTCAGCGTCAGCCCCGAGCGCGGCGGCCTGCCGCTGGGCCAGCGCTACCTGCCGGGCACGATGACCGTGGAGACCCGCTGGTCGGGCCTGCTGGTCACCGACTTCCTCGACAACGACGCCGACCCGTTCCGCACCGACCTGACCCGGGTGCTCACCGGCAGCACCGCCGCGCTGGTCGAGTTCGCGCCGCGCCCGGAGTTCGGCCAGGTGCAGGTGCGCCTGGAGGCCCGCCCCGACGGCCTGCTGGTGCAGGGCACCGGCGACCCGATCGCGCTGCGCTCCCCCGGCGTGGCCTGGGAGATCGTCTCCGACGGCATGCACGACACCGCCCGCGCGCGCGTCGAGCTGACCGCCGAGGAGCCGGTGGTCTTCGAGCTGCGCTGCGGCACCGCCGACCTCTCCGCGAGCTCGACCACCGTCGAGGACCGCAAGGCCGTCGCGGGCTCCTACTGGTCGACCTGGCTGGACCAGCTGGTGCTGCCGCCGGTGGAGAAGGACCTGGTCGCCCGCTCGGCGCTGACCCTGCGCGGCCTGTGCCACTCCGAGACCGGCGCGATCATGGCCGCGGCCACCACGTCGCTGCCGGAGGAGATCGGCGGCATCCGCAACTGGGACTACCGCTACTGCTGGCTGCGCGACGCGTCGATGACCGCCAAGGCCCTGGTCACCCTGGGCTCCACCGCCGAGGCCGAGGCGCTGCTGCGCTGGCTGCACGCGGTGCTGGCCACCCTGCCCGGCCCCGAGCGCCTGCACCCGCTCTACACGATCGCGGGCACCACGCTGCCGCCCGAGGCCGTCATCGACACCCTCCCCGGCTACGCGGGCTCGCGCCCGGTGCGCGTCGGCAACCTCGCCAACCAGCAGGTCCAGCTCGACGTCTTCGGCCCGGTCGTCGACCTCGTCGCCGCCCTGTCGGAGGTCCGCGGCTCCCTGACCGACGACGACTGGCGCATGGTCCACGCCATGGCCGAGGCCGTCTCCCGCCGCTGGCACGAGCCCGACCACGGCATCTGGGAAGAGCGCCACCGCCCGCGCCACCACGTCTACTCCAAGGTCATGTGCTGGCTGACCATCGACCGCGCGGTCAAGCTCGGCAAGACCTACGGCCGGGACCTGGACCCCACCTGGGAACCCCTGCGCGACGAGATCGCCGCCGACGTCCTGGCCAACGGCTGGAACGACGAGGTCCAGTCCTTCACCACCGCCTACGACGGCACCGACCTCGACGCCGCCACCCTGCTCATCGGCATGGTCGGCCTCATCGACCCGACCGACCCCCGCTTCCAGGCCACGGTCACCGCCACCGAAGCCGAACTCCGCTCCGGCTCCACCGTCTACCGCTACCACCGCGACGACGGCCTCCCCGGCGACGAGGGCGGCTTCCACCTGTGCGCCGCCTGGATGATCGAGGCCTACCTCCTCACCGGCAGGCGCACCGAGGCCGAAGACCTCTTCGCCCAGATCGTCAACGCCGCGGGCCCCACCGGCCTGCTCCCCGAGGAGTACGACCCCGTCGCCGAACGCTCCCTCGGCAACCACCCCCAGGCCTACTCCCACCTGGGCCTGATCCGCTGCGCCCAACTCCTCTCCGCCTGATCAGCCGGAACCCGCCCCGCCCCGCCGCCGTCCAACGGCTGTGCGGGGCGGGCCCCGTTTACCGGAAGCCTTCATGCCCGCCGCGCCCGATAGGTAATCTGTCGGCTGGACACAGGCGTGTGATGGGGAGGCATGGCCATGCCGGACGGGACCGGTACCGAACCGACTGAGCAGCCTGCGGGCTCTGACGAGCAGATCGACCAGCAGGTCACCACGGTCGAGTTCATGGAGAACATGCCGTTCTTCGGCACCTTCTTCTCCAACGGCTACCAGTCCGGCGGCGGCGGCGAGGGCGGCCACTTCGCCATCTCCAGCCTCGCCGAACTGGACGCGCTGATCGCCCGCTGGGAAGGCATCATCGAGAAGATCGACTCCAGCGGTCGCAAGCTCGACGCCGCTCTGCAGTTCGTCCGGCCGCCCGCCCAAGACGGGCCTAGCCAGACCGAAGCGGAGAAGACGCGCAATAGCCTCATCGCCGCGCAAGACCACAATCTGACGATGGGCGAGTACGCCCTCAACTACGTCAAGAAGCTCAAGGCCGCGCGTTCTGACTACGCGACTACCGAAGACGTGAACACGTCCACGGTCAACAACTCGGGAGACTGACCGAATGTCCACTCGGTTCGCAGGTGCGGTAGCTATCGCAGCGTGTGCGGTCGTGCTGAGCGCGTGCAGCGAGAGCGGCACTCCCGTTCCCGGTGGGGCGCCGGAGACAACCACGACGGACGCGACACCGCCCACAACCACGAGCTCAGCTCAGGACGATCGCTTCGGCGCGCCCGATGTCGAGAGCCCTCTCGACGCGGCCAAGCAGCTCGATGACCCGTGCACCTCCCTCACCAGCTCTCAGGTAAGCGGTCTCGGCCTCCGTGAACCCGCGATCCCCGGCGACAAAAGCTCATTCGATGATCTCGGGCCGTACTGCTCTTGGCGGGACACCGCGAATGAAGTCGACTTCACCGTCGCCTACATCGTGCCGAACCAGAACGGCCTCGCGGATCTGTATCGAGGCCAGGAAACAGGCCAGTGGGCCTATTGGGAGCCCACGACCGTCAACGGTTATCCCGGTGTCTTCCAAGCGGCGGCTGACCAGCGCCAGCGTGGTCAATGCACTGTTTCCGTCGGTGTCAACGACGAACTCCACTTCTCGGTCACCAGTCGCCGAGGGGATCCGGACAAGGCTTGCGACCAGGTCAAAGACATCGCGTCCGCGGTTGTGGACACGTTGAAGGGTGGGGGTTGATCCGCGATGACGACGTCTTACCAGAACCAATGCATGACCGGTGAGGCCATCTACAGCAACTTCCAGAACGGCCAAGGGGGGCAGGGTCTCTCGCAGGCCGCGCAGAAGGTCAGCGAGGCCAAGGACGAGTACGACCTGCTCGCCACCGACATCCGGCAGCTGACGATGGACATGGAAGCCATCTGGCAGGGGCCGTCGGCGGGGGCGGCTCAGCGGGGGGCTGGGCCGTTGGCGGTGGAGCACGAGTTGGCGCAGCCGGAGCTGCACAACGTGCATGATCTGACCAATCGGCAGGTGGAGTCGTACAACGACGCCAAGAACCGGGTGCAGCCGATTCCGAACGTGCCTGAGGAGCCTGGCTTCTGGGACAACGTGTGGAGCTTCGGTGGGGCCGGGGACGACTACGAGCGGCAGGTCGAGGCCAACCGGGCGGCGAACCAGAACAACGTCGAGGTCATGCAGACCTACGACAAGGCCTCGACCTACAACGGCGAGAACATGCCCACGTCGTACGGGCAGATGCAGGCCGACAACTCCTCGATCGTGGTGGGCCCGGTCGGGCCGGACGACGGTGACGGCAACGGGAACGGGAACGGCAACCGGCAGGTGACTCCGCCCGGCGGGGGTGGGGACGGGCGCAACCCGGGCAGTGGGTACGCCGCGACGCCGACCACCCCCAGCGGGTACGACCCCACCAACCCCAGTGGCCTCCAGCCCGGGGGCGGCGGGGGTGGCGGCGGGAACAACCCGCCCGGCGGCGGTGGCGTTGTCTACCCGCCAGGCGGCGGTGGCGGCTACCCGCCCGGTGGTGGCGGCGGTTACCCCTACCCGCCCGGCACGGGTCCTTACCCGCCCGGCACCGGTCCTGGCGGTCCTGGTGGACGCAATCCCGGTGGTTTCCCCGGTGGTAGGCCGCCGGGCTTCCCTGGTGGCGGGGCAGGCGGCATGCGGCCCGGCGGACCCGGCGGACCCGGGGGCTACGGCCCCGGCGGTGGCGGACCGGGTGGCGGGGCGGGCGGTTCTGGCAGCGGTGGCGGGCCCGGCGGCATGCGTGGCGGAGCCGGGTCCGGCTTCGGGCCCGGGGCCGGGATGGCCATGGGTGCCGAGGAAGGACGGGCCGGGGCGCGCGGCGGGTTCGGGCCCGGCGGTGTCGCCGCGGGTGGGGCCGCCGGTGGGGCCGGGGGGCGTGGTGGTGCCATGGGTGGCATGGGCGCGGGCGCCGGGGCTCGGGGCGGGGAGGACGAGGAGCACACGCGGGCGTCCTTCCTCGTGGAGGACGACCCGGACGCGCTGTTCGGGACCGACCAGGTGACAGCACCGCCCGTCATCGGCGAGTAGTGAGCGCGCATCGCGGTGGTCTGGCCGGGTAGCACCGGGGCGGACCACCGCGGTGGTGTCTCCGGGGCGGGTCAGCCGCCGTGGCGGGGTGCGGCGGCTTAGAGTGCGGGGGCAGACGCAGCGCCGCGTGGCGGCGGGAGGGCAGGGGGTTCGGGTGCTGGACAGGCCGCTCAAGCTGTCGGTCGACACCATCGCGCGGACGGTCAAGGCCGAGCGGTTGGGTGAGTTGCACCTGACGGTGGCGCCGGAGGCGCTGTGGTTCCCCCGCGACGAGGACGAGCGGGCCGAGCGGGCCGCGCGCGAGGAGCTGGCCAGGGCAGGCGGGGTCGACGGGCGCGGGCGCGTCGACGCGGACATGGTCGCCCTGCTGGCGATGCTGTGCTCCCCGCGCGCGGAGTTCTACGGGTGGGTCAGCCACCAGAAGCAGACGCGGGGGGTGCTGGTCGCGGTCACCGGGCGCACGGCGCTGCTGGTCACCCAGGACAGCGGAGTCGTCACGATCGCGCCGGTGAACCCCGACGCGCCCGCGGAGGCCCTGGTCGCGCAGGCGCCCGAGGTGCCGCCCGGGCGCGGCCAGGTCGTCACCGTGTTCACCGAGGACGTGCGCAACTCCGCGGGCGGACGCCAGCGGACGGCGTCGGGGGTCGGCACCCGGCAGGCGCCGCCGGAGGTGCGGGAGGTGCAGCGGATCTCCTCGCTGCGCACGACCGGGGGCGGGCAGCTCTACACGGCGCTGCGGGGCAGCACCGGGCGGCGGGTCGGCGCGCCGCACCCGCTGCGCTACGCCGACACCGACCAGGGGCGCTACCTCAACCTCTCGCTGCCCGACGGCCGGGTCATGGTCGGGCCCGCCGACCGCAGGGCGCTGGCCGGGCGCCTCTACGAGATGCACCGCGCGCTGCCGCGCTGAGGTCGCGATTCAGCCACTTCCGCGCGGACACGCACCGTGATCCCCTACGGTGTCGGCTGATTCAGCCAATCGGTAAGGGGTCGCAAGTGGACGGGCTCGTCATCGTCCTGGTGGTCGTCGTGGCCGCCGCCGTGGGCGCGCTGGTCGCGGGACTGGTCCTGCGCAAGCGCAGGCAGAAGCCACCGCAGCCACCGTCGCCGAAGGACCCCTTCGCCGACGACGACCACCACGCCGTCTACGGCGACCCGCGCGCGCTCAAGGCGGGCGACCTGGTCGAGCTGCGCGGCGTCTCCTACTCGGTGCGCGGCTCGCTGCGCTGCGACGAGGGCGGGTGGACCTGGTCGGAGCACCTGCTGGAGACCGCCGCCGAGGAGCGGGTGTGGCTCTCCGTCGAAGAGGACCCCGACCTGGTCATGGTCGCCTGGACCGAGGTGGACACCGAGCTGACCCCGGGCGCCAAGGAGCTGACGGTGGACGGCCTCGCCTACCGCTCCGACGAGAAGGGCGCGGCGACCTTCCGCACCGAGGCCACGACCGGCCTCAAGGACGGCTCCGTGCGCTACCACGACTACAAGGCGGGCGGCGGCAAGCGGCTGTCCTTCGAGTCCTACGGCGACGCGCCGTGGGAGGCCTCGACAGGTGAGCGGCTGTCCACCTACGACGTCAAGATCTTCCCGGCGGCGACGGCATGAGCACCAAGACCGCCCCCAAGACCTGGTTCTGGATCGCGGGCATCTTCGCCGTGATCGCCGGGATCATCGCGATCGTGATGGTGGCCCGCGGCACCTCGGTGCGCGACTACGTGGACGACTCCTACAGCCGCGCGGCCAACCTCGACCGCGACGAGGAGATCGCCTACACCAGCACGCAGGCGCCGAGCGCGGTCACCGCGGCGATCGTGGGAGCCTGGAAGCCGGTGTCGCAGTACGCCGACGCCAGCGGCGTCTACCTGCGCTACAACGACGACATGGTGCTCGTGCGCCCGGAGGGCCGCGGCAGCGTGATCCGCGTGGACGACGTCGACCGCGCCTACCGCCACTACCACTCGCACGTCGGCGGCGTCTGGGGCTGGACGTCCGGCCACGGCGAGTCCTTCCGCGGACGCGGACCGGGAGCGGGCAAGTGACCCAGCCGCCGCACAACAAGCCTCCGCACGGCAACCAGCCCCACCGGAACCCGCAGCGCAGTAACCCGCAGCGCAGTAACCCGCAGCGCAGTAACCCGCAGAAGAACCGGCCGCAGCACTCCGGTCAGAAGAACCCCGGCGGGCCCAAGGGCCCGGGGCAGAAGAACCAGAACCAGCAGAACGGCGCCACCCCGCCGAAGAAGGGCGCTGGCTTGGGCTGCGCCATCGTGCTGGGCGTCTTCGTCCTCGTCATCGGCCTGCCGGTGTTCTTCGCGGGCCTGGACGAAGGCTGGTTCGAGTCCTCCGGCGACTCCGACATGACGATCACCACGCCCACCCAGCAGGAGGCCGCCGACCTGGTCGCCCAGCTCGCCGAGGCCGAGAAGGCCCACGGCATCTGCTACGGCTGGCGGCTCAAGGACCTCAACGACCACCAGTCCGACGAGCCGCTCAGCCAGGGCTCCAGCAGAGGCGTGGGTGTCGAGGCGAGAACCTGCGAGCGCTGGGCGCAGGTGGAGGTCGACATCGACTACGCCTCCCCCAGCAGCAGCCTGGAGGACAGCGCCTACGTGCGCGTCAACACCTCCACCGACCTCGACCCGAACGCGCCGTCCACCGTGGACCTGGACCGCATGGGCGTGTCCACTCAGGCCGCGATCGACGACCCGGCCGCCGCGGTCGGCATGGGCGCGCTGGCGGTGCCGCTGCTGATGGTCGAGGCGGGCGTCGCCGAGGCGCTGCCGCTCCCCGAGGCCACCGGCGCGCCCGCGACCGCGATCTCGCGCCCCGGGTCGGACTTCGCCAGCAACAACTCGGGCTCGCTGATCGCGCTGGGCATCATCGGCGGGATCACCGTGCTCTGTCTCATCATCGGCATCATCGTGCGCAAGCGCGCCGGAAAAGCGAGGTAGCGAACCGTGACCGAGTTGCTCAACGGGCTGCTGGGCACCCTGGCCTACGGCGGTGCCGGGCTGGTGCTGATGGCGCTGGGCTACGTGCTGGTCGACGTGGCCACGCCGGGCAAGCTGGCCGACCTGATCTGGGTCGAGCGCAACCGCAACGCCGCGATCCTGCTGTGCTCGGGTCTGCTCGGCGTCGGGGTCATCCTCACCACGGCCGTGCTGACCAGCGACGACAACCTGGGCACCGGCCTGGCCAACACCGCGGTGTACGGCCTGCTCGGCCTGGCGATCATGGCGCTGTCGTTCATCGTGATCGACGTGCTCACCCCCGGCAAGCTCGGTGAGGTGATCTGCACCGAGGAGAACCACCCCGGCGTGTGGGTCTCGGCGGTGGCCCACCTCGTGGTGTCCGTGGTGATCGCCGCCGCGATCACGTGAGCGCCCGCCCGGCGCGGCTGGCGCTGCTGGCGACGGTCTTCATCTGCGCCGCCTGCGGTCTGGTCTACGAGTTGGCGCTCGTCGCGCTGGGCTCCTACCTGATCGGCGACACCGTCGGCCAGGCCTCGATCGTGCTGTCGCTGATGGTCTTCGCCATGGGCATCGGCGCGCTGGTGGCCAAGCCGCTGCAGAAGCGGGCGGCGGTGTCGTTCGCGATGATCGAGCTGGTGCTCGCCCTGCTGGGCGGGTTGAGCGTGCTGCTGCTGTACGCGGCGTTCGCGTGGCTGAGCCTGTACACGCCCGCGCTGATCGCGATGGCGCTGGCGCTGGGCGTGCTGATCGGCGCGGAGATCCCGCTGCTGATGGAGCTGCTGCAGCGGATCAGGGCGCAGGCGGCGGGCTCGGCGGTGGCCGACCTGTTCGCCGCGGACTACGTCGGCGCGCTGCTGGGCGGGCTGGCGTTCCCGTTCGTGCTGCTGCCGGTGTTCGGCCAGATCGAGGGCGCGATCGTGGTCGGGATCGTCAACGCGCTGGCCGGGCTGGGCCTGGTGCTGGTGGTCTTCCGCGAGGAGCTGGGCAGGCGGGGCAAGGCGCTGCTGTTCGGCGGCGCGGTGGTGGTCTTCGGGGTGCTGGGCGGGGCGTACGCGCTCGCCGACGACTTCGAGGTGACCGCCCGCCAGGCGCTCTACGCCGATCCGGTGGTGCACGCCGAGCGCACGCCCTACCAGGACATCGTCATCACCGAGTCGTTCGCGCTCTCCGGCGACCGGGACGTGCGGCTGTTCCTCAACGGCGACCTGCAGTTCAGCTCGATCGATGAGTACCGCTACCACGAGGCGCTGGTGCACCCGGCGATGGCGGGCCCGCGCCGCGACGTGCTGATCCTCGGCGGCGGCGACGGCCTGGCCCTGCGCGAGGTGCTGCGCCACCCCGACGTCGCCTCGGCCACCCTGGTCGAACTGGACCCCGCTGTGATCGCCCTGGCCAAGACCGACCCGCTGCTGCTGGAGTCCAACGGCGGGGCCTTCGCCGACCCGAGGGTCACCACGCTGACCCAGGACGCCTTCAGCTGGCTGCGGGGCGCGAGCACCGACTACGACGTGGTCATCGTGGACATGCCCGACCCGGACTCCACGGCGACGGCCAAGCTCTACAGCGTCGAGTTCTACGGCCTGCTGGAGCGCGTGCTGCGCGCGGACGGCCGGGTGGTGGTGCAGTCGGGCTCGCCGTTCTTCGCCCCGCACGCCTTCTGGTGCGTGGAGTCCTCGCTGCGCGAGGCCGGGTTCTCGACGCTGCCGTACCAGGTGAACGTGCCCGCCTTCGGCGAGTGGGGCTTCCACCTCGCCGCCCGCATGCCCCCTCGGCTGGAGCTGCCGGACCTGCCGCTGCGCTCGCTGGACGAGACCAGCCTGGGCGCGGCCGCGGTGTTCCCCCCGGACCGCCGCAAGCCCGCCGACGTGCGCTCCTCGACGCTGATGGACCCGGTGATCATGCGCTACTCGCGCCAGGAGTGGACCAACTACTGACTATTGCTCGACAGTTCCGCAACTCTTAGGCTCGCTCGCTGGGAGCGCTCCTAATCTCCCTAGCGATCGAGGTCCCATGAAGTTCAGAGGCAAGGCGATGCGGTTCGCCGCCGCGGCGACGGCCCTGGCCGCCGCGGCCGTCGCCGCTGTCGTCACGACCGGCCCCACCGCGGGCGCGGCGGCGCCGACCGAGGACTGGCTGCACGTCGAGGGCAATCAGATCGTCGACGAGGCGGGCAACCGCGTCCGGCTCACCGGCACGAACTGGTTCGGGTTCAACGCCACCGAGCGGGTGTTCCACGGCCTGTGGTCGGGCAACATCACCGAGATCAGCAAGGCGATGGCCGACCGCGGCATCAACATCGTCCGCGTGCCGATCTCCACCCAGCTGCTGCTGGAGTGGAAGAACGGCCAGGCGGCGATGCCCAACGTCAACACCTACGCCAACCCCGAGCTGACGGGGAAGAACAGCCTCCAGGTGTTCGACTACTTCCTGGAGCTGTGCGAGCGCTTCGGCATGAAGGTCATGATCGACGTGCACAGCGCCGAAGCCGACAACTCCGGGCACACCTACCCCGTCTGGTGGAAGGGCGCGATCACCACCGAGCACTTCTACCAGGGCTGGGAGTGGATCACCGCCCGGTACCGCACCGACGACACCGTCGTCGCGATGGACGTCAAGAACGAGCCGCACGGCACCCCGAGCGACTCGCCGCGCGCCAAGTGGGACTCCACGACCGACCAGGACAACTTCAAGCACGTCTGCGAGACCGCGGGCAGGCGCATCCTGGCGATCAACCCGAAGGTGCTGATCCTGTGCGAGGGCATCGAGGTCTACCCGCGCCCTGGTAAGAACTGGAGTTCGCCCAACACCAACCCGGACCTGTCGCCGAACTACTTCTCCACCTGGTGGGGCGGGAACCTGCGCGGCGTCGCCGAGCACCCGGTCAGCCTCGGCGCCAACCAGGACCAGCTGGTCTACTCCCCGCACGACTACGGCCCGCTGGTGTTCGACCAGCCGTGGTTCCAGAAGCCGTTCACCAAGGACAGCCTGACCACCGACGTGTGGCGGCCGAACTGGCTGTTCATCCACGAGCAGGGCATCGCGCCGCTGCTGATCGGCGAGTGGGGCGGGCGCCTCGGCCAGGACGAGCGCCAGGACCGCTGGATGACCGCGCTGCGCGACCTGATCGCCGAGGAGGGCCTGCACCAGACGTTCTGGGTGCTCAACCCGAACTCCGGCGACACCGGCGGCCTGCTGCTGGACGACTGGCGCACCTGGGACGAGCAGAAGTACGCGCTGCTCAAGCCCGCGCTGTGGCAGCACAACGGCACGTTCGTCGGCCTGGACCACCAGATCCGCCTCGGCGGTGCGGGCAGCACGACCGGCATCAGCCTCGGTGAGCGCTACTCCGGCTCCGGCCCGGTCGACACCACCGCCCCGTCCGTCCCGAGTGGACTCGCCGCGGGCACGGCCACGGCGGCGTCGATCCCGATGTCGTGGACCGCCTCGACCGACAACGTCGGCGTGAGCGGCTACGAGGTCTACCGGGGCACGACCAGGGTGGGCACCACGGCGTCGACCTCGTTCACCGACACCGGCCTGACCGCCGACACCGCCTACAGCTACACGGTGCGCGCCCGCGACGCGGCGGGCAACGTCTCGGCGGCGTCGACGGCCGTCACCGCGCGCACCGCCACCGGGGGCGGCAACGGCGCGCAGGGCTGCCGCGCCGCCCTGCGCACGGTGAACTCCTGGCAGGGCGGGTTCCAGGCCGAGGTGACGGTGACCAACACCGGCACGGCCGCGATCCGCGGCTGGTCGGTCGACCTAGCGCTCGCCGGCGGCACCACGGTGGGCAGCCTGTGGAGCGGCGTGCTCTCCGGGACGAAGGTGACCAACGCAGGCCACAACGGCGCGCTGGCCGCCGCGGCGAGCACGACGTTCGGCTTCGTCGGCAACGGCGCGCCCAGCGGCGTGACCGTGAGCGGCTGCACGGCCTCCTGAGCCTCCGGTGGTGGCGGGCGGCGACCCGCCACCACCGGGCTCAGCCGCGCAGCACCTGGAGGTTGTTCATGGCCGAGCCCAGGTCGCGCACGATGCGCACCTGCAGCCCGTCGGGGACGTCGCCGCAGTCGGGCGGGATCAGCGCCTTGGTGAAGCCCAGGCGCAGCGCCTCGGCCAGCCGGGTCCGCACCCCGCCGACCCTGCGCACCTCGCCCGCCAGCCCGACCTCGCCGAGCACGACCAGGTCCGGCGGCAGGGCGACGTCCTTGGCCGCGGTGGCCACGGCCAAGGCGACGGAGAGGTCGGCGACCGGCTCGCCGACCTTTATGCCGCCGACGGTCGCGGCGAAGACGTCCTTGTCGCCGAGGCGCACGCCACCGCGGCGCTCCAGCACCGCCAGGATCATCGCCACCCGCGCCGAGTCCAGGCCGCTGACGGCCCGCCTGGGGGTGTTCAGCGGGCTGTTGGCGACCAGCGCCTGCACCTCGACCAGCATCGGCCGCTTGCCGTCCATGGCGACGGTGACGGCGGTGCCGGGCACGCCGACGTCGTGGCGGTTGAGGAACAGCCCCGAGGGGTCGGGCACGTCCACGATGCCGCGGTCGACCATCTCGAAGCAGCCGACCTCGTCGGCCGGGCCGTAGCGGTTCTTCACCCCGCGCAGCATGCGCAGGCTGGAGTGCCGGTCGCCCTCGAAGTGCAGGACCACGTCGACCAGGTGCTCCAGCACCCTCGGCCCGGCGATCGCGCCCTCCTTGGTCACGTGCCCGACCAGGATGACCGGCAGCCCCCGGTCCTTGGCCAGGGCGACCAGCGCGGCGGTGACGGCCTTGATCTGGGTGACCCCGCCCGCGGCGCTGTCGGCCTCGGGCGAGGACATCGTCTGCACCGAGTCCACGACCAGCAGGCCGGGCTTGATGTCCTCGACGTGGCCCATCAGCGCGGAGACGTCGCTCTCGGCGGCCAGGAACATGCCGGGGTCGACGTTGCCGGTGCGCTCGGCGCGCAGGCGCACCTGGCCCGCCGACTCCTCGCCGGTCACGTACAGCGTGGGTCCGCCCGAACCGCGGGCCCACTGGTAGGCGACCTCCAGCAGCAGCGTCGACTTGCCGACCCCCGGCTCGCCGGCCAGCAGCACCACGACGCCGGGCACCAGCCCGCCGCCGAGCACCCTGTCCAGCTCGCCGACCCCGGTGCTGCGCGCGCGGGCGGACTCGACGTCGACCTCATCGATGCGCCGCGCCGGGGTGCTGGGCGCGCCCGCGGCGACCTTGCCCGGCCGCCCGGCCGCGACCTCGCGCAGGGTGTTCCACGCCTGGCACTCCGGGCAGCGGCCCACCCACTTGACCGCGGTGGTGCCGCACTCGTCGCAGCGGTAGGCCGAGCCCCGCTGGGAGGAAGACTTCGTCGCCACGGCGGCGACGCTATCGGTGGGTACCGACGGTCAGTGACCGCCGCCGCCCGAGCCCTCCTCGGCGACGCGCGGCTCGCTCGGGGACGCGATCGGCAGCTGCACGGTCACCGAGCCCGCGTTGGCGAAGACGAAGGTGACCGGGTGCACGGTGCCGGGGTAGATGTCCCCGGAGAGGCCCTTGAGGGTGATGGTGAGCTTGCCGAGGGTGATGGCCGCGGTCGTCGTCGGCGCCGCGGTGGTGGTCGCGGTGGTCGTGGCGGGCGCCGTCGTGGTGCTCGCGCCCTCCTCGCCCTCGGTCGTGGTGGTCGGCGCGGTGGTGGTGGTGGTTGTCGTGGTCGCGGCGGCGCTCTCCTCAGCGTGGAACTCCGCGCCGGGCTCGCCGATGGCCAGGGCGACGCCCGCGGGCAGCGCGGTGTCGCCGGTCACCACGACCTCTTCGGCCAGTGGGGAGCTCACCTCGACCAGGGTGTCCGCGCCGGTGCCGGTGTTGACGACCGTGCCGAACAGCACGGCGTCACCGCCCTGGGCGTAGTGGCCCTCGTGCGGGTAGGCGAACTGCACGTCGCGGATGGCGATGGGGCCGACGCCCACGTTCGCGCCGTTGACGGCGGGCAGCTGGGAGTCGGTCTGCGTGATCTGCCCCGCACCGCAGGCGGTGGCGGCCAGGAGCGCGGCCAGGCCGATGGCCAGGGGCGCGCGGCGCAGCCGACCGGACGAGTTCTGTGCACGGCTCACGGGTGGGCTCCTGCGGTTGTCTCTGCCAATCTGCCTTCTCCGGACCGAAGAGTAGCCGCCGCAATGGCGCGCGCCCGCGCGTGGTGGGGGAAAGCACCCCGAAGATCACGTCCTTTGTGGAGATATTCGCCCACCCCGCCGGAGCGGCGTGAGCACGCCCGAAGGGGCGTTGTCAACCCCCGATGGTACGACCATCTGGCCTGTGACCTGCGAAGACCGAATCAGGGTCGCGCTGTTCGGGAGTGCGAATCGTGTTAAGATGGAGGGAGCGAAAGGGGCAGAGGACACATGGTTTTCAAGGTCGGAGAGACCGTCGTCTACCCGCACCACGGTGCCGCACTCATCGAAGCGATCGAGACCCGCGTGATCAAGGGCGAGGAGAAGAAGTACCTCGTCCTCAAGGTCGCGCAGGGCGACCTCACCGTACGCGTCCCCGCTGACAACGCCGAGATCGTGGGTGTTCGGGACGTCGTCGGTCAAGAGGGCCTCAACCGCGTATTCGATGTGCTGCGCGCTCCGCACACCGAGGAGCCGACCAACTGGTCGCGTCGGTACAAGGCCAACCTGGAGAAGCTCGCGTCGGGCGACGTGAACAAGGTTGCCGAAGTGGTGCGTGACCTTTGGCGGCGGGAGAAGGACCGCGGCCTGTCCGCGGGCGAGAAGCGGATGCTGGCCAAAGCCCGGCAGATCCTGGTCAGCGAGCTGGCGCTGGCCGAGGGCACCGATGAGGACAAGGCCGAGGTGCTGCTGGACGAGGTCCTGACGGCAGCCACGGTCTAACCTGCCGTTTGTGGCACAACTCAATGCGGCCGTAGCACTCGTGCCTGCGGCCGGTCGCGGGGAACGTCTCGGTTTCGGGATTCCCAAGGCTCTCGTTCCTGTCCGCGGCGCACCACTTTTGCTCCATGCCGTGCGTGGCCTGCTTTCCGCGGGCCGCGTGCGGCATGTTGTGGTTGCGGCCCCGGCCGAGGCGCTTGAGCAGGTGTCTTCCCTGCTCAGCGGCCTGCCGGTGGACGTCGTCGCGGGTGGGTCCGACCGGACGGAGTCGGTGGGCCTGGCGCTGCGGCACGCGCTGGCGGTCGTCCCGGGCGCGCGCATCGCGCTCGTGCACGACGCCGCCCGCGCGTTCACGCCGCCCGAGGTGGTGGCCAGAGTCGTCGACGCGGTCGCCGCGGGTGCGCGCGCCGTGGTGCCGGTCTTGCCGATGGCCGACACGGTCAAGCTGGTCGACGCCGACGGCGTGGTGCTCGGCACACCCGATAGGGCGGCGCTGCGGGTGGTGCAGACCCCGCAGGGCTTCGATGTGGAGACGCTGGTCACCGCGCACCGCTCCGGGCTCTCGGCGACCGACGACGCCGGGCTGGTCGAGGCGCTCGGGGTGCCGGTGAACACGGTGGACGGCCACCCGAACGCGATGAAGGTCACGACCCCGCATGACCTGGCGGTGGCGGAGAAGGTGCTGGTGGAGGGCTTGTGAGGGTCGGAATCGGCACGGACGTGCACCCGGTGGAGGCCGGTCGGGACTGCTGGGTCGCCGGGCTGCTCTGGGAGGGCGTCGACGGCTGCGCGGGCCACTCCGACGGCGATGTCGTCGCGCACGCGCTCTGCGACGCGCTGCTGTCGGCGGCGGGTCTCGGCGACCTGGGAGCGGTGTTCGGCACCAGCGACCCGCGCTGGGCGGGCGCCAGCGGTGTGGTGCTGCTCACCGAGGTGCGCAGGCTGCTGACGGAGGCCGGGCTGCGGGTCGGCAACGCCGCGGTCCAGGTCGTGGGCAACCGGCCGAAGGTCGGAACCCGGCGCGCCGAGGCGCAGGAGGTGCTCTCGGCCGCGGTCGGCGGGCCGGTCACGGTCTCGGGCACCACCACCGACGGGCTCGGCCTCACCGGACGCGGCGAGGGCATCGCCGCGATCGCCACGGCGCTGGTCGTGGATCTGGCCTGAGTCATCGATCTCACACGGTGGAAGGGCGTATACGGTGGAAGGCGTGGCCATCCGCGGAGTCCTCTTCGACTTCTCCAGCACGCTGTTCCGGCTGGAGCCGGACGTGTCGTGGCTGGAGGACACCGGCCTGGACCCGCACGAGATGGCCGAGATCATGGTCCAGCTGACCCTGGCCCCCTCCCGGCACCTGCCCGACGACCTGCGCCCTGAATGGGACCGCCGCGACGTCGACCCCGAGACGCACCGCCGGGTCTACCTGGCCGCCTACCGCTCCGCGGGGCTGGACGCCCGCCCCGGCTTCGCCGAGCGGTTCTACGACGGCATGCTCGTCCCCGAGGCCTGGAAGCCTTACCCGGACACCGCCGAGGCGCTGCGCATGGCGCGCGCGGCCGGGCTGCCGGTGGGCGTGCTCAGCAACATCGCCTGGGACATCCGGCCGACCTTCGCGCTGCACGGGTTCGACGTCGACGCCTTCGTCCTCTCCTTCGAGGAGGGCGTGGTCAAGCCGGAGAAGAAGATCTTCGAGATCGCCTGCGAGCGCATCGGGGTCGCCCCGGCCGAGACGCTGATGGTCGGCGACAGCGAGGAGGCCGACGGCGGCGCCACCGCGCTGGGCTGTCGGTTCGCGCGGGTGGCGCCCGTTGCCCCGAGCGAGCGGCCGGACGCGCTGGTCAAGGCCCTGATCGCGCACGGCGTCGCGGGCTGACCAACCGCCCGCACTACCATCTCCCCTTTACAGCGGCTTCCCTAGTACAGCGGCTCCCCGACATCCGGAGTTCCCGTGGCACTGCACCTGCACGACACCGCGACGCGCACGACGCGCGAGTTCACGCCGATCACGCCCGGCAAGGCCTCGATCTACGTGTGCGGCGCGACGGTGCAGGGCGTCCCGCACATCGGGCACATGCGCGGCGGGCTCAACTTCGACGTGCTGCGCCGCTGGCTGACCCGCGGCGGCCTGGACGTGGCGCTGGTGCGCAACGTCACCGACATCGACGACAAGATCCTCACCAAGGCCGCCGGGGCGGGCAGGCCGTGGTGGGAGTGGGCGGCCACCCACGAGCGGGCCTTCCAGGAGGCCTACGCGCTGCTGGGCTGCCTGCCCGCGTCGGTGGAGCCGAGGGCGACCGGGCACATCACGCAGATGGTCGCGCTGATGGACCGGCTCATCGAGGGCGGGCACGCCTACGCCGCCGACGGCAACGTGTACTTCTCCGTTGCCTCCTTCCCCGACTACGGGGCGCTGTCGGGGCAGAAGCCCGATGAGTGCCAGCAGGGCGAGGACAGCGCCTCGGGCAAGCGCGACGCGCGCGACTTCACGCTGTGGAAGGCGGCCAAGCCGGGCGAGCCGTCCTGGCCGACGCCGTGGGGCGACGGGCGGCCGGGCTGGCACCTGGAGTGCTCGGCGATGGCCGGGGCGTACCTGGGCGCGGAGTTCGACATCCACGGCGGCGGCATCGACCTGATCTTCCCGCACCACGAGAACGAGGTCGCGCAGTCGCGCGCGGCCGGTGACGGCTTCGCCCGCTACTGGCTGCACAACGCGTGGGTCACGATGAGCGGCGAGAAGATGGCCAAGTCGCTCGGCAACACCGTGTCGATCCCGGAGATGCTGCGCCGCGTGCGCGCGCAGGAGCTGCGGTACTACCTGGTGGGCCCGCACTACCGCTCCAACATCGAGTACAGCGAAGAGGCGCTGGGCGAGGCCGAGAAGGCCTACCAGCGCGTGGAGTCGTTCATCGGCAAGGTGACCGCGCGGACCGGCGCGGTCGAGCTGGGCGAGCTGCCGCCGGGCTTTACCACGGCCATGGACGACGACCTGGCCACGCCGTCGGCGCTGGCCGAGGTGCACAACGCCGTGCGCGCGGGCAACCGCGCGCTGGACTCCGGCGACGACGCGCAGGCGCGCGCGTTCGCGGCCGCGACGCGGTCCATGATGGACGTGTTCGGCCTCGACCCGCTCGCCTGGTCGGATTCCACTTCGGACTCCGGCCTGCACGCGGCGCTGGACGACCTGGTCGGCGGCTTGCTCGCCGAGCGCCAGTCGGCCCGCGCGGAGCGTGATTTCGCCCGCGCCGACGCCATCCGCGACCGGCTGCTCGGCGCGGGCGTCACCGTCGAGGACACCCCCGACGGTCCGAAGTGGACTTTGAAGGACGAGTAGACGTGGCAGGCAACTCCAAGCGCCAGGGCGCCACCCGCAAGACCGGCTCCAAGAAGGGCATGGTCATCGGCTCCGGTGGCCAGAGCAGGCGCGCGCTGCGCGGCAAGGGCCCGACGCCGAAGGCCGAGGACCGCGTCGGCCACGTCGCCTACAAGCGCAAGAACGCGGCCACCAAGCGCGAGGCCGCGCGCGGCAAGGACAAGCAGGCCAACGAGCTGGTGGCGGGCCGCAACCCGGTCGCCGAGTGCCTGCGCGCGGGCGTGCCCGCCACGGCGCTGTACGTGGCGATCGGCATCGACGCCGACGACCGGGTCAAGGAGTCGGTGCACATGGCCGCCGACCGCGGCGTGTCGGTGCTGGAGGTCTCCCGCCCCGAGCTGGACCGGCTCACCAACGCCGCCATGCACCAGGGCATCGCCCTACAGGTCCCGCCGTTCGAGTACGCCCACCCCGATGACCTGCTCGCCGCCGCGTCCGACACCGGCGAGCCCCCGCTGATCGTGGCCCTCGACGGCGTCACCGACCCGCGCAACCTCGGCGCGGTGATCCGCTCGGCGGCGGCCTTCGGCGCCAACGGCGTGCTGCTGCCCCAGCGGCGCAGCGCGGGCATGACCGCGGTGGCCTGGCGGACGTCGGCGGGCACCGCGGCCAAGCTCCCGGTCGCCATCGCCACCAACCTCACCAGGCAGCTGCGCGCCTACGCCGACGAGGGCCTGATGATCGTCGGCCTGGACGCCGACGGCACCATGCCCTTCGACGACTTCGGCCTGGCCACCTCGCCGCTGGTCGTGGTGGTCGGCTCCGAGGGCCGCGGCCTGTCCCGCCTGGTCAAGGAGGCCTGCGACGCGACGATCTCGATCCCGATGTCGGCGGGCGTGGAGTCGCTCAACGCCTCGGTCGCCGCGGGCGTCGTGCTGGCCGAGGCCGCGCGCAGGCGGCGGGCGGCGGGCCGAATCTAGGTAGCCGGGTCTAGGTCACCGCGCGCAGGGCGGGCCGTTCGACCAGGCCCGCCAGCGCGTCGGCCGTGCGCTCGTCGGCGGGCAGGTAGGTGATGATGCGCAGGTCGGCGCTGTCGGGGAAGGTCAGCGTCTCGTAGGTCAGCGTCAGCGGGCCCGCGGCGGGGTGCTCCCAGCGCTCGGTGCCGAAGCGGGCGGGGAGCTGGGTGACCGCGGCGAAGCGGCCGGTGAACGGAGCGCCCGCGGTGATGGCCAGTTCGTCGGCCAGGCCGGCGACGTGCGGGTCGGAGCGGTGGGTGTCGCCCTTGAGCTGGGCAACGTGGTGGTCGGCCATGCGCTCCCAGTCGGGGAAGGCGGCACGCGCGGCCGGGTCGGTGAACAGGAAGCGCAGCAGGTTGCCCGCCTCCAGCAGGCCGATCGGGGCCGCGACGCGGGCGTAGCCGGGGGTGTGGGCGAGCACGTCGCCGAGGCGGTTGAGGACCACGGCCGGGTCGAGTCGTTCCAGCACCGCGAGCACCGTGGGGGTGATGGCGCGGTCGGGGACGCGGTCGGCCGAGGGGCACAGCGCGGAGTCCTTCTCGCGGAAGATCAGCATGCGCAGCTGGGCGCGGTCCTCGGCGGAGAAGCGCAGCGCGTCGGCCAAGGCCCCGAGGATCTGCGCCGAGGGGTGGCGGTCGCGGCCCTGTTCGAGACGGGTGAGGTAGTCGACGCTGACGCCCGCGAGCGTGGCCACCTCCGAACGGCGCAGCCCGGGGGTGCGTCGGCGCGGGCCCGACCGCAGGCCGACGTCGGCGGGCGCGGTGGCCTCGCGGCGGGCGCGCAGGAAAGCTCCCAGCTCGGTCACCGCACCCACGCTACGCGGCGCGGGGCCGCCTAGCGTGGCCGTCCCAAGGCTAGGCTGAGCACGGTCTCCCCAGGCCCGGCGCGGCGGGCGATGGTGGTTCCCATGACCGATCTTCGACTCGCGGTGATCACGGCCAGCGTCCGCCAGGGGCGGTTCGGGCCGGTGGTCTCCCGGTGGTTCTCCGACGTCGCCACGCAGCACGGCCGCTTCGCGGTCACCGACATCGACCTGGCGGGCGTGCCGCTGCCGCTGGAACTGCCCCCTCAGGACGCCTGGGTGGCCCCGGCCGGGCTCGTGCCGGTGACCGAGGCCCTGGAGGCCGCCGACGCCTTCGTGGTGGTGACGCCGGAGTACAACCACAGCTTCCCGGCCTCGATCAAGGCGCTCATCGACTGGCACTACACCCAGTGGCAGGCCAAGCCCGTCGGCTTCGTCTCCTACGGCGGCTTCGCGGGCGGGGCCCGCGCGGTCGAGCAGCTGCGCCAGGTCTTCGCCGAGCTGCACGCGGTGACCGTGCGCGACGGGGTGTCCTTCGACCGGTTCTGGGAGCGCTTCGGCGAGGACGGCAAGCCCATCGACGCCGACACCGACGCGGCCGCGAAAGTCATGCTCGACCAGCTCGGCTGGTGGGCGTCCGCACTCGCCGCGGCGCGGCCGTACGTATCGGCCTGATGGAGCAGCGGGCCGGATAGAGTCTCCCCCCGGAAGGGGGATGGATGTCGTTCGCGAGCCCGCTGTTCCTGTGGTTCTTCACGCCACTGGTCCTGCTCGCGATCCTCGTCGCCCCCCGCACCTGGCGCAACGGGATCGTGGCCTTCGCCAGCCTGCTGTTCTACACCGTCGGCGCGGGGCCCAGCACCGTCCTGCTGCTGCTCTGCATGGTCGTCAACTTCCTCGCCGGGCCGTACCTGGAGCCCGACGAGTGGGACGTCAACCGGGGCAGGCGGCGCAGGCTGCTGTGGGGGATCGTCGGCTTCGACGTGCTGGTGCTGGTGGTGTGGAAGTACGCCGGGTTCGCCACCGAGCAGATCGCGGGCTTCATGCGCCTGTTCGGCGGCGACTTCCCGGTGATCGAGCTGCTGCTGCCGATCGGCATCTCCTTCTACACCTTCCACCACATCTCCTACGTGGTGGACATCTACCGCGGCGAACGCCCGGCCCTGCGCCAACCGGTCGCCTTCATCACCTACATCGCGATGTTCCCCCAGCTCGTGGCCGGCCCGATCGTGCGCTACCGCGAGATCGCCGACCAGCTCCCCCAGCTGCGCACCCACCGCCTGGACGACATCGCCGCGGGCTTCCCCCGCTTCGCCCTGGGCCTGTGCAAGAAGGTCATCATCGCCGACTCGCTGAGCCCGGTGGTCGAGGAGTGCTTCTCGACCCCATCCGGCGAGATGACCTTCGCCATCGCCTGGCTGGGGGCGATCGCGTACACGCTGCAGCTGTACTTCGACTTCTCCGGCTACTCCGACATGGCCATCGGCCTGGGGCGGATGCTGGGCTTCCGGCTGCCGGAGAACTTCGCCCGCCCGTACTCCTCGGTCACGGTGACGGAGTTCTGGCGCCGCTGGCACATGTCCCTGTCCCGCTGGTTCCGCGACTACGTCTACATCCCCCTGGGCGGCAACCGCGCGAGCGCCGGGCGCACCTACCGCAACCTGTTCACGGTGTTCGTCCTGACGGGCCTGTGGCACGGCGCCAACTGGACGTTCCTGGTGTGGGGCCTCTTCCACGGCGCCCTGCTGATCGTCGAACGCGGCTTCGGCTGGGAATCGGCCCCCACCTCCCGCCGCGCCCGCATCGGCAGGCGCGCGTTGACCCTGCTGCTGGTCACCGTGGGCTGGGTGTTCTTCCGCGCCGCCGACGTCGGCCAGGCCCTGGTGATGATCGGCCACATGCTCCTGCCGGACTTCACCGGCCTGACGACCGAAGTGGACGCCGCCCTGACCAACCAGGCCCTGGCGACCCTCATCGTCGCCCTGACCGTGGTCTTCCTCCCCGCCTCCCCCGTCACCGGCCCCATGCTGGAGTCCTCCCGCACCCGCACGGCCACCGCACTGCGCGTGGCGATCATGGTCCCCGGGATGCTCTGGGCCGCCACCCTCGTCGCCACCGGCACCTTCAGCCCGTTCCTGTACTACCAGTTCTAGTTCCAGGGTCTCCGCGGCCTTGAGCGTTCTTGGCGATATAGCCTCTGACCTGGACTGATAGTGCTCGACGTTTGTCAGTCGCTTTCGACCGCTTCTGATCCCTCACGGCCTGGCGACGGCCTGATCTTGGTCCGGGCTACCTCGCGTCCCCTCCCCCAACCCCACAGTGCGATCCGCGCCGACGATATGAGCACCACGCTCGACTGTCGGCGCGGATCGTGCTGTGGGCTCCCAGGGGTCCAGGGGCAGGGTGCCCCTGGTACCCGACGACCGGGCTCCGCGGCTTCTCCCCCCGCCCCATGCGCTCCGGTTTGCGGCCCCCATGCCCGCGGCCTGCTCATTCGTGTCGAACTGACCTCGACCGTGCTCCCCAGCCCTGATCCCGGCCGCGCCGCCTGCGTGGTGCGGCGCGCACTGGACCAGCTCCGCCGTGGCCTGCCACGCGCCAGCGCGGGCGTGAGCGAAGCGGGAGCCCGCGCCTTGGCGCGATGACCAGGCCACCCCGCTGCCAACCCAACAGGCCAACTCGCGCCGCGCCGCGCAGGCGGCGCGGCCTTGATCCCATAGAGGTAGTTTCTGCAGTACTAGCTTGCGATGACCCGGATCTACCTCTTAGCTATGGAGACCATGAAGGGAGCAGAAATTGAGGATCGAGCGCATCGAGGTCCAAGAAGGCTTTCTAGATGGGCTGGATCTTCGGCTTCACCCAGGACTAAACGTCATTATCGGCGCCCGCGGAGTTGGTAAAACGAGCATCCTTGAACTAGTGCGGTACGCTCTCGACGTTCCACATATAGACAAGCGTCGCTCTTTGCAGTCTCGACTACACGCCGAGGCAGTCCTTGACGGAGGACGCGTTACAATTGGATTGGAGCACGAAGGCCGGTCCTTTGTAATCTCGCGATCCCAAGAAGATACTCCCGATATTGAAGAAACGGCCCGCAAGAATCTTCCAGCCATGCTCGGGCAAAACGAGCTCGAAGGAATTGGACTTGATGCAGCAAGCCGCCTTCGACTATTCGACACTTTCGCGGGTATACCGACTGACTCAATCGCGCGCCAACTCGCATCTCGAAACAATATTGTCGAGGAGATCACCCAACAGCTTCGAACGTTGATTCGAGAACGTGATGCACTGTTGCAGTCCGAGATGATGCGCGCGGCGGTTCTGGGGCAACTTCGTGAAGCAATCGCCACCGAGGATGAGCTAACTGCGACAGCCAGTGACGAAATGACCGAGATTCGCATGCACCTCGCCTCGGCAAGCAGAGGAATTGCAGAGAAGAGAGCGCGGATCGACCGTCTAGAAGAGATAACGGCCGTCTCAAAGAGCATCTCTTTGGACGCCGATCGATTCTACCAGCAGTTGATGTTCTTAGCCGAGGAGACCCGGTCTATACCGGATATGCGAGAAGCCTCGAACCTCGACCTCGCTATTGACTTGTACATCTCCGGCCGGCACGAACTAGGCCAGTTCGTAGGAGTAACTCTTGAAGTAATCGACCGGCTGCGAACCGAGATCACTTCGATAGATGATTCTATTCGACCCCTGCGTATTCAGTATGATCGCTATCAGGCTGGAGCTAGCGCGGCAGCACAGAGAACAGCCCGTCTTGAGCAACAACTGACAGAGATCGATACTCGCATAGCGGAACGAGGAGTGCTTGAAGAACGAATTCGCAGCCTCCGCACTCGTCGGGCAGAAACACTTCGCGAGATCGATGAGATTCGAGAGAAAGCATGGCGTTCACGGGTGACAATTGGCGACAAGATGTCGTCTCGATTTGCACCCAGGATTCGGATCGCTATGGAGCATTACGGTGATCGAACCGCATACCGAGAAGCGATTGCCGCTGCGCTAGCTGGAAGCGGGATGAAGTTTAACCAGTTGGCTGGGTACCTCGCAGATAACCTGACGCCACAAGAACTGGTGACTGCGGTCGAGGATCGAGACTCAGCCCATCTGGCCACTGTGGGCAACCTAACCCGTCAGCGGGTTGATCGTCTAGTGACCCATCTTGCACTATCAGAAAGCCTTGGAAGCATCCTTACTGCACCCATCGAAGACACAGTCGACTTCGAGCTTCTTGTAGGGCGCGGTTATAGGAAGACAGAAACTCTCTCCACCGGTCAAAGGTGTTCCGTAGTTCTGCCGATTCTTCTAGCCGACGATAGGCAAGCACTGCTGCTCGACCAGCCAGAAGATCATCTTGACAATGCGTACCTAGTTGAAAGCACAGTAGAGATACTCCGCGCACGTAAGGCAGCTTCTCAAACAATCGTCGTAACACACAATGCAAATATTCCCGTGCTCGGCGACGCCGATCTTGTAGTTGCGATGGCCAGCGATGGCCGTCGCGGATATGCCCGAGATACTGGCGCCCTGACTGACTCGCCAGTAGTACGCGCGATAACAGATCTAATGGAGGGCGGTGCCGAGGCGTTTGCCCGACGGGCTCGGTTCTACGGTGGACTTCAATGAACCGCGACTCGGCCTTCGTTCGACTAGCCAGTGGAGTTCCCTCCGAACGCCTCGAAGCTGCTAGGTACTTGCAGTTCTGGGCAGTTCCAGCCGACATACCCGAGCTTAGGTCGGCCATCAGCGCTGAACCAATCCAGTGGATTCGCGGCGCGCTCGAGTCCGCACTTGCCCGTCTTGGGGACGAAAGCAGTCATAAGATTGCTACAACTACAGGCCCATTGACAATCTCTGGACCTAAGGTTATCGAAGCAGAACCGCTGACGCGCGCTAACATAGCCCGAGCGCTAGTGCACGAGTTGGGAACTTCAATAGCTTCAATTTACTACAACATAGAGACAGAATGGATTGAGTTTGATCAGAGTAGGACAAAGATTGACCTGGACAGGTTGAAGAGATTCCTTGAATCTATCGCGGCTCTCGCTCAAGTATCGGAGAGCGCATCGCCCGAGAACTTCGAGCTGTCTCTTCTAGCCGCATCGGTGGCTGAGTCGGCCCAAAGGCAGTTTGGTATTCAGATCGCGGTAGACGGGCCTAGTCCACTTGAACTGAACTCAGATCGCGGCCTGGTAGAAATAATTCTGCAGAACGCACTAAAGAACGCCTGCGAGGCGGCCATAGCGAACACGCAATCGCCGATCGTGTCTCTCGTCTTTAATCGAAGTGACAGGGAAACTTGGATCGCGGTGCGCGATAACGGAGGGGGCTTACCCCCTGGAGGCGCAACCAACCTATTTCAGATTGGCCTAACCACTAAGGACGGGCATTCAGGAATTGGGCTTCCTATTTGCATAGAAGCCGCCCGAAGTTTGAGTGCTCAGATCTTCCTTGAAAGTGAAGCCGAGGGCACACGTTTTGAGCTTCTGATAAGCAGGAAGACTGGTGAAGCATGAATCTACTGCTAGTAGAAGATTCCCCGCAGATTGTCGATGTCTTTGAGCACTTCTGCCGTAAGAATAGTATTGATCTCACCGTCACACGCAGTCTTCTCTCCGCCAGCAACGCAATTCGCGACAAGGAAATTGATCTTGACGCGGTCATCTGCGATCTGAAGATTCCCTCCGAGGATCATTCGGTCGACCTTGAGGACGCTCACGGTCTGTTGGTAGTCGACTTGCTTGAGAAGGAAATCCCCGGGGTTCCCGTTCTAGTGCTATCCGCGTTCGGCAGCGTTCCTTTGCTTTCCCAGATGCTCGTGAGAGCCCGCCGAGCTGACATCCTCGGAACTGGCACGGATACTCCGATGCTCCGTTTTGTCGACAAACCGAATCTAAAGGAGGCCCACGACTTTCTAATTGAGATCAAGTTGGGGCTCGATCAGCTTGCGCAGATTGAACTGATCGGGTGCGAGAATCTAACGCCACATCAATGCAGAACGATTAAGATCTTCGCGAGACCTCGGCGGGGTGCCATTGCCCGGTTTCAGACGCTGGCAGGAGGGTTGTCTGGAGCTCAGACTGGTGTGCTGACAATTGATGACGAGTCTGGTTCCCGCGTGGGTCACGTAGTTGCAAAGATTACCACTAACGAACGTGCGGTAGAGGAAGAGGGACGGTACAGTAGTTCGATTTCATCTCGTTTGGGCGCCGGCACTTATGCCGATCTTGGCGCCCGAGTTACATCTGGATGTGGCCGGGCGGCGGCCCTCTTTTACAGCGTCGCAGATACTTATCGTTCCGACTTGTTTGGGCTTCTTAACGAGAACTCCGCGCGAGCTGCAAGTGCCGTAGCGCAACTCCAGAACTACTTGGTGCCATGGACGCATGCTGTGCCACACACCAGCCGGTCCTGGCTTGACGTCCGTCGAGAGCTAATCAATGATGAGGACAACGACAGTATCGGCGAACGTTACGACCTTGTAGAGATTGACGACACAAGGCGTTTTCAGGCCGTTTGGTCGACCGTGCACGGAGACTTGCACGGGGCCAATGTTCTAGTCGACAGCACTGACCGTCCTGTCCTAATCGACTATGGGCGGTCGGGACTGGGGCCGAGTTGCCTTGATCCCATCACTCTAGAACTATCTATACTTTTTCACAAAGATTCCAAACTAAAGGCAAACCCATGGCCAAGTGTCGAACAACTACAGAGATGGGGAGATATTGACAGCTATGTTATTGATTGCCCTTACGGTGAATATCTACGTGCATGCCGTTCGTGGACGACAGATGTGAGTGCTGCGACTCGCGATGTCTGGGCGACCGTAGCAGCGTACTGCAGACGTAATCTGCGCTACGACGACATAGACAACGAACGCGCTGTGACACTACACAACTATGCGGCAACCAAACTAAATGAGTCTTTCAGTTAGCTGCTTGGAAAAATGGTTACGCCATCGTGTGCACGAAAGCGTGCTCGTCCACTGAACGCATCTCGCACTCTAACAAAATAGACAGGCGGCACCATCAGAGCAGCTTCGTCAAGAGTCGCCCAATTTAGACGTTTGACCTCGTCGGTCGGACTTAGGCTTCCTGCCCGCGGGGTGCACCTAAAGACTACGGCCACGATTCCTCGGGCCATGTTTTTGTACACTCCTGTTAGCTGATCGACGCTTACATGCAAACGTGTTTCTTCGAGAACCTCACGCCGTAGTCCCTCTTCCATCGTTTCATTTAGCTCCAGAACGCCACCAGGTGGCTCCCAGTTGTCATTATCCCGTCGCTGAGTCAGGAGAACCCTGCCATCTTGGTTCACAATAATTCCGGCGACACTAACGGAGTGCTTTGGCGCAGACATGGCCCGCTTTCCCTTTTCCGCTGCTTATGAGACGATAGGGCTCGTCTAGTCGTCTACAGGAGTGACATGGTTGACCTAGGTTTGATCGACAGGGCCGACGACAGGCCACCTTATCGTCAGATCGCGGCTGCGCTGCGACGGCTGATCGCAGCGGGTCGGTTGCCGCCCGGGGAGAAGCTGCCGTCAGAGACTGAGTTGATCGCGCACTATGGGGTTGCGCGGATGACGGTGCGGCGGGCGTTGCAGGAGCTGCGTGGTGAGGGCTTGGTTGTGGCTGAGCACGGTAAGGGTGTGTTCGTGCGGTCCAGTCCGCCGGTGCGGCGGTTGGCGTCGGACAGGTTTGCGCGGGCGCATCGGAAGCAGGGGAAGGCGGCGTTCTTGGCGGAAGCCGAGGTCAGTGGGCACAAGGCCGCGGTGGATCAGATCTCGGTGACTACTGAGCGGGCGTCGGCGGAGGTTGCGGAGCGGTTGGGGTTGGGTGGGGATGGGCGGGTGGTGATGCGGTCTCGGCGGTACCTGGCCAATGGGGTGCCAGTGGAGACTGCCGTGTCGTATGTGCCGGAGTCGATCGCAGCGGGGACTGCCATCGCCAGCTTGGACACGGGGCCTGGGGGGATCTATGCGCGGATCGAGGAGCAGGGGCATCAGCTTGGGCGGTTTACCGAGGAGGTGACGGCTCGGATGCCTACTCCGGAGGAGCGGAAGGCGTTGGAGATCGGGGCTGGGGTTCCGGTGATCACGTTGGTGCGGACGGCCTTTGATCTTGATGATGTGCCGGTGGAGGTGTGCGAGACGGTGAAGGTGTCGCATGCGTTCGTGTTGGAGTACGACTTCCCGGCTCGGTAGGTAGGGCTTCGCTAAAGCGAAGGATCAGCGGTGTCGATTGAACTCCTCTAGACGTCTATGTAGCTTCGACTTGTCTAGAGGAGATGGCCCGGAGAGGGTCTGACGAGAGAGGCGACGGCAGTGGCGATCAGCAAGGGGCACAGGTTCCCCGTCAGCTTTGAGGCAGCGTTCCCGAATGGGCTGGTCATGACGGGTGTGGTGATGCCGGACAACGAATACCAGACGCGGGAGGAGAGGGCGGCGGGGCGGCCAGTGCGGCAGCGGGTGGATGAGGGCACGGGGCTGCGGCAGTGGAAGGTCATCGTGATGGATCTTGGGGAGACGAACGCTAAGCGGGCGTCGTTTGAGGTGACGTTCTTGGCTGAGGTGCAGCCGGTGCCGACTACGAACGAGGTCGTGCCGGGGATGCGGCCGGTGGAGTTGGACGGGTTGACGGCTGAGCCGCGTGTGGCTGGGAATGGGGAGTTCAAGTACCTGTCGTACGTCTACCGGGCGTCTGGGTTCCGGGCGGTTGGAGCTTCGGCGCCCTCGGGCTCGACGCGGCGGGGTGCGGACAAGGGTGACGGCGCGGACAAGGCTGCGGCCTAGCCGTGAGGGGTGTTGAGGGTGGCCCGGTCGTGGCGGCTTCGGCGGTCGGGCCTGTGCTGGACGGGACCGTGGCGCGGCGGGTGCTGGGGTATGAGCTGACTCGGCTGTTGGCGGATCGGGCTGTGACGCATGGGGAGATGGCTGAGCGGCTTGGGGTTTCGCGGGCCTCGTTCACTCAGGCGGTGAGTGGGAAGACGCTGCTGAGCAGGGCTTCTCTGGAAGTGGCGCTTGCTCACCTGGGCGCGGTTGAGGTGCTTCCTCGGCTACTGCATCTGTTGCGGATGGCGCGTAGGTCGTCGTCTCGGCGGGCGGTGGGTGACCGGGAGTTGGTCACGGGGCTTGAGGCGTTCGCGTCGCGGATTGAGCTGTATGACGTGGCGCGGTTCGGGGGGCTTGTCGGGGATGAGCGGTGGCGGGTGCTGGCGGGTGAAGGCGCTCCTGAGCTGGTGTGGCTGGTGGAGGAGCACCTAGCCAATCGGCGGCAGTCCACGAGTGTGCGGGAGCAGGTTCGGCGGGTTCTGGGGCTGGCGAACGTGACCGTTCAGGTGGTGCCGGTGGGGCTGGCTCCTGAGCTGGCGTTGTCTGGCGGGTTCGAGATCGTGCACGGCCCGGCTGGGGTCGTTGTGTGCGAGGAAGCGCGTAGCACCAACCACTACCACGACAGCGGAGCGGCGGTCGCCGAGTTCCGGCAGGCGTTCACGGCCTTGCGGATGGCGGCCTATCCGCCTGAGCAGTCGCGGGTCTTGCTGGCTGACACGTAATCCAATCTATGTGCGCAGAGGAGGAGGTCCCGTGACTACTTACATGTCACGCAGGCCGCCGGTTATCTGGCTTACCTGTCTCGACGGGCATGACCATGCCGTTCGGGACGGCATACAGCCGGGAGGGCTGTACGAAGCGGCCTGTGGGGTGCAGGTGTTGCCTGAGGCGTCGCAGGAGCCGCCGTTCCCGAAGTGTGCGGTGTGTCTGCGGTTCACGGTGGCCTGGCAGCACGAACGCTCCGTCGAACAGCGTCTTGGGCACCGCACGAGTCACGCACGGCCGGGCTGGTGGCGGCGTGTGCTCTGTCGGCGGGGTGCACGATGAGCGCCCTCGTGGGGCGGATGGTCCCCTATATCGCGGCGTGGAGCGATGAGAACAGGCTGCCGGCGGTCGCTGTCGCGTCTCCGATGGGGCGGCTCCGGTACGTGGACGAGTCCGAGGCTGATCGGGACAGCAACGGCGTGCTCTGGGTTCGGCACGATGACCAGCCCGGTGCGGGGGTACCGGTCTTCGATGAGGTCCACCCGCTGCGTCAACGCCATGCGATGCAGAATCTTCTGTGCCAGGTGTGTGCGCAGGAGCCTGACCGTAACGCTGATGGCGTGTTGTGGGTGATGGTGGACAACCGTGACGACTGGTCGAAGTGGCCCAACCGCATGCTCACCTACGACGCCCCCGTATGCGCTCCCTGCGCCCGCATCGCGTCCCGTTCGTGCCCGGCGCTACGGAACCGGAAAGTGCTCATCAGGTCCCGGACCCACCCCGTCATGGCGGTGAAGGGAGACATCTACGCCCAGTCGCCTGCCGGACTAGTGGTGACGGGACGGGACATGGTCATGCTCGACCACCCCATGATCCGGTGGACCGTCGCACACCAACTACTGAGGCGGCTGAGCGGCTGCGTGATCGTCGGAACGAGCGTGGACGACCTCTGAGCGGATCGCTCCACGAGTACGCGAGATCAACAATCGAATAGCGCTGGGGCGACAGGAACACGAGGGCATCGAAGCGCGCTCTCGTGGTTCCTGCGTGCCCGTAACTCTCTTTACCGGTAACAGAAGTAGGTGGGAGCGGCCATCATGGTTGGTCGCCGGTTCGGCCGCTCCCCCTGTCCTACAACGGAAGTTGATAAGACATGACAAGCGTAAGGCACGACAGTGCACCCAACGCAAGGGGCATCGGCCGGGGAGGAAACCGGTGTGCCGAGTGCAGGCGGTTCGCTCGGCTGCTGCCTGGTGAGGACAAGTGCTCGACCTGCTCGGGGACGTTGGGCTTGGAGTTCGGTGTCATCGCCGTCGCCGAGGACGTCACCGCGCGGGGTGGTTGGTGATGGGGAGGGACGGCCGGTGGGTTGACCCGGCTCCGCTTGAGGTGGCTCGTCCGCGGCTTCCGTGGTGGACGTTGTTGCCGTGGAAGGCCAAGCTGCTGCTCTCCCCCATCGCTGCGTCTTGGCTGCTGGCGTGGGGTGTGGGCAGGGTGGTTCGGCTGGTGTGGTTCTACCCGGCCTTGACCGTGCTCGCAGTGGTCTTGGCCCTCGTGGGGGCGCCGCTGTACGGGGTCGGTGGGTGGTGGCTGCTCGGGGGCCTGGCCCTCGTCGTGGTCGTGGTCTGTGGGTGGGTGTGGCGGCGGAGCCCGGATCGGTTTCTGACTCGGGTGCGGTGGGTGCGCACGGAGTTGCGGCGGGCCAGTGTCTACGCCTCCCAGTGGCGCACGGTGACTCGTTTGGCTGGGCTGTGCGGGGATGCGAAGGGGCGGGAGTACCGGCCCAGGCTGCGGCGGACTCGGTCGGAGTGGTGGCGGGATCGGGTGCGGGTTCGGATGATCCCGGGGCAGGCTCCGGAGCAGTGGGAGCTGCGGGCGTCGGGGCTGGCGCACTCGTTCGGGGCTCGGTCGTGTCGGGTGCGGGAGGTCAAGCCGGGGTCGATCGAACTCGACTTCGTGCACGCTGACCCCCTCGCTCGGCCGTTGCCGGTGCCTGAGCTGGGTGGCTCGGTGGATTTGAAGCGGGTGCAGATCGGGCGTACTGAGACCGGGAGGCCGTGGGCGCTGCGGTTGCTGGGTGGGCAGTTCCTGGCGGTGGGTGTGCAGGGGGCGGGGAAGGCGTCGGTTTTGTGGTCGCTGCTGCGGGCGTTGGCACCGGCGCTGCGCTCGGGGCTGGTGCGTGTGTACGGGATTGACCCCAAGGGTGGGATGGAGCTGGGGCAGGCCCCGGAGCTTTTCCACGATGGGCCGGTCTACAGCAACGGGGCGGCGGCGGTAGAGCTGCTGGAAAAACTCGCTGAGGAGACCCGGGCTCGGGCGGCACGGTTTCGGGGCATCCTGCGTGGCTGGACCCCGAACTGTGGGGAACCGTTCCTGCTCCTGGTGCTCGATGAGCTGGCCGACATCATCGCCTACCAGACCGATCGCAAGCTCAAGGAACGCGCGGCGGCAGCCCTGCAAACGATCACCTCACAGGGGCGCGCGCCCGGGGTCGCGGTACTCGGTCTGGTCCAAGATCCGCGTAAGGAGATCATCCCCTTCCGCAACCTGTTCACCACTCGCATCGCGCTGCGTCTTGATGAGGCTGCGCAGGTGGACATGGTTCTTGGGGACGGTGTGCGGGCTCGGGGCGGCGGCGCGCACGAGATCCCAGAGAGCACGCCGGGTGTCGCCTGGGTTAAGGAAGACGGCAGGCGTGACCCGGTGCGGGCTCGGGCCTTCCACGTGACCGATACCAACATCATCGAGCTTGTCCACTACGTGACGGGCACCTCGGCGACTGTTCATGCCTTTCCTGAGCTGCACGCTGCGGATGGCGGTGAGGCGGCATGAGCGCGCCTGTGAAGGTCCGGCCGCCGTTGGCTCTCGATGTGGTGACCGCGACTGCGGAGCAGCACGGCGTCTGCGTACGGCCGTTCACGATGGAAGTCGGCGACATCAGCACCGGGGCTCTGCGGTATGTCGGTGTGCCGTGTGGGTCGACGGTGGAGAGCGTCTGTGGGCCGTGTGCTCGCAAGGCTCGGGCGTTGCGGATGACCCAGTGCCGGGAAGGCTGGCACCTGTCGGCTGAGCCGGTGGACGTTCGGCGCGCCCCCTCCAATGAGCAGAAGGCCCTGCTTGAGCTGCGGGCCGACCTCGTGGCCGCCTACCAACGGGCTGACGCGGCCGGGGACGTCGACGCGGACGAACTCCGTGAAGACATCCGCGCGGTGGATGAGGAGCTACACGCCTCCGGGATCACCGGCAGGTTGCCCAACCCGGACGGGCCTGGGGCGAAGGTGGCTCCCAAGAGGTCGACCAGGCGCAGGCAGGACGCGCCTGATCTGCCTCGGCGGCGGGTGGAGAAGCGCACCGTGGGACGCGAGTTCGCCGGGGGCTACCGGCCGTCGATGTTCGTCACCCTCACCTGCGACACCTACGGCCCCGTCCGCGACGACGGCACCCCACGCGACTTCGCCACCTATGACTACCGGCGGGCCGCTCGGGACGCGGTGCACTTCGCCTCCCTGGTCGATCGGTGGTGGCAGAACCTCCGCAGGGTCGTCGGGTGGGACGCTCAGTACTTCGCCACCGTCGAACCGCAGAAGCGCACAGCCCCGCACCTGCACACGGCTATCCGCGGTTCGATCCCGCACGAGGTCATCCGGCAGGTCACCGCAGCTACCTACCTACAGATCTGGTGGCCCGCCCATGACCACCTTCTCTACGGGAGCGGGCACCTGCCGGTGTGGGACGGAGAACGGTTCGTGGACCCCGGTGACCGGCGCCCACTCACCCCCTGGGCGGACGCTCTCGAACAGGTGGAGGAACCGGCGCACGTCGCCAGGTTCGGGACTCAGGTGCACTCCAAGGGCATCCTCGGCGGCTCCGACGAAGCAGGACGGCACATCGGCTACCTGACCAAATACCTCACGAAGTCGACCGGCGAGGTGATCACCGCCGCGACGGACCGGCAGCGCGAACACCACGAACGGCTTCACGCCGAACTCGCGGTGACGCCGTGCTCGCCTCGGTGCGCGGTGTGGCTGCTCCACGGAATCCAGCCGCTCGGGGCGACCTCGCGGACCACACCAGGGCACTGCAAGGGCCGGGCGCACCGACGCTCCACCCTCGGCCTGCCCGGACGGCGGGTGCTGGTCTCGCGGAAGTGGTCGGGCAAGACGGTGGCTGAGCACAAGGCCGACCGGAGGGCGTTCGTGCTCTCGATGCTCGAAGGCGTTGGCATCAGGCCACCGGAGCGGGACCCGGAACAGCTCGTGTGGCGCAAGCTCGCGCCCGGGGACACCAACGCACCTCCCAGAGCGCACCTGCTCATGCACGCGATCTCGGAGCGGATCAGGTGGAGAGCGGAGTACGACACGGCGCTACTTGCGGCCGGGATCAGTCGGCCAGATGTTTCAGCAACTCAACCGCTAGCGGCCTGACCAGGGGGAACGTGTCATGAGCAAGCAGACAGAAGCGCTGTGGACTGTGGATGAGGTGGCGACGTACCTGCGGGTTCCGGTGGCCACCATCTACCAGTGGCGGACTCGGGGATACGGGCCTGCGGGGTGTCGGGTGGGGCGGCATCTGCGGTTTCGGGCTGGGGACGTGCTGCGGTGGGTGGATGGGCTGGCTGAGGGGCGGGCGGCCTGATGGGGCACATTCAGGACCGGTGGTTTCGGGACAAGGTTGATCCCGAGACGCGGAGGCCGGTGCTCAACGCGCAGGGGCGGACGGTGCGGGAGCGGACGGAGTTGTACGGGCGGGGTGATCGGTACCGGGTTCGGTATGTGGATCACTCGGGGCGGGAGCGGTCGAAGTCGTTTCCGGACAAGCAGAAGATGCGGGCTGAGGCGTTTCTCGGGGAGGTGCAGACGGAGCTGCGGCGGGGGACCTATGTCGACCCGGATGCGGGGAAGGTGGCGTTCGAGGTCTACGGGCGGCGGTGGTTGGCTTCTCAGGGGTTTGAGGAGTCGACTCGGGAGGCGGTGGCGCAGCGGCTTCGGTTGCACGTGTTCCCGCATCTGGGGCACCGGAACTTGGATTCGCTGCGGCCCTCGGACATCCGGGAGTGGTTGAAGGCGTTGCTGGACAAGAAGCTCGGGGACAGCTACCGGCAAGTGATCTTCGTCCACGCGCAGACGATCCTGAACGCGGCTGTGGATGACGAGCGGATCAGGAAGAACCCGTGCAACGCCTCGTCGGTGCAGAAGCCGCAGATCGCGGCTCGGAAGGTCGTCCCGTGGACGGCTGAGCGGGTGCACGCGGTTCGGGAGGCGATGAACGAGCGGTTCCGGGTCACGGTGGCGCTCGGGGCCGGGTTGGGGCTGCGGCAGGGGGAGGCGTTCGGGCTGAGCCCGGATGACGTGGACTGGGAGCAGGGGGTGGTGCATGTTCGGCGGCAGGTGAAGCTGGTCGGTGAGCGGCCGTGCTTCGGGTTGCCCAAGCGGGGGAAGACGCGGGAGGTACCGCTCCCAGAATCGGTGGGTCGGGAGCTGCGGGCGCATATGGAGGTGTATCCGCCGCTTGAGGTGACGTTGCCGTGGCAGTCGCAGGGTGGGGAGCCGGTGACGGCGCGGGTGGTGGTGTGGAGCCGGGAGCGGACGGTGGCGTGGCGGCCTGTCTACAACCAGAACGCGTGGGCGACGGCGCTCAGGCGGGCGGGGGTAAGGCCGCTCCCCCGGGTTGACGGGTTTCACGCGCTTCGGCACTTCTACGCCTCGACGCTGCTGGACGCCGGAGAGTCGATCACGGCGCTGGCGTCCTACCTCGGGCACGCCGACCCGGGGTTCACGTTGAAGGTCTACACGCATCTGATGCCGTCGAGTAAGCAGCGGACACAGAGAGCAGTCGACGCGGTGTTCGGCGGCCCGGAGCTGCTCCACGGCCTGCGGACGGCCTGATCATGGGCCATGCTCGTAACGGCGCAGGTCGGGCCAGCGAGACTGTCGGTACTACCAGTTCTGAGTCGAGCGTCGCTCAGCTCCACTATCGGCCGCGCGCCTACAAGGCAACCCCTACGCGTTGTGAAGACCTTTCACGTTGCCGTTAGGGGTGGGTGAGTCTTTTCGGAGTATCGCATTGCCCCGCTATAGCAGAGCGGACATACCGGGCGCGACCATTGATTCGTCAAACACACCCGTGAACCGTGAACAACAGCAGGTAAATCCCAACCGACAGCGGTCCCACCTGCGTATGGGCTGTGCTAAAAGGAGGGCACTGAGAGTACGCACGTACTCCGATAACCACATCTTCATCATTACCCCTCAAGAGCTGAGACCGTGCTATAAACCAGCGACGGACCTGCCTAAATCGTCCATAAGAGACTGCTCGGCCACAGGCCACAAGGGGGCATGTCGAATGGTACAAACGGACCACGGCGAGGCGCTGGCCGAGCTCACGGGCCTGTTCGGCGACACCCAGGCCGGACACGGCAGGCTGGCGCTCGTCTCCGGTGGTCTCGCGAGCGGCAAGACGCTGCTGCTCAACCAGCTCTACGCGCACGCCCGCTCGGCCGGGGCGCTGGTGCTGACGGCGACGGGGTCGCGGGCGGAGCGGGCGTTGCGGGCGGGGGTGCTGGATCAGCTGTTCCACGGGGCGGGGTTGCCCCCTGCCGTGGCCGATCGGATGTCGCGGCTGATCTCGCCGGAGGCCGATGAGGAGAGCGGGTCCGACGCGCGGACGATGCGGCAGGGCTGCGCGATGATGGTGCACGAGGTGTGCGGGGTCATCCTGGAGCTGTCGCGGGAGCGGCCGGTCGTCATCGGGGTTGACGATGTGCAATTTGCTGATTCGTCGTCGTTGCAGTTCATCTTGTACTTACGCAGGCGGATGGCGTCCGCTCGCATTCTGATCGCGCTGACGGAGTGGGACCAGCCGCAGCCCACGCTGCCGCTCTTCCACGCCGAGGTGACCCGGCGACAGCACACCCGGATCGCGTTGGCCCCGCTGAGCGTCGGTGCGATCGCGGCGATGCTGAGCGAGCGCACCCAGGACGCCGACGAGCTGGCCCCGGTGTGGCACCGGATCAGCGGTGGGAACCCGCTGCTGGTCCACGCCATGGCCGACGACCTCGACGCGGGCGTCACCGCCGACGACGGGCACGCGGGCCCCGCCTACGCGCGCGCCGTGCTGTCCTGCCTGCACCGGTGGGAGTCCTACCTGCTCGACATCGCCCGCGCGATCGCCGTCGCGGGCGGCAGCCCGTCCGACCTCGTCGCCCGCCTGGCAGGCACCACGCCGGACGTCGCCGACCGCGCCGTGGAGATCCTCACCGGGTCCGGGCTGCTGGCCGACGGGAACTTCCGGCACGCCGCCGCCGCGTCCGCGGTGCTCGACGGGATGCCGGTGGCGCAGCGGTCGATGCTGCACACGGTGGCCGCCGAGCTGCGCTACCAGCGCGGCGACGAGCCCGCCGCCGTGGCCGCGCACCTGCTGGCCGCCGACCGGGTCGTCGAGGGCTGGTCGGTGCCGGTGCTGCTGGAGGCCGCCGAGCAGGCGCTGACCGGCGACGACGCCACCACCGCCGTGCGGCTGCTCGAGCTGGCGCTGCGCGGGGCCGACGGCCACCAGCGCGTCGCGGTGACCCGGGCGCTGGTGCGCGCCCTGTGGTGGACCAACCCCTCGGCCGCCGCCGCCCACATCGGACCCCTGCGGGCCGCGGTGTGGGCCGGGGAGCTGGCCGGGGAGGACGCGGTCGCGCTGGTGCGCCACGCGCTCTGGACCGGGGACCAGGAGACCGCGCTGCGCGCGCTCGGCACCCTCGACCGCGGCGAGCTGGACCCGCGCAGCGCCGCGGAGCTGCTGGTGATCTCCCAGTGGTTCCACGGGCTCGGCCCGGTCGCGCGCGCCGCGGAGGCGCTGGCGCCGGAGGGCGACGACCCGTGGGCGGTCACCGCGCGCAAGCTCGGCCGGGTGTGGTCGGGGGCCTCGGAGCCGGAGACGGTCGCGGCCGCCGAGCTGATCCTGCGCAACTGCTGGCCCGGCCACAGCGCCCCGGAGATGGTGGCGACCGCGCTGCTGATCCTGGTGCACGGCCGAGCGGGCGAGCAGGCCGCCGACTGGTGCGAGCGGCTCTCGGCCGAGGCGGCGCGGCGCGGGGCGGCGACCTGCCAGGCCATGGTCGAGGCCGTCAGCGCCGACATCGCGCTGCGCAAGGGCGAGGTCGTGCTGGCCGCCGCGCGCGCGGACTCGGCGATGCGGCTGCTGCCCGCGCAGGGCTGGGGTGTGTCCATCGGCTACCCGCTGTCGGTGCTGATGGCCGCCAACTCCGCGCTGGGCAGGCACCGCGTGGTCGAGGAGCTGGTGCGCCTGCGCGTGCCCTCGGGCATGTTCGAGACCCTCGCCGGTCTGCGCTACCTGCACGCGCGCGGGCGGGCGCTGCTGGCCACAGGCAAGGTCCTCGCCGCGATCAGCGACTTCCAGAACTGCGGGCAGCGCATGCGCGCCTGGGGCGTCGACCTGCCCGCCCTGGTGCCGTGGCGCACCCAGTTCGCCGAGGCGAACCTGATGCTGGGCAGGCCGGACGTGGCCGCCGCACACCTGTCCGAGCAGCTGGGCATGCCCGGCTGCGACCGCCGCACGCGCGGGGAGTCGCTGCGCCTGCTGGCCGCCGCGCGCGAGCCCGTCGAGCGGCCCCGGCTGCTGCGCGAGGCCGTCGACAACCTGCGCGGCGACCGGGCCGCGGCCGCCCGCGCGCTGGCCGACCTGGCCACCGCGCTGCGCGACCTCGGCCGCGACGCCGAGGCCGACCAGCTGGCCAGGGAATGCGCCGCGGAGACCAGGGCCAGCTACTCCGGGGCGCTGCCGCTGCCGGTGGACTGGCCCGGCGAGGCGCCCGCGCTCAGCGACTCCGAGCGGCGGGTGGCCGAGCTGGCCGCGACCGGGCACACCAACCGCGAGATCGGGCGGGCGCTCTACATCACGGTCAGCACCGTGGAGCAGCACCTGACCCGCGTCTACCGCAAGCTCGGGGTCAAGAGTCGCGCCGACCTGCCGCACCGGCTCGCCAAGGGGCACTCGCCCGTGCGCGTGCGCGGCTGACCCTCCCCCACCGATCCCCCTGTCGAGAGCGTCGAGTTCAACCATGAGAAGGGCCGCCGTATGACCAGCGAGTGCCGCATCTGCGCGGGCGTTGTCGCCGAGTTCCTCGACCTGAGCCGCCAGCCGCTCTCGGACGCGTTCCGGCGGCCGGAAGAGACCAGTCCCGAGTTCTTCTACCGGCTCGCGGTCGGCGTGTGCGAGACGTGCACGATGGTGCAGCTGATGGAGGAAGTGCCGCGCGAGGCGATGTTCCACCAGGACTACCCGTATGTCAGCCAGGGCTCCTCGGTGATGCGCGCGCACTTCACCGCGCTGGCGCAGCGGTTCCTGGAGACCGAGCTGGCCGACGACGGTTTCGTCGTGGAGCTGGGCTGCAACGACGGCACCATGCTGCGCACCATCGCCGCCGCGGGCGGGCGGCACCTGGGCGTCGAGCCGTCGGGGGGTGTCGCGGACCTGGCCGCCGAGTCCGGGGTGCGGGTGCGCAAGGACTTCTTCGAGGAGTCCACCGCCCGCGACATCCTCGCCACCGACGGGCCCGCCGACCTGATCTACGCGGCCAACACCGTCTGCCACATCCCGTACATGGGCTCGATCCTGCGCGGGGTGGAGGCGCTGCTCTCCGAGCGCGGGGTGTTCGTGTTCGAGGACCCGTACCTGGGCGACATCGTGGAGAAGACCTCCTTCGACCAGATCTACGACGAGCACTTCTTCCTGTTCTCGGCGCGCTCGATCGATGAGATGGCGCGCAGGCACGGCCTGGAGCTGGTCGACGTCGAGCGGCTTCCCGTGCACGGCGGCGAGGTCCGGTACTGGCTGGCGCGGCCGGGCGCGCGCGAGCGCACCGCCGCGGTGGCGGCGCTGCTGGCCGAGGAGGCCGAGCGCGAGCTGTCCTCGCGGGTCACCCTGGACGCCTTCGCCACCCGCGTCGGCAAGATCCGCGACGACCTGACGGCGCTGCTGACCGAGCTGAAGGAGCGCGGCGAGCGCGTCGTCGGCTACGGCGCGACGGCCAAGAGCGCGACCGTCACCAACCTGTGCGGCATCGGGCCGGACCTGGTCGAGTTCATCTGCGACACCACCCCGGCCAAGCAGGGCAGGCTCGCGCCGGGCTCCGGCATCCCGGTGCGCCCGCCCGCCGCCTTCGCCGAGGAGCACCCCGGCCACGCGCTGCTGTTCGCGTGGAACCACGCCGAGGAGATCATGGCCAAGGAAGCCGAGTTCCGCGCGGGCGGCGGCAAGTGGATCTTGTACGTGCCCGAGGTGCGGGTTGTCTGAGGACCTCCGTCGATGAGGGTGGCGGTGCTGGGCGGCTCCGGGTTCGTCGGCACGGCGGTGGCGGCCCGGCTCGCCGCCGCCGGGCTGGCGGTCCGGGTCGTGGCGCGCGATCCCGACGGGGTGCCGCACTCGGCTGTGCGGGCGGATCTGACCGAGCCGGGGCAGGTGGCGGCGGCGGTCGAGGGTGTGGACGCGGTGGTGTCGCTGGTGCTGCACACCGGGAGCGGGTCGTGGCGGGTGCTGCCGGAGCAGGCCGAGGAGGCCGCGGCGGTGAACGTCGGGATCGCGCGGGCGGCGGCGGGCACGGGGCTGCCGGTGGTGCTGGCGGGGTCGACGTCGCAGGCGGGACCGTCGGCGGGCGAGCGCCTGGTCGGCGGGGAGGTCGACGCGCCGGAGTCGGAGTACGACCGGCAGAAGCTGGCCGCTGAGCGGATCGTGCTGGCCGCGGGCGGGGTGTGCCTGCGGCTGCCGACGGTGTACGGGCCGGGGCCGCTGGACCGGGGGGTGGTCTCGGCGATGGCCCGGCGGGCGCTCGGAGGCGAGGCGTTGACGGTGTGGGGCTCGGGGGGCATGCGGCGGGATCTGGTGCACGTGTCGGACGTGGCTGAGGCGTTCCTGGCGGCGGTGCGGCACTTCGCGGCGCTGGCGGGGCGGAGTTGGGTGATCGGGTCGGGTTCGGGGGTGTCGGTGCGGGAGTTGTTCGAGATGGTGGCGGCGGCGGTGGGGCGGCGGACGGGGGTGGTGGTTCCGGTGCTGTCGGTGGAGCCGCCTGGGCATGCGACGGAGGGGGATCTGCGGGGGCAGGTGGGGGATGCGGTGCGGTTCAGCGGGGTCACGGGGTGGCGGGCGTCGGTGGGGTTGGCCGAGGGGGTGGAGTCGGTGGTGGCGGGTTTGGCTTGGGAGGGGACTTCGGGAGTTGTCCACAGGGGCTGAAGTTCACCCTCTTGACACGGATGGTTGTGGCGTAGCCTTGAAGGAGTAGGGCGGAGTGACCCCCGGATTGGGGCGGGGCGTGTCCTGCGCGAGGGCGGGCGGGGCGGGGAAGCGGCGGTGGGTGGGGCGGGATGCGGTGGCGGGCGGGAACAGGAAGCGGCGGTAGGTGGGGCGGGGAAGCGGCGGCGGGCGGAAGTGGTCTCGGTGTGGGTGGGTCAGATGCCGAAGGCGCTGGGGTAGCGCACTGTGCCGGTCGGGATGGGGTGGTCGGGGTGGGTGAGCAGGGCCAGGAAGGCGGCGTCGGGGACGTCGAAGGGGGCGTGGATTCCGAAGGTGGAGGCGGGGGTGAAGCCGAAGCGGGGGTAGTAGTCGGGGTGGCCCAGGACGATGACCACCGGTTCGGGGTGGGTGCGGGCGGCGGCCAGGCAGGCGCGGATGGCGGCGGAGCCCGCGCCCGCGCGTTGGTGGGCGGGGAGGGTGGCGCACGGGGCCAGGGCGAGGGCCGGGGTGTCGTCGATGTGGCAGCGGGTGATGAGGGCGTGGGCGGTGATGACCCCGTCGGGGGACTCGGCGACGGTGGAGAGTCCGTCGATCCAGGCTCGCGGGTCCGCGCGCAGGGCGTCGACCAGGGCGGCCTCGTCGGGGTGGGGAAGGCGGCGGTGACCAGTGCGCGGATGGCGGGGACGTCGTCCGGGGTTTCCGGGCGGGTGGACCACATGCGGGAGCCTCTCGGGTCAGGGGGCTCGACGCTATCTCGCGCGGGGTCGGCGGGCATCCCGGTTTCGGTCCTCCACAAGGGAGCGAGCCAACCCCCTAACCTGCGGGCGTAGGGGTTTACCCCCGCGCCGCGGCGGCACGAAGCTGACCAGGTGAAAGCGCGTGAACTCGGTCTGGGGGGCGCGTGGGCGTTCACCCCGGAGACGCACCGCGACGACCGCGGGCTGTTCGTCTCGCCGTTTGAGGAGTCGGAGTTCTCGGCCGCGGTCGGGCGGTCGCTGTTCCCGGTGGCACAGGTCAGCACGAGCGTGTCGGGCCAGGGCGTCGCCCGGGGCGTCCACTACGCGCGGACGAAGCCCGGGTGTGCCAAGTACGTGCACTGCGCGACGGGGCGGGTGCTCGATTTCGTCATCGACCTGAGGGTCGGGTCGCCGACGTACGGGCAGTGGGACAGCGTCGAACTCGCGGAGATGCAGGCCGTGTACCTGCCCGCCGGGCTCGGCCACGCGTTCGTGGCGCTCGAGCCCGACTCCACCGTCTGCTACCTGCTCTCCCGCGGCTACATCCCCGCGGACGAACTGGCGGTGTCGCTGCTCGATCCCGAGCTGGGCCTGCCGATCCCCGATGGCGCCGTGCTCTCCGCCCGCGACCGGGCCGCGCCGACCCTCGCCGAGGCGAAGGCCAACGACCTGCTGCCGCACTACCCCTAGGGAGGCCCGGTGTCCGCACCCACCCGCAACCTCGCCGATCGGCTGGCCGAGTCCACGCGCCACGACGCCGGGGGCACGGCGGACGTGCTCGCCTGGCTGGACGGCCTCGCCGACCGCTGGTGGATGCGGGTCGACCGGGTCGACCTGGGCGCGCTGGACGGGTGGGAGGTCGAGCGCGGCACCGGGAACCTGCGCCACCACACCGGCAAGTTCTTCACCGTCGAGTCCCTGGCCGTCGACCTGGCGGGCGCGCCGGTGCCGCGGTGGGAGCAGCCGATCATCGTCCAGCCCGAGATCGGCATCCTGGGCATCCTGGTGCGCGAGATCGACGGCGTGCTGCACTGCCTGATGCAGGCCAAGCACGAGCCGGGCAACCCCAACGGGTTGCAGATCTCGCCGACGGTGCAGGCCACGCGCAGCAACTACACGCGGGTGCACAAGGGCAAGGAAGTCCCCTACCTGGAGTACTTCCGCGACACCTCGGCGCACCGGGTGGTCATCGACATCCGGCAGTCGGAGCAGGGCGCGTGGTTCTACCAGAAGCGCAACCGGAACATGGTTGTCGAGGTGGACGGGGAGGTCGAGGTCCGCGAAGGGTTCCGGTGGCTGACGCTGGGGCAGGTCGCGGAGCTGATGTCGGTGCCCGACCTGGTGAACATGGACGCCCGGACGGTGCTGGCGTGCCTTCCCGGCGGGGGTGCGGCGCTGGCCGGCGCCGGGGTGGACGAGTTCAGCTCGGCGCTGGTGCGCTCGGCCGATCCCGGTTCCGTTTCGGCGCACGGGATCGGGGATGTGCTGAGCTGGATCACCGAGGTCCGGACGCACACGGATCTGAAGGTGGTCCGGGGGGCGCTGGCGGGGCTGCCGGACTGGGCCTACGACGACGGGCGGATCGCGCACCGCAGTGGCGGGTTCTTCTCGGTGGTGGGGGTCCGGGTCGAGGCCGGGGGGCGTGAGGTCGCCTCGTGGTCGCAGCCGATGCTGGAGCCGGTGGGGACCGGGGTCATCGCGTTCGTGGTGCGCAGGATCGGGGGCGTGCTGCACGTGTTGACCCATGCCCGGACCGAGCCGGGGTATGCGGATGTGACCGAGTTGGCCCCCACGGTGCAGTGCGTTCCGGAGAACTACGAGCGGCTGCCGGAGAGGCCCCGGTTCCTGGATGTGGTGTTGGGGGCTGAGCGGGTCTGGTTCGACACGGTGCTGTCGGAGGAGGGCGGGCGGTTCCTGGGCGCCCGCAACCGCTACATGGTGGTGGAGGCCGACGTCGAGGTGGGTGGGGACGACCCGCACTACCGGTGGCTGACGCTGGCGCAGTTCGAGGAGCTGCTGCGGCACTCGTTCTACGTGAACATCCAGGCCCGCAGCCTGGTGCTGTGCCTGCGGAGCCTGGTGCCCCGGGGGTAGCCCCGGTCCGGCACACAGACAAGCCCACCCGCACCACGGGTGGGCTTGTGTGTACCAGCTCTAGAGCAACGTGCGCAGGACGTCGATCACCCGGGTCTGCACGTCGACCGGCAGGGAGGGGTACATCGGCAGGGAGAAGATCTCCTCGGCCGCGGCCTCGGTGACGGGCAGGCTGCCGGTCTGGTAGCCCAGGTGGGCGAAGCCGGTCATCGTGTGGACCGGCCACGGGTAGCTGATGTTCAGGGCGATGTCGTGCTTCTTCAGCTCGTCGAGGATTCGGTCGCGCTCGGGGTGGCGGACCACGTAGACGTAGTAGACGTGGGTGTTGCCGGGGGCGGTGGCGGGCAGGATCAGCTCGGTGTCGCCGAGGCCGTCGAGGTAGCGGGCGGCGATGGCCTGCCGTCCGGCGATGTACTCGTCCAGGCGGGTGAGCTTGCGGCGGAGGATCTCGGCCTGGACTTCGTCCAGGCGGCAGTTGTGGCCAGGGGTTTCGACGACGTAATAGGTCTTCTCCATGCCGTAGTAGCGGTGGCGGCGGAGATTGGCGTCGATGGCGGCGTCGGTGGTGATGGTGGCGCCGCCGTCGCCGTAGGCGCCGAGGACCTTGGTGGGGTAGAAGGAGAAGGCGGCGGCGTGGCCGGTCGCCCCGGCGATGGCGCCGTGGTGGCGGGCGCCGTGGGCCTGGGCGCAGTCCTCGATCAGGTGCAGGCCGTGCTTGTCGGCCAGGGCCTTGAGGGGTGCCAGGTCGACGCACTGGCCGTAGAGGTGCACCGGCAGCAGGCACTTGGTGCGGGGGGTGATGGCGGCCTCGACCTGGGCCACGTCCATCAGGTAGGTGTCGGCGTGGACGTCGACGAACACCGGGGTCGCGCCGAGGGCGTCGATGGCCAGGACGGTGGGGGCCGCGGTGTTGGAGACCGTGATGACCTCGTCCCCTCGGGTCACGCCGACGGCCTGCAGGGCGAGGCGGATGGCGTTGGTGCCGTTGTCGACGCCGACGCAGTGGTCCACGCCGTGGTAGGCGGCGAACTCCGACTCGAACCCGGACACGCTCGGGCCGAGCACCAGGCGGCCGGAGGAGAACACCGTCTCCACGGCGTCGAGGATGTCCTTGCGCTCTGCCTCGTATTCGCGCGTGTAGTCCCAGACGAGTGTGGTCATGGGCGCCAGCGTAGGGCGGGCCCCAGGCCCGGGTAACCCCTATCAACGCAGGTCAGACCCCGCGCGGTGAACCTCTGACCGCACCTTCCGCTAGGCCGTTCGCAGGGAATCCCCAACAGGTCCCCGTAGGGGTCCGGTAGGGGTGTCCTGGCCTGCGGAGATCGACCTACGGTGGCGGCGATCGCCTACCTCCGAGGGATCTCCAGGGGACCAACGCATGCCACGACACTTCCTGTTCCTGTGCCACCCCGACCACGGCCACGTCATCCCGAACCTGGCGATGGTGGCCGAGCTGACCCGCAGGGGGAACCGGGTCACCTACATCACCGCGGAGAGCATGGCCGGGATCGTCACCGACGCGGGGGCCACCGCGGTGGCCTACGACTCGCGCTACCGCGACGCCGACTTCCTCAAGGTCGCCGAGGACCCGGGCTACCTGATGGACCTGCTGCTGGACGAGAGCGCGGCCATGCTGCGCAAGGCGAGCGAGGACGGGGCGATCGAGAAGCCCGACGTCATCGTCTACGACACCTCGATCCTGTTCGCCGGCCGCATCCTGGCGCGCAAGCTGGACGTGCCCGCCGTGCAGGTGATCCCGGTGTTCGCCTCCAACGAGCACTTCTCCTACCTGCAGGCCATGTACAACCCCGACCAGCCCGCCTCGGAGAAGCCCGCCGAGCCGCCCGCCTGGGTGATGAGCACGATGCACCGCATCGGCGCGCTGTGCGCCGGGCACGGGGTGGCCGCCGCGCCGCCGGAGCTGTGGTTCGAGGTGCCGCCGCTGAGCCTGGTCACCGTGCCGCGGGAGTTCCAGTACGCGGGCGAGACCTTCGACGAGCGGTTCGCCTTCGTCGGGCCGTGCGTCGGGGACCGGGCGTTCCTGGGGTCGTGGTCGCCGCCGGAGAGCGGGCTGCCGGTGGTGCTGGTGTCCCTCGGCGCGGTGTTCAACGAGCACGCCGACTTCTTCCGCACCTGCGTTGAGGCCTTCCGGGGCAAGCCGTGGCACGCGGTGATGACCGTGGCCGACGGGCTCGACCCGGCGTCACTGGGCGAGCTGCCGTCCAATGTGGAGGTGCACAGGTTCGTGCCGCACGTCGCGGTGCTCGAGCACGCCTCGCTCTGCGTGACGCACGCGGGCATGGGCACGGCGATGGAAGCGCTGCGGGCGGGCACGCCGATGGTGTGCGTGCCGACCTCGGCGCTGGACCGCCCGACCGCCAAGCGCATCGCCGACCTCGGCCTGGGCGTCGCGCTCGATCCGGCGACGGTGACCGGCGAGGACCTCATCGCCGCGATCACCTCGGTGCTGGAGGACCCCGGCTTCACCGCGCGCGCCGCCGACATGGCCAAGGCCGTGGACGCCGCGGGCGGGGCGGGGCGGGCCGCCGACGAGATCGAGCGCCGATGACGGTCATCGCGATCGGCGAGGGAGGCGGGCCCGCCATGACCCCGGACAGCCCCATGACCCCGGACATCGGAGTGCTCGGGCCGGTGCGGGTGGTGCGCGGCGGGGCCGAGCGGCACGTGGGCGGGCCGCGCGAGCGGGCGGTGCTGGCCAGGCTGGCGCTCGACGCAGGCCGGGTGGTCAGCGTCGAGCGGCTGATCGATGCGGTCTGGCAGGGCGAGCCCCCTGCCAGCGCCCGCGGCCAGGTGGCGATCTGCGTGTCCCGGCTGCGCAAGGTGCTGGGCGCCGAGGTGATCGCCACCGCCAGCCCCGGCTACCTGATGCGCGTCGGCGAGGACGGCTCGGACTGGGCGCGGTTCAACGCGCTGCTGGGCCGCTCGCGCGCCCGCTCGTCGGTCGGCGACCGGGCGGGCGCGGTCGGACTGCTGCGCGAGGCGCTGGCACTCTGGCGCGGGGTGCCGTTCGAGGACGTGCCGGGCCTGCGCGCCGACGCCGCCCGGCTGCAGGCCGCGCGGCTGGACGCCGCGGAGACCTGCGCGGAGCTGGAGCTGGAGCTGGGCCTGCACGACCGGGTCAGCAAGGAGCTGGCCGTGCTGGTCGCCGAGCACCCGCTGCGGGAGCGCGCGCGGGCCCAGCTCATGCTCGCCCACTACCGGGCGGGCAGGCGCGCGGAGGCGCTGCGGGTCTACCAGGACACGCGGCGGGCGCTGGTCGAGCAGATCGGCCTGGAGCCGGGGCCGCAGCTGCGCGGGCTGCACGAGCAGATCCTGCGCGACGCGATCCCCGCGCCCGCCCCGGCCGACGCGCCGTCGCAGCTGCCCCGCCAGCCGCTGCCCTTCGCCGGGCGCGACGAGGACCTGCTCGCGCTCGACGAGGTGCTGGGCGACGGGCTCTCGGCCGACGCGCCCGGCACGGTGGTGCTGTGCGGGCCGGGCGAGGTGGGCAAGTCGACGCTGGCGCTGCGCTGGGCGCACCAGCGCGTCGACTGGTTCCCCGACGGCCAGCTGCACGCCGACCTCGTCGGCGTCGACGGCGCGCCGGTCTCGCCCTTCGTGGTGCTCGACCGGTTCCTGCGCGCGCTCGGCGTCCGCGCGATCCCGGAGGACCCCGGCGAGAAGGTGGCGCTATACCGCAGCGCGGTCGCCCGCCGCAAGCTGCTGGTGGTGCTGGACGGCGCCGTCGACAGCGCGCAGGTCGCGCCGCTGCTGCCGGGCGGCCCGCACACCAGGGTGATCGTCACCAGCCGCGATCCGCTGGACGAGTTCGCCGCCCGCTTCGGCGCGGTGCAGCACACCGTCGAGCCGCTGGCGGTCGAGGAGAGCCGCTCGCTGCTGTCGATGCTGCTCGGCGCGGACTGGCTGGCCGCCCAGCCGCAGGAGGCCGCGCGCATCGCCCGCCAGGCGCGGGGCTTCCCGCTGCCGGTGCGCAGGGCCGCGGCGCTGCTGCGGCGCACGGGCTGCCTGCGCAGAGCCGACCTGGTGCCCGCCTGAACGACCAGTGATCCACAGGGTTGTCCACAGCTGTGGTCAACAGGCCGCGAGGGCTCGCCCGCCCTTACTGCCGCTGTGGATTCCCCGGCCCGCCTCACGCGTTGCGGGCCAGCACGGTGTCGACCGCGCGGCGGAGCGTATCCGGGGAAGCCTGGCCGTCCGCCACGCGCCAGGCGACGTGCCCGTCCGGGCGCACCAGCACGGCGCCGGTGGGGCCGAGCCCGTACTCCTTGGCCCAGGTCGGGGAGACCAGCGCGCCCGCGCCGTCGGCGGAGATCTCCGCGGCGGGCAGGCCCAGCTCGGCGGCGGCCCGGGACCAGCCGCTGCCCGCGGGCGCCAGCAGGGTGAAGCCGGGGCCGAGGAGGTCCAGTGTGGACAGCTCGCGGCCCTCGCGGCTGAGCCAGACGTGCGGGGCGCGGTGCCCGGGGCGGGCGCAGGGCACGTAGGTGCGGTAGGGGTCCTCCGGCGCGGGCGCGGGGGACCCGTCGGGGAGCACGGCGGAGGAGTCGTAGTGGAAGCCCAGCACCAGGCCCTCGGAGCTGCGGCGGCCCGCCTGCTGCTCGATGGACTCCTTGAGCGTCAGCTCGCCCTCCATCATGCGGAAGGTGATGAACGCGTTCGCCAGGCTCTCCTCGACCGTGCGCGCGCCCACCGGGTGGCGCTCGGCCTCATAGGTGTCCAGAAGGGACTCACCGGCCTTGCCGCGCAGTACGGCGGCCAGCTTCCACACCAGGTTGTGCGCGTCCTGGATGCCGCAGTTCATGCCGAAGCCGCCCTGCGGGGTGGACACGTGCGCGGCGTCGCCCGCCAGGAAGATCCGCCCGGAGCGGAAGCGCTGGGCGGTGACGGCCTGCTGCAGCCACGGCATGATGCCGACCAGCGACACCTCCAGGTCCGGCACGCCGACGGCGGCGCGCACGACCTCCACGCAGAACTCCGGGGTGAAGTCCTCGGCGCTGCCGCCCTCGGCGGGGTCGTAGCCGGTCTGGATCATCCAGCGCCGCTTGTTGTCCACCGCCTCGACCGCGCACGGGATCGCGCTGCGGATGAAGTAGAGCGCGCACATGCGCCCCTCCAGCAGCGGAACCAGGTCGGCGTCGAACATGACGCTGATCATGTGCCCGATCGGCGGCGGCCCGTCGACGCCGATGCCGAGCGCGTCGCGCACCCCGCTGCGGGCGCCGTCGGCGGCCACGCAGTAGCGCGCCCGCACCGACTCGCCGGTGGACAGCTCGGCGGTCACGCCGTCGGCGTCCTGGGTCAGGCCGACCATGCGCACGCCGAAGCGGATGTCGGCGCCCGGCTGGGACTCCGCGTGCGCCTTGAGGATGACCTCGAACTTGTCCTGGGCGCAGATGTAGGCGTAGGTCGGGCTGTGCGGGGCGTCTTCGGCGATGGCGGCGCCCTGACGGCGGAAGTCATCGGCGATGAGCGAGGAGCCGACGCCGACGGCGAGGCTGTCCTCGCGCGGCAGGCCCGCCGCCTCGACCTCGTCCTGCAGCCCCCAGGCGCGCACCAGCTCCATCGTGCGGGTGGTGACCAGGCGGGCCTTGGGGAAGATCGAGGTGCCGGGGTGCTTCTCCACCAGCACGCAGGTCAGCCCGTGTCGGGCGCACTCCACCGCCGTGGCCAGCCCGACCGGTCCGCCACCCACGATCAGCACGTCCACAGCGTCGCCCATGACCGCCAGCCTCAGTCATGCGCGCCCGCCGGTCAATGCCGTGGATATCCGATTGATAAGGGAAAGAAAACGCAGGTCAGTAGCGTTGCCGTGCACGCTCGCGAGTGGTCTAGACACAGGGAGACGTCCATGTTCAGCGAAGGCGCGGTTGCCCTGGTGACCGGTGGCTCACGCGGTATCGGACGCGCGGTGGCCGTCGACCTGGCGGCCCAGGGGGTGCACGTGGTGATCAACTACGCGCGCTCGGAGTCCCAGGCCAAGGAGGTCGCCGCGCAGATCGAGGCCGACGGCGGCAGCGCGAGCATCGCGCAGGCCGACGTGACCGACGAGGCCGCCGTGCGGGAGATGTTCCGCGCGCTGCGCGCCGAGCACGGCCGCCTCGACGTGCTGGTCACCAGCGCGGGCGTGACCAAGGACCGGCACCTGATCGCGATGAGCACCGAGATGTTCACCTCGACCATGGACACCAACGTGCTCGGCACGTTCCTGGCCTGCCGCGAGGCGATGCGCATCATGCAGCACCAGCGGCGCGGGTCCATCGTGTGCGTCAGCTCCTCCAGCGGCATCGACGGCGGCTTCCCCGGCCAGACCAACTACGTCGCCTCCAAGGGCGCGATCATCGCCTTCGCCAAGGCGCTGTCCAACGAGGCCGCGCCGCACGGCGTGCGGGTCAACGTGGTCGCCCCCGGCTTCGTGCACACCGACATGATCAAGGGAATCCCGGAGAAGCTGCGCGCCGACTACGCCTCGCGCATCCGCATCGGCCGCATGGGCGAGCCCGAGGAGATCGCCCACGCGGTGACCTTCCTGGCCTCGGACAAGGCCTCCTACATCTCAGCGGCCACCATCGTCGCCAACGGCGGCGGGCTGGCCTGAGGGTCCACAGAGAACAGACGAGGGAGCACACGTGAGCATCGACGAGCTTCGCGCCGCGGCGTCGGCCCGCCGGGAGACCTGCGCGCAGATCAAGAAGATGATCGTCTCCCGGCTCGACCTGCCGATCGAGCCGGAGTGGATCACCGACGACCAGCCGCTGTTCGGCCGCGGCCTGGAACTGGACAGCCTGGACGTGCTGGAGCTGTACGTGGCGATCGAGGCTGAGTTCGGCGTCGCGCTCTACGACAGCGACATGTCGGTCTTCGGCTCGGTCTCGCGCCTGGCCACGCACGTCAACCCGGCGCTGGAGCTGGAGAAGACCCCGGCATGACCGCGACCCTGCCCGAGGCGAAGGGACCCGGCGCCACGGCACCGGCCGCCAGGACGAACCTCTCCCACGACGAGGTGCGCGAGATCCTGCCGCACCGCTGGCCGATGCTGCTGCTCGACCGGGTGGACAAGGTCGAGCCCGGCGTCAGCGGCACCGCGGTGAAGAACGTCGCGGGCACCGAGCTGTGGTTCCAGGGCCACTTCCCCGGCGAGGCCGTGCTGCCGGGGATCGTCGTCATCGAGACGATGGCCCAGCTCGCGGGCGTGGTCTTCGCCCTCGCGGGCGCGGGCAAGATCAGCTACCTGGCGGGCGTGCGGTCGATGCGCTTCCGCCGCCCGATCGTCCCCGGCGACCAGCTGGTGCTCACCGCAGAGCGGTCCGCGGGTGGCCGCGGCTTCGGCGAGTACAAGGTCACCGCCCGCGTCGACGGGCAGGTCGTCGCCGAAGGCTCCATCAGCATCGCAGACCCCGCACACGGAAAGGCCTGACATGGAATCCCCGATCTCCCAGCCCGACGGGACCGTTCGCGGCGAGATCCTGGAGGCGACGGTCGCCCTGCGCTACACCACGCTGGCCGACGAGTACGCCGCGATCCGCGACCGCGCCGCCCTGGTGGACCTCTCCGGCGCGCGCATCATCGAGATCTCCGGCGGCGACGCCACCGACTTCGCCCAGCGCGTGCTGGCCCGCGACGTCGAGTACCTGACCGCCGAGCGCTGCATGACCAGCCTGGTGCTGGACGAGGCGGGCCACGTCGTGGACACCGTCGTGGTGTGGGGCCGCGAGACCGGCATGCTGCTGGAGAGCTCCGTCGGCGGCGGCGCGCGCCTGCTGGAGCACCTCAAGGGCCAGGTCGGCGACGCCGACGTGGAGGTCGCCGACCGCTCCGAGGAGCACGTCCTGTTCGGGCTGGAGGGCCCGTACTCGTGGGGCGTCGTCGGCCGCCTGATCGACAGCGAGCTGGCCGCGCTGCCCTTCGAGTCCGTTGTGGACACCGAGTGGGACGGCACGCCGATCATCTTCGCGCGCACCGGGTTCACCGGCGAGTACGGCTACAAGGTGCTGGTGCCGCGCGCCGAGGCGCAGCGGCTCTGGGAGGCCGCGGCCGCCGAGGCCGTCCCGGCCGGCCAGGAGGCCCTGGAGCTGGCGATGCTGGAGGTCCGCCAGCCGCTGGTGCACCGCGAGGCCGGTGCCGTCGACATCCTGGAGATGGGCGCCAACTGGCTGGTGGACGTCACCAAGGAGGAGTTCGTCGGGCGCGAGGCCGTGCTCGCCGCCTTCGAGGGCCCGGCCGGGCTGCGCACCATCGGCTTCACCACCCCGGGCGAGGCCCCGGCGGCGGGCACGCCGGTCACCGTGGACGGCGAGCGCATCGGCGAGGTCGTGCACGCGGTGCACAGCGTCGGCCTCGACGCCGCGCTTGGCCTGATCAGGGTGCCCGCCGACCTGGCGGCCGCCGGTCTGCGGGTGAGCGTGGGCGAGGCCGAGGCCACCACGCTGACCAGCCCGTATGTCACCCCGAAGTCCTGGAGCACGCCGATCATCTGATCCGCTCGCGGATCGTCTCGTCAGGGAGGAACGAAGCCATGGCGCTGCGCCCAGTGGTCATCACGGGTGTCGGGGTGATCTGCGCGGCGGGTCGCGACCCGGAGGAGTTCTGGGCGCGGCTCACCGCGGGCGAGAGCGGGATCACCGCCGTCGCCGACCAGCGGTTCACCGCCTTCGAGGCGCGCTACGCGGGCCAGGTGCCCGCGGCGTGGATCAGCGAGCAGCTGCCGCCCGAGGACGGCATGCTCGACCGCACCGCCCGGCTCGCGCTCGTCGCCGCGCGCCAGGCGCTGCGCCAGGCCGGGCTCGCCGACGGTGCCGACGGTGCCAGTGGGGATGCCGTGCCGGGCGAGCGGTTCGGCCTGGTGCTGGGCAAGTGCCAGGCCACCCCGGACGAGACGGGCGGCTACCAGCCCATCTACGCCACCGGCGACATCGTCGCCGCGAAGCTGGGCATGCGCGGCCCGCGCATCCTGGTCTCGACGGCGTGCGCCGCGGGCGGCAACGCGGTGGGCCTGGCCAAGGACAAGATCCTCACCGGCGAGGCCGACGTGGTGCTGGCGGGCGGCGTCGACCCGCTGCTCTTCGGCACCTACGCCGGGTTCGCCGGGCTGCAGGCGCTGAGCACCGGCCCGTGCGCCCCCTACAGCCGCTCGGACGGACTGAACCTGGGCGAGGGCGCGGCGTTCGTCGTCGTCGAGCCGCTGGACCGGGTCCTGGCCAGGGGCGGGACCCCCCTGGCCGAGGTCGCGGGCTACGGCCTGTCCGCCGACGCCTACCACGCCACCGCGCCGGACCCGACCGGCCGCGGCGGCGTCAGCGCGATGCGCAGGGCGCTGGCCGACGCCGACCTGACCACCGACGACGTCGACTACGTCAACGGCCACGGCACCGGCACCCCCGCCAACGACGCCATGGAGAAGAAGGTCATGCGCGCCGTCTTCGGCGACCGCGCGCCGCAGGTGCCGACCAGCAGCATCAAGAGCTTCATCGGCCACACCCTGGGCGCGGCGGGCGCGGTGGAGGCGGTGGCCAGCGTGATGGCGCTGCGCACCGCGACCGCGCCGCCGACCATCGGGTTCACCGAGGAGGCGATCGAGGCCGCGGCGCTGGACTTCGTCCCCAACACCGCGCGGCAGCTGCCGATGTCGGTCGTGGTGTCGAACAACTACGCCTTCGGCGGCAACAACGCCGCGCTGGTGCTGCGTACCCCCCGCGAGGGCATCGAGGGCGCCGACGGGCTGCCGGAGAAGGACGTGGTGATCACCGGCCTCGGCCCGGTCACCGGTCTGGGCACCGGCATCGCCGAGGTCTCCTCGGCGATCGCGGCGGGCCAGGCCAGCACGGCCGCGCCGTCGCTTGAGGGCCGCACGTTCGCGCCGCGCTCGCTGTGGCGGCACATGAACACCCTCTCCCGCATGGCCATCGCCGCGTCCCGGCTGGCCTGGGAGGACGCCGGGCTCAAGCTCAACCGCGCGGCCAGCGACAACGTCGGGGTCATCTTCGCCACGGCGGCGGGGTCGGTGGAGAGCACCCACGGCTTCGACGAGAGCGTGCTGTCCAACCCGAACAAGCCGGCCGTGCTCAGCTTCTCCAACGTGGTACTCAACGCCACCGGCGGCGCGGTCTGCCAGACCCTGGGCCTGCGCGGGCCGACGACGACCATCTGCAACGGCGGCGCGTCGGCCTCCATCGCCCTGGACTGCGCGGTCGAGACGATCCGCGCGGGCAAGGCCGAGGTGGTCATCGTCGTGGCCGCCGACGACGCGGGCGCGGGCGGCGACCTCTCCGGCGTGACCCCCTACGACCGCGCGACGGGAGCGGCCCCCGCCGCGCCCGCCTCGGTCGCCCTGGTGGTCGAGTCCGCCGAGCACGCCGCCGCGCGCGGCGCGACCCCGTACGCGCGGGTCGTGGCCAGCGCCCACGCAGGCTCCGGCGAGGACACCGAGCGCGACCTGGTGGCGCGCGGGCTCAGCGCCCTGCCCGCCGACGTCGACCTGGTGATCGGCTCGGCCACCGGGCACGCCACCGACGCCGACGAGGCCGCCGCGGTGCTCGCCGCGCTGCCCGGCAGCAGGCTCACCGCCTCCACCGGGCTGACCGGCGACTGCGGCTCGGCCACCGGCGCGCTCAACCTGGCGCTGGCCGCGCTGGCGGTGCGCGACGGCGTCGTGGCGGCCATCCCCGGCCTGGAGAACCCGGTCGCGGGCAGCGTCGAGTCCTATGTGGCCAAGCCGGTGCTGTCCGGGCCCGTCCGCCGGGCGCTGGTGCTCAGCGCGGCGCCCGGCTCGGTGCGCGGCGGAACCGTCCTGGGGGCGGTGTGACCACAGCGCGGTCGGGCTCCCAGGAGGTCTCGTCAGGGACGCCGTTCGACCTCCTGGAGACCGACCGGCTGCTGACCACCACCCGCTCGGTGCGCAAGCGCCTCGACCTCGACCGCCCGGTGCCCCGGGAGGTCATCGAGGAGGCGCTGGAGGTCGCGGTGCAGGCGCCGACGGCCAACAACCAGCAGAACTGGCGCTGGCTGATCGTCACCGAGGCCGAGGTCAAGGAGCAGCTGGCCCACATGGTCATGCAGGCCTGGCGCTTCCACGAGCGCGAGGTCTGGGCCCGCTCCGGCCGCAGGCGCACCGACGTGCAGGCCAAGCGCAACCACGAGTCCTCCAAGCTGCTGGTGGAGAACCTGGGCCGGGTGCCCGCCCTGGTGATCCCGTGCGTGCTGGGCAGGCCGCCGGACATCGGCGAGATCGACCGGCAGTGGTCGGAGTCGCACTCGGCGAAGCTGCTCGTCGGGACGTGGAAGGAGGGCTCGCTGCTGGGTGCCATGCGGGCCAGCAACTTCTACGGCTCGATCTACCCCGCGATCTGGTCGTTCCAGCTGGCGCTGCGCAGCCGGGGCCTCGGCAGCACGATCACCGGCATGCACCTGGCCTTCGAGCGCCAGATCGGTGAGCTGCTCGGCATCCCGGCGGGTGTCAGCCAGATCTGCCTCGTCCCCGTCGCCTACACCATCGGCACCGACTTCCGTCCGGCCAACCGGCACGCGGCGAAGGAACGCACGTATTGGGAGAGGTGGCAGGCATGAGCACTAACGGTGCCGTCGGCCCTGGTGCCGTTGATGTCGTGGTCGTCGGCGGTGGGATCGCGGGGGCCTCGGCCGCCTCCTACCTCGCCATGAACGGGCTGTCGGTCGTCATGCTGGAGAAGCAGGAGGCCTACACCGACATCGTGCGCGGCGAGTGGATCGCGCCGTGGGGCATGCGCGAGGCGCAGCTCCTCGGCGTCGAGGACGCCTTCGGCCTCGGCGGCGCGTGGGAGATCCGCGAGTGGACCCAGTGGGACGAGACCACCGACGACCCGCACACCGCCGAGACGGTGGACATGACGCGGTTCGTGCCCGGGGTCGGCGGCCCGCTGTCCTTCCCGCACCACACGGTGTGCGAGCTGATGGCCGTGCAGGCCGTCGATTACGGCGCCACCGTCGTCATGGGCGTGCAGAAGGTGCACGTCACCAAGGCCGAGAAGCCCGGTGATCTGCCGGCGGTGCGCTTCACCACCGCCGACGGCGCCGACCACGAGCTGCGCCCGCGCATGGTGATCGGCGCGACCGGGCGCGGCTGCACCATCGGCCGCCAGATCGGCGTCAGCATGGCCACCTCGGTGCACCACTGGGGCGGCGGCCTGCGCGTGGAGGGCCTGCACGACTGGCCGATGGACGTGCAGGCGATGGGCACCGAGGGCGAGAAGATGTTCATGGTCTTCCCGCAGGGCGACGGCGCGGCCCGCCTCTACATCAACTTCCCCACGTACAACAAGCACCGCTACAAGGGCGCGGGCGGCGTCGAGCGCTTCATCGCCGACTTCGAGCTGGACTGCCTGCCCGACCGGGGCAAGTCCGTCTACGCCGCCGCCACCCCGATCGGCCCGCTGAAGGTGTGGCCGTCGGTGGCGATGTTCCCCGAGCAGCCGATCGTCACCGACGGCGTGCTGCTGGTCGGCGACGAGGCGGGCAACGCCGACACCGTGCTCGGCACCGGCCTCTCGTGCAGCCTGCGCGACACCCGCACGGTCTGCGAGATCCTGGTGGAGTCCCAGGACTGGTCGCCGAAGGCGTTCGAGCCCTACCTGGCCGAGCGCAAGTTCCGCATGGAGCGCCTGCACTTCGGGGCCAGCATCATCGCCAAGCTGCACTGCGAGTTCGGGCCCGAGGCCGCCGACCGGCGCCGCCGCGTGCGCGAGCTGATGGCCGACAACTTCGCCGCGCAGGTGACCGGCCTGCTCAACATGGTCCCGCCGGAGGAAGTGCCGGACTTCGGTTTCAGCGAGTTCTTCGCCGAGAGGCTGTTCAGGGAGAAAGTATGACCACGCTCAACTCGTCGTTCTCCGGATCGACGCTGTCGGGATCGTCGCTGTCGGGATCGACGCTGTCCGGATCGACGCTGTCCGGCTCGTCGCTGTCCGGATCGTCGCAGCGCGACAGCCTGCTGACCGACGTCGCGCACGTCAACGGCGTCGACATCGCCTACGTCGACAAGGGCGAGGGCACCCCTGTCGTGCTGCTGCACGGCTTCCCGGACTCGCACTACCTGTGGCGCCACCAGATCGACCCCCTGGTGGAGGCCGGGTTCCGGGTCATCGCGCCCGACCTGCGCGGCTTCGGCGGCTCCAGCAAGCCGCAGGAGGTCGAGGCCTACGACATGCGCACGATCGTCAACGACGTCGTGGGCCTGACCATGCACCTGGGCATCCAGCGCGCGCACATCGTCGGCCACGACTGGGGCGCGGCGATCGCGTGGATGTACGCCTTCCTCATGCCGCGGCGGGTGGACCACCTCGCGGTGTTCTCCGTCGGGCACCCCGGGGTGTTCTCCACGCCATCGATCGAGCAGCGCCGTGCCAGCTGGTACATGCTCTTCTACCAGTTCCCGGGCGTCTCCGAGCAGCTGCTGCGCCGCAACGGCTGGCGGCTGTTCAAGGAGATCATGGGCACCGAGGGCGACTACCAGCGCTACCCGCGCGAGCTGGCCAAGCCGGGCGCGCTGACCTCGGCGCTGAACTGGTACCGCGCCAACCGCTCGCCAGAGTCCGAGCTGCGCGTCGAGAGCAACTTCCCGCCGGTGCTGGCCCCGACGCTGGGCGTGTGGTCCACCGGGGACCAGGCGCTGCTGGAGGAGGGCATGACCGGCTCGGTGAAGTTCGTCAAGGGGCCGTGGCGCTACGAGCGCGTCGAGGAGGCCAGCCACTGGATCCCCCTGGACCAGCCCCAGCGGGTGACCGAGCTGCTGCTGGGCTTCCTCGGCACCGAGCAGGCCGCCTCGGCGCCCTCCCGGCGTCGCAGGCTCTGAGCAGGCACTCCCGCGCTGAGAAGCAAGCCCGCGCGCTGAAACAAGGAGGTCGGGCGTGATCGCGTTCGTGTTCCCCGGGCAGGGCACCGTCCGGGTCGGGATGGGCGGCTGGCTGCGCCGCGACCCGGTGGGCGCCGCGGTCGTCGCGCGCGCCGACGAGGTCATGGCCGACGTCCTCGGCGAGCCCGTGTCGCAGCTGTGCGCGCGGGGTCCGGCGGAGAAGCTGGTGGCCACCGACGGCGCGCAGCCGGCCGTCACCGCGTGCAACCTCGCCGCGCTGGCCGTGCTGGCCGAGCGCGGCGTGGTCCCGGACGTCGTCGCCGGGCACAGCGTGGGCGAGCTGAGCGCGCTGTGCGCGGCGGGCGTCCTGGACGTCGAGGCGACCCTGCGCCTGGTCGGCGTCCGGTCCCGGCTGATGGCCGCGGTGCCCGGCACCGGCGGCATGACCGCGGTGATGGGCCCGGAGCCCGCGCAGGTCGCGGCCTGGGCCGCCGAGGTGTCCACCCCGGAGGAGCCGCTGGTCGTCGGCCTGGAGAACGCGCCGGACCACACCGTGGTCTCCGGGGCGTTCCCGGCGATCGAGCGGGTGGTGGCGCTGGCCTCGGAGTTCCCCGCGACGCGCAAGGTGGTGGCGCTCAAGGTCGGCAACGCCTTCCACTCCCCGCTGATGGCCCCGGCCGCCGACGCCTGGGCCGAGGCCGTGCGCGCGGTGCCGATGGCCGAGCCCCGGGTGCCGGTCATCCCGAACACCACCGCGGAGCCCACCACCGACGTCGCCGTGCTGCGCGAGGCGCTCATCGAGCAGCTGACCGCGCGCGTGCGCTGGAGCGAGACGATGCGCGCGCTCGCCGACGCCGACACCTGCGTCGAGGTCGGCGACAGCAAGGTGCTCGCCGGCCTGATGCGCGCGGTCGGCACCCGCTGCGTGAGCCTGGCCGATCCGGCCGCGGCGCGCAGGCTGGAGCCGGTCGGATGAGCCGCTGGGGCAGCGCGGTCGTGGCCTTCCGCGGCCTGTCGGACCCGGCGCAACTGGTCGCGCCGATGTCGCTGGACTCCGTCTACACCCGCGCCGAGCGGCTGCGCTCCGGCGAGGGCAGGACTTTGCAGCACTGGGCGGGCAGGCTGGCCGCCAAGCACGCCGTGCTGCGGCTGCTGGGCGTGGCGGCCACCCCGGAGTCCCTCGGCGGGGTGGAGGTGCTGCCCCGGCCGTCGGCGATGTGCGCGCGCGGCGCGGCCTGCCAGCACGGCCACCCGCCCGAGGTCCACCTGCGCGCCCCGCTGAGCGCCGAGGCCGACACCCGCATCCGGGTCTCGGTCAGCCACACCGCCGACCTCGCCGTCGCCGTGGCCCTCTCCGCCGCCACCCTCCCGGAGGACCAGTGACCCCCGCCGAGCGGTACCTGGCCGCGTGGCGCGACGGCGACCCCGACGCCGTCGCCGCCGCGGTCGCCTCCTTCACCGACCCGGACACCGACAAGCCGCTGGCCGGCCATGCCCTGGCCGCGCACGCCCGCGAGTGGCTGGCCCGCTTCCCCGGCGCCTTCGAGTCCGACGTGGACGGCCCGGTGGCGAGCTGGACGCTGACCGCCGCGCAGCGCGGCTCCTACCTCGGCATGCCCGGCACCGGCGGCGAGCTGGTCGTCACCGGGGTCGACGTGCTGAGCGAGCGCGAGGACGGCCTGCACGTGCGCCGCGTCTTCGACCGCCTCGCCGTCGCCGACGCGCTGGGCTACGCGCCCAAGTTCGTCCCGCGCGAGGACGGCGAGCGCGAGTTCGGCGTCAGCACCCGCACCCCCGGCAGGCCCGGCACCCCCGGCGCGATCACCCTGACCTGGCTGGACGTCCGCGACGGCGACGAGGGCGCCGACGTCGACCTGCTCAGCGTGGAGGTGGTGAAGTCGCTGCGCGCGTCCAAGGGCTTCCTCGGCGCGAGCACCTTCGACATCGGCAACCGCAAGTACACCCTGACCGCCTTCGACAAGCCCGAGTCCGTGCGCGCCGTGCACGCCCGCGCCCACCAGCGGGCCATGCGCCGCTTCTTCAAGGGCGGGCTGTGCACCGGCGCGTACACGAGCGTGTGGACGCTGGCCAGGGAGAGCCACTTCGCCCGCTGCGGCGGCTGCGAGGCCATGGTCGCCGCGGGCAAGAACTGCGACTGCGGCTGGACCCCCGACCCCGAGACCCTGTTCTAGACCGAGGAGAACCGATGACGGTCTTCACCGCCGAGCACAAGCCCGGGAACGAGGGCAGGCCGCTGGTGGCGTTCATGTCCGCGCTGTTCGCGGGCGGCTGGATCTGGGACCACCCGTTCGCCGCGCTGACCGAGAAGGGCTGGCCGGTGCTGCGCACCACCGAGCCCATCTGCGCCCTCGACAGCAAGGTGGCGGGCTCCATCGAGCGCCTCGGCGACGCGCTGGTGGCCGCCTGCGACGAGGTCGGCGCCGAGAAGCTGGTGGTGTGCGCGAACTCCCTGGGCGGGCTGGTCGCCATCGACCTGGCCGGGCGCATCCCCGACCGGGTCGCCGCGATCGTGGTCTCCGGCGCGCCCGGTCTCACCCCGGACCCGGACGTGGGTCTCAACATCGACCGGCGCGCCGACGTGCGCCCGTCCGGCCCGGAGTTCCAGGCCCGGATGCTGGCCGCGCTGTTCCACGGCGAGCCGCTGTTCACCCAGGAGCAGATCGACTCCGTCGGCGAGGTGCTGCGGCAGGGCCCGGCGATGGTGGCCATGGCGCGCAGCATCCGCGCCACCCGGACGTACAAAGTGGACCCGGCGATGGCCAAGGTGGAGTGTCCCTCGCTCTACGTCTGGGGCCGCCACGACAAGATGACCCCGATCGACCCGTGGCTGGAGGCCGTCCCCCGGCACCCCGGCACCGAGTTCATCACCGTCGAGGACTGCGGCCACATCCCGATGATCGAGGCGGCCGAGGAGTACAACGGACACCTGCTGCGGTTCCTGGACCAGGTGGCTAGGTGATCGCGCCCCCGGTGCTGATCGGCGTCGACGTCGTCGAGGTCGACCGGATCAGCCGGGCCGTCGCCTACAGCGGCCCCGCCTACGCCCGGCACGTCATCGCGCCGGGCGAGCACCCCCTGCACGAGGACCCCGACCTGGCGACCGCGGCCAGCGTGGCCATCAAGGAGTGCCTGGTCAAGGCGCTGGGCGGGCGGCCACCGGGGTTCTCCTGGCACGACTTCACCGCCCTCGGCGACGTGCCCGTCGCGGGCGCGGACTGGACGCGCGGCCTGCTGGACGACGCCGTGCCCGAGGTGGCCGGGACCGTCGACGTCGCGCTCACCGACTTCTGCGCCTACGCCGTCGGCGGGGCCAGCCTGGCCGCCGCCCGCACCCGCTTCCCGGACGGCGCCGCGGGCGTCGCGGGCGCCGCCCGGTGGGGATGGCGGGGAAATCTCATCGTCGCTCTTGCCATACTGACAACGTTCCCGGAAGGAGCGCTCTGATGCCGTTGACCGACACCGAGACCGAGGTCACCGTCTTTCCGGGAGAGTCCATCCAATCGGCGCTTGACAGCGGTGCCCGATTCATCCGTTTAGCCGAAGGTGTGTATACGGGCGGTGTCGTCCTCCCCGATGGTGTGCGACTCCTCGGCGCGGGCTCGGGCAAAACCGTCCTCACCCCGGGTGCGGTGCAGGACAGCGGCATCCCCGCGCTGCACGACGCGCCCGCCGCCGTGGACCACGCCATCACCGCGCACGCCGTCTCCGACATCGCCGTCGAAGGGCTGACCCTGCGCGGCTTCTCCGGCGCCGGCGTCTACGCCCACACCGTCACCGGGCTGCGGCTGACCGATGTGGAGTCCGACGGCAACCGCGTCTGGGGCATCTACTTGCGCGAGTCCACCGCGCTGGAGGTCACCGGCTGCCGCGCGTCCGGCAGCCAGTACGGCGGCATTGCGCTCGCCTTCTGCTCAGCGGCCGAGGCCGACATCGTCGACTGCGAGGTCACGGGCAACGCCTTCGGCGTGTTCGTGGACAACTCCAGCCGCGCCCGCGTGCGCCGCGTCCGCAGTCACGGCAACGCCGCGGGCGTGCTCATGCTGCACCAGACCTACCCCGGCGAGCCCGAGGGCGGTGTCACCGACTGCCTCGTCGCCGACTGCGACCTCACCGGCAACTCCCTCGCCGCCGGCGGCGACGACCCCGACGCGCTCGGCGCGGCCGGACCGCCCATGTCCGGCATCGGCCTCGCGATGATCGGCGTGCAGCGGGTGGCCGTCGTCGGCAACCGGATCACCGGCAACCACCCCGGCGGGCCCTCGGTCATGGGGGCGGCGTTCGTCGTCGGGTCCTCAGCGGACTTCGGCGGCTCCGCCTCGGCGGACAACACCGTCGAGTGGAACACGATCTCCGGCAACACCCCGGCCGACGTCCAGGCGGACGAGTCCGGGCTGCGGATGGTGAACAACGTGATCGGCGAGCCTGAGGAAGCCACATGAGCCCTGCCCTGGTGTGCGAGAACCTGGTCAAGCGCTACGGCGACAAGACCGTCGTCAACCACGTCGGCTTCCACATCGAGGAAGGCGAGGCCTACGGGCTGCTCGGCCCCAACGGGGCGGGCAAGTCCACCACCATCTCGATGATCGTCGGACTGCTCGCCCCCAACGAGGGCACGGTCACCGTCGGCGGCATCTCGATGGCCGAGGACCCCCAGGCCGCGAAGCGCTTGATCGGGTACGTGCCCCAGGAGATCGCGCTCTACCCGGAGCTGACCGCGCGGGAGAACCTGCGCTACTTCGGCCGCCTGTACGGCATCCCGCGCAAGGAGCTGGCCGCGCGGATGGCCGAGGTGCTGGAGATGGTCGACCTGACCGACCGCGCCGAGGACCGCGTCGAGACCTACTCCGGCGGCATGAAGCGGCGCACCAACATCGCCGTCGCGCTGCTGCACAAGCCCCGGCTGCTGATCCTGGACGAGCCCACCGTCGGCGTCGACCCGCAGAGCCGCGTCGCCATCCTCGACGGCGTCGAGAAGCTGGTGAACGAGGGCATGAGCCTGCTCTACACCTCCCACTACATGGAGGAGGTCGAGCGCATCGCCACCCGCGTCGGGATCATCGACCGCGGCGAGATCAAGGCCGACGGCAGCAAGCGCGAGCTGGTCTCCGAACTCGGCGGCACCGACCGCATCGAGCTGACCCTCGACGGCGACGTGGAGTCCACCGCGGAGAAGCTGCGGCTGGTCGAGGGTGTCTCCGAGGCCGTGGTGACCGGCCCGCAGTCCCTGCGGCTGCTGGCCAAGGGCGGGCGCCACCTGCTGCCCGCGATCATCGACGCCGCCTCCGGCACCGCGGCCATCACCGGCGTCGAGGTCATCGAGCCCGACCTGGAAGCGGCGTTCCTGCACCTGACCGGCAGCACCCTGCGCGACTGACGGGACCTGACCCCATGCGACCCCTGCTCGTCGTCGGCGGCCGCGAACTCGCCGCCCGGCTGCGCGACGGCACCGCCGTGCTCATCGCGCTCGTCGCCCCCATCCTGCTGGCGACCATGTTCGGCTTCGCCCTCGGCGGCGACGACGACCCGCCGCTGAAGGCCACCATCGGCGTCGTGGACTACGACGGCGGCGAGTTCCCCGCCAGCGTGCAGCGCGAGGCCCTCAACACCGAGGAGCTGCGCGGAGTCCTGACCTTCACGGCCTACCCCGACGAGGCTGCCGCCCGCGCCGCGCTCGACGCGGAGCAGGCGGGCGCGGCGATCGTGTTCCCGGAGGGCTTCAGCAAGAGCGTCGGCGACGGCCGCGGCGGTGAGGTCACCGTGCTGGAGTCCAACGACTCCCCGCTGGCCGGGGTGATCGCCCGGAGCATGGTCGACCGGATCTCGGCGCTGGTGGAGGCCCGCACGCTCGCCGTGCGCGCGTCGCTGCGGGCCGGGGTGGCGCCGGAGGAGGTGAAGGTCTTCGTGGAGACCAACGGCGCCGAGGGTCCGTCGCTGGCGCTCTCCAGCGACCCGGTCAGCGGCGGGGCGGTCGACCTGGCCGTCTACTACGGCTCCGGCATGGCGGTGATGTTCGCGTTCTTCGTCGTCGGGTCCTCGGCGCGCAGCCTGCTCACCGAGCGGCAGAACGGCACGCTGGCCCGCATGCGCGCCGCGCCGATCCCGGCGTGGACGGCGGTGGCGGGCAAGGGCGGCGTCGGCTTCCTGCTCGCGGTGATCAGCATGGTCGCCACCTGGCAGACCTCCGAGCTGATCTTCGGATCGAGCTGGGGGGCGCCGCTGGGCGTGCTGGCGCTGATCCTGGCGCACGTGTTCGCCGCCACCATGATCATCATGCTGGTGGCCAGCGGCGCCAAGACCGACGCGCAGGCCGACGGCTACACCCTGGGCGTCGCGTTCGTCTTCGCCTTCCTCGGCGGGAGCCTGGTCCCCGTCTACAACCTCCCCGACTTCCTGCAGTCGGTCTCCCTGGCCACGCCCAACGGCTGGGTCTCGGCCGGGCTGACCGAGCTGGCGAGCGGGAGCGGCCTCGGCGCGATCGTCACCCCGGTCGCGGTGGTGGTCGGCATCGGCCTGGTCGCCGGGACCCTGGCGACCCTGCGCTTCCGGAAGGGACTGTTCGCATGAGGCCACGGCCGATCAGCGCGCTCGTGGTGGCCAACATCAAGCGCCAGACCCGCGACCGGGTCGGACTGTTCTTCATGGTCGTCATGCCGTTCGTGACGATCATGTTCGTCGGCCTGGCGATGGGCGGCGCCGACGACAAGATCCCGGTCGCCGTCGTCGCCCAGGACTCCGACCCGACCGCGCGGGCGGTGCTGGAGCAGCTGGAGAAGAGCCCGTCGCTGGAGGTGCGCCGCGCCGACTCCGCCGACGAGGTGCGCACCGACGTGCGCCGCGGCACCGTCGCCGCGGGCCTGGTGATGACCCCCGGCTCGACCGAGTTCGACCTGGTGCTCACCCAGACCAGCGGCAGCGGCATGGCCGCCCGCAGCGAGATCGACGTCGCCATCGGCAAGGTCTCGGCCGTCCAGGAGGCGACCAGGGCCGCGGAGAAGGCGGGCGCGACCCCGCAGCTGGCCGAGCAGTACGTCGCCGAGGCCCAGGCCGAGGGCGGCGCGGTCGCCGTGCGCAACTCCGGCGGCGACGACGGCACCCCCAGCGGCTTCGCCTACACCGCGCCGGCCAACCTGCTGCTGTTCACCTTCATCAACTCGATGGCCGTGGCCGCCGCGCTGGTGGAGAGCCGCCGCATCGGCATGGTCCGCCGCACCCTGGCCGGGCCGGTCAGCAAGGGCGTCGTGCTGCTCGGCGAGGGCCTGAGCAGGCTGCTGGTGGCCGCCGCGCAGGCGGTGATGATCATCATCGTCAGCTCGCTGATGTTCGGCGTCAGCTGGGGCGACCCGCTGGGCGTCGGCATCATCGTGGGCCTGTTCTGCCTGGTCGCGACCGGCGCGGCGATGCTGGTCGGGGCGCTGGTGAACAACCCGCAGCAGGCCCCCGCGATCGGCCCGCCGCTGGGCATCGTGCTCGGCATGCTGGGCGGCTGCCTGTGGCCCAAGGAGGTGGCGGGCGAGGTGCTGGCCACGGTCGGCTACGCCTTCCCGCACGCCTGGGCGATGGACGGCCTGCTCGCGCTCACCCGGCCGGGCACCGGCATCGGCGCGGTGTGGCAGGAGGCGGCCGTCCTCGCGGGAATGGCGGCCCTGAGCCTCGGTGTCGCGGTGGTCGTCTTCCGGCGGCGGGCGCTCCAGGCCGCCTGACGGGCAGTAGCCTACTGCCCAGTCAGGGACTGGGAGGGCCACAGTGGAGCGCGTACTCGCCGACATCGCCGAGCACTGGCCCCTCTACGCCGTCATGCCCGTGGTCGCGGCGGTCATCGGCTACGTGACCAAGCGGGTCGCCATCGAGATGATGTTCCGCCCGCTGAAGTTCATCGGCGTCGCCAAGCCCTACCTGGGCTGGCAGGGCGTCGTGCCGCGCAACTCCGCGCGAATGATCAGGGTGTCGACCGAGCTGATCACCTCCCGCCTGGTCGACGCCCGCCAGATCGCCGAGCGCCTCGACGCCGACGAGCTGGCCAAGCAGATCCAGGGCCCGCTGCTGCTGATCATCGACGAGGTCACCCGCGACGTCATCGCCGAGCACCACCCCGGCCTCTGGGAGACCCTGCCGACCTTCGCCCAGGACCTCATCGTCAAGCAGGCCCAGGCGGGCGCCCCCGCGATGATCCGCCAGATCGTCGCCGACCTGCGCGCCAACATCGACGACGTGCTGGACGTGCAGCAGGTGGCGAGCAGCGCGCTGGAGCGCGACAAGCAGCTGCTGGTCCGCCTGGTGCGCGACATCTCCCGCCCGGAGATGGCCTTCATCGCCCGGTGCGGGATCTACTTCGGCTTCGCGCTCGGCGTGGTGCAGACGGTGGTCTGGGCGATCACGAAGGAACCCCTGGTCCTGCCGATCTTCGGCGGCCTGATCGGCTGGTTCACCGACTGGCTGGCCATCAAGCTGGTGTTCTTCCCCCGCGAGCGCACCAGGATCCTGGGCCTGTTCCCCTTCCAGGGCGTGTTCCAGCGCAGGCGCAAGGAGGTGGCCCGCCAGTACGGCGACATCGTCGCCCGCGAGGTGATGACGGTGCCCAACATCATCAACGGCATCTTCACCGGCCCCCGCTCCGACCGCGTCATGGCGATGATCCAGCGCACCGTGACGAAGGTGGTGGACGAGCAGGCGAGCCTGGCCAAGCCGTTCGTCGCCGTCGCGGTCGGGACCAGGCGCTTTCAGCAGATGAAGCACGCCGCCGCCGACAAGGCAATGACCTACTTGGACGAGACCGCCCGCCTGGCCGCCCCCTACGCCAGCGAGCAGATCAACCTGGGCCAGGTCATCGCCGCCAAGATGGACAAGCTGACCCGGGTGGAGTACGAGGGCCTGCTGCGCCCGGCTTTCCGCCAGGACGAGTGGAAGCTGATCGCGGTGGGAGCCATCATCGGAGCGCTCGTCGGCGAACTCCAGGTGATCGTCTTCTTGTCCTCGGGGCTGTTCTAGCTATCGTACGAGGTCGCTGCCACAGTCCCACCGAATGATGGCTAGGATTCCGCGGTGCGGCTGATCTATGTGGACGAAAGCTACTGCAAAGCCTGCTACTACGTTGTGGCCCTACTGGTTCCTGAGACGAGTGTGCGCCCCTTGGGCGCCGCGTTGGACACTGTTGTCATCGATGCCTCTTGGGGCTACGGCGGTATCAATTCCCAAGCGGAATTGCACGGGTACGACCTCTTTCACGCCCAGCGCGACTGGGAGCCGCTCAAGACGATGGCCCGAGCGCGCATTGGTATCTATGGCAAAGCTCTCCAGGCCATCGCCGACCACGACGTGCGAGTGATCATCCGCGGCGTGATGAGTCGGCGCTTGGTCCAGCGATACGGCGAACGCGCGTCACACCCGCATTCGGTGACGTTGTGGCACCTCTTGGAGCGCTGCGACGAGTACCTCGAACAGGTCGGGGACGTCGGCTTGGCCATCGCCGACGAACCAGGTCAGGCAGACCAGCAACCGGAGTACCGGAAGAGCCTCCGCGACTTCCAATTGACCGGTACTCGAGGTTACCGGTCAAGGCAGATCACCAGGATCGTCGACACCATCTACTTCGCCCCGTCCACGGCGAGTCGACTGGTCCAAGCCGCTGACCTGATCGCGTTCCTACACCACCGCATGGAGACCGAAACCAACACCGACACCCGAGTGGTCAAGGCGAACAACGCGCTATGGGCGCGGATCGCGCCGCGAGTCATCCATTCGCGCTGCTGGATTCCCTAAACGCACGAGAGCCCCGCTCGAAGGCGGGGCTCAAGGCTCGCAGGAGTTTCCTCCTACCAGCATCATAACACGGTTCGATGCTGGTGAGACGCGATGCGTTTCCTTCAGGTTGGGCAGGCGAGTGATTAAGCGCGGGCAAGACCCCTGGCTCGGCCCAGCACCCAGCAGACGACGTAGATGACGAACGAGATCGCCGTGACGAAGGCGCTGATCGGAGCCCCCGGCGCCAGCGACAGGACGATGCCGCCGACCGCCGACACCAGCGCGAAGGTCACCGACAGCAGGGTCGCCTTGAGCGGGCTGGCGGTGACCCGGCAGGCCGCGGCCGCCGGGGTGACCATCAGCGCCAACACCAGGAGCGCGCCGACCGTGCGGACGCCCAGCGCCGTCGCCACGCCGACCAGCACGGCGAACACCAGCGACAGCGCCACCACCGGAACACCGCGGGCCTTGGCGACCTCCGGGTCCACCGAGGCGAACAGCAGCGGTCGGTAGATCAGCGCCAGGACGGCGAAGACCCCGGCCGCGCAGCTCATCAGCAGGGCGAAGCTGGCGAAGTCCTGCCCCACGATCTGGCCGGTCAGCAACCCGAACTTGTTCGCCGCGCGCCCTTTGTAGAAGTACAGCATCAGCACACCGACGCCGAGGCCGAAGGCCAGCACGACCCCGATCACCGAGTCGTACTCCGAGGAACGGCGGGAAAGCAGGCCCAGCACGAGCGCGGCGACGATGGCCCCGGCCAGGGCCCCGTTGCCGACGTCCCAGCCCAGCAGCAGCGCCGCCGCCCCGCCGGTGAAGGCCAGTTCGCTGGTCCCGTGCACCGAGAACGCCATGTTGCGGCTGACGATCAGCGGCCCCAGGACACCGGCCAGCAGCCCGAGCACGACCGCCACCACCAGCGCCAGCTGGACGAACGGCAGCGCCAACAGATCGACCGTCAGGCCGAAGTCGAAGAACCCCTCCACCTCAGCTCCCGGGCCCGCGGTCACGCGGTTCGTCATGGTGGTGCGGGTGGTCCTCGCACAGGTCGCTGTGGGCGCCGACGATGTGGATCTGGCCGCGCACCCTGATCACCTCGATGTCGGTGCGGTAGAGCGAGGACAGGGTCCGCGAGGTCATCACCTCGTCGGGGGTGCCCGCCCGGAAGCGGCCGTCGACCAGGTACAGGATGCGGTCCACCAGCGGCAGCACCGGGTTGATCTCGTGGGTCACGAACAGCACCGCCGTGCCCGAGGCGCGGCGGCGCTCGTCGATGAGGGTGCTGACGGCGCGCTGGTTGGCCAGGTCGAGGGAGAGCAGGGGCTCGTCGCAGAGCAGGACCGCCGGGTCGCCGACCAGGGCCTGGGCCACGCGCAGGCGCTGCTGCTCGCCCCCGGAGAGCAGGCCGACCGGGCGGTCGGCGAAGTCCCCGGCGTCCACCGAGGCGATCGCCGCCGCCACCCGCTCGGCGCGGTCGCGGCGGCCGGTGAAGCCGATGCCCCAGCGGTGGCCGTCGAGGCCGAGGCCGACCAGGTCGCGGCCGCGCACGGCCAGCGCCGGGTCCAGGGCGCGCTGCTGCGGGATGTAGCCGACGCCGCGGTTGCCCCGGCCGGGCACCGAGCCCGCGACCCTGACCGTCCCGGCCGTCAGCTTCTGCAGCCCCAGCAGCACCCGCAGCAGGCTCGTCTTGCCCGAGCCGTTCGGGCCCAGCACCGCGACGAACTCGCCGGGGGCGACGTCGAAGTCCAAGCCGTCCCACAGCACCCGGTCGCCGTAGGCGAGGCGGGCGCCGGACAGCGACACCGCGCCGCCCGTGCGGGGCGACGCGGTGTGCTGCTGGGGCCGGACCGTCATCCCGTGACGGCGGCGGCGAGGCTGTCGACCTGCGTGGTCATCCACTCAAGGTATCCGGTCGCGTTCTCCGGCAGCGTCTCGGACACCCCGACGACCGGCACGCCCGCGCGCTCCGCGGTCGCCTTGACCGCCTCGGTGACGGGGGTGGCGGTCTGCTCGTTGAACAGCAGCGCGACGACCTGCTTGTCGGTGAGCAGCTTCTCGGTCGCGGCGCGGGCCGCCGCCGAGGGCTCGGACTCCTCCGCCACGGCCTCGGCGAAGTCCGCCGGGGTGGCGTCGGCCAGGCCCGCGGTCTCCAGCAGGTAGGCGGCGACCGGCTCGGTGGCGACGACCTTCGCGCCGGGCTTGGCCTTGCCGATCTCCTGCGCCTTGGCGACCAGGCCGTCGATGCCTTCGCCGAAGGCCTTCACGTTGGCCTCGAAGGCGCCGATGTTGGCCGGGTCGATCACCGACAGCTCGGAGGCGATGCTCTCGGCGACGGAGTGCACGGCCTCCAGGTCGTACCAGATGTGCTCGTTCTCGCCGTGGGCGTGGTCATGCCCCTCCTCGCCGTGCCCCTCTTCCTCGGCGTGGCCTTCCTCTCCAGCGTGGGACTCCTCAGCGTGGGACTCCTCAGCGTGGGACTCCTCGGCCGCCGTGGTGGTCGGCGCGGCGGAGCCCTCCTCGGCGTGGGAGTGGCCCTCGGCGGCCTCGACGGCGACGACGCGCTTGAGGTCGCCGCCCGCGGCGTCGGCCAGGCCGGTGAAGAAGTCGTCGTAGCCGCCGCCGTTGGACACCGCGAGCTTCGCGCCGTCGAAGGCGACCGCGTCGGCGGGCTTGGCCTCGTAGCCGTGCGGGTCGGCGGCGGCGTCGATCAGGATCGGCCGGACCTCGACGTGGTCGCCGCCCACGGCCTTGACCACGCTCGCCCACACGTTGGTCGAGGTCACGACCACGGTGGCGTTCGGCGCGGCGCCCGGCTCGGTCGGCTCCTGAGGTGATTCGCCACACGCGGTGAGACCGAGCAGCAGCGTCGCGGCGGCTCCGGCGATCGCGGGCGCCTGCCAGCGGCGGTCCTTGGTCATCTGGTGCTCCTGCTGGGCGTCTGCCGGCCGTGGCCGACAATGGTAACCGTTGTCGAGTTCAGTTTACGCCACGTTCGAGGCCCCGATTCACTCGACCGGGTTAACGATCGTTCATCGGCACGCAGTCTCGGACTTCTGCAATTGGTTCTGAACCGTTACGGTCAGATCATGGCGCGGTCTATTCACGTCCGGCGACCGGCGACACTGGCGTCGCTGGCCGCGGAACTCGGGGTCTCCAGGACCACCGTCTCCAACGCGTACAACCGTCCTGACCAGCTCTCCCCCGAGCTGCGCAGGCGCGTGCTGGAGACCGCGCGCAGGCTCGGCTACCCCGGTCCCGACCCGGTGGCCCGCTCGCTGCGCACCCGCAAGGCAGGGGCTGTCGGCCTGCTGCTCACCGAGAACCTCTCCTACGCCTTCCGCGACCCGGCCGCGCTGGGCTTCCTGGAGGGCCTCGCCCTGGCGTGCGAGGGCGCGGGCCAGGGCCTGCACCTGGTGCCGGTGAACCCCGAGCGCGAGGACGTCGCCGCGGTGCACCGGGCCGGTGTCGACGGTTTCGTCGTCTACTCCGTGCCCGACGACGACCCGCACCTGGCCGCCGTGCTGTCGCGGCCGGTGCCCACCGTCGTCGCCGACCAGCCCAACGTCGAGGGCGTCGACCAGGTCGGCATCGATGACCGCGCCGCCATCACCGCCCTCGCCCAGCAGCTGATCGACCTCGGCCACCGCCGCGTCGGCGTCCTCTGCATGCGCCTGTCCCGCGACCGCAACGACGGTTTCGCCAGCCAGGAGCGGCAGAGCACCGCCCACTTCCACGTTCAGCGCGCCCGGCTCAACGGCCTGGCCGACTCCTTCGGCAAGGCGGGCGTCGACTGGGCGAGCGTGCGGGTGGTCGAGCGCTTCGACCACACCACCGCCAGCGGCGCCTCCGCCGCCGCGCAGCTGCTCGACGCCGACCCGCAGATCACGGCGCTGGTCTGCACCTCCGACATCCTCGCCCTCGGCGCGCTGACCGAGGCCCGCCGCCGCGGTCTGCGGGTGCCGCAGGACCTGACCGTCACCGGCTTCGACGGCATCGCCGAGGCCGACCGGGTCGGCCTGACGACCGTGCGCCAGCCGGTGCTGGAGAAGGGCCGCGCCGCGGGCAAGCTGCTGCTCGGCGCCCCGGACCCGACCCGGCCGCGCCAGGTCATCCTGGACACCGAACTGGTCCTGGGCGCCACGTCCGCGCCGCCCAGGACCAGCGAGGAGCGCTGGTTCGGTCCCTGAGGGCCCGCCTAGCGGCGCAGGGTCAGCGGGACCGGCTCGCCGGTCACCGCGCCCAGCTTCGGCGTGACGGTGTACTCCCCGGCGCCCGCGTCCGCGCGGCTCGTCGGGCAGCCGGGCGACGAGGTGCGGCCCGACCAGCGGACCTCGTACTGCTGCTTCGCGCGCGGGGCGAGCACGCGCGGGAAGGCCTCCCGGGTGCCGAAGTAGCAGTCGTTGCTGGACCACACGCGCTCCCCGCCCTGGGCGACGACCAGCTCGCGCTTGGCCCTGCTGATGTCGTAGGTGCACGGCACCGGCCCGATGTTGCTGATGACCAGGCGCAGCAGCGGGCGCTCGGTCGCGTGGTAGGCGCGCTGGCCGGTCTCGGCGGTCACCGCGACCGAGCTGTCGGGGCAGGGCGCGGACGGGTCCGGCGGCACCTGCTCGGGCGCGCGCGGTGCGGGGCTCGCCGTCGCGGCCATGCGCGAGGTCGGAGCCGCTTTGGACGGTGCTCCCCTCGACGGCGCCGCGGCCTGGGAGGAGGGCGCCGCCTTGGACACCGGCGGCGGTGTCCGCTTCGGCAGCGGGGAGGACGCGGCGACGCCCTGGATCGGCTCCTCGCCGCCAGAGCCCATGAGGCCGTCGACCAGCCAGATCAGCGCGACCAGCGCGAGCACCGATCCGGCGAGCGCGCCGACCCGGCGGCGGAAGTACACGCCACGGGGCAGGTGTGGGTCGTCCATAGCACTTGACGGTAGCCGCGCGAACACGAACCGTTGCGGCGGCGGACGTCGCTCGTTCGGGCGATACTTTCCCGCGGCGCCGCGTCAGCGACACATGCCACAGTGAGTTTCATTCCAGCCCACTTGTCCGGGACCTGGGACACCGGTTCCAATCAGTGATCCAACCGACCGACCGCCGGAGGCAGGCCCGTGACCGCCATCGACGATCTGCTGCAGCGCCACATCGATGGGCCCGACCTCGGCGCCCCCGACATCCCGACCCCGGTGCCCTCGCTGCACCTGGCCGTGGTGACGTGCATGGACGCGCGGATCAAGGTGTTCGACGTCTTCGGCCTCACCCACGGCGAGGTGCACATCATGCGCAACGCGGGCGGCGTGGTCACCGACGACATCATCCGCTCGCTGTCGATCAGCCAGCGCAAGCTGGGCACCCGCGAGGTGATCGTCATGCAGCACACCTCGTGCGGGCTGGCGACCATCACCGACGACGCGTTCAAGGACGAGCTGGAGGACGCCACCGGCCTGCGCCCGCCGTGGGCCGTCGAGGCGTTCCGCGAGGTCAAGGACAGCGTCCGGCAGTCGGTGGAGCGGGTGCGGCGCAGCCCGTTCGTCCTGCACACCGACAACGTGCGCGGGTTCGTCTACGACGTGCAGACCGCGGCGCTGGAAGAGGTTCACTGATCGCTTAGAGTCGCGCACGATGGACGTGCGCGCGGTGGTCGACTGGTTCGACGAGGTCAAGCGGGACCTGCCCTGGCGGTCCCCGGACCGGACCGGCTGGGGGGTGCTGGTCAGCGAGGTGATGCTCCAGCAGACCCCGGTCGCCAGGGTGGAGCCGGTGTGGCTGGCCTGGATGGCGCGCTGGCCGGTGCCCTCGGCGCTGGCGGCGGAGTCCAAGGGCGAGGTCGTGCGGGCCTGGGGCAAGCTCGGCTACCCGCGCCGCGCACTGCGCCTGCACGAGGCCGCCGCGGCGATCGCCGCCGAGCACGGCGACGTCGTCCCCGCCGACGTCGACACCCTGCTCGCGCTGCCCGGCATCGGCGCCTACACCGCCCGCGCGGTGGCCGCGTTCGCCTACGGCAAGCGCTGCCCGGTGGTCGACACCAACGTCCGCAGGGTCATCGCGCGCGCGGTGCACGGCGCGGGCGAGGCCGGACCGCCGTCCACCACGAAGGACATGGCCGACGTCGAGGCGCTGCTGCCCAAGGAGCCCGCCGACGCCGCGCACCTGTCGGCGGCGCTGATGGAGCTGGGCGCGCTGGTCTGCACGGCCCGCACGCCGCGCTGCCGGGACTGCCCGGTGCTGTCCACCTGCGCCTGGCAGCGCGCGGGCAGGCCCGCCTACCAGGGGCCGGTCAAGGCGGTGCAGAAGTTCGCGGGCACCGACCGCCAGGTCCGCGGCCTGCTGCTGGACGTGCTGCGCGGCTCGGCGGCCCCGGAGCCGAAGGCGAAGCTGGACGGGGTGTGGTCCGACGCCGCCCAGCGCGACCGGTGCCTGGACTCGCTGCTGGTCGACGGCCTGGTCGAGCAGACCGCCGACGGCCGGTTCGCCCTGCCCGGGGAGGGCTGATGGCCCAGGGCGTCGCGGTGTTCTTCGACGACGCGGCCGACAGCGCGGTGCGGAAGCTGTGGGCGCGTCTGGACGCGGCCGGGCTGCCGTCCGAGCGGGCCTTCCCGCCGCACCTGAGCTTCGCGCTGGCCTCGGACATCCCCGCGAAGACCCGCGCGGCGCTGCGGGCGGAGTTGCGGGTGCTGCACGTCCCGTCCCTGCAGTTCGCGGCGCTGTCGACGTTCGCGACGACCGAGAACGTGCTGATGCTCTCCGCGGTGACCGACCCGGAGCTGCTGGCCGTGCACTCGGCCGTCCACGACGTGCTCGCGGGCCGCGTCCGCAATCCGAGCGCCTACTACATGCCGGGCTCGTGGGTGCCGCACTGCACGCTGGTGCACGAGGTCTCCGACGACCAGCTCGTCCGCGGCTTCGGCGCGGTCTTCCCGGTGCCCCAGCTGCGGGCCCGGGTGGCCGCGGTGGCCGTCATCGACACCGCGACGGGGGAGATCGACCGGCTGACCTAGGCCAGGTCGGTGTCCAAACCGGCCAGGAACGCTTCCACCGCTCCCCTGTAGACAGCGGGGGCCGAGGCCTGCACCAGGTGCCCCGCGCCCGCCACGACGATGTGCGCGCCGCCGGCGCGGGCGGCGATCTCGGCCTGCTGGCCGGGCGGCATCGCGGTGTGCTCGGCCTCCACGACCAGCATCGGGCAGCGCACGGCGTCCACCCAGGACCAGTACTCGCGCTCGCCCCACTCCGCGGCGATGGCGAACAGGTCATCGACGTCGGAGAGCAGGTGGTAGCCGTCCTCGCGCTCCTCGACGCACTCGGCGAAGTACGGGCCGACGACCGGGCCGAAGAACTCGTGCAGGTGGGCCAGTGAGCGAAACGGCACCGGCCAGGCGTCGAACAGCCCGCGCCACTGCTCCACCGTGCGGCCGCGCAGGTCCACGGCCATGTCCTCGACAACCAGGCCGGTGACCAGCTCGGGGTGCAGGGCGGCGGCGCCCAGGCCGTGCAGGGCGCCCATCGAATGGCCGACCACCACGCCGGGGCCGTGCTCGGCCAGCACGGCGGCCACGTCGGCGACGAAGTCCGGTGTGCGCCAGTGCGGGCCGCGATGCCCGCTGCGGCCGTGGGAGCGGGCGTCCAGGGCCAGGACCCGGCCGTGGCGGGCCAGCCAGCGCGCCTGGGGCCACCAGGTCGTGGCACGGCCCATCAGGCCGTGCAGCAGCAGGATCGTCGGCCCGTCCCCGCCGAAGTCCACGACATCGCGCATGGGGGCCGAGTCTGCCCGAAACCACCCTGGCCACACAGGTCGGGAGTCATGATGGCGGGGTGCGTCGAGCTCCCGTGATCTGCGCGGTGGTGGCGGCGGGCGCCTTCAGCGCCTGCACGTCGGCCCCCGACACCACTGCCCCCGCCGAACCGCCACCCCCGCCGGTGGTCGACGGGGTCGGCGCGGACGGCATCGGCGACCCGTACTACCCCCAGGACGGCAACGGCGGCTACGACGTCACCGCCTACGAGGTCTCCATCAGCTACGACCCCGCAAGCCGCGAGCTGACCGGCGACACCGTGGTCAAGGCCACCGCGACCGCCGACCTCAGCCGCTTCAACCTGGACCTGACCGGCTTCGACGTCTCCGCCGTCGAGGTCGACGGAGCCGCCGCCGAGCACACCCGCGAAGGCGAGCAGGAGCTGGTCGTCACCCGGGCCGCGCCGCTGCGCGCCGGCCAGGAGTTCGCCGTGCGGGTGCGCTACGCGGGCGAGCCGCAGAACGAGCAGGACGGCCCGCTCGGGGCGGGCGGCTGGCAGATCAGCAAGTCCGGCGGCGCTTTCGCCGCGGGCGAGCCGCACAGCGCCAGCAGCTGGTTCCCGGTCAACGACCACCCGCGCGACAAGGCCACCTTCGCGCTGTCCGCGCGCGTGCCGGACGGCTGGAGCGTGATCTCCAACGGGGTGGAGGAGCCCCCGGTCGCCGAGGGCGGCTGGACCACCTACCGCTGGGTGGAGCCCAACCGCATCGCCACCTACCTGACCACCATCGGCATCGACAAGTGGACCTTCGAGCGCTCGAAGCTCGACGACGGCACCCCGGTCGTCAACGCCTACGCCCCCGGCGCCGAGGACAAGAAGGCCGTGCAGGCCCGCATGCCGCAGATCCTGGACTTCCTCGTCGCCGAGTACGGCCCGTACCCGCAGAGCGCCGCGGGCGGCATCTACCTCAACGAGAACATCGCCTTCTCCCTGGAGACCCAGGGCAGGCCCATCTACGCCAAGTGGGCCGAGGTCGACGTGGTCGTGCACGAGCTGGCCCACCAGTGGTGGGGCAACAGCGTCTCGGTCGACACCTGGGCCGACATCTGCCTCAACGAGTGCTTCGCCTCCTACGCGTCGTGGCAGTGGGACGAGCACCAGGGCGAGGACCTCGACGCCCGCTACCGCACCCAGGTCGCCCGCACCTTCGACCGGGCCCGCTACTGGAACCGCAAGCTGGTCGACATGGGCGCGGGCAACGAGTTCACCGCCGTCTACGACAAGGGCCAGCTGGCCCTGCACGCCCTGCGCCGCAAGATCGGCGAGCCCGCGTGGGACAAGGTGACCCGCGAGTGGCTGGGCACCCACGCCGACGGCAACGCGTCGTGGTCGCGGTTCGAGGACCTCGTCGCCGCGACCGCGGGCGAGGACGTCCGCCCGTTCCTGGACGCCTGGTTCCGCCAGGCCTCCCGCCCGGCCGACGAGCACCTCTACCCCGGTCCGCTCGCGCGGTAGTTTGGCGTCATGGCAATCGTGAAGATCAATGCGATCGAGGTCCCCGACGGGTCGGGACCGGAGCTGGAGAAGCGGTTCGCGGCGCGGCTGGGGGCGGTGGACGGCCAGCCCGGGTTCCTCGGGTTCGAGCTGCTGCGGCCGACCGGCGGGGAGACCCGCTACTTCGTCTACACGCGGTGGGAGTCCGAGGAGGCGTTCCAGGCGTGGATGGGCGGCTCGGCGAAGGAGGCGCACGCCGGGGAGCGGGCCAAGCCGGTCGGGACCGGGTCGGCGCTGCTGGAGTTCGAGGTCGTGCAGAGCGCGGGGCCGAGTGCGGGAGCTTGACGAGGCCGCCGCGCTGATCGCCGGGGCGGACGCCGTCCTGGTGTGCGCCGGTGCGGGGATGGGCGTGGACTCGGGGCTGCCGGACTTCCGCGGCGACACCGGGTTCTGGGCCGCCTATCCCCCGTACCGGCGGCTCGGCCTGAGCTTCGTCGAGCTGGCCGACCCGGTGCACTTCGCCGCCGACCCGGCGCTGGCGTGGGGCTTCTACGGCCACCGGCTCGCGCTGTACCGCGCCACGGAGCCGCACGCGGGCTTCGCGGTGCTGCGCGAGCTGGGGGCGGCCGTCTTCACCTCCAATGTGGACGGCCAGTTCCAGAAGGCGGGCTTCGCCGAGGTGGCCGAGGTGCACGGGTCCATCCACCACCTGCAGTGCCTCACCCCCTGCTCCAGCCGCGTCTGGTCGGCCGAGGACGTGCAGGTCACCGTCGACCCGGAGACGATGCGGGCCGTCGGCGAGCTGCCGGGCTGCCCGTCGTGCGGCGGCCTGGCCCGGCCGAACATCCTCATGTTCGGCGACGCGACGTGGGTCCCCGACCGCGGCCAGGCGGCACTCGACGCGCTGCACGCCTGGCGGCGGAGCGCGGGCAGGCTCGCGGTGCTGGAGATCGGCGCGGGCAAGGCGGTGACCACGGTCCGCAGGATGGCCGAGCTGGCCAGCGCGGCGTCCGGGGCGCTGGTGCGGATCAACCCGAGGGAGCCGGAAGTCCGCCACGGCCGCGGCGTCGGCGTGCCGCTGGGCGCCTTGGAAGCGCTCACCGGCCTCCGCGCACGACTGGCCACCGCGTGACCGGCAGCGCGGATCCCCCACCGGGGTAACCCGTTCACGCGATCTCCACAGAACCTCCCGCCCACGTCCCCGCTCCATCGCCGCCGGTCAGGCATGCTGGTGTCATGCGCACGGCCGAGATCGACGCCGCCCCGGCACCCGAGGACCCGCCCCGCCGCCGCAGGCGGCGCTGGGTCACCGTCCTGCTGACCGTGCCCGTCCTGCTGGTGGCGACGACAGCGGTCCTGCGCCTGGTCGGCGTCGACGGCCCGTGGTTCGTGGTGGCCCTGCTCGCCCTCACCCCGTACGTGGCCGCCTTCGGCCTCCTGGTCACCCTGATCACCCTGGCCGCAGGCAGGCGCCTGCTGATGGTGCTCGCTCTGATCGCGACGGTCTCCCTGGGCGCCATCCTCGTCCCGCGCAGCCTCGGCGACGGCGACCCCGGCGGCGGCGGCCAGCGCATCCGGGTGATGACGGCGAACCTGCTCGGCGGCAAGGCCGACGCCGAGGCCCTGCTCGCCCTGGCCCGCGACTCCCGGGTCGACATCCTCACCATGCAGGAGCTGACCCCAGCCGCCGTCACCGCCCTCGACGCGGCGGGCATGCGCACGATGTTCCCCTACCGCGTCTTCCGGGACGAGCCCGGCGGCTCGGGCAGCGGCATCGCGGCCACGGTCCCGCTGCGCCAGATCGTGCTGACCGAGGAGTTCACGTTGGAACAGGTCACCGCCGTGGCGGACCTGTCCGGCGGCGCGGACGTGGAGATCATGTCCGTGCACGTGCTGCCGGGGGTGCTGAACTCGCGGGCCCGGGTGACGTGGGAGCGGGAACTGGGCGCGCTGCCGCCGCCGGACCCGGCGGGGCGCCCCCGCATCCTGGCCGGCGATTTCAACGCCACCGCCGATCACGCGGCGTTCACGCGGCTCATCGATCGCGGGTACTCCGACGTCGGGGAGATGACGGGCGAGGGGTTGCGCCCGACGTGGTCACAACCTCCGTTCGGACCGCCGGTGACCATCGACCACGTGCTGGTGGACCGCCGCATCCAGGCGGCGTCCCTGGCGGTCTACGACCTCCCCGGCAGCGACCACAACGCCGTGGTCACCGAGCTGGTCCTGCCTGGCTGACAGCCTCTTGAGCGACTGCTCAAAGGGAGTCATGGGCCACCGCGCGCCTACTGGCCGCGGCCGAGGAAGGTGCGGGAGACCGCGTGCGGCTGAGCGCTGGCCCTGCGCTTCCCCGCCGAGGACCTGGCGGGGCTCACCCCCGGGAACGGCCACCGCCCGCGACAGCCGGGGTGAACCAGGCCCTGGTCTTCTACCACTTCGGCACCGTGCACGACCTGCTCAACGCCGCCTGCACGGCCACGACGCGAGCCCGGGTGGACGCCGTCGCCGAGCGGCTCGACACCGTCTCCGACCTGCGGGGACTGCTCGCGGCGGGCCGCGCCCCGCACGAGGAGGAGCGGGCGCGCGGCAACGTCATGGTCCTCGCGCAGATGCTCGCGGGCGGTCAGCGCGGGGTTCGTCGGGTTCGAGCTGGCCGGCGGGGTGGACCCGGAGGGCGGGGCCGCCGCGCTGGGCGCCTTGGAGCGCCTGGGCGTGCTGGTGGCCGTGGTCGAGGACCTCGGCCCCGTCGCCCGGCGCGCGGTCCGGGCGAAGCCGCGCGGCGTCCGATCCTCAGTGGACTGACCGGGCCCGACCGGAATCGCCCCTCGACAACGAGAACCGCCCCCGATCTCTCGGGGGCGGTTCTCCTCAGTTCCGATCAGCAGGCCTGGTCAGCTCACCAGGTCAGTCGGCCGACTCGGCCGACTCGTCGCCGCCGGTCGCGGCCACCTCGACGGGCGGCGCGTCCGGGACGCGGTCGCGCTTCTCGCCCCGGAAGACGAACCTGGCCTTGTCGGCCGAGGCCTCTTCGCCGTCCCAGCCCTCGACGTCGGTGATGATGATCTGGCCGGCCGCGATCTCGCCGAACAGGATCTTCTCCGACAGCTGGTCCTCGATCTCGCGCTGGATCGTGCGGCGCAGCGGGCGGGCGCCCAGCACCGGGTCGAAGCCGCGCTTGGCGAGCAGCTTCTTGGCCTTGTCGGTCAGCTCAAGGGCCATGTCCTTGTTCTTGAGCTGGGTCTCCACGCGGGCGATCATGAGGTCGACCATCTTGATGATCTGGGCCTCGTTGAGCTGGTGGAAGACGATGATGTCGTCGATGCGGTTGAGGAACTCCGGGCGGAAGTGCTTCTTCAGCTCGTCGTTGACCTTGTTCTTCATCCGCTCGTAGTTCGAGCCCTGGTCGGCGCCGGAGGTGAAGCCGAGGCCCACCGCCTTCGAGATGTCCTGGGTGCCCAGGTTCGAGGTGAAGATGATGACGGTGTTCTTGAAGTCCACCGTGCGGCCCTGGCCGTCGGTCAGGCGGCCGTCCTCCAGCACCTGCAGGAGGGTGTTGTAGACCTCCTGGTGGGCCTTCTCGATCTCGTCGAAGAGCACCACCGAGAACGGCTTGCGGCGGACCTTCTCCGTCAGCTGGCCGCCCTCCTCGTAGCCCACGTACCCGGGAGGGGCACCGAAGAGGCGCGAGGCGGTGTAGCGGTCGTGGAACTCGCCCATGTCGATCTGGATCAGGGCGTCGTCCTCGCCGAAGAGGAAGTTCGCCAGCGCCTTGGACAGCTCGGTCTTACCGACGCCAGACGGGCCGGCGAAGATGAACGAGCCGGACGGGCGCTTCGGGTCCTTGAGGCCGGCCCGGGTGCGGCGGATCGCCTGGGAGACGGCCTTGACGGCGTCCTCCTGGCCGATGATCCGCTTGTGCAGCTCGTCCTCCATGCGCAGCAGGCGGGAGGTCTCCTCCTCGGTCAGCTTGAACACCGGGATGCCGGTCCAGTTGGCCAGCACCTCGGCGATCTGCTCGTCGTCGACCTCGGCGACGACGTCGAGGTCGCCGTCCTTCCACTGCTTCTCCCGCTCGGCCTTCTGGCCCAGCAGGGTCTTCTCGTTGTCGCGGAGCTTGGCAGCGCGCTCGAAGTCCTGCGCGTCGATCGCGGACTCCTTCTCCCGGCGCACGTCGGCGATCTTCTCGTCGAACTCGCGCAGGTCCGGCGGCGCGGTCATCCGGCGGATGCGCATGCGCGCGCCCGCCTCATCGATGAGGTCGATCGCCTTGTCCGGCAGGAAGCGGTCGTTGATGTAGCGGTCGGCCAGGGTCGCGGCGGCCACCAGGGCGGCGTCGGTGATCGTGACGCGGTGGTGCGCCTCGTACCGGTCGCGCAGGCCCTTGAGGATCTCGATGGTGTGCTCCAGCGAGGGCTCGCCCACCTGGATCGGCTGGAAGCGGCGCTCCAGGGCCGGGTCCTTCTCGACGTACTTGCGGTACTCGTCCAGCGTCGTCGCGCCGATGGTCTGCAGCTCGCCGCGGGCCAGCATGGGCTTGAGGATGGAGGCCGCGTCGATGGCGCCCTCGGCCGCGCCCGCGCCGACGAGGGTGTGGATCTCGTCGATGAACAGGATGATGTCGCCGCGGGTCTTGATCTCCTTGAGCACCTTCTTCAGGCGCTCCTCGAAGTCACCGCGGTAGCGGGAACCGGCGACCAGCGAGCCGAGGTCGAGGGTGTAGAGCTGCTTGTCCTTGAGCGTCTCGGGCACCTCGCCCTTGACGACCATCTGGGCCAGGCCCTCCACGACGGCGGTCTTGCCGACGCCGGGCTCGCCGATGAGGACCGGGTTGTTCTTGGTGCGGCGGGACAGCACCTGCATGACCCGCTCGATCTCCTTGGTCCGGCCGATGACCGGGTCCAGCTTGCCCTCGCGGGCGGACGCGGTGAGGTTGCGGCCGAACTGGTCGAGCACGAGCGAGGAGGACGGGGTGCCCTCGCCGCGGCCGCCGGTCTCGGTCGACTCCTTGCCGGTCTGGTAGCCGGAGAGCAGCTGGAGCACCTGCTGGCGGACGCGGTTGAGGTCCGCGCCCAGCTTGACCAGCACCTGCGCGGCGACGCCCTCGCCCTCGCGGATGAGGCCGAGCAGGATGTGCTCGGTGCCGATGTAGTTGTGGCCGAGCTGAAGCGCCTCCCGCAGGGAGAGCTCCAGCACCTTCTTGGCCCTCGGGGTGAACGGGATGTGCCCGCTCGGCGCGTGCTGGCCCTGGCCGATGATCTCCTCGACCTGCTGGCGCACGCCCTCCAGGGCGATACCCAACGACTCCAGCGCCTTGGCGGCGACACCCTCACCCTCGTGGATCAGACCCAGGAGGATGTGCTCGGTGCCGATGTAGTTGTGGTTGAGCATCCGGGCCTCTTCTTGGGCCAGGACGACCACCCGCCTCGCGCGGTCGGTGAACCTCTCGAACATTCTCACTCCCTGACTGCTGCGCCGGAGGCCCTTCTCCACCCTTCGCGGTGGATTCAGCACCGTGGGACCACTGTAGTAGGCCGCGCTGCCATGCTCAGGCCGCAAGGCGGCTCAACACGGCAACATCAGCCGGACGGAGGCCCCGTCACCCTGTCCAACGTGCGGAGACCTGGTCGGATTCCGCCTTCCGCTGTCCGCGAACACCCCTACCACGTCTGTGGTGCATCCCACGTGTTGGCCCCGACAGGCGAATGTCAACGCGCCTCGGTAAGGTTAGGCATGCCTTATCAGTCGGACGGGTTCCGGGACGCACCCGGATGGCGCAGCGGAGCGCGCCGATGACCCTCGACTACAGCATCCGGCCCGCGGCCCGTCCGAGCCACCGGACGTTGGCCGAATCACTCACCGCGGTAAACGCCCGCCAGGAGCGCGTCGAGGTCCGCCACGGCATGCCCGCGACCCCGGGCTGGGTCACCTGCGCCAGTTTCCTCGCCACCCCTGACGCGTTCGCCCGCTGGCGCGCCGGGCTGGCCCGCTGGCTGCGCACCGAGTACGACGAGAGCCCGGACCAGACCACCGCCGGCTACGTCATGACCTGGTACATGACGATCCCGGCCTACGTCGCCGCGCTGCTGTTCCACCACGAGCGCAGGGTGCCGTCGCTGCGCCCGGCCGACCTCGCCTTCCGCACCGCCTACCCGCGCCCGCACCCCGGCAGCATCGCCGTGCTCTCCCCCGGCTTCGCCTGCCTGCCGGACGACCCGGCGGCGGGCACCCCCGACGCGCTGGTCGTGCCGGACGAGACCGCGCTGGCCGGCCTGCTGCGCGGGCGCTACATCGAGCACGCCCGGCGCTTCGTGGACGTCTACGGACCCCAGGTCCGCTTCGGCAGGCACACCCTCTTCGCCGCGGCGACCGACGCGCTGGACAGCTCCCTGTGGCAGGCGGGCCGCTACGCGGGCGACGAGGGCGCGGGCGTGCTCGACGCCGCGCTCGTGCTCGGGGCGCGGGAGAAGCCGCTGACCTCGGGCTCCACCCTGCGCCCCGGGGCGGACGGGTGGACGCGGCGGCGGGAGAGCTGCTGCTTCCACTACCTGATGGAGCGCGGACAGGGCGAGTGCGGCACCTGCCCGCGCGTCTGCCCGAAGAGCTGATCCGTCCCCGGGAGCCGAACGGGCCCGAGACCGGCCGGACCGAGGATCCGGGCGAGTCCCTAGGCCGGGCCGTAGGGCTGGCCGGGCGGGATCGGCGGCTGCTGCCCGGTGGGCGGGCCTTGCTGCGGGAACGGGCCGCCGGGCTGGTGCTGCGGGAGCGGCGGGCCGTAGCCGTGCGGCGCCGCGCCGGGCCGCGGGGCGGCGGCGCGGGCGGGGGCCATCCGGCCGACGGCGACGGCGCCGACCATCGCGCCGATCCCGGCGAGCGCGATCGCCACCGCCGAGACCGCCTCCGCCTGGTAGACGCCCACCGTCGCGCAGCCCGCGCTGGGCACCTTCTCCAGGGAACTGGGGTCGGGGGACTCCCGCATGTAGCAGACACCGCCCACCCGGTCGCCCGCCATCCCGCCGACGGTGACGGCGGCTATGCCCGCGGCGAGACCGGCCAGCAGGAGCAGGGCTTGCAGAACGCGGACGACGATTGTCATGGGCGCGAAGCTATCGGACCATTCCCGCCCGCGTCCGGCGAACCGGGCAGGAACGCCAACCGATCAGGTGAAAGCCGAGAAGGGCCGCCGCAGGAGTGCGGCGGCCCTTCTCAGTACAAGGCTCAGGCCCGGTCGTTGTAGGCGTCCAAGACCTCCGAGGGGATTCGGCCCCGGTCGGAGACCTTCATGCCCTGCTTGCGGGCCCACTCGCGAATTGCCTGGTTCTGCTCGCGGTCGGCCGATGCGGTGCGGGGAGCGCGACCGGCGGTCGCCTTCCCGGCGGGGCGCTTGCGGCCGCCGGAACGGCGGGCGTGGTCGACGAAGTCGGCCAGCGCCGAACGCAGGCGGTCGGCATTCTTGCTGGACAGGTCAATCTGGTAGGTCGCCCCGTCGATGGCGAACTCGACGGACTCCTCGGCCTCGGAACCGTCGATGTCATCGACGAGCGAAACCGTGACCTTCTGCGCCATGGCGCCTCCCTCTGGCTGGAATGTGCCGGCTCAGCGAGCGTCTCGGCCACCAGTAGAAATACTCCCTGGGGGCAGGCTAGCGCAAATCAGGTTGAATGTGTGAGACGGGGTTCATTCCGGGCGAACGAGGGGGAACAGGATGGTCTCCCTGATGCCCAGACCGGTCAGGGCCATGAGGAGCCGGTCAATGCCCATTCCGACACCGCCGCTCGGTGGCATTCCGTACTCCAGCGCGCGCAGAAAGTCCTCATCCAGGCGCATCGCCTCGTCGTCACCGGAAGCGGCCTGCTTGCCCTGCTCGGTGAGCCTGCGCCGTTCCTCGACCGGGTCGACCAGTTCGGAGTAGCCGGTGGCCAACTCGAAACCGCGGACGTAGAGGTCCCACTTTTCGGCGATACCCGGCTGAGTGCGGTGTTCACGCGTCAGCGGTGAGGTCTCAAGGGGGAAATCCCGAACAAAAGTCGGCGTGTGGAGGTGATCGCCGACGAGGTGCTCCCACAGCTCCTCGACCAGCTTGCCGTGCCCGAGCTTCGGGTCGGGCTCCAGGCCCGCCGCGGCGGCGTGCTTGCGCAGCTCCTCGACGCCGGTCTCCGGCGTGACCTCGGTCTCCAGGGCTTGGGAGAGCGACCCGTACATGGTCAGCGTGGTCCACTCGCCCGACAGGTCGTACTCGCTGCCGTCGTCCAGGGTGACGACCTCGGCGCCGAACACCGAGCGCGCCGCCTCCTGCACCAGCTCGCGCACCATGACCGCGTTGGTGTCGTAGGTGGCGTACGCCTCATAGAACTCCAGCATCGCGAACTCGGGCGAATGCGAGGAATCGGAGCCCTCGTTGCGGAAGTTGCGGTTGATCTCGTAGACCTTCTCGATCCCGCCCACCACGCAGCGCTTGAGAAACAGCTCGGGCGCGATCCGCAGGTACAGATCCATGCTCATCGCGTTGGAGTGCGTGGCGAACGGGCGGGCGGACGCGCCACCGTGCAGCGTCTGCAGCATCGGGGTCTCCACCTCCAGGAAACCCCGGCTGTGGAAAGACTCCCTGAGCGAGCGCACAACGGCCGATCGGGTCCTTACCGTGTCGCGCGCCGCGGGTCGCACGATGAGATCGACATACCGCTGGCGAATACGCGTTTCCTCGCCGAGCGGCTTGTGCGCGACCGGGAGCGGGCGCAGCGACTTGGCCGCCATTCCCCACTCGTCGGCGAGCACCGAGAGCTCTCCGCGCCGGGACGTGATCACCTCGCCGGTGACGAATACGTGGTCGCCAAGATCGACATCCGCCTTCCACCGGGAAAGCGACTCCTCGCCGACGTTGTTCAGGCTCAGCATCGCCTGGAGTTCGGTTCCGTCGCCTTCGCGCAAGGTGGCGAAGCAGAGCTTTCCGGTGTTGCGCAGGAACATGACCCGGCCCGCGACGCACACCTTCTCCCCGGTCGCCGTGTCGACGGGCAGATCCGAATGCGCGGCGCGCACTTCGGCCAGGGAGTGGGTGCGCGGGACTTCCACCGGGTAGGGCGCGACCCCGGCGGCCAGCATTCGCTCGCGCTTCTCCCGCCGGACCCGCATCTGCTCGGGCAGGTCGTCGACGTCGGGCGCGGTCTCCTCGTTCACGGCGCAAGGGTACGAGGGCACAGGTCGCAGGCCACAACCGGTATTGCCCTACGGTGTTGCGGTGGACGATCCGCAGTTGCGCGAGACCAGAGCGGGATCATTCGGCGCGAATGCCGCCCTCTACGCAGAACACCGGCCGGGATACCCCGTCGATGCCGTCGAATGGGCCATCGGCGACCGGGTCAGGGTGCTCGACCTCGGCGCGGGCACGGGCAAGCTGACCGAGGCCCTGCTGGAGCTGGGCGTCGACGTGACCGCCGTCGAGCCCGACCCGCTGATGCGCGCCGAGCTGGCCAGGCGGCTGCCGGACGTGCCGACGGTCGACGGCCGCGCCGAGGCCATCCCGCTCGGCGACGCCTCGGTCGACGCCGTGCTCGCGGGCCAGGCCTTCCACTGGTTCGACAACGCCGAGGCGCTCGCCGAGATCACCCGCGTGCTGCGCCCCGGCGGGGTGTTCGGCGCGCTCTGGAACGCCTACGACGACAGCGTGCCGTGGGTGAAGACGCTGGTCTCGCTGACCGCGACCAGCGTGTCCAACCCCAGCGCGCCCGCGCCGCGCCACGTCCCCCGCCACGAGCTGCTCGGCGAGGTCGAGGAGAACACCTTCAAGCACCAGGTGCTGCGCACGGTCGACTCGATGGTCGGCTCGCTGCGCACGTTCTCCCACATCGCGGTCGCCCCCGACGACGAGCGCGAGGCCGTGCTGGCCAAGGCCCAGGAGTACCTCTCCGGCCTGCCCGACTCGCGCGGCACCTTCTACCAGCCGCTGCTCTGCGAGGTCGTGCGCGCGGTCCGCCGCTAGCGGCGGTTGCGCTCGTAGACCAGGCGCAGGCCCAGGAGCGTGAGGTCGGGGCGGTGGTGGTCGATGCCCACCGCCTCGTCCACCACCAGCGGAGCCAGGCCCCCGGTGGCGACGACGGTGACCGGGCCGCCATGCCCGGTGCGGGCCAGCTCGGCCCTGATCCTGGCGACCAGGCCGTCGACCTGCCCGGCGAAGCCGTACATGATCCCCGACTGCAGGCACTCGACGGTGTTCTTGCCGATCACCGAGCGCGGCCGGACCACGTCGACCTTGCGCAGCGCGGCGGCATGTGTGGCCAGGGCGTCCATCGAGATCTCGATGCCGGGCACGAACACCCCGCCGAGGAACTCTCCCTTGGCCGAGATGACGTCGATGTTGGTCGAGGTGCCGAAGTCGACCACCGCGCACGCCGTGCCGTACAGGTGGTGGGCGGCGAGGGTGTTGACGACCCGGTCGGCGCCGACCTCCTTGGGGTTGTCGACCAGCAGCGGCACCCCGGTCCGCACACCGGGCTCGACCAGCACCCTCGGCACGCCGCCGTAGTACTTGGCGAGCATGGCGCGCAGCTCGCGCAGCACGTCGGGCACGGTGGACAGCGCGGCGATGGCGGTCACCGCGCCCGCGTGCCCGCCGAGCAGGCCGCGCATGGTGAGGTCCAGCTCGTCGGCGGTGCCGCGCGAGTCGGTGCGGGTGCGCCAGTCGCGCACCAGGTCGGTCCCGTCGAAGAGGCCGAAGGCGGTGTTGGTGTTGCCGACGTCGATCGCCAGGAGCACTTAGACCTCGGCGGCCAGGAGCGCGTCGAGCTTGGCGGCGTCGGCGGTCTCGGCGGTGGCGGTCTCCGCAGCGGCCTTCTCGGGCGCCTTCCCCGCGGCGCTCACGGTGACGTTCCCGCTGCGCAGGCCGTGGCCGTCGGGCACGTGGGCGGCGTCGGCGCCGAGGTCGACGACGCGGTTGTCGGCGTCGACGAACACCACGCGCGGCTGGTGGGCGGCGGCCTCGGCGGAGTCCATGAGGCCGTAGGCGATGAGGATGACGATGTCGCCGGGGTGCACCAGGTGCGCGGCCGCGCCGTTGATGCCGATGACGCCGCTGCCGCGCTCGCCCTCGATGACGTAGGTCTCCAGGCGGGCGCCGTTGGTCACGTCCACGATGGCGACCTGCTCGCCGGGCAGCAGGTCGGCGGCCTCCAGCAGGACCGGGTCGACGGTCACCGAGCCGACGTAGTGCAGGTCGGCCTGGGTGACGGTGGCGCGGTGGATCTTGGACTTGAGCATGGTGCGGAACATGGGGTGCTCCCTACAGCTCCGGTCCGAGCAGGACCGGGACGTTGTCGATGAGGCGGGTGCGGCCGAGGCGGGCGGCCACCAGCAGGCGGGCGTCGCCCTCGGCGGGCGCGGGACCGAGGTCCAGCGAGCGCAGTGCGAGGTAGTCCAGCTCCAGCGCGGGGCTCTCGCGCAGGACGGCCTCGGCGGCGGCCAGCACGGCGGCGCCGCCCTGGGCGCTGACGTGCGCGCCCGCGGCCAGCGCGGCGGAGAGGGAGACGGCGGCGGCGCGCTGCTCGTCGTCCAGGTAGGCGTTGCGGGAGGAGAGCGCCAGGCCGTCGCGCTCGCGGACGGTGGGGACGCCCACGACGGTGGTCTCCATGTCAAGGTCGCGCACCATGCGCTTGATCAGGACCAGCTGCTGGTAGTCCTTCTCGCCGAACATCGCGTAGTCGGGGCGCACGATGTTGAGCAGCTTGTTGACCACCGTGAGCACACCCGCGAAGTGGCCGGGGCGGACCGCGCCCTCCAGCTCGTCGCCGAGGGGTCCGGGGTGGATGGTGGTGGTCGCGCCCTCCGGGTACATGTCCTCGCGGGACGGGGTGAAGACCAGCTCGACGCGCTCGGCCTCGCACACCGCCAGGTCCGTCTCCAGTGGACGCGGGTAGCGCTCGAAGTCCTCGCCTTCGCCGAACTGCAGGGGGTTCACGAAGATGGAGGCGACGAGGACGGTGTTGGGGATGCGGCGGGCACGCGACATCAGCTCGCGGTGCCCGTCGTGCAGCGCGCCCATCGTCGGGACGAAGACGAGCCTGCGCCCGGTCGCCCGCAGCGCCCTGGTGACCCGAGCCAGCTCCTGAGGTCCACTATGGACATGAAGCTTGCCGGGAGTGAACGCCGTCATTGCTGGCCCTCTTCGGTGTCGGAGCGGATGGCCGCGGCGATGTCCGCGGTCAGGTCGGGGCGCAGCAGGCCGGAGGCGGTGGCGCGCTGGGCGGTGCGCTCGGCCAGGGCGCGGTAGGCGGGCAGCATCTGCGGGGCGTGCTCGCCGAGGACGCGCACGTGCTTGCGGACGGTGCCCGCGTCGCCGCGGGCGACGGGGCCGGTGAGGGCACGGTCGCCGTGGCGCAGGGCGTTGTCCAGGGCGGCCGACAGCAGCGGACCGAGCAGGCGCTCCGGGGTGCCGACCCCGGTGCCGCGCAGCAGGTCCGCGGCCTCGGAGACCAGCGTGACCAGGTGGTTCGCGCCGTGGGCCAGCGCCGTGTGGTAGAGCGGGCGGGCGGCTTCCGGCACCCGGACTGGCTCGCCGCCCATCTCCACCACCAGCGCCTCGGCGACGTTCCAGGCGGCCTCGTCGCCGTCGGCGGCGGTCACCCCGAAGCAGCAGGCGGCGATGCGCTCCAGGTCCTCGGCGCGGCCGGTGAACGTCATCGCCGGGTGCAGCGCCAGGCCCAGCGCTCCCGGGCCGGTGGCGGGGCCGAGCACATCGACGCCGTAGGCGCCGGAGGTGTGGGCGACGATCTGGCCCGCCCGCAGCGCGCCCGCGGCGGCCAGGCCGCGGACCATGCCGGGCAGGGCGTCGTCGGGCAGGGCCAGCAGGACCAGGTCCGCGGCGCCCGCGACCTCGTCGGGGGGCAGGACCGGCACGTCGGGCAGGAGGGCCTCGGCCCGCGCGAGCGAGGCGCGCGACACACCGCAGACGCCGGAGACGGTATGCCCGGCACGGGCCAGCGCGGCGCCCAGCACGGCGCCCACCCGGCCCGCTGACACGACTCCGACCGCCAGCCTGGCGGGCCGGGTCACAGCACGACCCGTTTCATGACAGCAGTCCCTTCGTTCCAGTCCCGCGCCTCTGCGGGTACCAGACGACGATCGCGAGGGTAATGGGGTGCGGACGGGCGGGGCGCGGCCGGGTGACCAGGTTCACCGGGCCGAGGCGCGCACCGCGGCGTGCCGGGTGGCGCGCACCACGGCGACGAGGTGGGCCTCGTCGGTGAGGTCGTGCTTGCCGGTCATGCCCTCGGCGGCGGCGTGGCGCAGGAACGCCAGTTCGCTGACCGCGGCGTGGTACTCGGCCATGAGCGCCGCCGCGTCGCGCCCGGTGCGCACCCGCACGCGTTTGCGCCACTTGCGGCGCGCCTCCAGGCTGGCGAGCGCCTCGACCTCGTTGTCCAGGATCAGGTTGTCGGCGACCATGCCCGGCAGCGCGGCGGCGATGATGCGCTGCTCGCGCCTGCGGTGCCAGGTGATGAACCAGACCGCCCCGGCGAACAGCGGCACCATCACCAGGAAGTAGACGGTCAGGAACCCCGTCCCGCCGCCGAGCGTGGCCGCGCCGTTCCACGCCGCGTGCAGGCCCACCGCCGCGACGAACCCGAGCGCGGGCGCCAGCACCCGGTGCTTGTGCGAGCGCGCGGCGATGCCGATCCCGACGCCGATGCACGCGGTGAACAGCGGGTGGGTGAACGGCGAGAGGACACCGCGCAGGATGAACGCGGTGATCACCCCGGGCGTGGTGCCGTCGCCGATGCCGTACTCGGCGAAGGCGCGGCCGAAGTAGTAGATGTTCTCGGTGAAGGCGAACCCCGCGGCGACGAACCCGGCGTAGACGATCCCGTCGATCACGCCGTCGAACTCGTGGCGCAGGAACAGGAAGATGCCGTAGACGAAGACGCCCTTCATGAACTCCTCGACCAGCGGCGCGGACACCAGCGCGCTGACCGTGTCCCCGCTGCCCTTGCCCAGCAGCAGGTCGCCGACCGCCTCGGCGGTGTTGTTGATCAGCAGCGCGGTGATCGCGGCGACGCACGCGCCCCAGCCGAAGGCCAGCCACAGCAGCCGCGCGGGCTCGGGCTCCCACCGGTCGATCCACAGGAACGCCGCCACCACCGGCCCGACCGGCACCAGCGCGGCGGCGATGCCGACCAGCTCGGCCTCCACCCCCACCCTGGCCGTGCTCAGGCCCAGCAGCGCCATCCCGCAGGCCGCGAGCGCGAGCAGGCCGACGACGGGCAGCAGGACCGTCTTGCGGCGCGGCGGGTGGCGCTGCAGCTGATCATCGGACACGGGAGCTGATAGTAGGGCTGGCTCAGTCCTCGTCCCGCCTGCGCCTGCGGCGCGGCGCGGTGCCGCCGTGCGCGGCGAGCAGGTCGGCGACGGAGGTGCCCGAGGCGTGCCCGCCCTGCTCGGCCTCGGGCCTGCGCCTGCGGCCCGCGGGCTCCTCGACCGGCGGGAAGGTGCCGGACTCCGCGGCCCGCCTGCCCGCGCTGGCCGCCGCGGCTGCGGAGCCGGGACGCGCGGGCGGGTACGTCCCGGTCTCGGCGGCGCGCTTGCCCCGGACGGGCTGTGCGGGCGGGAACGTGCCCGTCTCCGCCGCGCGCTTGCCGCGCGCCGGCTGTGCGGGCGGGAACGTGCCGGTCTCCGCGGCGCGCTTGCCCCGGACGGGCTGGGCGGGCGGGAACGTGCCGGTCTCGGCGGCGCGCTTGCCCTTGGCGGGCGGTGCGGGCTCGGCGGCGCGCTGGCCCTGCTCCGGGCGGGCAGGCGGGTGGGTCCCGGTCTCGGTCGCGCGCTGCCCGCGCGCGGGCGCGAACGTGCCGGTCTCGGCGGCCCGGCCGCCGCGGGCGGCGTCGCCGGGGTCGGCGGCCGGGAGCCGGGCGGGCGGAGGGGAGTCGGCGCGGGCGGCGGGCGGGTAGGTGCCCGTGTCGGTGGGCCTGCCCGCGCGCACGGGGGCGAAGGTCCCCGAATCCGCGGCGGCGGGACGCGCGGCGGCCGCAGGCCCGGGGGCGCCGGAGGCCTGGGGCGGCGAGGCGGAGCGGCCGCCGGCGGCGGGCGCGCGGCCCTCGCGCGGGCGGGCCACCTCGGCGGGGGCGAAGACGCCGGAGTCGGTCGCGGCGGGGGACGCCGAGGAGTCCACCGCCTGGCGGCTCCGCGCGGCCTCGGCCGCCGACGGCGGCGCGGGCTCCGGGGTGCGCCGGGAGATGACCCGCGGCGGCGCTCCCCGGTCCAGCGGGCGCCCGCCGTGCTGGGTGTGGGGCTCCACCGGGCGCACGCCCGACCTGGTCGCCTCGGGGTCGGCGGGGCGCAGGCGCGCGGCGGTCGCCTCGCCGGGGGCCGCGCCCTCGCGCGCCTCCGGCCGGGTGCGGGCCGCCTCGCCCGCGCGCGCCTCGGGGCGGGGCCGGGCGGGCTGGCGGGGCGGGGCATCGGGCTCGCGGCGGGCGGGGTCGGCCTCGGTCCTCGACCGGGCGACGCGCTGCTCGCCGTAGGCCTCGCCAGCGGGTCCCGCCGGGTGCGCGGCCTCCGGGCGGCGCGGGCGGGACTCCTGGGGCACGTCCAGGCGGGCGGACACCCCGGCGTCCTGCTCGCGGCGCGGCGACGGCGTCTCGGCCGAGCCGGTCGGGCGGGCGGCCCCCGGGCGGGCGTCGGCGGGGCGGGCCGGGCGGACATCGGCAGGGCGGGCGTTGGCGGGACGGCCGTTGGCGGGGTGCTCCTCGGCGGGCCGGGCCGGGCGGGCGTCCCCGGGACGGGCTTCGGCGCGGGCCGGGCGGGCGGCGGGCCTGCCCGCCTTGACCGCCTGCTCGCCCTGGCGGGCGGGCCTGCGCAGGTCGCCGGACTCCCAGGCGCCGGACTCCCAGGACGGGGTCCACGTGGGATCGATCGGCCTGCTGCCCGGGGTGTCCTCCAGCCACGGCCCGCGGACGCGCTCGATGAGGTCGGTCGTCGGCTCGCCGATGCGGCGGATCGGCTCGACCGGGGACTCCAGGGCCTCCGGGCGCGAGCGCATCCTGGTCGCCTCGGCGTGCAGGGCGATCCGCTCGACCAGGACCTCGCCGCCGAGCAGGACCTCCAGGTGCTCGCGCATGGCCTTCAGCTCGGCGCGCAGCTCGGCGATGTCGTCGCGGGAGCCGCCCTCGGCGGCGGCCTTGACCGCGGTGGCCGTGGCGGCCTCGGCGGACAGCTCGAACTCGCGGCGGGCGGCGACCTCGCGCTCCAGCTCCAGCTCGTAGATCTTCTGCGCCTGGGCGGCGTCCTCGGCGCGGTCGGCCGAGAGCCTGCGGTAGCGCACCGCGAGGAACGCCCCGGCGAGCGCGGCCCACAGCGCGGCGACGACGCCGATGCGCATCCAGCGCAGCGAGTCGCTGAGCACCAGGACTGCGGTCGCTCCCAGTGCCAGCAGCAGGGCGGCCAGGAAGAGCAGCCGCGGCCCGGTCGCGCGCGGGATGTGGTCGTTCCGGCCGGTCATGGGGAACACCGTACCGGTCCGTTACCACTACGAGACCAAACGGATGTCACGCCGTCGGTCGGGCGCCCTGGTCGCGCTGGTCATCCGGGCTGTCGGGGGTCCGGCAGCAGGACTCCAGCCACAGGGCCGCCCCGATGAGGACCGCCGCGCTGAGCGCGCCGATCACCGCGCTCGGGATGTCCGAGCGGGCCGCGTCGACGCGCGCGCTCTCGGGCACCACGTAGGCCAGCACGGCCAGCCACGCGCCCAGCATGATCGCGCCGAGCAGGGATGACGCCTTGGCCAGCGCCAGCGCCCGCGCCGCGGTGATCGGCTGCAGCGGCCTGCCCGTCGGCCTCGTCCCCCCGCTGCCCCGGATGCGCCCGCGCAGCACGTGCCCGAAGACCGCCTCCACGACGGCCAGCACGAGCAGCGTCACCCCGGCGAAGGTCGGCAGCGGCGGCAGCTCGCCGTAGAGCAGCCGCATGAACAGGTACAGCGCGACGGCGGTGACCAGGCCCGCGGGGACGAGGTCCGACGCCTTGGTGAACCTCACAGGGCCCCCGTCAGATCGATGTCGGTGCGCCGCACCCCGGCGGTGTCCACTCCGGCCAGCAGGTCCCGCGCCGCACCCCGGCCGGGGACGACCGCGTCCGGCTCGACGTCCAGCCACGGGATCAGCACCGTCGCCCGCTCCGCCGTGCCCGGGTGCGGCAGCAGCAGGTCGGGGTGGTCGCTGCGCACACCGTCCACTGTGACGACGTCCACGTCGAGCGTCCGCGGACCCCAGCGCGCCTCGCGGACACGCCCGGAGGCCGCCTCCAGCGCCTGGCCGCGGCGCAGCCACGCCCACTCGTCGGCCGACGGGTCGGCCACGAGCAGCACGGCGTTGAGGAAGTCCGGCTGGTCGGTCACGCCCCAGGCGGCCGTCTCGTACACCGGGGAGACCGCGACGAGCACGTCGGCGAAGCCCGCGACCGCGGCGCGCAGGTGGGCCTCCCGGTCGCCGAGGTTGGAGCCCAGCGACAGCACCGCGCGGCTCACGGGCGCGTCTTCCGCGAGCGGCGCACCGTCACCGCGACGTCGGCGAAGCTCAGCGGGATCGGCGCGCTCGGCTTGTGCACGGTCACCTCGACGGCGAGCACCCGGTCGTCGGCCATCTCGGCCTCGGCGATCTCGGCGGCCACCGTCTCGATCAGGTCCCTCGGCTCCCCGGCGACGACGGCGGCGGCGCGCTCGGCCAGCTCCCCGTAGTGCACGGTGTGGGTGAGGTCGTCGGTCGCGGCGGCCTGGCGCAGGTCCAGCCACAGCGTGATGTCGACGACGAAGTCCTGCCCGTCGCGGCGCTCGTGCTCGAAGACGCCGTGGCGCCCGCGCACCCGCAGCCCGGTCAGCGTGATCCGGTCGGCCACCTCGGTACCCCTCCCATCGCCGCGGCCACCGCGGCCGCGTCCAGCGAACGGCCGACGTCGTGCACCCGCACGCCCCACGCCCCGGCCATCGCCACCAGCGCCGTGACGGCGGCGGTGGCGTCCTCGCGGCCGTCGGAGCGCCTCGGCGCGCCCGCATCGGCCAGCAGCGTCCCCAGGAACCGCTTGCGCGAGGCGCCCACGAGCACCGGGAACCCCAGGTCCACGAGCACGTCCAGCGAGCGCAGCAGCGCCCAGTTGTGGCCGCTGTCCTTGGCGAAGCCCAGGCCGGGGTCCAGCGCGATCGCCGACTCGGCGACCCCGGCGCCGAGCGCGGCGTCCACCCGGGCGCTGAGCTCGTCGCGCACCTCGGCGACGACGTCGTCGTAGGTCGCCAGCGCCTGCATGTCGCGGCTGTGCCCGCGCCAGTGCATGAGCACGAACGGCACGCCCGCCGCGGCGACGACCTTGGCCATGTCCGGGTCGGCCAGGCCGCCGGAGACGTCGTTGACGATCGCCGCGCCCGCGGCCAGCGCCGCCTCGGCCACCCGCGCCCTGGTGGTGTCCACGCTGATCAGCACGCCCGCCTCGGCCAGCCCCGCGACCACCGGCGTGATCCGCGCGCTCTCGGTGGCCGCGTCGACCCGCTCGGCCCCCGGTCGGGTCGACTCCCCGCCGACGTCGATGACGTCCGCGCCGCGCTCCCACAGCGCCACCCCGTGCGCCACCGCGTCGTCGACGCCCAGGTAGCGGCCGCCGTCGGAGAACGAGTCCGGGGTGACGTTGAGAACGCCCATGACCGCGCAGCGGCCCGGCGCGGGCAGCGTCACCGGGTGCGCCCGTTGATCAGCTCGATGGCCTCCGCACGCGAGGACGGCGCGGTCTTGAGCAGCCCGCGCAGCGCCGAGGTCGTCGTGCGGGCGCCGGGCTTGCGGATGCCGCGCATCGCCATGCACAGGTGCTCGGCCTCGATGACCACGATGGCCCCGCGCGGGGTCAGCTTGCGCATGAGGGCGTCGGCGACCTGCGAGGTCAGCCGCTCCTGCACCTGCGGGCGGCGCGCGTAGAGGTCGACCAGCCTGGCCAGCTTGGACAGGCCGGTGACCTGGCCGCGCTCGTTGGGGATGTAGCCGACGTGCGCCACCCCGTGGAACGGCACCAGGTGGTGCTCGCAGGTGGAGTACATGGGGATGTCGGTGACCAGGACGAGTTCGTCGTGGCTCTCGTCAAAGGTCTTGTCGAGGACCCGCTCGGGGTCGGTGTAGAGCCCGGCGAACAGCTCCGCGTAGGCCCTGGCCACCCGCGCGGGCGTCTCCCGCAGACCGTCGCGGTCGGGGTCCTCGCCGCAGGCGAGCAGCAGTTCGCGCACCGCCTGCTCGGCCCTGGCTGCGTCGAAGACGGCGGACGGCGCGCCGTGCGCACCGCCCGCCGTCGGGGTCTCACTCATCGCTGGTCTCCGGGATCGTCGCGGCCGGGCCGCAACCACCTGCGGCCGTCGGCCGCAACCCTCTCACTCGGACCCGCGGCCGCGCCCGTCTGAGTTGTCCTGGTCACGGGGTTCCTGCGGCCTGCCCCACTCCGGCTGTGGCTGCGGCGGCTGCTGGGGCTGCCACGGCTGACCGCCGGGGGTGGTGGCGGGGGTCCAGCCGGGCGGGGCGCCGTAGTGCGGCGGGCCCGAGCCGTGGCCGCCGCCGTAGGGCTGCGGGTACTGCGGCGGGTACGGCTGCCCGTACTGCGGGGAGCCGTTGCCGTTGCCGTGCGGGAGCTCCGGGGTGGACCGCGGCGGCCCGCCGGGCAGCTCGCCCGCGCCGGGCACCGAGGCGACCGGGGTCTTCTCCCGCTCGGCCCGCTCCCGCTCGGCCTGCTCCAGCTGGTCGGGCCACGGCTCGCCGCGCTCGTGCGCCAGCTCGCGCGGGGTCTTGATCGGCGGCTTGTCGGACGGGACGCGGTCGCCGAAGTCGTTGAACGCGGTGATCCTCGGCCGCTTCTCGACGTTGGAGAAGATGCGCTCCAGGTCCTTGCGGGTCAGCGTCTCCTTGTCCAGCAGCTCGACCACCAGGTCGTCCAGGACGTCGCGGTAGGTGTTGAGCACGTCCCACGCCTCGGTGTGCGCGGCCTCGATGAGGTTGCGCACCTCCTCGTCGATCTCGTGCGCCACCTCCAGCGAGTAATCGGGCGCGTGGCCCATCGAGCGGCCGAGGAACGGGTCGCCCTGCTCCTGGCCGTAGCGGACCGCGCCGAGCCGGGCGCTCATGCCGTACTCGGTCACCATCGCCTTGGCGATCTTGGTGGCCTGGTCGATGTCGCTGGAGGCGCCGGTGGTCGGCTCGTGGAACACCAGCTCCTCGGCCGCGCGCCCGCCGAGGGCGAACACCAGCCGGGCGATCATCTCCGAGCGGGTCATGAGCTGCTTGTCGTCCTCGGGGACGACGAGCGCGTGCCCGCCGGTGCGCCCGCGGGGCAGGATCGTCAGCTTGTACACCGGCTCCAGGTCCGGCATCGCCCACGCGGCGAGGGCGTGGCCGCCCTCGTGGTAGGCGGTGATCTTCTTCTCCTTCTCGGAGATGATGCGGCTCTTGCGGGCCGGGCCGCCGATCACCCGGTCGACCGACTCCTCCAGCGCGGCGCCGTTGATGGCGGTGCCGTTCTGGCGGGCGGTGAGCAGGGCGGCCTCGTTGATCACGTTGGCCAGGTCGGCGCCGGACATGCCGACGGTGCGCTTGGCCAGGCCGTCGAGGTCGACGTCCTCGGCGAAGGGCTTGCCCTTGGAGTGCACCTTCAAGATCATCTTGCGGCCGGAGAGGTCCGGCGCGGACACCGGGATCTGCCGGTCGAAGCGGCCCGGGCGCAGCAGCGCCGGGTCCAGGATGTCCGGGCGGTTGGTGGCGGCGATGAGGATGATGCCGCCGCGGGCGTCGAAGCCGTCCATCTCGACCAGCAGCTGGTTGAGGGTCTGCTCGCGCTCGTCGTGCCCGCCGCCGAGGCCGGCGCCGCGCTGGCGGCCGACCGCGTCGATCTCGTCGACGAAGATGATGCACGGCGCGTTCTGCTTGGCCTGCTCGAACAGGTCGCGGACGCGGGAGGCGCCGACGCCGACGAACATCTCCACGAAGTCCGAGCCGGAGATCGAGTAGAACGGCACGCCCGCCTCACCGGCGACCGCGCGGGCCAGCAGCGTCTTGCCCGTGCCGGGCGGGCCGTAGAGCAGCACGCCCTTCGGGATCTTCGCGCCGAGGGCCTGGTAGCGGCCGGGGTTCTGCAGGAAGTCCTTGATCTCGTACAGCTCTTCGACCGCCTCGTCGGCCCCCGCCACGTCGGCGAAGGTCGTCTTGGGCATGTCCTTGGAGAGCTGCTTGGCCTTCGACTTGCCGAAGTTGAGAACCCGGTTCCCGCCGCCCTGGACGTTGTTCATCATCCACATGAGCAGCAGCAACAGCAGCGCGAACGGGATGAGGAAGATCAGGATCTGGGTGAGGAAGGAATCCTGGGTGACCGTCGTGCGGAACTCGATGCCCGGTTTGTCGATGAGCGTGGTGTAGAGCTGCGAGGTCGCCCCGGCCGGGTACTGCGCCAGGATCTGGGTGACCTGCTGGCCCTCGTGCTCGATCGGGCTGTTCAAGGTCAGCTTGAGCTGCTGCTCCTTGTCCCCCAGCTCGACGGCCTTGACGTTGTTGGCCTCGATCTGCGCGACGGCTTTCGACGTGGGCACGGCTGTGTACCCACGGGTGTCGTCGAACAGCATGCTGAAGGCGAAATAGATCAGCAACACCGCGAGGATCCAGAGCAGCGGGTTGCGCAGCAGTCGCTTTCGGTCCATTACTTGCGGCCGTGGCGCGGCCTCGACCCTCCCTGGACATGCACGTGAGGCAATGACGACCATTACCCGACCGGTCGGTGGCCCCGGTCGCACCAGAGTACCGCCCGCTTCGGCACCCCCACCGATCGACGAGGGTTGCCGCTAGCTCAACGGCCGAGGGGCGCGCTGGGTTCCCGGCCGGTCAGCGGGTGACCTCGGCCACCAGCTGGCCGAGCCGGTGCCGCAGCGTCTGGGCGTCGGCGGGGGCCACGGTCACCCAGTCGCGGCCGTCGCGGCCCCGGCTGGACGAGGCCAGGTAGCGGCCGTTGGGCTTGTCGAACCACGACAGCACCGGCGCCCGCCTGCGCCCGCCCGCGTCCCGCGCGGTCACGCCGAACTGGCCGCCACGCAGGTTGGGCAGCCCGACCAGCCGCGCCGCCGCGGCCCGCGGATCGCCGTCGGCGGCCCCGCGCACCGAGCGCGGGGTGATCGCGGCGAACTCGTCGGCGGGCAGCGAGATCGACGCCTCCGCCCCGCGCGGGGCAGGCGGCATGAGCGCGACGACCTCGCTGACCAGCGCGTCGCCCCGGACCCGGCGCAGGTGCAGGTCGTCACCGGACTGCGTGGCGACCACGCCCGCGGCGCCCGACGCGGCGGCGAACACCGCGACCGCCCTGCCGGGCAACTCGGGCATGAACAGCGCGTCGATCGCCAGGTCCGGCCGGGCGAGCACGCCCAGCCAGTCCTCCACGTGCGCCTCGACCCTGCCGTAGCGGTCGATCAGCCCGCGCGCGGCGAGCTCGGCGTGCATCCGGGCGCGCAGCGAGGCCCGCTCGTCGACGGTCTCGCCGTGCGAGCGCACCTGCAGCGGGTAGGGCAGCTCCCCGGCGCCCAGCGCCTCCCACAGGAAGTCGAGGGCGAGCTGGTCGAGCGTCTCGGCGGAGGGCATCGCCTCACTCCCCGATGACGGGGGGCGCGGTGACCTGGTCGGTGCCGAAGGTGGCCTCGGCGTCCGGCTCCACCAGGTACGACGGCCGCTGGTGCTCGCCGTCCTCCTCGCCGTTCGCCCCGCGTCCGCCCGCGCCGCCCATCGCACCGCCGCGCCCACCGGCACCCGCGGCGGCTGCACCGCGCCCGCCGGTCGCACCCGCGCCCGGACCGCCTGGACGCCCGGCCACACCGGGACCGCCCGTACCAGGACGCGCCGCGCCGGGGTTGCCGGTGCCCGCGCCACCCGGGGTGGCGGGCTTGGGCGCGTAGCCCGACATCGGGGCCCGGCCCGCGCCGGGACCGCCTGCACCGCGACCGCCGAACTGGCCGACCGGCGCGGGAGCACCGCCGGGCCCGGAGCCGGTCGGGGTCAGCGCGGGGCCGGCGCCGGGGTTGATCCCGGGCTGGTTGGGGGTCGGCGTGCCCGGGTTGTAGCCGGACAGGTCGGTGCCCTCGAAGCCGTTCTCCCCCGGCAGCGGCACGAAGATCCCCGGTGCGTTGGCCCCGCCCCGCCCCGGCGCGAACCCGCTCGCGCGGTCGCCGCCGGTGGAACCGCCGGGCCCGTTGCCGCCTCCGGTGAACGTCTCGTCGTAGCCGACCCCGCGCCCGCCGCGGAAGCCCCCGCCGCCACCGTCGTCGATGCCGCGCTCGGGCGGCGGCACGAAGGTGGGGGTGCGGGCGTCGATCTCGGCCATCGTGGTCGTGTACTCGGTCATGTAGCGGACCTGCTCGGCCTTGACCTTCTGAGCGGCCTGCTCCTTGGCCTGCATGTCGGCCATCCCGGCGGTGGGATTGGGATTGGCCAGCGCCTCGGTCATGGCGGCGTCGCGGTCGAACTCGGCGGGCTCGGGCATGTTGCGCACCTTGGCCGCCGCAAGCGCCTGATCCGACATCGCCGTCCCCATGAACTGCGCCGAGATCCCAGCAGCGCCGGTCCGCTTGGCCAGGGGGGTGAGCGCGTTGCGCGCGGCCTCGGCGGCGTCGCCCTTCCAGGCGTGGTCCAGGGCGGTCACGGCGTCGAGCAGCCGGTTGGCCGCCTCGGCGAGCCGGTTGCCCCCCTCGGTGAATCCGCGTCCGAGGTCGTCAGCAGACGTGGGGACGTTCTTGTCCGTCGCACCCAGGTAGAGCTGCGTGCTGGTCCGGCTCTCCCAGTTCTGCGGCACGACCACCCGGTCGTTGCCCATCTCCACGTCCGGGGCGAGCTGCTCGCGCTGCGACTGCGTGATGCTCTGCTGGATCTCGGCGTTGGTCGAGCGGTCTTCGTCCGGCATGCGCCGCATGGCGATCGAGACGTCGTCCGCCCGGTCGCCCGCGTAATCGTGGGTGTCGTAGCGCTGGTCGCCGTTCGGCATGTCTGCCCCCTAGCCCTTCACCTTCGGTATGACGATCTCGGCGAGCTGCTTCGCCACGTCGCAGGGCTCGTACTTGCCCTCGCCCCTGGACAGCACGCCCGCGCCGACCGCCAGGCCGGATTTGCCGCCGTTGACCGCGAACGCCACCTGGCAGAACACGGTCTTGTCTGTGATGCGCTGCAACAGCGCGTCGGTTCCCGCGATCGTGATGTCGGTCGTCTCGACGTTGGGCCCGGACACCCCGATGCCCCCCGACGCGTCGGCGCCGTAGTCCATGACGATCGATGTCTCGCCCATCCACCCGCACTGCGGGTTCCCGGTCTGGAAGCTGTTGGTCGGGCGCGGGTTCTCCGCGCCGAACTTCGCCGCCTCGGCCGGGGTCAGCAGCTCACACAGCGCCTCGCGGTCGAAGGAGACCTGCTTGGGCGTGGTCGTGGTGGTAGTCGGCTCGGTGGTGGACGGGGCCGTGGTCGTCGGCTGGGTGGCCGTGCCCGGGGTGGCCACGCCTCCGGATTCGCTGGAGCACCCGGTCACCGCGATCACCGCGGTGACCGCGAGGAGACCGAGGATGGTGGACCGCACCGGCGTTATCCCCGCACCTTCGCGGCGTTGCCGTAGTCGGTCTCCTTGTAGTTGGCGATCGCCTGGTTGAGCGCGCGCTCCGCCCGCTCGGTCTGATCGAAAAGCTGACGGATGAGGTGGGTGAACGAGTCTCCGGAACCGCTCATGCGGTTCTCCGACTTCTTCGCCATCGCCACGCCGACCGGGTTGGCCCCGATCTGGACGCTGGAGGCACCTCCCGCGCTGGCCGAGTGCAGGAGGGCCGAAAGCTCATCGCGGACCGCGCCGATTTCCTTGATGGCGGCTTGGGCGGCGTCCGGGTCCACCGAGACCATGCCGCTCGCCGCGGCGCCCGCGAAGGCGCCGACGGCTCCGCCGATGCCGGTTGCGTCCAACACGTCAGTTCTCCCCTGGTCACGCGCGCTGCTCCACCCGCAGCAGTCGCGTTGAGGCTAACGCACCCGGATGGCCCAGGTCAGGGAATCACGACATTTGGCTTTACGAGGTGTACACGCGCGGATCGAGGGTTCCGATGTAGGGCAGGTCGCGGTAGCGCTCGGCGAAGTCGAGGCCGTAGCCGACGACGAACTCGTTGGGGATGTCGAAGCCGACGTACTTCACCGGGACGTCGACCTTCACCGCGTCGGGCTTGCGCAGCAGGGAGCAGACCTCCATGGAGCGCGGGTTGCGGGAGGCGAGGTTCTTCAGCAGCCAGGACAGGGTCAGGCCGGAGTCGATGATGTCCTCGACGATCAGCACGTCGCGGCCCGCGATGTCGCGGTCGAGGTCCTTGAGGATGCGGACCACGCCGGAGGAGGAGGTCGCCGAGCCGTAGGAGCTGACGGCCATGAACTCCAGCTGCACGGGGACCGGCAGGGCGCGGGCGAGATCGGTCATGAACATGACCGCGCCCTTGAGGACACCGACGAGCACCAGGTCGGACGCGGTGTCGGCGTAGTCGTCGGCGACCTGCTTGGCCAGCTCGGTGACCTTCTCGTCGATCTGTTCCTGACTGATCAGCACAGAGGCGATGTCACCGTCGTACACAGCGTTCCCTTCGCAACGGCCAGAAAGCTCAAGGTCGTACGCAGCTCAGCCTGCCATGCGCACGGCGAGCCACAAAGCCGCCTGGCAGGGCCACGCCGCCTTGGCCGCGCCACGCGCCGACGAGGTCGTCGCAGGAGCGCAGGTGGGCGTCGGTCAGCTCGGGGACCCCTGCCTGCAGCAGCCAGGCGCGCAGGGCCCGGCGGCGCAGGGCGGGCGGGGCGGGCGTGAGATGCGCCACGCCCAGCTCGCCCTCCTCCCCCGCGCGGGCGAGGAGGTCGGCGGCGAGGGTGTCGAGGGCGTGCAGGTCGTCGCGGAGTTGGGTGGCGGTGCGGGCCAGGGCGGCGGCGACCCCGCCCTGGAGGACGTCTTCGAGCAGCGGCAGGACCTCGGCGCGGAGGCGGACCCTGGTGAAGCGGGAGTCGCTGTTGTGCGGGTCCTGCCAGGGGGTGAGGCCGAGGGCGGCGCAGGCGGCGGCGGTGGTGGTGCGCGGCAGGTCGAGCAGGGGTCTGCCCCAGGGCGGGTCGAGGGGGCGCATGCCCGCGATGGAGCGCGGGCCGGAGCCGCGGCCGAGGCCGAGCAGCACCGTCTCGGCCTGGTCGTCGCGGGTGTGGCCGAGCAGGACGATGGCCTCGCCCGCCGCGGCGCGCAGGGCGGCGTAGCGGGCGCGGCGGGCCGCGGCCTCGGTGCCGCCGGGACCCTCGACGGTCACCGTCAGGACCTTCGCCTGGACGCCGAGCGCGCCGACCTGCTCGGCGACGGCGGCCGCGACCTTGTCGGAGCCCTCTTGGAGCCGGTGGTCGACGATCAGCGCCTCGACCCCGGGACGCACGTGCGCCGCGGCGGCGACGAGGGCGAGGGAGTCCGCGCCGCCGGAGACGGCGACCGCGACGCGCTCGGGCGCGGCGGCCGACAGCAGGACGCGCACGGCCCTGCGGACGTCGGCGACCGCGGGGTCCGGCCCGCTCACGCGACCCGGCGCAGCCAGGCGTCGGGGTCGGACAGCTCCGCGCGCAGCGGCAGCGCGTCGGCGGAGTCCCAGACGCGGTTGAACCGCTCCATGCCGACCGCGTCGACGCAGTGCGCGGTGAACTTCGCGCCGACGGCGTACTGCTTCATCTTCGCGTCCACGCCCAGCAGGGAGCGCAGGACGCGGTCGAGCAGGCCGCCGCCGCGGCGGCGGGCCGTGAAGCGCTGGCGGATGGTGGCGACGCTGGGCACCACCCTCGGCCCGACGGCGTCCATGACGTGGTCGGCGTGGCCTTCCAGCAGCGTCGACAGCGCGATGAGCCGGTCGAACGCGGCGCGCTGGGCGGGCGACTGGAGCAGCTCCACGATCGCCAGCGGCCCGGTGGACGCGGTCGGGTCCGGGCGGGAGCGGGCGGCCTTGAGGACCTCGGGCAGGCGCTGGAGGACGCCGTCGGCGTCGTCCTCCAGGCCCGCGATGAACCCGGAGACCTGGCCGCGGAAGTACTCGGCGAGCCAGGGCACGGCGGTAAACTGGAGCCGGTGGGTGCTCTCGTGCAGGGCGACCCACATGTGGAAGTCGGCGGCGGGCACGTCGAGCGCCTGCTGCGCGGCGACGATGTTCGGGGCGACCATCATCAGCCTGCCGCCGTCGCCGCCGCCGAAGGGGTCGTACTGGCCGAGGACGCGGCTGCCCAGGTAGGCGAGGGCGACCCCGGCCTGCACGCCCGCGCTGCCCGCCAGCACGCCGCCGACCTTGCCCGCGCGCTGCGGCAGCGCGCCGTCGGTGAGCGCGGCGATGCCCTCGGCCGCGGCGTCGATCCAGCCGTCGCGGTCGACCACGTCGCCCTCGGTGACCGGCAGCCCCGCGCCGAGGCCGGTCAGGCCGCGCACGTGCTCCTCGGCGACCGCGGTGACCGCGCGCAGCTCGGCCACCGTCCGCGCGGCCTCGTCGGGCGAGACGATCGGGCCGGGCCGGACGAACCGTTTGGCGGTCGCCCGCGCCAGATCCCAGTCGACGGCGGCGGAACCGGTGCGGGTGGCGGCGTTCACACCCGAAACGCTACCCGCTCACCTGCACCCGCACCCGTGCAAAGCGGCCGCGACGTCGTCCAGGTCGGCGCGCGCCTGGAGGGTGTCGGGGCCATCGGCCATGAGGGCGAAGACGAGCAGCCTGCCGTCGGTGTCCAGCACGATCCCGGCCAGCGAGTTGGCCCGCACGGACGGCAGCGTGCCGGTCTTGGCGCGGACCCAGCCGCGGCCCTCTGCGGCCGGTCCTTCCTGGTAGCGGCCCGCGAGGGTGCCGCTGCCGCCCGCGACCGGCAGACCGGCCAGCAGCGGGCGCAGCTTGGCCGTCCTCGGGTCGGTGCCGTCGGGCGCGGCGGCGACCTGGAGCACCTCGGCGAGCAGGGTGGCGGTGGCGCGGTTCTGCGTGGAGAGGCCGCTGCCGTCGCGGAGCTGGAGGGCGTCGACGGTGAAGCCGTTCTCCTTCAGCACCGCGGCGACGGCCTCGGTGGCGCCGGTGAAGGACGGCTCCTTGCCGGTGGCGACGGCCAACTCGCGGATCAGCGTCTCGGCCAGCACGTTGTCCGAGCGCTGCAGGACGGTGTCGACCAGCTCGGCCACCGGCGCGGACTTGACCTCGCCGAGCACCTCGGCGTCGGGCTTGGCCGTCGTCGTCGCCTCGGCGGGCACAGTGGCGCCGATGCGGTCGGCGAAGGCCTGGGCGATGGTGCGGGCCGGGTTGGCCGAGCGGGCGGTGGTGGCCTTCGTCGGATCGCCGCGGCCGCCGTCGAGCATGGCGGGCACGATCGGCGTGATGTGGCCCGCGGCGATGTCGACCCGCTCCCAGCCCGCGGCGAAGTCCGCCCCGGTGTAGCGCCCGGTGTCGACCAGCACGGTGTCGACCGGCCCGGTCGCCTTGACCTGCTCGACCAGGTCGTCCAGGTGCGGGGCCCCGGGATAGACGGACTCCTTGCCCGCGGCCAGCGCCGAGAGGGTCGGGTCGCCGCCGCCGACGATGACCACGGTGCCGGGCTTGTCGCCGCGCACGACCTTGGTGCTCAGCTGGTCGGTGTGCGGCATCGCCAGCAGGACGGCGGCGGTGGAGAGGACCTTGGTGGTCGAGGCGGGCACGCGGGCGGTGTCACCGCCCTTGGCGTAGAGCACCTGGCCGTTCGCGGGGTCGATGACGACACCGGTGAGCGCGCCGAGCCCGCCCGCGGCGGCGGGACCGGCCAGCGCGGCGGCGACCCCGTCGGGGGTGGGAGCCGGGGCGGAGTCGCCGGGGGCGGCGAGGGCGGGCCGGAACTCGACGGCGGCGGGCGGGGGCGCGATGGCGACCGGTTCCTCGCCTGCGAGCCCCAGCTTCTCGGCGACACCCGGAACCCAGAGCACGACACCGGCGGCGAGCGCGAGGACGGCGACGACGGCCACGACGACGATCAGCGCGGTCTTGCGCTTGCGGCTCTCGGCTTCGTTGGCGCTCTTGGCTTCGGGACCGCTGTCGCTGTCCGGAGCCGCGAGCGCGGCGACCACGGTGGTCCGCTCGGCGGGTTCCTCCGGCGGGGCCTGCCTGGCCGGGGCGCGGCGCACGACCATGGTCCGCTCGGCGGGCGGCTCGGGGGCCACCGGGCGGACGAACGCGGTCGGTTCGGCGGGCGGCTCGGGGCGGACGGAACGGACGGGGCGGACGACCACCGTGCGCTCGGCGGGGCGCTCGGGCGGGGCGGAACGGGGCGGGTGGCCGGTCGGCGGGGGAACGGGGGGCGGACCGTAGGGGCGCGGTGGGACGGGACCGCGGCGGGGCAGGTCCGGTCGGGAGGGGCGCTGGGGTGGCCGGGCGGTGGGTCGGGTGGTCGCCGAGTCCGGGGAGAACCCCGCAGAGGTGTCGTCCGATCCGGGACGAGCACCTGCCTCATCCCGCTCAACAACGGACAAGCCCGAAGGCCTGTCATCCAGACCAGATCGAGCGTCTGCCTTGTCCCGCTCGTCCGCGAAGGAGTTCGGCGGGGATTCGGCAGGGCCGGACTCGTCCCGCTCGGCCGGGGCCTCCGCTGGGGAGCCGTCGGCGGGCGACTGGCCGTCAGCCTCGTCCCCGCCGGCAGCGGGGAAGCCCGGAGAAGGGTCTTCCGACGCCGTCGGAAGCGTCGCTTGATCCCGGCCCGCGGCGGAGAGGCCCGCAGAGGTGCCGTCCGGGTCCGGTTCGGAACCGTCCTGGTCGTGCTCGTCAGCGGGAGAATCGGGGCTGGGGGCAGGGGCCGGTTGGTCGCGCGCGTCCGCGGAGGAGTCCGCGGGGGGAGGCAGCGGGTCCGGCCCGTTCCGCTTGGCCGCGGGTTCGGCTTCCGGCTCGGCCGCGGGGAGGTCGGGCGCGGTGTGGTCGTCAGGGGGTTCCGGGTGGGCAGGCGCGGCGGGGCGGGGGACCTCCGCGGTGTCCGCCGAGGACAGGTCGTCGGGGGTGGGCGGAGCGTCCGCGGTGGAGTGGGTGGCCGGGCCCGCCGGGGCGGGTGTGACGTCGCCGGGGGGTGGGGAGTCGGTGTCGGCGGTCGGGAAGGCGTGGGTGGGTGTCTCGTGGGGGGTGGGCGCGGCGTCGGACGTGGAGGGGGTGGGCAGGGCGGAGACGGGGAGTTCGGTGGTCGGGCCGGGGTCGTCGGCGGGCCAGTCGGGTTCACCCGGTGGTGTGACGCTCGGCTCGTGCGGGCCGACGTGGGTCTCGTCACGTAACGGGGCCGCGTCGGTGTCGTCGGTGTCGTCGTCCGGCCAGGGCCCGGCATCGGCGGCTGGCCAGGCAGGCGCGACCGGGAGCACGGGTTTGCCCTGGTCAGGCTTGCCTTCGCTGGCTCTGCCGCCCTCCGGTGGCTGCGCGTCCGACACCTGGTTACCTCCCCGATCCCCCGGCTGTCGGCCGGTCACCGCAGGTGCGGGCGACCGGCATACCGTGGTCCACACTAGGGCCTCACCGAGGACAGCCGAGACGAGCGAGGACGGCGTGGAGTTCGACGTCACGATCGAGATCCCCAAGGGGAGCCGCAACAAGTACGAAGTGGACCACGTGTCGGGGCGGCTTCGGCTCGACCGCACGCTGTTCACCGCCACCCAGTACCCCGCCGACTACGGATTCGTGGAGAACACCCTCGGCGAGGACGGCGACCCGCTGGACGCGCTCGTGCTGGTCCAGGAGCCCACCTTCCCTGGCTGCCTGATCACGGCGCGGGCGATCGGCATGTTCCGCATGACCGATGAGAAGGGCGGCGACGACAAGGTCCTCTGCGTGCCCGCGCACGACCCGCGCACCGAGCACCTGCGCGACATCCACCACCTGGCCGAGTTCCACCGCCTGGAGATCCAGCACTTCTTCGAGGTCTACAAGGACCTGGAGCCCGGCAAGAGCGTCGAGGGCGCGAGCTGGGTCGGCCGCACCGAGGCCGAGGCCGAGATCGTGCGCTCGTACGCCCGGCTCAAGGACGCGCCGCCGCAGCTGCACTAGGCCGTGTTTCCGATGTGGGCTGCGGGTGAACTGATCACGGCTCTCGCGTGCCCCACATCGGAAGCACGGGCTAGCGCAGGCGCCAGCCCAGGACGCCGTCCGCGCCGATCGACGGGAAGTAGCGGTCGGTGCGGCGGCCTTCGAGCATGTCGGCGGTGCGGTCGAGCAGGTCGGCCAGCGAGCCCGCCGCGGCGTCGCCCGGTCCGCCGGGGGCGTGTTCGCCGACGGCGCCGGAGCTGTCGAGGTAGAGGTACCAGCCGCCGCTGTCGCGGGCGAAGGGGATGTGGCTGCCGTCCCAGCCCGCGGTCGCGGCGCAGAGCTTGCCCGCGTCCGCGCCGATCTCCCCGGTGGACATCGGCGCGTAGAACGGCGGGAACGTGAACCCTGCCGCCCTGACCCCGTCGTGCCTGCGCAGGCTGGCGACCAGGTCGGGCGGGAAGGCCGCCCCCGCGGCGCGCTGCGCGCGGGAGATGGCGGCGTCGGCGGCGGGCGGGTTCCACACGACCTCGGTGGTCAGGCTCTCGGCCAGCCAGCCCTCGATGCGCGACCACGCCGCGTCGACGCGGGCCCGCACACCGGGCGGCACCGGCGCGATCTCGGTGGGCCCGGACCCCGGCGAGCACACCGGTTGCGGGGCGGGGCGCGACGAGGGCTGGGCGCTGGGTCCGAGCGCCGACATGGCCGCCGACGGGGCCTGCGGAGCGGGCACGCTTCCGGCGAGGAACGCCACAGCGATCACCAGCCCGCCGATCAGGAAGATGGCGACCACGACGCGCACGGCACCCCCAAACGTCGGTGCCCACTATCCCAGATGGCGGCAGCGCCAGTGCACATCTGTTGCCCAGACGAGACGAAAACGCGGCCTCCCGGACAAGCCGGGAGGCCGCGTTAGATCGGCGGTCACTACGCGGATCAGTGCATGGCGGCGAACCTGGCGTCCTCGTCGGCGGCGCGGTCGATGCCGGACTTCTCGGCCAGCGGCACCTCCTTGAGGAACCACACCGCGGCGAAGGCCACGACCATCACGAGGCCGCCGACCAGGAACACGGTGCTCAGCGCGTCGGCGAAGCCGACCAGGACCGGCCGGGCCAGCGCCGGGTCCAGGCCGTTGAGGAACGCGGTGTTGTTCAGGTCGATGGCGCCGGGGGTGAACCCGGGGTCGCGGGCCAGGGCGGCCAGGAACGCCTGGTCGGTGGCCGCGGCCGACATGGCCGCCTCGATGCGCCCGCCGACCACGCCGAACAGGATCGACAGGAAGGCCGCGGTGCCGACGGTGCCGCCGATCGAGCGGAAGAACGTGCCCGCCGAGGTGGCCACGCCCATGTCGCGCACCGGGACGTCGTTCTGGATGGCCAGGATGAGCGTCTGCATGCACAGGCCGAGCCCGAGGCCGATGGCCACCATGATCGCCATCGTGACCCACAGCGGCGTGTCGACGCCGATGAAGGAGAACGCGATCAGCGAGGCCGCGGTCAGGCCGAGGCCGATGATCGGGTACTTGCGGTAGCGCCCGGTCTTGGCGATCGCGCGGCCGCTGCCCATCGCCGAGACGATGATGCCCGCGGTGAGCGGCAGCGTCATCAGGCCGGACTGCGTCGGCGTCGCGCCCTTGACGATCTGCAGGTACAGCGGCAGCGACATCATCGCGCCGAACATGCCCATGCCCATGATGAAGTTGACGAGATTGGCCACGCTGAACACCGGCCGCCGGAACAGCCGCAGCGGCAGCAGCGCCGCGTCGCCCATGCGCCGCTCGATCAGCACGAACGCGACGAGGCCGAGGACGCCGAGTGCGTAGGAGGCCAGCGCGGCGGGCGAGGCCCAGCCCCACTCGCGGCCCTGCTCGGCGACGATCAGCAGCGGCACGAGGCCGACGGTCAGGGCGATCGCGCCGAAGTAGTCGACCCGCTGCGGGACGCGCTTGTGCGGCACGTTCAGGTTGCGCGCCACCACGAACAGCGCGATGAGGGCGATCGGCACGTTGATCAGGAAGACCCAGCGCCAGCCGTCGAAGCCCGCGAAGGAGTCGATGCCGGCGAAGAACCCGCCGACCACCGGACCGGCCACACTGGACAGACCCCAGACGGCCATGAAGTAGCCCTGGTAGCGGCTGCGCTCCCGCGGCGAGGTGATGTCGGCGATGATCGCCAGCGCCAGCGACATCAGGCCGCCCGCGCCGAGGCCCTGCACCGCGCGGTAGGCGGCGAGCTCGTACATCGAGCCCGCGATGCCGCTGAGCACCGAGCCGAGCAGGAAGATCGCGATGGCGGTCAGGTACATCGGCTTGCGGCCGAGGATGTCGGAGAGCTTGCCGTAGAGCGGCGTGGAGATCGTCGCGGTGATCAGGTAGGCGGTGGTGGCCCACGCCTGGATGGTCTGGCCGTGCAGCTGGTCGGCGATGGTCTTCATCGCCGAGGACATGATGGTCTGGTCGAGGGCGGCCAGGAACATGCCGAGCATGAGCCCGGAGAGGATGACCAGGATCTGCCGGTGGCTCAGGGTGTTCTGCTGTGGTTCGTCGACGGTGGCGGTCAAGGCTTTCCCCCGCATTCAGCGATCAAGGTAGGCATGTGGTTCTGGTGGTCGGCGTTGAACCGCTCGAACAGCTCGATGAAGGTGTCGAGGTCGGCGGCGTCCCAGTGCCGGACCATCTGGGCGAGCGAGACGGCGAAGCGGGCGCGCTGGCGCTCCAGGACGGCGAGGCCGTCGTCGGTGGGGGCGAGCAGGCTCGCGCGGCCGTCGCCGGGGTCGGCGTGGCGGGCGACGAGGCCCTCCTTGACCAGCGCGGCGATCTGCCGGGAGACCGTCGACGGGTCGGAGTACACCGCTTCGGCGAGCGTGCCGAGGCGGACCGGGCCGAGCGCCACGAGGTTCTTCAACAGCACGATCGCCGAGCGGTCGACGCCTGCCTTGCTGAGCCGGGCGGCCACGGCCGTCTGCTGTTTGCCGAAGGCGAAGAGCACCGAGGCCAGTCGCCTGCCGCTTTCCAGCTGGTCGTCGGTGAGATCCGCCGCGGCGTCCACGGTCAGCTCCACGGTCTCCACCTCATTGCTTGCAACACCCAAGTAGTTGGTCCATGCAAGTTTGCCCACCGAGAAAGATCGAACACAACTCAGTTTCGTGTGAGGTGCGGCGCAACGAAGTTACCCATGGGTAATATGCGGCCATGAGCACCGATTACGCCTGGGTCGCCCAGACGATCACCAGCACCGTCCCCTGGGTCGCCACCGCGGGCGTGGAGTTCGACGCGGTGACCCCGACCCGGGTGACCTGCTCCCTGCCCGACCGCCCCGAGCAGCGCAACCACGCGGGCGGCCCGCACGCGGCGGTGATGTTCGGCCTGGCCGAGACCGCGTCGGGGGCCATCGCGCTGGCCGCCTTCGCCGAGCACATGGCCGCGGCCACGCCGCTGGTGCTGCGCTCGGAGATCCGCTACCGCAAGCTCGCCACCGGCGTGCTCACCGCCGAGGCCGAGCTGACCCGCCCGGTCGCCGACGTCATCGCCGAGCTGGAGGCGGGCGAGCGGCCCGAGCTGCCGGTGGAGTGCGTCATCCGCAACGCCGAGGGCGTCACCACAGCGGAGATGACCGTCGTCTGGACGCTCAAGCGGATCAAGAAGTAGTCACTTCGGCCTGCTCGGCCGGGGCAGGGCGAGCGCGGTGTCGAGGTCGGCGTGCGCCTCGGGGTGCTCGACCCACCACTTCGCGTAGGTCGGATTGCGGTCCACGATGGACCGGTAGGCGTGCGCGACACAGGCGAACACCTCGTGCCTGCGCCCGGCCAGCAGCCCGTCGGAGCGGGTCACCAGCACCACCGGCAGCCGCAGCGGCCCGTCCTTCAGCGGCCGGATGACGAACCCCGGCCCGCTCAGCGACGCCGGCTGCGCCAGGCACACCGCGCCCGCCGCCACCAGCGCCATCGCGGTGCGCGCCTCGGTCACGTGGTGGGTGATCCTCGGGGTGAAGCCCACCGACTCGCACACCTCGCGGAAGCGCAGCCGCATCGCGTCCTGGTCGGGCGGGGGCACGACCCAGTCCATGTCGGCCAGCTCGACCAGGTCGATCTCGGCGGCCGCGGCCAGCGGGTGGTCCTCCCCCAGCGCGACGAACTGCGGCTCCTCGACGATCGTGCGGATCTCCACCTCGGCCAGTGAGCGCTGCTCCAGGCCCTCGAACCGCTCGAAGATCGCCAGGTCGGCCTGCTTGGCCACGACCAGGTCCAGCAGCGCCGGCCCGGAGGAGTCGATCTCGGTGCGCAGCTCCGAGCTGCGGAACCAGGCCCGCAGCTCGGCGATCAGCGCGCTGGTGAACAGCATCGGGCTCGACGCCAGCACCAGCGGCGACTCCCCCGGCACCGGCGCGTCGGTGCGCGCGGAGGCCATCAGCGCGGCCATGTCCTGCAGCACGACCTTGGCCGAGCGGACCACGCTGCGCCCCAGCTCGGTGGGCTCGCTGCCGTTGGGCGAGCGGCGGAACAGCTCCCCGCCCAGGATGCGCTCGATGGAGCGCAGCTGGGCGGTCAGCGCGGGCTGGGTCACCCCCAGCCTGCTGGCCGCCTTGGACACGCTGCCCTCCTCGGCGATGGCGCAGATCGCCCGGAGGTGGCGCAGCTCAAGCTCTGCCATAAGGGACATTGATACCCCGCCGCGATGGCAGCGGGGTAATGCCAACCGGCCATAGTGCGCGTGTCACACCTCGGCTATGCCGTTGGCGTGCCGCTTGGCCAGTTCCTGGTAGACGGCGGCGTTGTGGTCGACCCAGAACTTCGGTGCGCCTTCCAGCGGCACCTGGCGCTTGGCCGGGACGCCCATGGCGACCACCTCAGGGGGCACCACCGCCCCCGGGGCCACCATCGCCCCGGCGGCGATCAGCGCGCGCTCGCCGATCACCGCTCCGTCCTGGACCGTGGCCCCGTTGCCGACCAGCGCGCCCGCGCCGATCGTGCAGTCGTGGATGACGCACAGGTGCCCGACGGTCGCGCCGACGCCGATCTCGACGCCCTGCTGCACGTGGACGACGGTGTTGTCCTGCACGTTCGCCCGCTCGCGGATCACCACCGGCCCGAAGTCGGCGCGGATGACGACGCCGTACCAGATGGAGGCGCCCGCCTCGACGGTCACGTCGCCGATGAGGGTCGCGGTCGGGGCGATCCAGGCGGTGGGGTCGATGACCGGCGTCTTGCCTTCAAAGGAGTAGATCGGCATGCGACACGGTACCCATCAGTAGTGTTGCCCGGCATGAAGCTCGACTCCGGCGGCTACGCCGACACCGTGTCCGAGGCCGCCGACGCCGTGGCCGCCGCCGAGTCGGCGGGCTACGACGGCGCGTGGGTGGCCGAGACCAAGCTGGACCCGTTCCTGGCGCTGGCCGTCGCCGCCGAGCGGACCAGCCGGATCGACCTGGTGACCGGCATCGCCGTCGCCTTCGCGCGCAACCCGATGACCGTCGCGGTGGCCGCCAACGACCTGCAGCTGCTCTCCGGCGGGCGCTTCGTGCTCGGGCTCGGATCGCAGGTCAAGCCGCACATCGCCAAGCGGTTCGGCATGCCGTGGTCCAAGCCTGCCGCGCGGATGCGCGAGTTCGTGCTGGCGGTGCGCGCGATCTGGGCGGCGTTCGAGTCCGGCGACAAGCCCGCCTTCGCGGGCGAGTTCTACACCCACACCCTGATGACGCCGTTCTTCAACCCCGGCCCGAACCCGCACGGCAACCCCCGGATCTGGCTGGCCGCGGTGGGTCCGCTGATGGCCGAGGTGGCGGGCGAGGTCGCCGACGGGCTGCTGTGCCACAGCTTCAGCACCGAGCGCTACCTGCGCGAGGTCACCGTCCCGGCCATCGAGCGCGGCCGGGCCAAGACGGGCAAGGGCTTGGCGGGCTTCGAGATCAGCGGTCCATCCTTTGTGGCCAGTGGATCGACCGACGAGGAGATCGAGGCGGCGATCGCCGAGACCAGAAGCCAGATCGCGTTCTACGGCTCAACCCCGTCCTACCGCCCGGTGCTGGAGCTGCACGGCTGGGGCGACCTGCAGGACGAGCTGAACGCGCTGGCCAAGCGCGGCCGCTGGACCGAGATGCCCGCGCTCGTCACCGACGAGGTCCTGCACGCCTTCGCCGTCGTCGGCGACCCCGCGAGCGCCGCGGCCGAGATCGGCCGCCGCTACGGCGACATCGCCCAGCGCATGACCCTGACGACCTCCGGCCCGCCCGACCCCGCCCGCTGGGCGCCGGTCTTCGCCGCCCTGCGCCAAGGCGCCTAGGCGAAGCGGATCAGCGCGACCCCGGCGAGCACGAAGAAGACGAGCACGACGAGGGCGGTGGAGCTGCCACCGAGGGAGCTGGTGACGAGCTGGTCGACCTGGCCGGTGAGCACGATGCCGCACTCGGCGGTGATCAGGTGCCTGCCGGGCTCGACCTTGGTGAAGGTGATGTCGGCGGTGAAGGCGCCCCGGTCGTCGGCGACGGTCGAGCCGACGATGCCCTCGCCGGAGGTCAGCACCACCCCGGCGCCGGGGACGCACCCGGTGCCGGTGGCCTGCAGGTCCTCGCCGGGCTGGATGGCGTCGCGGTCGAGGGCGAGGTCGCCGTCGTCCGGGACCGCCGTGGTGGTCGGGGGCGTGCTGGTCGGGGTGCTCGGCGTGGTGCTGGTCGTCGTGGTGGTGGTCGTGGCTGTCGTGGTCGTCGTGGTCGTCGTGGTGGGGTTGGGGGTGATGACCGGCGGGCGGCGGGTGGTCGTGGTGACCGGGGGCCGGGTAGTGGTGGTGACCGGCGGGCGCGTGGTGGTCGTGGTCGGGCGCGTGGTGACCGGCGGCGGGGTCCGCACGGTGACGTCGACGGTCGCGGTGTAGTCGACCCGCCCGCCGAGGCAGGTGGCCGTGATCCGGTACCTGGTCGGCTTGGCATCGCGTGGAACGGCGACGACGATCGAGCCGGAGCTGGGCTCGCCGGGGTACACCGAGCCGATCGGGGCCGGGCCGCCGGAGAACGTGACCGCCTTGCAGACCACATAGGTCCGCCAGGTCAGGGTGAAGGAGCTGCCCGCCTGCACGGTGCTCGGCGTCGCGGAGAGCTGGATCGGCGTCTGCGCGGAGGCGGGCGTCACACCGCCGATCGCGAGCATCACGACCACGATCGCAACCGCGATGCTCACGATGCGTCCTAAAGCGCGCACAGCCCACATCCCTAAGTCCGAAGGAACGCTCCGGCAGGCCCCGAGCCGCTGTAGCATTCCCGCTCGTTCGGGCCCGCACCAACCGGGGGTCACCCATGGGACGTCTCATCGTCGTCGCGGTTGCGCTACTGGGGACCTCCCTGGTGGGAGCGTCGTCGGCAGCCGCGCAAAGCACTCCGCGGGAGGGCCTGGAGGTGACGGTGACCCTGGATGGTCGCAACGTCGCCGACCGCACCGTCACCCTCGACCCCGGCGCGCCCGCCGAGCTGTCGGTGACCGCGGTCAACCCTGGCTCGCAGGCCAAGCAGGTGCGGCTCGTGCGGGTCTCCGGCGTCGCGCTCGCACTGACGTTCTTCGCCTACGACACCACGATTCCGTTCGAGGTCCCGGCGGGCGGGGAGGCCACCAGGACCTTCCCGCTCGACGTGCGCGACCTCGACGGCCAGGCCATCGGGCTGCTGCCGACCTCGATCGAGCTGCTCGACGACGACCGCGAACTCCTCGGCGGCGTGGACACCGTCGCCGACGTGCGCGGGTCGCTGTGGTCGGTCTACGGCGTCTTCGGCATCGCCATGGCGCTGCTGACGGCGCTCACCTGGGCAGGCGCGCTGCTCGCCCTCGCCCGGCACCGCCTGTCGGGCAACCGGTTCCGCCGCGCGCTGCGGTTCCTGCCCGCGGGCGTGGGCACCGGTCTCGTGGCGGTGGTGACGCTCTCGGTGCTGCGACTGGTGCCGCCGGAGCCCGCCGTGGAGATCCCGATCGTGCTGGGCGCGTCGCTGATCGCGATGGTGCTCGGGTTCCTCACCCCGCATCCGGTGCCGCCGGAGCCCGCCCAGCGGTACCCGGTCGACGGGCCGACCGTCGGCATGACCACCAGGCCGTTCGCGTGACCGCCGACGTCGGGGCCGCGCTGCCGCAGTACGCCGTCGGGGCCAAGATCGGCTCCGGCGGGATGGGCGTCGTCTTCGAGGGCGTGCACCGCTCGCTCGGGCGGGCGGTCGCCATCAAGCAGCTGGTGCCGGGCGACCCCGACGTCAACACCCGCTTCGACCGCGAGGCCAGGGTGCTGGCCAGTCTCGACCACCCGCACATCGTGCCGGTCTACGACTACGTGCAGACCGGGCGCGACAACCTGCTGGTGATGGAGAAGCTCGACGGCGGCACCGTCTACAGCCGCTTCCACGGCGCGGGCCTGACCGGTGAGCAGTCGTGCGCGATCGCGCTGGCGATGCTGGCCGGTCTGCACGCCGCGCACCAGGCGGGCGTGCTGCACCTGGACGTCAAGCCGAAGAACCTGCTGTTCACCTCGGCCGGGGTGATGAAGGTGGCCGACTTCGGCATCGCGCAGGTCGTCAGCGAGGGCGCGACGCTGATGACCCACGGCGGCGAGGTGCTCGGCACCCCCGCCTACATCGCCCCCGAACAGGCCATGGGCAACGCGCTGACGCCCGCCGCCGACCTCTACGCCGCCGGGACGGTGCTCTACGAGCTGCTGTGCGGCGATCTGCCCTACGACCGCACGCGCGGCGCGGTGAGCATGATGCGCCAGCGCATCTTCGCCGACCCGCGTCCGCTGCCCGCCGTGCCCGCGCCGCTGTCCACCGTGGTCATGCGCGCACTGGCCCGCGAGCCGATGGACCGCTACCGCGACGCCGAGGCCTTCGCGGTGGACATCGCGGGCGCGGCGACGGCGGTGTTCGGCCCCGGCTGGCTGGACCGCGCGGGCGTGCCGGTGCACTTGGCGCCCAGGGTGATGGCGGCGATCACCCAGCAGGGCAGGCCCGACATGCCGACGGTGGCGACGCCGCCGGTGCGCGGCGTCGGCCACGAGCAGACCCGCACCTTCGACCCCGACCTGCTGCGCCGCGACGGGCTGCGGCCCGCCAGCGAGCTGATCAAGAGAGCGCCGTCGCCGCTGTGGCCGGGGCTGCTGGCCGCGCTCGCCGCGGTGCTGATGGTGGTGCTGCCGTTCCTGGCGCCCGCGAACGCGGCGCACCCGTCGGTCGTGGACGGTCTGACCGTGGCGGGCCAGCCGGTCTCGGAACCGGTCACGGTGGACTTCAGCGAGCCGGTGGCGCTGGGCGGGGAGCCGGAGTCGTTCACCGTCAACGCCGCGGGTATCCCGCTCGGCTCGGTCACGGCGGAAACCGGCGAGCCGAATCCGCTGCTGCGCTGGCTGGTGGGCGGCGCGGCGACCGGCGAGCTGACCAAGGACGGCAAGACTCAGGCGTTCACCGTCAGGACCGGCAACCACCCGCTGGCCAGTGTGATGGGGGCGGGCAGTGTCCTGTTGGGCCTGTTCGCGGTGGCGTACATCGAGTCCCTGTCGCGCGCGCTGCGGCGCGGCCACCGGCGGCCCGCGGCTCCGGTTTCGGCACTGCCGCTCGGGGCGCTGCTGGGGGCGGCGGTGTGGCTGCTGGTGTCGGCGGTGACCTCGACGGAGCCCGACCTGGCCTACGGCGTCGCGGTGGTGGCGGCGGGCGCGGTCGCCGCGGCCGCGCTGGTCCTCGCGACGGCGTGGTCAGCCCGGCGCCGCTGAACTACTCTCGGGACGTCGCGGCGGAGCCACTGCTCCGTTAGAGTGATAATTGACGCTTCAAGTAACGGTGGGTCGTCGCCCGGTCGACCTCCCCCACAAGTGCACCCGTGCGCGAGGGGACCACATGACGAACGCGCGCCCGACCCGCTCGCGGTTGACCGCCGCAACGGCCGTCATCGGCGCATGCGCCGTCGTGTGGCTGGTCAGCGACTTGACCGGTCCCGTCGAGGAGACCCCCGCCGCACAGTTGCCCACCGTGAGGCCGACCACCACGACCGCAGCTCCGACCACCACCGCACCGACCGCGCCGGCGAAAGCCACGGTGTCCACGGTGGTCGACGCCCGAACCGTCCTGACCTCGGCGGGCGAGCGCGTCGTGGTGGCCGGCCTCGCTCCCCCCGGACCCTGCTGGGCCGACGCCGCCCGCGGGTACACCGCCGAAACCCTGCTCGGCGCCGAAGTGGACCTCATCGACCCCACCCCGATCCTGGCCGCCGCCGTGTCCCCGGCCACCCCCACCGCCAACCAGACCCGCGCCGTCACCGCCGCCATCCGCCTGCCCGACGGCACCGACTTCGCCGCGGGCGCCCTGCACCGCGGCCACGCCAAGCCCACCCGCGACGCCGCCGGAACCCACCACGCCGCCGCCACCGCCTCCGGCGCCGCCTTCCTCGGCCTCTGGGGCCAGCCCTGCCTCGGCGAAGACGTCCTCCCCGTCCGCGTCCCGCCCCCCAGCCCCGACCCCACCCCCACCCGCTCCCCGGAAACGACCAACCGCCACCCGAAACCCCACGACTACTTCCGCAACTGCCGCGCCGCCCGCGAAGCGGGCCACGCCCCCCTCCGCCGCGGCACCCCCGGCTACCGCCCCGTCCTGGACCGCGACCGCAACGGCATCGCCTGCGAGCGCTGAGGACCCCACGAGCGGAAACCCAGGACGCGAACAAGCCCGCCCCACGATCGGGACGGGCTTGTTGACCTGCGAGCCGCCTAAGGGAATCGAACCCTTGACCTGCTCATTACGAGTGAGCCGCTCTGGCCGACTGAGCTAAGGCGGCAGGTGGGACCTAGTGTAGCGGGCCAAGCGGGTCACCCGTCCGAGCGGGGGTGGGGGTGGGGCGTCACCCCGCGGTGGAAGCGTCGTTTACTTCATACGCGCGTGTGGATGGAGCGCGCGGTTAAGGAGGGCTCCAACGATGGATCGTCGGCTCCTGGCGTTGCCAGCGTCGGTGGCGTTCTTGGCGTTGAGCGCGGGGCCTGCGGTGGCGCAGGTGCCGACGACGCCGGTGCCGCCGCCCGCGAACCCGAGCGCGCCGCCGCCGAGCGCGCCCATCGGGCCGCAGCCGCTGGGCAAGGCGGTGGGGGACGCGGGGACCGGGCTCGCGGTGATCCGGATCGCGCCGAACTCGACGCCGACCGGGTCGATCATCCCGGGGGCCGAGGACAAGCTGCCCAAGCAGGCGGCCGTCGAGCTGGGGTTCGGGCTGGCCAGCGCGCAGGCCAACAGCGAGGCCTACCTCGCCTACGAGAAGGCCGTCGCGCAGTCGGCGCCCGGGGGGCTGGCGGTGCAGGGCAACAGCCCGCAGGCGCCCGGCTCGCTGGCGCAGACCGCCCCGCCGAACAACACCCAGCCGCGCAGCGGTGGGGTCAACCCGCCCGCGACGCCGCTGGACGCGCTGCTGAAGGTCGGGCTCATCAACGGCCGGGTGCACGCGCAGTGGAGCGACACGCTCGGGCCGTGCGTCGGCACCATCTCCGACGCCTCCACCGAGCTGGCGAGCCTGTCGGCGCTCAACGCCATCCCGACGCTGCCGAGCGTCACCGACCTGTCCGGTGTCTTCAAGGCGCCCAACCTGACCGAGGCGCAGAACAACCAGCTGATCGCTGGCTTGAAGGAGCTGGGCGGCCCCCTGAGCACGCTCGGGGGCGTGCTCGGCGGGTCCGGCACCACCGGCAAGGGGTCGCTGCTGAGCCTGCCGAACACCCTGTCGGCGCGGTCGGTCGTGCAGCTGGTCGACATCCCGGGCTCCAAGAACAAGGCCGTGCGCTCGACCTCGACCATGCAGGTCGCGGCGATCAAGATCCTGGCGGGCACGCCGTTCGAGATCATCGTGAAGGTGGTCAGCCAGCCGACGTTGCAGGTCACCTCCACCGGCGACAAGGCCACCTCGCGGGTCGCCTACACCGCGCCGGTGTTCGAGGTGCTCCAGGGCGGCAAGAGCCTGGGCAAGCTCGACGCGGCCAACCCCAAGCTCGACATCCCGGTCGGCATCCCGCTGCCCGGCGTCGACGCGCTGCCCGGCCTGAAGGACCTGCCGATCATCGGCGGCCTGCTCGGCGACGGCAGCCCGCTGACCGACGCGCTCGACGACGGCCTCAAGAAGCTCGATCTCGGTGTGCTGCGCCTGTCGGTGGCCGGGCTGACGCAGAAGGGCGAGGAGGCCAAGACCCCGTTCACCGGCTACCAGCTCGGCGCCTCGGCCCGCATGCTCGACCTGCAGGTCCTGCCGACCGACGCGCTCGGCCTGCCGAACCTGCCCAGCGCGCTGGCCCAGATCTCCCTCGGCGAGCAGGTCGCCCGTGCCTACGCCCCCGAGGGCGGCGTGGTGTGCGGGACGGCGACGCAGAACCCGCAGAGCCCGCCGCCGCCCGCCCCGCAGGGCAAGCCGAAGCCGCCGCTGGCCTACACCAACGCGGCCTACCACGCGGTGCCGATCTTCTGGACCGGCACGGCGATGCTGCTGCTCGGCGTGGTCATCGTCGCGGCTTTGCCGCGCAGGAACGCTGCGGCTTTGCCGCGCAGGAACGCTGCGGCTCTGCCGCGCAGGAACTCGCGGGCCGACTAGGCCCGTGGGGTGCCGAGACCCCCTGCCCAACTCCATCCTGGGCGGGGGGTCTTGGCGTCCTATCCGCGGTAGAGGGCCGAGACCATCGCCTCGACGGCGATGCGCGGCTTCACGTTCTGCTCCAGCGCGTCGCGGCAGGCCAGCACGGCCTCCAGGCGGCGCAGGATCGACTCCGGCGGCCAGGAGTTCGCCGCCCGGGTCGCCGCGTCGGTGTGGTCGGGGTGGTTGAGCACCGCTTCCGAGCCCGACCCGATGACGAGCGCGTCGCGGTAGAACCCGGCCAGGTCGACCAGGGCCAGGTCGAGCGAGTCGCGCTGGGTGCGGGTGGCGCGGGACTTCTGCCGCCGTTCCAGCTCCTTCAGCGCGCCCGCGCTGCCCCGGGTCGCCGACGCGGTGCCCTTGCCGGTGCCGCCGTGGCCCATCGCGGTGCGCAGGGCGTCGCGCTCGACGTCGTCGCGGGTGGCCGAGACCTCGGCCGCGTCGGCTTCGGCGGCCTTCACCAGCTCGTCGGCGGAGTCGAAGACGTGGGAGAGGGTGGCCAGGTTCATCGGGATGCGCAGCACCTTGGCGCGGCGCTCGCGGGCGGCGTCGTCGGTGGCGAGCCTGCGGGCGCGGCCGACGTGCCCGCCGCACACCGAGGCCGCCCAGCGCGCGGTCTCCAGGTCTACGCGGTCGTGGAAGTGCAGCACGTCGGCGATCGCCCCGGCGTCGGGCGTGCGCAGCGGCACCGCCCGGCAGCGGGAGCGGATGGTCACCGAGACGTCGTCGGGGTGGTCGGAGGGGGCGCAGAGCAGGAAGACCGTGCGGGGCGGGGGCTCCTCGACGGCCTTGAGCAGCGCGTTGGCCGCGCCTTCGGTGAGCCGGTCGGCGTCGGCGATGATGACGACCTGCCAGCGCCCGCCGGTCGGCCTGCGGGCCGCGGTCTGCACCAGGGCGCGCATCTCCAGCACCGAGATGGACAGCCCCTCGGGCTCCACCACGCGCACGTCGGCGTGGGTGCCCGCCATGCTGGTGCGGCAGCCGGGGCACTCCCCGCAGCCGGCGGTGCCGGTGGTGCACTGCAGGGCGGCGGCGAAGGCGCGCGCGGCGACCGAGCGGCCCGAGCCGGGCGGTCCGGTGAACAGCCAGGCGTGGGTCATGCCGGTGGCCGGGCCGGTGCCGTCCACGAGGGCGGTGGCGGCCTTGGCGGCGGTGCTGAGCGTGGCCACGGCGGCGGGCTGGCCGACCAGCTGCGCCCAGACGGCCATCAGCCCGCCTCGACCGGGTCCGGCACGGGCACCAGCTCGCCCAGCTTGCGGTCGGTGAGCACGGCGCGCACGGCCGTGCACACCCGCTCGGCGACCTCGTCGGCCGGGCCGTCGCCGTCGACCACGATGTAGTGGTCGGGGTCGGCCGCGGCCATGTCGGTGAGCAGCTTCTGCACGTGCCAATGATGCTCGGTGGCCGGGGAGCGCGGCGGCAGGGTGCCCGGCTCGCGGTCGAGCAGCACGGTCACGTCCGGGCGCAGCCGCGAGGTGGCCCAGTCGGCCAGGCCCTCCAGCTCGGCGGCGTCCAGGCCTGCCCGGGTGGACAGGTAGGCCAGCGGGCTGTCGACGAAGCGCTCCATGACCACCAGCGCGCCGCGTTCCAGGGCCGGCCGGATCTCGCGTTCGACCAGGTCGGCGCGCACGGCGGCGGCGACGAGGGCGTGCGCGCGGTCGCTGGAGAGCTGCGCGCCCGCCAGCACGGCGCGGAGCCTGCCGTCGTCCAGGGCCGGGTCCTCGGCCAGCTGGACCTCGCGGCGACCGGAGCGGCCGAGCCAGTCGGCGAGCAGCCTGGCCTGCGTGCTGGTGTCCAGCCCGGCCACGCCCTCGACGGCGATCAGCAGGCCCGTCGAGCGCCGGGGCGAGCGGCGCAGGGTGGCCATCACGTCGGTGAGGATCTTCTCCTGGCGGCGGTCGTCCATCTGCCGGTAGGCGATGACGCCCACCAGCGCGGCGATCAGGCCGGCGCCGAGCAGCACCGGGCGCGTGCCGTCGATGATCATGGGCTTGCCGAACAGGGTCACCGTGCTCGGGCTGACCAGGCCGACCAGCACCGGCGTGGCGGCCATCGCGCCCGCCAGGATGATCTTCATCAGGGATTGGTAGACGGCGTTGATGCGGCCGCGGATGGCGTCCTCGACCTGCGTGCCGATGATCGTCACGCCGGTCAGGAAGGCCGCGCCCGCCCCCGCGCCGAGCACCGACACCGCGATCAGCGACACCGCCAGGTGCGGCGAGAGCGCGATGACCGTGAGCACCAGCCCGGCCACGACGATCGCCACGCCGAAGAGGCGGTTGTGCGGCAGCGTGCGGGCCAGCTTGGGCGAGCCGCCCATGCCGGTGGCCAGGCCGAGGAACATCGCGACGAACAGCCAGCCGAAGGCCGACTCGCCGCCGCCCAGGCTGTTGGCGTACAGCTGCGCCGAGCCGACCAGCGCGCCCGCCGCGGCGAAGGCGCCGATCATGCCGATGAGCAGGCCGCGCACCAGTGGTGTCGTCCGCACGAAATGCGCCGCGTCCTTGATCATCCCGAGGAAGCCGGACTTCTCGGCCGGGGCCTGCCGCGGCGCGGCGCCCTCCGAGGGGCCGGGCGGGGGCTTCGGCTCGGCGCGCTTGGACAGCTCGGGGATGCGGGTGGCGATGATGATCGCGCTGGAGAGGTACAGCGCGCCGTTGAGCAGCAGGATCACGTTGGCGATGCCGAAGCCGCCGGGGTTGAATCCGAACGCCTCGCTGACGCCGGTGATCAGCGCGTACAGGCCGGCGCCGCTGATGACGGCGATGCCGTAGGTCATCACCATGCCCAGCTGGTTGGCCGTCTCCACCTGGTCGGGGCGGCGCAGCAGGTTGGGCACCGCGGCGTCCTTGGACGGAATCCACAGCAGCGCGCAGCAGCCGATCAGGAAGTTGCCGATGAACAGCCACAGCGGCGAGCCGACGACCGCGATCGAGATGAACAGCCCGCAGCGGGCGACGTCGGCCAGCGCCATGACCTTGCGCCGGTCGAAGCGGTCGGCGAAGAGGCCGCCGATCGGGGCGAACAGCAGGCCGGGCAGCAGCTGCGTGAGCACGACGCCCGCGAAGGCGAAGCTCTGCGCCTTGTAGTCGTCGAGGAAGGTGGTGACCAGGCCGGTCAGCGCGAGCAGGGAGAGCCAGTCACCCGTGCTGCACAGGTAGGTGACGCCCCACAGCCTGCGGAAGGGGCGGATGGACAGGACGCTGCGCGCGCGGTGGGCCATCGAGCCGCCGTCGGCTCGGCCCGCTGCCTGCCCGTTCGAGCCGGTGCTGATCGCCCTCCACCCCATTCCACACCCGAGAAGCACCCCAGCGTAACCACGCTCATCCGCCGATCAGGTGACGGATGCCCGGTCGCCCCAGGTTAGCCACCCCCGCATGCGCTGAGGGTGACTTTCGGGTGAACCCGTTGTCTCCGGGGCCACTCCCAGCGATTGTGCTGCAAGTCGGACCGGCGCACCCGGCGAACCCCGACCGAGACGGGACAGCGGTCTCGACCGGGGCGCGCGGATCAGGCCTTGGACTTCGCCGCGGGCTTCTTCGCCGGGGCCTTCTTGGTGGTCTTCGCCGCCGTCTTCGCCGGAGCCCTGCGGGTCGTGGTCCGCTTCGGGGCCGGTCCCTTGGCCCGCTTCTCGGCCAGCAGCTCCGAGGCGCGGTCGACCGAGATGGTCTCGACGTTGTCGGACTTGCGCAGCGAGGCGTTGTGCTCGCCGTCGGTGACGTACGGGCCGAAGCGGCCGTCCTTGATCACCATCGGCTTGCCCGACACCGGGTCCGGGCCCATCTCGCGCAGCGGCGGCGCCGCGGCCGCGGTGCGGCGGCCGCGCTGCTTGGGCTCGGCGTAGATCTTCAGCGCCTCGTCCAGGGTGATCGCGAAGATCTGCTCCTCGCTGGAGATGGAGCGCGAGTCCGTGCCCTTCTTCAGGTACGGCCCGTAGCGCCCGTTCTGCGCGGTGATCTCCTCGCCGGAGGCCGGGTCGGTGCCCACGACGCGCGGCAGCGACATCAGCTTGAGCGCGTCCTCCAGGGTCACCGTGTCCAGCGACATCGACGCGAACAGCGACCCCGAGCGCGGCTTGGCCTTCGCCTTGGCCTTCTTCTTGCCCGGCTCCGGCTCCTCCTCGGGCAGCACCTCGGTCACGTACGGCCCGAAGCGGCCGTCCTTGGCCACGATCTCGTGTCCGGTGACCGGGTCGGTGCCCAGCGAGCGGCCCTCCATCGGCACCGAGAACAGCTGCTCGGCGATGTCGATGGTCAGCTCGTCCGGCGGCAGGTCCTCGGGCAGGTTGGCGCGCTGCGCCTCGCCGTCGACCTCGCGCTCCAGGTACGGCCCGTAGCGGCCGACGCGGACCACCACCGGGCGCTTCTCGGCGTCGTCGAAGACCCGGATGGAGTTGACCTCCTTCGGGTCGATCTCCTCCACGCCCGAGCCGACCAGCTTCTTGAGCCCGCCGGAGCGCCCGACCGAGCCCTCCGGGCCGACCTCGCCGCCGAAGTAGAACCCCGACAGCCAGGTGGTGCGCTCCTGGTCGCCGACGGCGATGCGGTCCAGCTCGTCTTCCATCGCGGCGGTGAAGTCGTAGTCGACCAGCCGCTCGAAGTGGTGCTCCAGCAGCCCGATCACCGAGAACGCGATCCAGGACGGGACCAGGGCCGAGCCCTTCTTCCACACGTACCCGCGGTCCTGGATCGTCTTGATGATCGAGGTGTAGGTCGACGGGCGGCCGATGCCGAGGTCTTCCAGCTGCTTGATCAGGCTGGGCTCGGAGTAGCGCGGCGGCGGGCTGGTGGCGTGCCCGTCGGCGGTCAGCTCGGCGGCGGTGACCGCGTGGCCCTTGGCGAGCCTGGGCAGGCGGCGCTCGGCGTCGTCGGCCTCGCCGCCGGTCTCGGTGTCGACGGCCTCGACGTAGGCGCGCAGGAAGCCCGCGAAGGTGATCGTGCGGCCGCTGGAGGAGAACACGCACTCCTCGCCGGAGGCGGCGTTGCCGGTGATCCGCACGGTCATCGTGGTGCCGCGCACGTCGGCCATCTGCGAGGCGATGGTGCGCTGCCAGATCAGCTCGTAGATGCGGAACTCGTCGGCCTCCAGCTCGCTGCCGACCTCGCCGGGGGTGCGGAAGACCTCGCCCGCCGGGCGGATGGCCTCGTGCGCCTCCTGGGCGTTCTTCACCTTGCGGGTGTACTGGCGCGGCTGCGGCGAGACGAACTCGCCGCCGTAGAGCTGGGCGGCCTGTGTGCGCGCGGCCTGGATCGCCGTCTCCGACAGGGTCGTGGAGTCGGTTCGCATGTAGGTGATGTAGCCGTTCTCGTACAGCCGCTGCGCCGCGCGCATCGTGCGGTCGGACGAGAAGCGCAGCTTGCGGCCCGCCTCCTGCTGCAGCGTGGAGGTCATGAACGGCGCGTACGGCTTCCGCGTGTACGGCTTCTCCTCGACGCTGGTGACCGTCAGGGCGGCGCCGCTGAGGCCGTCGGCGAGGCGGCGGGCCTCGGCCTCCTCCAGCAGCAGCACCTCGGAGGTGCCCTTGAGCCTGCCGTCCGGGCCGAAGTCGCGGCCGGTGGCCAGGCGGGCGCCGTCGACGGAGAGCAGCCGGGAGCCGAACGTGGGCGGCTCGGCGTCGGCGCCCGCGTCGAGCGTGGCGGAGATGTCCCAGTAGGAGGCGGAGACGAACGCCATGCGCTCGCGCTCGCGCTGCACGACGATGCGGGTCGCCACCGACTGCACGCGGCCCGCCGACAGCCGCGGCATGACCTTCTTCCACAGCACGGGGCTGACCTCGTAGCCATAGAGGCGGTCGAGGATGCGCCGGGTCTCCTGGGCGTCGACCAGGTCGCGGTCCAGCTCGCGGGTGCTCTCGGCGGCGGCCCGGATCGCCGACTCGGTGATCTCGTGGAAGACCATCCGCCGGACCGGCACCTTGGGCTTGAGCGCCTCCAGCAGGTGCCAGGCGATGGCCTCGCCCTCGCGGTCGCCGTCTGTCGCGAGGTAGAGCTCGTCAACGTCCTTGAGCAGGCCCTTGAGCTCGGTGACCGTGGACTTCTTGTCCGGCGTGACGATGTAGATGGGCTCGAAGCCGTTGTCGACGTTGACCCCGAGGTTCGACCACGTCTGGCCCTTGAACTTGTCCGGCACCTCCGCGGCCTTGCGCGGCAGATCGCGGATGTGACCGCGAGAGGACTCGACCACGAAGTTGCGCCCGAGGTAGGACGCGATCTTCTTGGCCTTGGCCGGGGACTCGACGATCACGAGCCTGCGCGGCTGCGCACCCCCGGCGCTTCTGCTGGACTTCGTTCCGGCCACGGATACCGTTCTCTCTATCCCCGCTTCGACGGCTCAGCTCTCACCCTGCCATCGGCCACCATTACACCTTCATGACACCACACGCATCTCCGTGACCGTCGGCCACTGTGCGTCACCCCCCGCGTCGGCCCCGTCGCCACCGCTCAGCACGGGCGGGCGACCGACGAGTTCGGCGAGCCGCGCGAGCCTACGCCGTCCACGCACGCGCAGCCCTCCGGCGTACGCCGTGGCGGGCAGCCCGCACCTGGCCAGGGCCCCGATGAGGGCGTCCCCGGTGTGCGGCGCGGCGCGGTCGAGCGCGAGGCCGTACCCCCCTTCCACCCACCGGCCCGCGGCCAGCGCCCACAAGCGCAGCGTGCTGCCGTCCGGGGTGAATCCGGCCGGGACCTGTTTGCGCTGCCCCCAGGCGAGGGCGAGTGGGAGCAGATCTTTGCGGAACGCGGTGCGCAATTCAAGGTCACCGGTGTACTCGCACACCGAGCGGCCGACCGTGACCCCTCGGATGCCGAACGCCGTGACCAGCGCGTTCGCCCGCCAGTGCTCGCGCACGGGCACCGTGATCCTGGCCGAAGTCCCGGCGAAGACCCGCACCCGGCCCGGCCCGCAGAGCAGCCCCGCCAGGTCGGCGACCCGGGGGCTCGACGCCTCGGCGGAGTAGAAGGACAGCTGCTCCACGGCGGCCAGGTTAGAACAGAAGTTCGAGCGGCGGAAGCGGGCGAGCACGGACCGCGCCCGCCCGGTCACCGCCTTCTACGAGGTCGGCGTGACCGTGCCCGTCGAGCCGGTGCCCGCCAGCTTCTTGCAGGACTCGGCCTGCTGGAAGGCGTCGTTGAGCTCCTTGTTGCCGCGCAGGCCCGCCATCGGGTTGTCCAGGTCGGAGAGCTTCTGCAGGTCCTCGCCGACCTTGGTGAACGCGGCCTGGAAGGCGGCCGGGTCGTTCACGTCGGCCTTCTCCAGCTCGGCCTTGGCGGACTCCACCGAGCCCTTGGCCTCCTCCAGCGTGCCGGTGGCGCGGTCGACGGCGACCTGGCCGTCGGGCACCGGCGGGGCGCCGGCGTCCTCCATGCCGTCGATCATCCGGTCGAGCGAGTCGACCATGTCGCCGAGGTAGGTCACGAGGCCGTCCTTGGCCGCCTGCGGGTTGCTCGGGTCGATGTTCGGACCGGCCCCCAGCTTCTCCACCTCCGGCGCCACGGCCGCGCACACCTGCTCGGCCCAGGCGACGGCGCCGGAGGCCTCCCCGGTCTCCGCGGGCGCGCCCGCTGTGGTGGTGGGCGGCACCATCTCGCCGGGTTCCTGCCCGTCGCCCGAGCAGCCCGCGAGGGCGAGGACGACTGCGGCGGAAACGGCGAAGGCGGATCGGCGGACCATGGTGCTGGGCTCCCTCGGGCTAGCTCGGTCGGCGTGGCCCCGATGGTCCCACGGGCCAGGTGGGCCCGCCGACCAAGAAAGGCCCGCCCCGCGTGGGCGGGACGGGCCTTTCCGGGTGGTGCGAGTCGATCAGCCCGCGACCGTCGCGGCCGGGGTGTCGGCGATCGAGGTCGAGCGCCGCTTGGAGATGACGACCGCGGCGACGATCAGCGCCGCCGCGACCAGCGCGATGGCGATGCGCACGCCCGGGGAGGCGTCCACGCCGACGGACATGGTGACGATGGCGGGCGCGATCAGCACCGAGACCAGGTTCATCACCTTGATCAGCGGGTTGATGGCCGGGCCCGCGGTGTCCTTGAACGGGTCGCCGACGGTGTCACCGATGATGGTGGCCTCGTGCGCCGAGGAACCCTTGCCGCCGTGGTGGCCGTCCTCGACCAGCTTCTTCGCGTTGTCCCACGCGCCGCCGGAGTTCGCCAGGAACACCGCCATCAGCGTGCCCGCGGCGATCGCGCCGCCGAGGTAGCCCGCCAGCGGGCCGACGCCGAGGCCGAAGCCGACGGCGATCGGCGCGAGCACGGCGAGCAGGCCGGGGGTGGCCAGCTCGCGCAGCGAGTCGCGGGTGCAGATGTCGACGACCTTGCCGTACTCGGGCCGGGTCGTGCCCTCCATGATGCCGGGGATCTCGCGGAACTGGCGTCGGACCTCGAAGACGATGGCACCCGCCGCCCGGGTGACCGCGTTGACCGCCAGGCCGGAGAACATGAACACGACCGCGGCGCCGATCAGGATGCCGACGAGCACGTTCGGGCTGAAGACGATGAAGTCCGCGATGGTGATGTCCGCGCCCGCCTTGGCCAGCGCCTGCGTGATGGCGTCCTGGTAGGACCCGAACAGCGCTGTCGCCGCCAGGACCGCGGTGGCGATGGCGATGCCCTTCGTGATGGCCTTGGTGGTGTTGCCCACCGCGTCCAGCTCGGTCAGGATCGCCGCGCCCTCGCCGTGCACGTCGCCGGACATCTCGGCGATGCCCTGCGCGTTGTCCGAGACCGGGCCGAAGGTGTCCATCGCGACGATGACGCCGACGGTGGTCAGCAGGCCGCAGCCCGCCAGCGCGATCGCGAACAGCGACACGACCACCGAGCCGGAGAGCAGGAACGCGCCGTAGACCGCGCCGCCGATGACGAGCGCGGTGTAGACCGCGGACTCGAAACCGACCGAGATGCCGGACAGCACGACGGTCGCCGCACCGGTCAGCGAGGTCTCGCCGACGGTCTTGACCGGCTTGTACTCGGTGCCGGTGAAGTAGCCGGTGAGCCACAGGATGATGCCCGCCAGCACGATGCCGATGATCACCGCGACGGCCGCGACCAGCGCCGGGCTGCCCTCGACGCTCGGGTCGGCCGCGGAGGTCAGCTCGGAGAACGAGGTCGGCAGGAAGATGAACGCCGCCGCCGTGCACAGCACCGCGGAGACGAGCGCGGAGATGTAGAACGAGCGGTTGATGGTCGTCAGACCGCTCTCCCCGGCCTTCGCCTTGGTGATGTAGACGCCCAGGATCGCGGTGATGACACCGAGTGCGGGGACGATCAGCGGGAACAGCAGGCCCTGCACGCCGAACGCCGTGCTGCCCAGGATCAGGGCGGCGACGAGCATGACGGCGTAGGACTCGAACAGGTCCGCGGCCATACCGGCGCAGTCACCCACGTTGTCGCCGACGTTGTCGGCGATCGTGGCGGCGTTGCGCGGGTCGTCCTCGGGGATGTTCTGCTCGACCTTGCCGACCAGGTCGGCGCCCACGTCGGCGGCCTTGGTGAAGATGCCGCCGCCGACGCGCATGAACATCGCGATCAGCGCGGCGCCGAAACCGAAGCCCTCCAGCACCTTCGGCGCCTGGCCCGTGTAGACGAGCACGACGACCGCGGCGCCGAACAGGCCGAGGCCGACGGTGGCCATGCCGACCACACCGCCGGTGCGGAACGCGATCCGCATGGCCTTCTCGCGGCCGCCGTCCTCCACCGACGCGGCGGCGACACGCAGGTTGGCCTGGGTCGAGAGCCACATGCCCAGATAGCCGATCGCGAACGAGAACGCCGCGCCGACCACGAAGAACAGCGAGCGGCCGATCCGCTCGGACGTGCTTTCCGCGGGGAGCGCGAAGAGCAGCAGGAAGACGATGCTTCCGAATACCAGCAGCGTATTGCGCTGCCGCTTGAGATACGCCGCCGCGCCCTCCTGGACCGCCTTGGCGATGTCCTGCATCTTGGCGGTTCCCTGACCGGCGGCCAGAACCTCCTTGAGCAGCACATACCCGACGGCAAGAGCGGCGAGGGCGATCACGGCGACCACGACGACAACACCGCGATCAGCGCCGGTGAGTGTCAGGTCCGCCGCGAGGGACTGCCCTTGCATCCGTCCTCCTGTTGATCTGCCTGTTCCGGGCGCCGACGTCTGCTGGACCGGCCCCGTTACCGACGTGTGCACCACCACAATCGGTGGGATGCGCGCGGAGTCTATTGGTAAAGCAATGGTCGTCCGCGAGCCGTCCCGGACGGTGCACTGTGCGTAGTGGGGAATCCAACGGATTGTGACCAAGGTCTCGCCCGGTTCTTCCACCGGCGACAGCCTGTGCGAAGCTGCCAGCATGGGTGCGCACCGCGGTGATCTGCTGCTCAAGCGCGTGATCGCCGGCCTGCTCCCCGGCGACGACCCGATCACCCACGTCGCGTCGCTGCCCGCCCGTGAGGCGGTCACCGCGCCGTGGCCGGCGTGGACCCCGCCCGAGCTGGTCGCGGCGCTGCGCGGCTGCGGCGTCGAGGCCCCGTGGGCGCACCAGGCGCGGGCCGCCGAGCTGGCGCACTCCGGGCGCGGCGTCGTGCTGGCGACGGGCACCGCGTCGGGCAAGTCGCTGGGCTACCAGCTGCCGGTGATCACCGCGCTGCTGTCGGACCCGAAGGCCACCGCGCTCTACCTCTCGCCCACCAAGGCGTTGGGCGCCGACCAGCTGCGCGCGGTGCGCGAGCTCGACCTGCCCGACCTGCGCGCCGCCTCCTACGACGGCGACACCCCGATGGCCGAGCGCGACTGGGTCCGCGCGCACGGGCGCTGGGTGTTCACCAACCCCGACATGCTGCACCGCGGTGTGCTGCCCGCGCACGGGCGCTGGGCGCAGTTCTTCAGGAACCTGCGGTACGTCGTGGTGGACGAATGCCACTCCTACAAGGGTTTGTTCGGCTCGCACGTGGCGCTGCTGCTGCGCAGGCTGCGCCGCGTCGCGGAGAAGTACCGCTCGTCGCCGGTGTTCGTCCTCGCCTCGGCGACGGTGTCGGACCCGGCCGCCTCCGCGTCTCGGCTGTCCGGTGTGGACTGTGTCGCCGTCGCCGACGACGCGTCCCCGCGCGGAGCGCGGACGGTCGCCCTGTGGGAACCCCCGCTGACCGAGCTGACCGGCGAGAACGGCGCCCCGATCCGCCGCTCGGCGGGCGCCGAGGCCGCCCGCGTCCTGGCTGACCTGGTCATCGAGGGCGCGGCGACCCTGGCCTTCGTCCGCTCCCGGCGCGGCGCCGAGCTGACCGCCCTCGGCGCCCGCCGCATCCTGTCCGAAGTGGACCCAGAGCTGGAATCGCGGGTCGCCGCGTACCGCTCGGGCTACCTGCCCGAGGAGCGCCGCGCCCTGGAGGCGGCGCTGACCTCGGGCGAGCTGCTGGGGGTGGCCTCGACCAGCGCGCTGGAACTGGGCGTGGACATCGCCGGTCTGGACGCCGTCGTCGTCGCGGGATATCCGGGCACGCTGGCGTCGTTCTGGCAGCAGGCCGGGCGCGCGGGCCGCAGCGGTGAGGGCTCCCTGGTGGTCTTCATCGCCCGCGACGACCCGCTGGACACCTACCTGGTGCACCACCCGTCGGCGATCCTGCGGCGACCGATCGAGGCGACGGTGACCGACCCGGGCAACCCCTATGTCCTGGCCCCCCAACTGGCCTGCGCCGCCGCCGAGATCCCGCTCACCCCGGACTGCCTGCCCGCCTTCGGCCCGACGGCGGCCGAAGTCCTCGACGGCCTCGTCGCCGACGGCGTCCTGCGCCGCCGCCCGTCCGGCTGGTACTGGACCGCCCGCGACCGCCCGCACGCCGATGTGGACATCCGCGGCTCCGGCGGCGAGCAGATCGCCCTGGTGGAAGCCGATTCCGGCCGCATGCTCGGCACGGTCGGCGGCGGCAGCGCCTGCGCGACCGTCCACCCCGGAGCGGTGTACCTGCACCAGGGCGCGTCCTACGTGGTCGACGAACTGGACCTGGACGCCTGCCTGGCGATGGTGCACGCCGAAAGCCCGGAGTGGTCGACCTCCCCGCGCGAGGACATCGACATCGCCGTCCACACCGTCCTCACCACCCGCACCCTCCCCTCCGGCGGCACGGTCTCCTTCGGCGACGTGGCGGTGACCTCCCAGGTCACCGGCTACTTGCGCCGCCTGCCCTCCGGCGAGGTGATCGACCAGATCCCCCTCGACCTGCCCGCCCACACCCTGCACACCCGCGCTGTCTGGTACACCCTCCCCGAAGCCGCCCTCACCAGGGCGAACATCCTCCCCGCCCTGGTCCCCGGCGCCCTGCACGCCGCCGAACACGCCGCGATCGGCCTGCTCCCCCTGTTCGCCACGTGCGACCGGTGGGATGTCGGCGGCGTCTCCACGGCCTGGCACCCGGACACCGGCCAGGCAACGGTTTTCGTCCACGACGGCGCCCCGGGCGGCGCGGGCTTCGCCGAACGCGGACACGAAGCACTGCGGGAGTGGCTGAGCGCGACCCTGGCGGCGATCTCGGCGTGCGAGTGCCCCGCGGGCTGCCCGTCCTGCGTGCAGTCCCCGAAGTGCGGAAACGGCAACGAACCGCTGGACAAGGCCGGCGCGATCACGGTTCTGCAGACCGTCCTGGCAGACCTCTGAGCATCACCCCGACCCCACGCCTCCCCACGACCGAACCGCGCCCCCGCCCGACAGTTGTCCACACCCCCCACCTACACCTGGCCGCTCTCAGCCACCCCTCGATAACCTGGCGGCGGGGGCCGGACATTCGGCCGGCGAATAGTCCACATGATCAACTAACGCTAGAAACCCCACCACGGCAGGGCAACCGCCCTCACCGTGTCCTGCTTCCCAGCCGTCCCAAGACATGGCAGCGCGCCGGGGCGCGTCGGGGTTCGGGTCCGACGCGCATCCCGGCGCGCTCCTGGTGCCGCCGAGCGCTGGTGGGCGCCTGCTACCGGAGGACGCTCGGCCATCGCGGATCGGTCGTCGGCGGGGTCCGCGCCGCGCGTGCGCCGGGGAGGCGTCGGGCTGCGGCGGGGCCCAGGGCGGGTGCCGACGGGCAGCGGCGGGCGGGTGCCGCTGGTCGTCCGGTGGCCGGAGCGGTCCTGGGAGGCTCGTTCCTCCACTCGGTGCTCGGCTGGCGGCCTGTCCGCGCGCTCCGCCTAGGGCGGGAGTGCGGCGGTAGCGCACGGGACAGGCTTGGTTCTGCGGTCGGGCGGGGGAGGTTACGGGAGGAGGCTCACCCCACCCGACCGCAGTGGTCCACTGTTGAGTTGTCGACTGGTCCGTCTCGCCTAGTCGGCGGCGACGAGAGTGCCGATCATGTGGTGCACGGGCGCGTCCAGTGCCTCCAGCAGCGCGTCCTGCACGATGCGGGAGTGCGGCAGGGCCCAGTTGCACACCTCGGGCTTGACCCGCCAGTGCACGACACCGTGCCGGACGGGGCTCGGCGGCAGCGCGATCCAGTCGCCCTCCGCGCGCAGGGTGACCGCGTGGTCGGGGTGCTCGACCAGGTCGCGGTGCAGCGTCGCGCCGGAGCGGGTGAGGAAAACCCAGCGGCTCTCCGGCGTCGCCGCGATGGGCACGGGGAAGCCGAAGGTGCGCAGCACCCGGGCGGCCCGCCTGCCGAGGTCGCCGTCGACCTCGATGGCGTCGACCCCGGCGCCGGTGGCCAGCAGCAGGCTGTACGGCTTGCCCGCCCACCAGGTGGCGACCTGGGCGGCGTCGGTGCCGACCCGCTGGCGCCAATCGGTGTGCACGGGCTGGGGACCGTCGGCTTCGATGCCGTCCCGGCCCGCCCACCCGGTCGCGGTGGGGTACGTGCCCGGCAGGACCGACCAGCCCTGGAACGCCAGGCCGATCGCCTCGGCTCGCAGTTCCGGCCGGAATGCCCGGCGCCAGCTCTCAGACCTCTCGCTGCTGTCCAACATCGTCGGTGGAGCCTTCCTCCTGTCACGGACTCCCGGTCGCGGCGTCCTGTGACCTACTCAACGGCATCACGGAACCCCGGGAAACTTGCAGTCGACAACTGGTCGTTATGACAAGGTGAAGTGACGACAACGTGCCGGGCAACCGAAGCCCCACAAACCGGTCACCGCTCGCCCCGCTCTCACACGTCCGGGTAGCCCCGCCGACCGGCCACTGTGGCCTCCGTCTCCTTTCTCGCCCATCATGACCAGCCGAAACTGCCCTCTACGGAGAGTGGCCAACGCCTCTGCCCTCGCCCTCCCGCCCACGTGCCCCCTGCCGCTCACCGTGCGTCAGCAACCGCTGATCCCGCCCGCCCCCTCGGTGACCGCCGTCGATCATGGCCGCTCGGCTCACCTCGGGTGCCCGACGAGCGGTCGACGCCGGAGCGGTGGCGTCATGCACACCACCGCTCCGGCGCTCCCGCTACCCGTTCGGCTCTGGAGTGGATCCGGCTCTGACCGCGCGGTCCGCCGCAGGTCAACCGCCCGCAGCCTCGGCGCCGGACCCAGCCGCCGGCCCGGCTCGGGCGGTGGCCTCCGCCCACCCGAAGGCGGCGAGCCGCCTGCCGACGCGAACGGTCACGACCAGGCCATCCAGCGTGCAGGACCGCAGCTCGGTGGACATCCGCGCGGTGATGTCCCGCGCCGCGGCACATGCGACGGACCCGCCCGACCACGCGCGACCGGCCCCCGCGAGCGCGGCGAGGTCGGCCGCGGCCGCGGCCCGGTGCCGCGCCGCCACCGCCGCGCCGACCCCGATCACCGCCACCGCGAGCGCCGCCACCGCGGCGACGACGATCGCCGCCCAGACCGTCGCCGCGCCGCGGTCACGGTGGCGCGCCACTGCCCCCGCCTTCTGCCGCGCCAGGTTCTCCTACGCCCGGTTCGAGCATGCTGTGCGCGTCGGCGGAAAGGCGCAGGCCGGGTAGTGGGCCGCCGGCGAGCACGTGCACTCGGACGGTGTCGTCGGCGTAGGTGATGGAGACGGTGGCGCCTGCGGGGGCGAGTTCGGCGGCGGCGCGGTGCGCGCGGTCGGGGTCACCTCGGGCCGCGAGGCGGGCAGCCTCACGAGCGGCGTCGACGCACCGGATGTGGTCGATCGCCGCCGCCGCGCCTGCCAGGACGAGCCCGAGCGCGACCACCATGGCGACGACGGCGATGGCCGCCTCGACGGTCACCGCGCCCCGGTCGTCCGTGCGGATCACGGCTCCTCCAGGGAGTCCGAGATCAGGGCGGTGACCTTCTCGACGATGTCGCTTCCGGTGACGATCGTGTAGAGGATGACGGCGAACGCGGCGGCGGCGACGGTGCACAGGGCGTACTCCGTGGTGCCCATGCCGGAGTCGCGGCGAAAGAGGCGGCTGAGGATGAAGAAGTACACGGGTGTCCTTTCGTGGGGTTAGAAGAGCCTTTGCGCCATACCGACCACCACCGGGACGATGCCCAGGCAGAGGAAGGCGGGCAGGAAGCACAGGGCCAGCGGCGCGGCGATCATGACCGCGGCCCGCTGCGCCCGCGCGTCCCCGGCGTCAGCGGCCTGCTCACGGGTGCGCTCGGCGAGCCCACGCGCGACGTCGGCCAACGCCGTCCCCGCCCGCGCGCTCCGCCGCGCACTGCGCGCGAAGCGGGCCGTGTCGGGGTGCTCCGCGGCGCGCGCCCAGGCTTCGGGTGGGGCCGCGCCGAGGGCCAGGAGGTCGGCGGTTTCCCTGAGGATGGCGCCGGTGTGGGGTGGGAAGTGGTCAGCCGTCGCGCGGATGGCGGTGGGAATCGGCATCCCGGCGGTGAGGCAGGCGGCCAGGAGGTCGTAGGCGGCTGCCCCTGAGTGCGTGGTCGGGGCCCGGGGGCGGACGGACTCGGCGAGGGCGGCGAACTTGGCGCGGACGGTGGTGAACGGGCTCGGCTTGGGCGGGGTGTCGGCGAAGGCGGCGGCGAGCCGACGAAGGCGGGCGGCGGCTGGGCGGTGCGGGGACCAGAGGAGAACGGCTGCGGCGATGGCGAGGAGAGGCGCGGTCATGGGTTCCTGCTCGGTGTGGAGTTGGGCGGGCGAGGGCGGTCGGAGATGAGCGGGACGAGCCGGGAGGTGTGGAGGTCAGGGGGCTTGGGTGGTCACAGGCTTGGGCAGTCATGGGCTTGGGCAGTCATGGGCTAGGGGCAGTCATGGGCGTCGGGCAGTCGCGGGCTGGGGCAGTCGCGGGCTCCTGTTTGGTGTTGAGCCGGCGCGGGTCCTGCTCGGATCAGGTGGGCGACGGCGGACTGGGAGACCGACAGCGCACGGGCGCGGTACGCGAGGGCGGGTGTGGGAGGGCGGATTGGTCATGGGTGGGCTGTTCTGGTGATGTGGTCGGACCAGCGGAGGCCTAGGGCGGCCAGGCAGGTTCCGGTTAGGAGGAGGAGTTGGCCGAGGGGGGTGTCGGCTAGGACGGACAAGGGGTCCGCGCCGGTGGTGTGGCCCAGGAGAAGGGCTATGGCGGGGAGGGAAGCCAGGACTGTGGCGCTGGCTCGTGGGCCCGCCATTCGGGCGTCGGCTTGGCGGGCGGCGCGGGTGCGGTGTTCCAAGTCGTGACGGGTGGAGTTGAGGATGTCGGCCAAGGGGAGGCCGTGGTGGGTGGCTAGGTGCCAGGCGTGGACGATCTGGGCGCCTGCGGCGTCGGGTGGGACGGTGGGGGTGCCGCCCATGCGGGTGGTGCTCGCCGCGGAGCGGAGTAGGGCGGCTACGGCGGCTGGGGCCTCCTCTGCCGCGGACTCCGCGGCGGTTACCGGGTTTGCGCCTGTGCGGAGTTCGGCTACCAGGGAGCGGAGGGATTCGGTCAAGGCGTCTTGGGAGGTGAGGTGGGCGCGGGTGGCTCGGCGGCGGCGGATGGTGGAGCGGATCACGGCGGTGAGCAGTGCGGCTGACAGTGCGCCGGCTGGGCCCAGGGGCGGCCAGGCGGCGATGGCGATGGCTGCTGGGATCAGGGCGGTGAGTGGTATCTGCGCCCTGCGCTTGGGCGTGGTGGTGGGCGGGGTCAGGGCGCGCAGCCTGCGGCGGGCGGGGTTGGCCGGCCAGGCGAGGAGTGCGGCGGCCAAGAGCAGCGGGGTCAGGGCTGGGGGCATGGCCGGGTGGTCCTTTGCGGAGGCTGTCCGGGAATGGGGTCAGGACGGGAGGGGAATGGCTGTTTGGGTCCTTTGAGGAGGTTGACGAGGAGCGGGTAGTCCTGGGTGGGTCGGTTGTCGCGCCAGGCGGGGGTGGCCTGGACGGTGGGGCCCGCGCGGTGGAGGACGGCGATCTCGGTGAGGGTGCGGTGGGGGCCGGATCTCGTCATGTGGATGACCAGGTGTACGGCGGCGGCCAGCTGGCTGTGAAGGGCTTGGGTGGGCGTGCCTGCCAGGGATGCCAGGGCTTCGAGGCGGGCGGGGACCTCGCCGGGGGTGTTGGCGTGGACGGTGCCCGCGCCGCCGTCGTGGCCGGTGTTGAGGGCTGTCAGGAGGTCGATCAGCTCAGCGCCGCGAACCTCGCCGACGACGATGCGGTCGGGGCGCATGCGCAGGCTCTGGCGGACGAGGTCGCGCTGGGTCACCTCGCCCGCGCCCTCGATGTTGGGTGGGCGGGAGAGCAGGCGGACGAACTGGGGGTGGTCGGGGTGGAGTTCACCCGCGTCCTCGATGCAGACGATGCGCTCGGTGGGCGGGACCGCCGAGAGGAGGGCGGAGAGGAGCGTGGTCTTGCCTGAGCCTGTGCAGCCGGAGACGAGGAAGGCCAGGCGGGACTTGACGATCGCGGTCAGGAGGTCGGCGGTTGGGGTGGTGAAGGTGCCGAGGCGGGTGAGGTGGTCGAGGGTGTGGGTTGCTGGGCGGAGGATGCGCAGGGACAGGCAGGTGGATGTCGCGATGGGTGGGAGAACGGCGTGCATCCGCACTTGGGTGTCGGTGACGGTTGACGGGAGCCAGGCGTCTACGAACGGTTGGGCGTCGTCCAGGCGGCGACCTGCGGCCAGGGCCAGGCGTTGGGCGAGTCTGCGGACGGCGGCGTCGTCGGGGAAGCGGACGGTGGTGCGGTGCAGGCCGGTGGGGGTGTCGGTCCAGACCTGGTCGGGGGCGGTGACGAGGATGTCGGTGGCGTTGGTGGCGATGAGGGGGTCCAAGGGGCCTGCGCCGGTGAACTCCTGGCGCAGCTGGGTGAGGGCGGTGAGCATGTCGTCGTGGCCCAGGACGCCGCCCGCGCATTCGCGGACGGCTTCGGCGACCATGGCGGGGGTCACGGAGGTCGTGTCGGATTGGGCCAGGCGGTGGCGGACTCGGTCGGCTAGGTCGGTGAGCATCGGGGTCCTCGGGCGGTTGCGGACTGGGCGGGTGGGCGAAGGCAGGGTGGGAATCGCTTTCGCTGTTGGGATTGGTGGGCGACGGTGGCAGGACTGCGGTGGCGGCGAGAGGAGCAGGCGGGAAGTTCGCGGTGGGGCGGCTGTGAGCGTGGGGTTCGCGGTGGAGGCAGAAGGCGGGTGTCGGTTGGGGTGGAGTGATGGCCACGGGAGCAGTAAGCGCGGCACAGGAAGGACAGGGCGCGGGTGTGGCGTGGCGTGGGGCGCTAGGCGGGGGTGTGGGTGGGCGGGGAGCGGGGGCGCTGGGCGGGGGCTAAGTGGGGGCGTGGCTGAGGACGGTGTGGGCGGCTTTCGTCAGGGAGGTTCGGGGGGTGAAGGTGCCTTTGTCCAAGGAAGGAGGGAGGGTGCGGTCGGCCTTGTAGTGGGCCAGGAGGGGGGTGTCGAGGGAACGGGCTATCTCGTGGGGGCTGAGGCCGGAGGGGGACGGGCCTCGGACTATCAGGTGCGGAGTGATGCCCCAGGTGCGGAGGTGGCCGGTAATGCGGTGGGCGGCGGCGCAGGAGCGGACGTCGGCGGGGACTACTACGACCGTCAGGGTTGCGGCGGTCAAGGCGGCGTGAGTGGTGGGGGTGAAGGTGCGGGGGAGGTCGCAGATGACTGTGTTGCCTGCTCGGCGCGCTGCGGAGATGACGGCGGTGGTGGCCTCCGGGGCAGGGGGGTGGTCAGGGGTGGCACCCGACAGGATCGTGAGGGAGGCGGGACGGCGCGGGCCAGCGGCGGCGTGCGGGCCAGTGGCGAGGTGGGGGCTGACGGGGTAGGGGCCGGCAGCGGAGTGGGAGCTGGAGTCGGGGTGGGGGCTGGAGTCGGGGTAGGGGCTGGAGTCGGGGTAGG